>CAZCOA010000101.1:0-1513 GCA_964500225.1 uncultured Anaerolineaceae bacterium | reverse complement strand
CGCCGGTGGCCGTGGCGCGAGGGCGGCCGGCCGCCGCGCGGAGGGTGGCGCGCGAGGCGCGGCCGGCGGCGGGGCGACGAGCGATCCGCGTGAGCAGCGGGGGCGGCGGAGGTCCTTCGGGCGAGGCGGTGGCGCCTCGTGCGGCGGCGGTGGCGGAGGAACTGCTGGCGGACGGGGAGATCGTGGTGCTGCGGCTGAAGCCGTCGCTGTGGTTCGTACCGTTGGTGAGCGGTCCGGTGGTGGGGCTGGGCGTCCTGGCGATTCTGGTGGGACACATGTCCGTGGTGTCGGCGCATGCGCCGCAGATGCGTCAGGCGTTGGTGCAGGCGGGGGTGGCGATTGCGGCGGCGCGCATGTTGTGGGCGTTGTTGCAGTGGCACGCGCGGTGGTACGTGTTGACGGATCGTCGGGTGATTCGCCGGATGGGGGTGTTGAACGTCCAGGTGTTCGAGTGCGCGTTGGACCGGGTGCAGAACACGTTCGTGTGTCGCAGTCTGGTGCAGCGGATTCTTGGTGTGGGCAACATATTCTTCGCGACGGCTGGGACGGGGCAGGTGGAGGCGATGTGGCAGCACGTGGGCAGTCCCGGCCGGATTCACAAGACGATAATCGAGACGATTCATCGGTACGGGCGTCGCGGCGGCGGCGTGTGAGGGGCGGCGTGCGGCACACGCAGGCGCGTGCTGCGCGGCCGGTCCAACGTGTTGCGCCGCGGCACAGCTGCGCGCCGGGGACCATGAAGAGCCGGGGGGCTACCCTGTGGGGAGCGGGGGTCATCGACAGTGAGCCAGGCTGTGCGGGAGTGTCGTGTGGAGAGCCGTCGGGTGCGAGCGCCGTCGTCGGTAGCGTGGCTGCTGCGCCGGCTGGCGTTGCGGCGGTGGCCTGCGCTGCTGGACTCCAGCGGCGGTCCTCGTGAGCTGGCGCGGTGGAGTTTCTGGGCGTACGATCCGATGGAGGTGTTGACGCACGACGGCCGGACGAGCCGGATCGTGGACCGCAGGGGGGACGTGCGAGCCGGGCAGGCGAGTCCGTTTGCGGCGTTGCGTGAGGCGTTGGGGCGGTTTGCGTTGCCGGCGGCGGAGGAGGCGTGTCCGCTGCGTGCGGGGGCGATCGGGTTCCTGGCGTACGAGGTGGGGCGTCACGTGGAACGGTTGCCGCAGACGGCGACGGAGGACATCGGGTTGCCGCGGATGTGGTGGGGATTGTACGACAGCGTGCTGTCGGTGGATCATTGGACGGGCGAGGCGCGGGCGTGGGCGTGCGACGCGGGGGGCGAGTCGCCGTCGGATCGGCTGGATGCGTGGGAGTCGTTGCTGTCGGAGGCGTACGAGGCGGCGGCGAGCGGCGGGGCGTCGGCGAACACATCGGCCGCTGGGGCCGGTGAGTCGCGGGCGGCTGGGTTGTCGGGGTCGGGCGGGTTGGAGAGCACGTTCACGCGGGCGTCGGACGAGGCGGCGGTGCGGCGAGCGATCGAGTGCATCGGGGCGGGGGACTGGTTTCGGGGGATGCGGTG
>CAZCOA010000100.1:0-1544 GCA_964500225.1 uncultured Anaerolineaceae bacterium | reverse complement strand
CGTTTGGCGATGCCCACCAAGTCGCCCTGAACGATCACGTCGCCGGCCGCCACGTCCGCGCTGGTGGGCGTGTAGTCGATGCTGTCGCCGTCATGAATGAACTGTGCTACTGCCATGTCTCGTTGCTCCTGTTCGTGATAAGAGAGTTCTGATGCCGGTTGAACGACGAGGCGCTTACGCCTCGCCCTTCATCTTCACGCCGCCCCGGTAGTCCTGGAGGGCGACGCCGAAGTCGAAGTACCCACGGAACTGGATGCCCAGAACGTTGAAGTCGGCTTCGGCCCGCTCTACGGTGGGCTGCCGCTTGCCGTTGAGGAACGCGACCTCGATCACCGGCAGGTCCGACGGTTCGGCAAGCAGATACCAGGCCTTCGTGCTCGAACCGGACATGGCCGCGTTGCCGAGATAGGCGCTGGTGACCACGGTGAACTTGCCCGCGTGCGGGTTGTCGCTCGGCTTGGGCTTGTTGGCCGTGGTGGTCTCGTTGACCTTCAGGCTGCTCATCAGCAGTTCGGCCTGGACCTTCAGCGCCGGGGGCACCAGCAGCGTGCGCGGCTCGATGGCCAGCGGGTTGCCGTCGGGGTCGACCTGCTCGAGGAACATCAGTTCCGCCGCCGTCAGGCCGTCGATGGACAGCGCCGTGTCCGCGCCCGCCTGGTAGTTCTTGTGCCCGGCGGTGAAGAAGGCGGCGTTGTCCAGGAACGCGCCCCAGAAGACCTTGTTGAGCTTCAGTGCGCCGCCGCGACCGATGCGACGCGGAACGGCGGTCAGCGCGTCCATGTCGTCGTTGATCAAGTCGGTGCGGGTCAGGCTGAACATCCGCCCGTAGGTCTTGGCCTGGTTGGTGAAGCTCTCCTCACCGACCTGGGCGTGCTTCAGTTCCCCGTCGGGACCAACCTCCTCGTACTCGAAGCCGCCCGTCAATCGGTAGCTGGTGACCGCCTTGAAGTCCTTGACGCTGCGCGTGGCGGCGATCCGCTGCCAGGCCTGCTCGACCGATTCAAAGCCGTCCAGCAGGAACTTGTTGGCCACGTTGGAGAGAATGCCCGGCAGCGTGAACGTGCTGAACGCCGCACGGAGCACCGCCTCGGGGTCATCGCTGAAGAACCGCACATCACAGCCGTTGGCCCAAGCCGCCTCCAGCAGAAGCTGGTGCAGGCCCAGCCGGTTGCGGTAGCGCTTCTCGGCCGCCTCGACGATCTGCTCGCCGTGCGTCTTGATCAGGTCGTCGCCGCGCACGCCGCCGGTCATCAACGCGGCGGCTTCCAGCACCTTCGGACCGTTGGCCGTGCCGCCGGTGTGCGCCGCCGGAGCGGCGGGCCGCGAGGCACGCAGCACCTCCAGTTCGGTGCTCTTGACGTCCCAACCTTCCTCAATGGCTTTGGCCTCGATGTCCGGGAATTTGCCGTCGGTGATCTTGCGGATGGCGGCGATTCGCTTGCTCTCGGCGGCCGCCTGGGCGCGCATGTCCTTAACCAGGTCGTCACCGGCCCCGGGGGCGGACGGGGCCTCCTTGCCCTCGTCCGCCCGCGCCTGGACCTCCG
>CAZCOA010000099.1:0-1690 GCA_964500225.1 uncultured Anaerolineaceae bacterium | reverse complement strand
GCGTCACCGCGGGCGCGAACCTCGCAGCGGGCGACCTGCCTGCCCACACGCACACCGCCGGCGACATCGTCAGCGGCGAGTTCCCGCACAAGGTCCAGAAGGAGGGTGCCGACGTCGGCACGCGCCGGGCTCTCAACCTGGTCCAGGGCGCACGCGTCTCGCTGGCTGCCGCCGACGACCCGGCCAACGACCGTGTCAGCGTAACCATCAGCGCGAGTCCACCAGAAGCAGGCGAAATCACCAATGCCCTCGGCTACATCCCGGCCAACCGTGCGGGCGAGCACTTCACCGGACCCATGGATTGCGGGCCGCACCAGACCATCGGCGGCCCGCTCGAGAACATGGCGAAGTGCTCAGAGGACTTCGCCGCCGCCACCTGGGACAAGAACGGCGGATCCTGCTCGGTCGCCTCGAACGCGATCATCGCTCCGGACGGCAACCAGACTGCCGACGTGATCACTGCCGTCACGGATACTCCGGTCATCCAGCAGCAGATCGCCGGGCTCGTCGACGGCGGAACGTACACCTTTTACATCTGGGCCCGCATCGCTTCAGGTACGCGCAAAGTGTCCATTGCCATCGTCGACAACCCATATGCCGCCTACCTCGCCGGCCCAACCCAGATCACGATCACGACGTCCTGGCAGCGCTTCAAGATCACGGGCACGCTCGCGAGCGGCCAGACCGGCCTCTGGATCGTCGTCCGCCAGTACGCCGCCAACGGTGACGACTGGACCACCGGCGACATCCACCTCTGGGGCGCCTGCCTCCAGCAAGGCAACGACCCACAGAAGGCTTACGCCCGCACCTGGTCCTCCCAGACACCGCACATCGCCTCCGGCCTCGCCGTCGGCCCCACCGTCATCGCTTCGCCCGACACCACGACCTCACCCCTCAAGATCCACGGCCCCGGCTCCAACCTCGCCGACAGCACGCTGCTCGAACTCACCGCCAACGGCGAACTCATCCTCGCCGGCGGCTCAGGCAACGGCTACCGTTTCGCCGAACTCGCCGCCGCCAACAATCCCTCCGGCTGGTCCGGCGTGCTGAAAGTGAAGACGCCCGCCGGGGCCACCCTCGGCTACATCCTGCTGTACTCCAATCCCTGATGCCGCTAATTCACGTTGAAGTAAAACGTGTTAGACGTTGCTCCGCCGGGGTTGTTGACCCGGATCCAATATGAGCCCGGATTATTGTTGAAGTTGATGACCATCATGAACGACCCGTCGCTTACGTTCTGAATTTGCGTGCCGCTGAGTGTACCTGAACCCCCTCCCGGAAAGCCGACGGTGACGGTCAGGCCCGACTGAAAACCACTTCCATATACCCAAACATTCTGGTTGCCGGCCGCCCGGGGGGGAGTAGAGGGAGAAATCCAGCTGATTTGCGGGGCTGCGGACTGGAACGTCAGGTTCACCTGGCCGGTGGCGGTCGAACTCAACCCGTTGCTGTCGGTCACCGTCAGCGTGATGGTGTTGCTGGGCGTCCCGAAGGTGTAGTTGCAGGTCGAGGAGTTCGAACAGATCTGCGTCCCGTTGCTCTTCCACACGTAGCTGGTGATCGCCGCGCTGCCCTGCGTGCTGGTGCTGGTGAACGTCATGTTCACGTTGCCGTTCACCGGCACGCTGTAGGTCAGGGTCTGCCCGTCAGCGCCGCTCTTGCCCCCGCCGCTCATGTTGAAATGCGCCGT
>CAZCOA010000098.1:0-1883 GCA_964500225.1 uncultured Anaerolineaceae bacterium | reverse complement strand
TTCCTCTCGACCACCTGGACGCGCTTCTGCCAAGGCATCAGCAAGGCCTGGAACTGGGCGGGCACGCAACTCTCGAAGGCATGGAACTGGCTGAAGGGCCTGTTCGACGACAGCTTCGATAGCTCCGCCGCCAACGCCGGGGCCGACAAGTGGCTGGATGAGCAGAACCGGAAGGTCGACGCGCAGGCCAATGCCACCGTGGCCGCCCGCGAGCGACAACGCGAAGCCGACCGCCGCCGGGAAGATGCCATTCATGACGGGGCGATGAGCCAGGTCCAGAAGGAGCAGGACGCTAAGAAGAAGGCCCTGGCCGACGAAACCAAGGGCCGGATTGATGCCGCCCAGGCCGAGGTGGATGCCGCCCGCAAGGAGTGGCAGGAGGCCATCGCCGAGGCCAAGCGGAAGCGCGAGGCCGGGCAGCCCGCGGCCAGTGGCGCACCGCGGCCCAGCGGCGGCATGTTCGACATGGATGATTGGGAAGGCATCGGCGACAAGCTCGACGAGGTCAAGAAGCGGACCGTGGGCGTGACCGGCACCTTCAACGTCATGGAGGCTCGGGGCCTCGGCACCGGCGGCACCGCCGACCGCCTGGCCAACGCCGCCGAGCAGACGGCGAAGAACACAAAGCGTCTGGTGGACGAGGCCCAACTGGGCGGGCTGACGTTCGGATAGGAACAGGCAAGAAACATGGCTGTCACCGTCACTGAGAAGTTCGAGAGCCGTCCGACGACCATCGGCCGCAGTTCGACCATCGACCTGCGGTACAACGTCGCCGGGACCGACGACGACCGGGCGGCCTGGACGGCGCTCGCCGCCGCCGCTCCGGCCGCCTACAACGGTCTGGTGCGGGAGAGCGTTGGCATCGAGCCGGTGGGGCCGGGTCTGTGGGACGGCACGGCCCGGTACGTTCCCGCCGGCAAGGTCGAGCGCGAGCCGCCGGCCGTGGGCGAGACGGCCGTCACCTTCGACACCAGCGGCGGCTCCCAGCACATCACGCAGAGCATCAGCACCGTCGGCCGACATGGCATGTCGGGCGACTCGGCCCCCGACCTCGGCGGGGCCGTCGGCGTCACGCACGACGCCGTCGAGGGCGTGGACATCACCGTGCCGGTCTTCAATTTCACGGTGACGAAGGTCTTTGCCTCGGGCAGCCTGCCCAACCCCGCCACGATCTTCGCGCTCACGGGCAAGGTCAACAGCAGCGCGTTCACGGTCACCGACAGCCGCACGGGCCTCTCGATTACGCTGGCCGCCGGCGAGTGCCTGTTCCGCGGAGGGCAGTTCAGCGGCCAGCGGGGCGACGGCAGCGCCGAGTTCAGCTACGCCTTCGCCGGCAGCCCCAACCGCACCAACATCACCATCGGCAGCATCACCGTGCCGTCGAAGAAGGGTTGGGAGTACCTGTGGGTGCGCTACGTCGACACCGTGGACGACGGGGCCAAGGCCCTGGTCAAAAAGCCGCGGCACGCCTACGTGGAGAAGGTGTACGAGGATGGGGACTTCGCCGGGTTGGGGATCTGACGCGTCATGGGCGACACGCTCCGCAAAGTCCAGGCTGGCGACCGGCTCCAGATTCCCGCGGCGACGTGGAACACGCTGCTCGACGTGGCCCAGGAGCGGCAGGCCCGCAGCCAGAATCAGACCGGCGAATCGCAGCCGCGCGGCCTCGCGGCCGGCATCGTCCTGGTGCAGAACACCAGCGGCGCCGACCGCGAGCGGTTCGACGTGCTCGGCATCGACGGCCCGATCTTCACCCCCGCCGACAGCGAACAGGCCTTCACCGACCGCGCAGCCCTCAAGGGCGTCACGCCCGCCGAGGCCGACCACCTGGGGCGGTTCGTCATCCTGGCCGAGCCGGTCAAGGCCGGCCTCGTCGCCCGCGC
>CAZCOA010000097.1:0-1976 GCA_964500225.1 uncultured Anaerolineaceae bacterium | reverse complement strand
CCTGCGGCCATGATGGCCGACGCCAGGACGGCCAGGACCACGGCGGCGACGCCAGGCGGGGCGTAAATGATGAGGAACTGTCTGGAGCGGTTCCTCAGGACGCGCCAGTTGCAGCGGACACAGTCGCGCCAGGTGAGGTCGGGGTTGGTGAAAGCAAACAGCGGCGCGAGGAAAAACGCCGCGTGAATGAGGTAGGCCAAGACGGCCGGAAGGAGGATCAGGCCGAGGACGACGGCGCCAGCACCGAGGGAGGCCATGGCGCCGGGGCCGAAAGAGCCGCCGCTTCGGACGAGGATAATCACGCCGAGGACGATCGACAGGACAGCGGGGATGGCGGCTGCGGCAGTCTCGACCAGGGCCATGAACAGCAAGGTGGTGTAACGGGTGCGGAACGGGAAGAAGAGGTCGTCGGCCCGCATGCGGCGGTCGTCGAAGGTGCAGACGGCGGACCAGCCGTAACCGGACATGATGTGGATGCCGGCCAGGACGTAGACCACGGCGAACAGGGCCGGGCCGAAGATCGGGCCTAAGCAAGAGCATCCGAGCGTGACGACGCCCACGGGCAGCCAGACGATGAGGGAGACCAGGAGCATGCAGCCGACGGCGGGCCAGAGGTTGCGGCGGCAGGCGCGCAGGGCCTCGCGGACGAGTTGCCGCGTGGTGTAGTCCTGGCCGACGCGAAGCGTAAGATCGGAAGGCACGTGCGACACGCGAATATCCCTCGGTCGAAAGCTCGGCGGTGTTGCGAATACAGAAATCTGCGTCACATCGAAAGGCAAGCCACCCAACAGGTGCGCATGATAGGGTGTCGCGGCGCAGGAATCAAACCGATTTCGAGCGGGGGAGGGGGCGTGTGCTGCGCTCGTTGTACCTGACGGAGTGGGGCGGCGAAGCTGCGCAGGCGTGGCCATGAGGGGCCTGCGTGCCGCGGGGCGTTTGGCCCATGGGGACCTGGGGAGGCGTCCAACGGTTGACGCTGCCCGGTAGCATGGGAGATAATGATCGGCGCATGAGACGATCGCGTCACAAGACGGTGCAGGCGGTGTCGGCGACGGTGCGTCGCTGGGGACTGATTCCGGACGGGAGCCGTGTGTTGGCGGCCGTGAGCGGGGGTCCGGACAGCGTGGCGCTGGCGTCGATTCTGCTGGAGTTGTCGGGATCGGGGTGTGGTGTGGAGGCACGGGGGCCGGCCGGACGTGGGGGGCGACGTGCGCGGGCGGCGGGGCGTCGAGGTCGGTTCGAGGTGGTGCTGGGTCATCTGAATCACGGTCTTCGTCGGACGGCGGATCGGGACGAGGCGTTCGTGCGGGATCTGGCGCGGCAATGGGGGGTGGCGGTGGTGGTGGAGCGGGCGGACGTGCGTTCGGAGGCGTCGCGTCGGGGTCAGGGGGTGGAGGAAGCGGCACGGGCCGTTCGGTACGAGTTTTTGCGTCGTGCGGCAGAGCAGTGCGGGGCGGACCGGGTGGCGCTGGGTCACCAGCGGGACGACCAGAGCGAAACGGTGCTGATGAATTTTCTTCGCGGCAGCGGCGTCCGGGGGCTGTCGGGGATGCCCGTGGAGCGTCCGATCGCGCCGGATAGCCGCATTGTGGTGATCCGGCCGCTGTTGGAGGTGACCCGGAACGAGGTGATGTCGTACCTGAAGTCGCGTGGGTTGGCAAGCCTGGAGGACGAGACGAACCGGAGCCTGGCGATGGCACGTAACCGCTTGCGACACAAACTGTTGCCGCTTCTGGAGCGGGAGTATGCACCGGGTTTGCGGGGGCGGTTGGCGTCGTTGGCGGTGCAGATGGGTCGGCTTCAGCGTCACGTGGCGTCGGAGGCGGCGCTGGCGTGGGACGAGGCCGTGTCGTCGGCGACGTCGCGGTCGGTGGAGTTTCGGATCGAGGTGCTGCGCGGGTGCGGGCCTGTGGTGTGCGGGGAGCTGATGTTGTCGGCGTTGGAGCATCTAGGGGTGGGGCGACGCGGGATCGGGT
>CAZCOA010000096.1:0-2051 GCA_964500225.1 uncultured Anaerolineaceae bacterium | reverse complement strand
TTCTTGAAGTAGAGCCACGGCGACTTCATGAAGTCGATCAGCCGGTGGCTCGACAGGTACTGGCCGGCCCGGCGGTGATACTCACCATCCGGTTCGGCCAGCAGGGCGTTCAAGTCGATCAGCACGGCGCAGTCTGCGGTCTGCGGCATTCGGTCTCTCCTTGCGGCGGGCGTCGTCCTCCTGCCCGCGACGCAATGCTTATTGCCGCAGACCCCCAAAAGTGCGGGGTGCCAAATAAAATCACATTCCTTGTCACATGACAGTCATGTGACGGAATTTGGCACTGCTTCCCTGTCATGTGACGATCACATGGCCCGTCACGTGATCTTCGCCAATCACATCCACGGTTAGATACGTGGCACCGCCCCGTCAGCGATCATGGTTGCGTCGTCCGGGAGAGGCCCGGGCGCAGACGCGGCCCTGTTTACGGAGAAGCACCGTGGCAAAGACTTACATTGAGGAGCTGTACGAGCGGTACGTGGGAGCCTTCGAGGAGTGGAAGATCAACCTGGCCTTCGCCCGCCTGAAGCGTTTCGGCGTGCCCCTGGACCGGTGGGACGACGCCCTGCAGGAACTGTCCATCGCCATCCACCGGTTCCACTTCGACCCGGCGCGGGCGCACGCGGCCAGCGAGGAGACGATCCTCTGCCGCGTCCTGGACCGCCGCATCAAGATGCTGGCCCGCTCCAGCGCCCGCCGGCGGAACCTGATGGAGCGCTTCAGCCAGCTCGCCCACCGCACCGAGGACGCCCACCGGCCGGAGGAGAAGGTGATGGCCGACGAGGTGCGCAAGGTCGTGGCCACGCTTTCGCCGCGGCGGCAGCGGATCTGCCGTCTTCTGATCGAGTGTGACAACCCGTTCGAAGTCGCCGAAAAGGTTGGCCTCCATCCGGAGACGGTGCGCCGCAACATCCAGATCATCCGCGAGGCGTTCATCAAAGGAGGGCTCGACCCATGGTCCGACTGAACGACACGGCGATGATCCCGGAGAGCGCCGACGAGCGGCTCGACGAACTGGCCGCGATCCTGGCCCGCGGCGTCCTGCGGCTGGCCGCGAAAAAGACTCGTTTTCGGAGTCGCAATTGCCTTGAGGTTTCAGGCGAAAAGAGCCTGAATGTCACCCCCAACGCGGCGGAACCCGCCGCAGAACGAAAGGAGGTGGCATGATGGAGAAGACGGTATTGAAGCAGGTGGACGAGCTCAGCCGCATGTCGATGGCCCAGCTCCGCAAACGCTGGGCGGACCTGATGGGCACGGACCCCGGCAGGCTCGGCCGGGCCTACCTGGTCCGCCGCCTGGCCTATCGCATTCAGGAGTTGGCCTTCGGCGGCCTCAGTCAGGAGGCCCGGCAGCAGCTGGCGGCGATTGCCGACGGCAAGGGGCCGAAGGGGCCAAGGGCCAAGCGGCGGAAGATGAATCTGGCGGTGGGCACGCGGCTGCTGCGTGACTGGAACGGGCAGCGCTATGAGGTGGTCGTGGAGCAGGAAGGGCTGCTGTACGACGGCCAGCACTACCGGAGCCTGACGGCCGTGGCCGAGGCCATCACTGGCAGCCACTGGAACGGCAACCGGTTCTTCGGCATCACTCGGCCGGCCGGAAAGCGAGGTAAGGCATGACGAAGAGCACGCCGACAATCCGCTGCGCGATCTACACCCGCAAGAGCCACGAAGAGGGCCTCGAACAGGAGTTCAACTCCCTCGACGCCCAGCGGCAGGCGGGCGAGGCCTACATCGAGAGCCAGCGGCACGAGGGCTGGCAGTGCCTCCGCAGGCGCTATGACGACGGCGGCTACACCGGCGCCAATATGGACCGCCCGGCGCTGACCGAGCTTCTGGCCGACGTGCGGGCCAAGCGGATCGACTGCGTCGTGGTCTACAAGGTCGACCGCCTCAGCCGCTCGCTGCTGGACTTCGCCAAGCTGATCAGCACCTTCGACGAGCACCAGGTCAGCTTCGTCTCCGTCACGCAGCAGTTTAATACCACGACCAGCATGGGCCGCCTGACGCTCAACATCCTGCTCTCCTTCGCCCAGTTCGAGCGGGAGATCATCG
>CAZCOA010000095.1:0-2111 GCA_964500225.1 uncultured Anaerolineaceae bacterium | reverse complement strand
TCGCCCTGGCGATGGACGCCTTCCCGCCGGACCGCCGGCGGCGCGACCTCGACAATCTCCAGAAGAGCACCCTTGATGCGCTTCAGCATGCCGGCCTGTACGAGGACGACAGCCAGATCGACCTGCTCGTGACGCAACGCCGTGACGTGGTGCCCGGCGGGCGACTGACCGTTCGCCTGAACGAATTTCCCCTGTGCCGCTGCCCGCTGTGCGGCGGCACCATGAACCCGGAGAGCAACTGAATGGTAACCCATGTGAAGCGCATCTACGTATCCGGCCCGATGACAGGCCATGCCGATTTCAACTTCCCCGCCTTCCACGCCGCCGCGGCGCGGCTACGCGAAGCCGGCTGGGAGCCGATCAACCCGGCCGAGAACTTCGGCGGACGGACGGACCTGCCGCGTGAGACGTACCTGCGGGCTGACGTGATCCTGCTGGCGCAGTGCGAGGCCATCGCCATGCTGCCGGGGTGGGAAGAGTCGCGCGGGGCGAAGCTGGAGTACCTGCTGGCCCGCGAGCTCAACATGCCGGCCTTCGACGCCGAAACGCTCCAGCCGCTGGAGAATCCCCCCGTGCCGACGGTCGGCCTGCATCAGCTGAGGCTCATGCAGGAAGCCCCCGGCGAGACCGTCCTGGCCGAGGCCATCCGCATCACCGACGGGGCGAGACAGGCTGACTACGGTCACCCGCGGGATGATTTCGCGCGCACGGCCCTGATGTGGACCGGCATCCTTGGTGGCAAGCTCCGCGAAGGCGCCGAGGTCGCGGCGGGCGACGTGCCGCTCTGCATGATCGCCGTCAAGCTCGCCCGGCAGAGTCACCGCCACAAGCGGGACAACCTGGTGGACATTGCGGGCTATGCGCGCACCGCCGCCATGGTCGCGGGGGAGGAATGATGGCCAAACGCACGCTTAACAACCTGGTCGTGGTGTCGGACCTCCATTGCGGCTGCCGCCTCGGGCTTTGCCCCGAGGGCGGCGCACAACTCGATGACGGCGGGCACTATTTCCCGTCGTCGCTCCAGATGGCCGTCTGGTCGTGGTGGCAGGAGTTCTGGAAGGAGTGGGTGCCCAGGGCCTGCCACGGCGAGCCGTACGCCGTGCTGGTGCTCGGCGACACGCTCGATGGCGTGCACCACCGGGCCACGACGCAGGTCAGCGCCAACCTGGCCGATCAGGCCGAGATAGCCTACCAGGTGCTGAAGCCCGTCGCCGACGGCTGCCGCGGGCGGCTCTACATGGTCCGCGGCACGGAAGCCCACGTTGGCCCAAGCGGCGTCGAGGAGGAGCGTCTGGCCCAGCGGCTCGGCGCCGTTCCCGACGAGGACGGCCGGCACGCCCGGTGGGAGGTGTGGATTCGCCTGGGCCGCGGGCTCGTGCATGCCACACACCACATCGGTACCACGGGCAGCCAGGCCTACGAGTCGACGGCGGTGATGCGCGAGCTGGCCGAGGCCTACGCCGAGGCCGGGCGCTGGCGGCAACGGCCGCCGGACGTGCTCATCCGCGGCCACCGCCACCGGCACATCGAGATTCGCGTGCCGACGGCGCTGGGCTACGGCATCGCCTTCACCAGTCCGGCCTGGCAGCTGAAGACGCCGTACACGTTCCGTATTCCGGGCGCGCGGCAGGCCATGCCGCAGATCGGCGGCAGCGTCGTCCGCCAGGGCGACACCGACCTTTACACCCGCCACTGGGTGCGCTCGCCCGAGCGGCCGAAGGAGGTGCGGCTGTGAAATGGAAGATCACCGAAGCAGACGTGCGCGAGGCGTGGGCCGAGGTGCTGGGGCCGTCCCAGCCGGTCGTCACAGAGGCGGGCTGGACGGTTGCCGAACTGGCCGAGCAGTCGGGCTATTCGGAGCGAACGGTCGCACGTCGCCTGCAGGCGGCCATCAAGGCGGGCAAGGCCCGGCAGGTCGGCGTGCGGCCGGCACCGAGCCGGGCGGCGGTCTACGAGATCGCGAAACGGTAACCACGAGGAGAGAACCATGCAGCGCAACGGGCTTACTTTCGAAGAAGCGCTTGAATTGAGGACAGCCCCATCATTGCCGCTGACTCTGGCGACAGCGTCCAACCACCTGTGGTCGCGGGGCTATGACTGCCGCCCGGAGA
>CAZCOA010000094.1:0-2183 GCA_964500225.1 uncultured Anaerolineaceae bacterium | reverse complement strand
GCGTGGCGAAGCTGGACATTGCCGCCAACGCCCTCGGGGCGCTGGCGGTGACGGGAGTGTTTGATTTTCCGAAGGCGACCGGGGTCGGGAGCGGCATCGCCGTGGGCAAGAAGGTCCACTGGAAGGCCGACCCCGGCGTGGCGACGACCGATGCCGACGACGGCGGCGACCCGAAGGTCGAGTATCCCTACATCGGCAAGGTCGTGAAGGCCGCGGCCGATGCCGACGCGACGGTTCGCGTGCGGCTGAGCCAGTAACCAATGGACCTCCTCGAGCAATCCTCGGCCTGGCTGGACGATCAGCGGCGGCGCTACATGTCGCGGTCGGTTGTCTACAGCCGGGCCGGGGACTCGGCCGAGGTCCTGGCCACGGTCGGCCGGACGACGTTCGACGTGTCTGACGAGTACGGCATCGCGCAGCACTGGGAGTCGCGGGACTACCTGGTGCTGGCCGCGGACCTGGCGGGCTTCGGCCTGCCGCAGCGCGGCGACCGGATCACCGAGACCGTGAGCGGGCAGACGCTGGTCTACGAGGTGCTGGCACCCGGCGGCGAGACGCCGTGGCGCTGGAGCGATGCCTATCACCGGACGCTGCGGATTCATACCAAGCAGGTGGGAGCGGCATGAGCGGCGAGTGTGACGACCGGTACGAGGATGTCTGCAAGGACGAGTTCGCGGGCATTCGCCGCAAGCTCGACCTGCTGGACGAGGCCATCAGGGGCAACGGCAAGCCGGGCATCCAGTTGCGGCTGGACCGGCTGGAGAGTTCGGAACGGACGCGGGGGCGACTGCTGTGGCTGCTGATTGGCGCGGCGTCCACCCTGGCGGTTGGATCGCTCTGGCGACTGGCGTTTGGAGGATAGCGAGATGGTCAGGCGCTGGATCGGGTCCGCGGATGTCGAGATCGGCGAGCACGGCGAACAGGTCGTGGCCCACCGCTCGGCGGCCGTGGCGGCGACGGAGACGATCAACGTGACGAGCGACGGCCAACTGGCCCTGGCGGCCAATGCCGAGCGCATCTCGGCCGTGCTGGTCAATGACGGCGACGCCGACGTTTACATCAAGCTCGGCGCCGACCCGGCGGTCGGCACGGGCATCAAGCTGAGCGCCTACGGCGGCTCGTTCGCCATCACGGCGGCCAACCTCTACACGGGCCTTATCACGGCCATCTGCGCCTCGGCCGAGCCGAAGGCGCTCTTGGTCACCGAGTTCTGAAAGGAGATTCCTCTATGAAGCAGACGATGGGTATTGTCGTGATTCTGGCGGTGGCGGTCCTGGCCTGCCTGGCGTGGGGCCTCTGGTGCGCCAGCGCCGCCCATGGGCAGACAGTGCGGGTCGACGGTGGTGATGCTGTGCCCGCGCCCGCGACCACGGCCGACGTGGTGCAGGACATGAAGGCGGCGCTGGCCAGAAACCCCACCGCGCGGCTGAACACACTGAAGGGCTACGACCCGAAGGACAAGGCGGCCTATCGTGACGCCCTGGTGGCCGATGCCGACACGCTGCAGGGCGCGGCCAGGGTGCAGCGGCTGGTCACGGTCTACGGCAACTTCGTCGGCTGGGGCAAGGACGAGACGAACCTGAAGGATCGCGTGGCCGCGGCCATCGGCACGATCACCGACCCGACGGAGAAGGCCAAGGCGGCCAGCGCGATCATGCTGCAGGCCCACGTGCTGCGGACGGTGGCCCTGGGCCTGGTGGACACGCCCGGCCTTACGTCTGACGCCCAGCGCAACGCCGACGCCCTCGGCGTCCTGAAGAATCGCCTGGCCGCGAAGAACGTCGTGGCCGCCTGGAACACCCGTATCGTGCCCAACGCGGCGCGACTAAAGGCCTGGTACGGCCCGAACAAGGTCGACCTGAAGCGCATTCTGGTCCTCGTGCCCGTCGCCGAGCACGCCAACTACGTGGCGGCGGTCAACGCCTGGCTGGTGCGGAGCCGCACGGCGGACCTGGCCCAGACCAGCGCCGACTACCAGACGTTCCTCAAGGACGGCGCGGGCGGCGCCGACCTGCTGGCCGGCGTGGCACTGCCGACGGATGACGCGGTGGCCCAGCAGGCCCTGAAGGAACTCCAGCGCACGGACCTCACGGTCGACGCCCGCGTGGACATGCTGCTCCTGCTGGGTCGGACCAAGGAGGCGTTCGTCCTGGCGGAAAACGCCCTCAACGCCGGCTCGGGGT
>CAZCOA010000093.1:0-2299 GCA_964500225.1 uncultured Anaerolineaceae bacterium | reverse complement strand
AGTTCCAGGCCTTGCTGATGCCTTGGCAGAAGCGCGTCCAGGTGGTCGAGAGGAACGAGGTACTCTCGATCCAGGCGACTTCCAGACCGTGCCAGACGACCAGCGCCGCCCGCACCGCCCCGTAGAAGGCGTCGTAAGAGAGGCGGATGAAGAAGTTGCGGAAGTCGAGCCACAGCTTCGACAGCCAGGCGATACCACGCTGCCACTCGAGCTTCAGAGTGAGCCACAGAATCTTCCCCGCCAGACCGATGTCGCCAGCGGCCAAGGCATCGCCGATGCCGCCGAAGGCTGCCAGGGCGTCAGCCTTGAGGATGGCGAACTTCTCCCCGAGCCACGAGAGGGCCTTGGCCCCCAGGCCGGAGTAATAGAGAATGGCCGCCCCGAGGGCTACGATAGCCGCGATTACCAGGCCCACCGGCGAGCAGATGGCCAGCACGACCACCTTGATGGCCACGAAGACCGCCACGGCTACCTTGATCACGATCAGCAGGGCGGCAATGGCCTTGGCGGCAATCATGCAGATCGTGCCGAAGGCCACCAGCGCCGCGCCGACGACCGTCACGGCCGCCGCGGCATAGAGCACCGTGACCACCAGGCCGCGGTTGGCCTTGATCCAGTCGGTGACGGTCTTGACGGTGCGGGTGATCCAGGCGGCCGCCTCCGACAGCGCCGGAGCCAGCGCCGCCCCGATCTGAAAGACCGCCATCTTCATCACCTTCCACATGCGGTCGAGCATGTCGTTGAACTCCTCGGCCGCGCGGGCGTCCTCGCCGGAGATCGTCAGCCCCAGCCGCCGGGCCTCCTCACGTAGGGCATTAATGCCCGCCGCCCCACCTTCCAGCATGGGCAGCATCTCGGTGCCGCTGCGGCCGAAGAGTTCCATGGCCAGGGCCGCCTTGAGCGTGGGGTCCTGAATGGAGGCGAGGCGGTCGGCAATCAGGGCGAACTGGTCCTCTGGCGCCAGGCCCTTCAGGTCCTCGACCGAAAGGCCCAGGACACCGAGGCCCTCCGTCGCCGTCGAGAGGCCGCGGGCGGCATCGTAGACCGTCCGCTGCATGCGCCGCAGGCCCTTCTCCAGCGAGTCGATGCCCGTACCCGACAGGCTGGCGGCATAGCCCAGTTCCGACAGGGCCTCGACGGAGAAGCCGGTACGGCGGCTCATCTTGGCCACGGCGTCGCCCATCGTGGCGAAGGTCTTCGCCGCACCGACCAGGGCGGTGACGGCGGCCGCACCGACGGCGGCGATCCGGAGGCCCACGTCGCGGACCTTCCTGCCGAACGCCTCCAGCTTCTTTTCGGCCCGCCGAAGTCCGCGCACGAGCTTGGAGTCGTCGGCGAAGAGCTCGACGAAGGCGCGACCGGCCCGAATGGAACCCGAAGTGCCTGCCATGTGCAATCACCCCTTCCGGCAGACGCGCGGCGCGCCCTGCCGGTCACGCGTGAGCACGAGATAACCGCGCTCATGCAGTCTCGCGGCGCTCTCGGCCACCCGCTGTGTCCAAGATGCGTCGGATACGTTCCAGCCGTGCCGGAACCCATCCGAGCACACCAGGCGGCAGAAGAGCAGCTTGTCGTCCGCGGTCAGCGCCGGATCATCCAGCGCTTGCAACTGGAGCGCCAGGAGACTACTATTGCTGTCGGGGGTTTTCATCGAGCACCTCATGGGAGAGCGCATGTATACCTGCGACAAGTGCCACGCGAGCATGGAGAAGAGGAATACCTGTCCCAATTGCGGCGCGTCCTACTGCGATTCCTGCCTGAAGGAGATCATTGCCGCGGGCAACCACTGTCCTCAGTGCGGCATGTCTCCGGACGAGGCATTGCGGAAACGCGCCGACTTCCGAACGCGTGGCAATCCCGGCTGATCATCGGGCTTCCTGCCACTTGGCGTCCGCCGCATCCGCCCGCGAGAACGCCGCATCCACCTGCTCGCGCGTGACCTGCGTCTGCCCGTTCTCGATGGCCCGCGCCACCAGGCCCAGCAGCTCGTTGGCGATGTAGAGCACCAGCAGCGCGTCGAGCATCTTGCCGTTCCCTCCCGCGTTCACCTGCACCGTGCCTGCCTCCGTCATTGTCCGCCCTCCTTATTCCGGCCTTCGGCCTTCAGCCGCTCCTCCAGCAGCACCCGCATCGCGTCGTTGAACTGCGCGACCGCCGACGCCGTGGGCTGTCCACTTTCCACCGCCTGGTTCCACGAGGCCAGCGCCGACCGGGCCAACACCCGGTACGCCTCGATCCGCTCCGCCATCGCGTCGTTGATCTTCCCCGCCTGCCGGGCCTCGGCCAGCACGTTGACCGT
>CAZCOA010000092.1:0-2432 GCA_964500225.1 uncultured Anaerolineaceae bacterium | reverse complement strand
TCCGCCCTTCGCCGCCGCGCTCCTTCAGTTCGCTGCAGCACCACCGCGCCGTGCGCGTCGGCAGCATGCCCTTGTCGACGATCAGCTGCCACATGGTCTTGGGCGGCACGCTCCGCTCGACATCCGGGTGGTGCTGGCGAATGAACTGCACCACCTCCGGCGGATCGCAGCAGGTCGTGTGGTAGTGGGCGTCGTACCGGACGCCGGCCAGGTCGGCCATGGCCTTGAGAACGATGCTGTCCTTCCCGCCGGAGAAGGCCAGGTAGTAGCCCTCGGGC
This sequence comes from uncultured Anaerolineaceae bacterium, assembly GCA_964500225.1. Taxonomy (GTDB): domain Bacteria; phylum Planctomycetota; class Phycisphaerae; order FEN-1346; family JAACEH01; genus JAAYDY01. Next base: position 2,154 of record CAZCOA010000092.1, on the reverse strand, counting down.
GGCTCGAACGTCCGCAAGATCTCCACGCTGTAGTCGGCGGCGGTCTTCCCGAACAGGTCCTCGTCGAGTTCGACCACCGAGCGCTTCGCTTCACACGCGGCCATCACCATTACGCAGCCTCCGTTTCATCGCCCAGCAGTGCGTCCACAAGGTCGATCCGCTGCCCGATCCAGGCCACTACGGGCACCGCCATGCTGTTGCCCAGTGCTCGGTAACGCGCCCCATCGCTGGCCGGCTTACCCTTGAACTCGATCAGTGTGTAGTCGTCGGGGAACCCCTGGAGCCGCTCGCACTCACGAGGCGTCAGTCGCCGCACGGCATACTCCGGCCCGGCCGTGGCGACGCACGGTCGCGCGTCCGACGTGGCCCCGGCGCCATTGCCCGCACCGGCCAGGGCAGGCACGACCTCGGACGGCTGGCCGCGGCCCGAGCGACCGATCCGCCGCTGAAACGAATAGGCCACTCCCGCCACCGGGCCGGTGGTGCAGGCCGGGGCGGCATCACCCTCGGCGCCCACGCCGACGCCCTGACGATTGACAGCGTCGCGCTTGTCGGGGTCACGGCCGGCGTTCCGCAGGTCGAGCGGGTAGCAGACTGCCGGGTAGCCCTGACCGGGCTTGCCGCCGCCGGTCTTGAGGGTTCCGGCCGTGCCAGAGGTCGTTACCTCGCCACGCTGATTCTCATGCAGGGCCAGCGGCACGCCGCGTCCGGTGCCATCGGGGCTGGCGTCGTAGCTGGCCGTCAGGGCATGCGTCACGATATGCCCCGCCTCCACCGCCTGCTGACCGCCAAAGGCATGGCCATGCTCCTTCGAGTGGGCACAGAGCGGCCCCACCACGGCGAACGTCTCGGTGTCGAAATCCTGCCGCGAGTGATGATGCGTGAGGCACGTCGCCACCTTGATCTCGCCCGAGGTGTTCCCGCCGCCGAAGCAGAGCGGATTCAGCGGCCGGCCGTCGCCGCTCACGAAACTCAATTGCTGCTCCTTGCCGCTTGCGCCTCCAGTGCTTGCCGTAAGGCTTCGGGCAACTTCCTGCCGCGGGCCGCGGCGCGCCGGAGGATGCCCCGACAGGCTTTCTCGCTCAAGAAGTACCGTTGCGGGAGGTCGCCAGTCTCCAGCACCTGTGACAGGGTCACGATAACCGGCGAGGAACAGCCGTCGCCGGCGCTGAGCGACACCGAACCACTGGCTGTCGATGACCCGGAAGGCCCACCCATACCCGCAGTCTTCCACCGCGGCGAGGAAGGCGCCAAAGTCCCGTCCGCCAGACGATGACAGCAGGCCGGGGACGTTTTCGAAGAGGAACCACCGAGGCCGAAGCGCTTGCACAACTCCAAGGGCGACGAGCGCCAGGTTGCCACGGTGGTCTCCCAGGCCGAGCCGCTTGCCGGCGACGGAGAAGGACTGGCAGGGGCTGCCGAAGACGATGAGGTCAACAGGTTCTTCGCGGGCAACTTCATTCCAGTCCACTCCTGTCACGTCGCCAAGGTTCTTCGAGTGCGGGTGCCGGGCCGCCAGCACGGCGCTGGGATACGGCTCAATCTCCGCACACCATCTCCAGTCAACCCACGGCATGGCGACTTCCGGCGCGCCGATGCCGCTGAACAAGGTTCCGCCTCTCACGCCGTCACCTCCTCTGCGGCGGCATCCTGTTCCGCAGCGACACCATCCGGCGCGGCGGCGATGCGTTCGGCCTTGCGCCCCGTGAACTCCTCCCACCGCTTGACGATCACGTCGCAGTAGAGCTCGTCGAGTTCCATCAGGAACGCGCGGCGGCCGGTCTGCTCGCAGCCGATCAGCGTCGAGCCGCTGCCGCCGAAAAGGTCGAGCACGTTCTCGCCGGGCTTCGAGGAGTACTGAATCGCCCGCACGGCCAACTCGACCGGCTTCTCCGTCAGGTGCACCATGTCGGCGGGGCTGACCTTCTTCACTTCCCAGACGTTGCTGATGTTGTTCGGGCCGTACCAGTGGTGCGCCGCGCCCTCGCGCCAGCCGTACCATGCGTGTTCCCCGTCATTCATCATGTCGGTGCGGCCGAGCACCGGGTGCCGCTTGTACCAGGTCACGCCCTGGGAGAAGTACAGGCCCACCTGGGCCAGCGCCGGGCAGTAGTTCGGCCAGTTGAGGTAGCCGCCCCAGATGTAGAAGGCCCG
>CAZCOA010000091.1:0-2504 GCA_964500225.1 uncultured Anaerolineaceae bacterium | reverse complement strand
GGAAGATCGCGGCGGGCCTGCGTAAGAAAGCGGCGCGGGACCCGAGCGTGTCCTCACCCGGCCAGCCGCCGCGGGCCATCAAGCCGCACCCGTGGGTCCGCAAAAACCTGTGCTACGCCTTCGAGCCGGTGATGCAGTCGGGGGTGATCGGGCCGGTGGGATTCCCGCGAGGTAGCGGCGCCCCGGAGGCACTGGAGTTCGGCGGCCGGGCGCGGGTGCGGAACAAGCGGCGGCGAAAGCGCCGTGTCGGGTCGGGTGGCGAGAGCGACATTCGCGGTGGACGGGTGAGCTACACGAAGCTCAGGACCGCTGCCCAGGCGGCGCGGGCCAACCGGCTGAACGAAGAACTGTACGGCCCGATGTACAAGGTGGTCTTCATTGAAGCACGGCCGTTCATGCGGCCGGCGCTGGAGAAAGTGAGACCGGAGTTGCCGCGGCTGTGGGCGTCTTCGGTGAGAGCAGGCTGACCGGCTGGTAACCCGGAGAACGGGAGGGAGAGTGAACGATGAGCGTGGTACTGGGCAAGGACGCAAAGCTGTACTTCTGCGCGGACGGGATCGGCGGAGCGCCGGTGTGGACGGAGCTCTCGAACGTGAAGAACGTGACCGTCAACCTGCAGAAGGGCGAGGCGGACGTGACGACGCGCGGCAACAACGGCTGGAAGGCCAGCGTGGGGACGCTGAAGGAAGGCTCCATCGAGTTCGAGATGGTCTGGGACACGGAGGACGCGGGCTTCGAGGCGGTGAGCGCGGCCTACTTCGGCGACACGCTGATCGGCATCGCGGCGATGGACGGGGACATCATCGAAGCGGGCCGGCGGGGCCTGTGGGCGGACATGGCGGTGATCGACTTCAGCCGGGAGGAGCCGCTGGAGGAGGCGTTGTCGGTGAAGGTCACGCTGAAGCCGACGTACTCGGCGAATCCCCCGCAGTGGAAGACCATTGCAAACCCTTAGTCGGGTCTGGAGTGACCTCTCCCGCGGACCTGGCGGGACAGTATGACCCCTTCGGAGAGGTCGACGGCCAGACCCGCTGGAAGCTGCAGGGCCAGTCGTGGTACCTGTGGCAGGACGGCAACCGCTGGGTCATCGCCCCAGTGAGCGGCGACATGCCGGTGACGCCCATGCAGTGGACGCAGATCGTCCACTGGTCGAACGCCGCCGGGCCGCTCGGGGACTACACGCCCGCGCACGTGGACGCGACGGGCACTCTGACGATCAGCGAACTGTAACTCTGGAGGCAGCATGAAGACCTTTGTCGATAACGCCGGCCGCACTTGGACGGTGGCCGTCAACGTGGACGCCATCAAACGCGTCCGCACGCTGTGCGAGGTGAACCTGCTGGAGGTCGTCGAGGGCGACCTGCTGGGCAGGCTCGCCAACGACCCGATTCTTCTGTGCGACGTGCTCTACGCCGTCTGCAAGCCGGAGCTCGACGCCAAGAGTGTCTCGGACGAGGACTTCGGCCGGGCCATGGGCGGCGACGTGATCGAGGCGGCGACCGCGGCCTTCCTGGAGGAGATGGTGGGTTTTTTCCCGAGCCCGAAGCGGGCGGTCCTGGCCAAGGCCCTCGGCAAGCTGCGGGTGCTGGAGGAAAGGGCGCTTCGGGCGGTGGAGACCCGGCTCGACGATCCGCGGCTCCTGGCGGAGGTCGAGAAGCAGCTGGCCGCGCTGGAAGTAGAGGCGACGCCGGCTGGCGGCTGATCTGGCAGCTGGCGGGGATCGTCGGCGTAGACCCCGGTCCGCTCACGCTGCGGGAGCTGGCCGCGATGGCTGAAGCCAGCCGCCGGGAGGCGTGGGACCACACGAGCACGGTGCTGGCGATGATCTTCAACGCCAACCGCGACCCCAAACGGCAGGCGCCGGCCGGACCGGCGGACTTTCATCCGTACCGCAAGGCGGCAAGCAAAGGCATACCGCTGAAGGCGGCGAACATCGGGATTCTGAAGGGATTCGCAAGGAAAGGGAGGCAGCAATGAACTGGACGGGTGTGTTGTCGGGGCTGTGGTCGGTGGTGAACTCGCCAGCGGGGATCACGCTGCTGGCGACGGCGCTGCTGTGGCTGCTGGGGCGGCTCTATGCGGCCAAGCCCCTGTGGCAGCAGTACGAGGGGGAGATCATCTCGGCGGTGAAGTGGGCCGAGAAGGAGATCCCCGACGAGACGCCGAACGCGGGCCTCGCGCGGCTCGACGCGGCGCTCAAGATGGCGGCGGCGGTCTACGAGAAGGCCCGCGGGCGGACGGCGACGGCGGCCGAGGTGGCCGACCTCAAGAACGGCATTCAGATCACGCACTCGCAGCTCGAGGCGGCGGGAACCCTGTAAGGAGAGAGAGCATGACGCGAGCGATGGTGACGGTGTTGGCGGCGATGGCGCTGGTGGTCCTGGCCGGGTGCATGCACGCGGACGACCCGCGGTACACGCTGGTGACGGCGGTGGACGGCTACACGGCGACGGTCAACGTGCTGGCCGAGGCCCGGCAGGCGGGGAAGATCAACGACGCGATGG
>CAZCOA010000090.1:0-2714 GCA_964500225.1 uncultured Anaerolineaceae bacterium | reverse complement strand
CGCTGCAGGAGAAGTGGAAGCAGTACGAGGGCAGCATCATCACCGGCATCAAGCTAGCCGAGAAGCAGATCCCCGATGACACGCCCAACAGCGGCCTGGCCAAGCTGGATTCGGCCCTCCGGTTCGTCTTGAACGCCTACGCCGAGGCCAACAACGGCAAGAAGCCCTCCGATGCGCTGGTTGAGCAGATCAAGCAGGGCATCCAGATCAAGCACAGCGAACTGGATCGCTACGGCGGGCTGGAGAGTAAGAAGGAGGTGGCGTGATGAACTGGTTGATCGCCGTTCTGACCGCGTTCTTCCGCGCGCTTCTGCCGTGGGTCGCCAAGCAGTCGCGGCCCACGGCCCAAGACGCCGCACCCGACCAGCAGACCAAGGACAAGCTGCGGGCCAAGGTCCGCAAGCACTGGCTGATCGTCGCCTTCGTGCTGCCGATCTTGCTGACCGGTTGCGCGGGCGGTTCACCCTTCACGCGAACCATCTATGTGCCCCACGGTACGCCGGTTCGCCTGCGGGAAACCATCAAGGACGCCAAGGTCTGGGTGAAGGACGCCGACGGGCAGGTCGTGCCGGGCAAGATGGACCTGCCCGAGGGCTGGTACGCCTTGCCGGTTGAAGACGAGGAGTAACGCACGTGGCATCTGCGCAGGGAATCCGAGCCGGTCGAGCGTTCGTCGAGCTATTCGCTGACGACAGCAAGCTCGTGCGCGGGCTACGCCGGGCAGAGAAGAAGCTCAAGGCCTTCGGCGACTCGATCCGCAACCTCGGCCTGAAGATGATTGGCGTCGGCTCGGCCATCCTTGCGCCCCTGGCTGCGTCGGCAAAGCTCTTCGGCAGCTACGGCGACAGCGTGGCGAAGATGGCGCGTCGCACGGGGCTGTCGGTGGAGGCCCTCAGCGAGTTGCAGTTCGCCGCCGGGCAGAGCGGCGTGGAAGTGTCCGAACTGGAGAACGGCCTGCGGCGGATGCAGCGGACGATCTATGACGCCGGTCGCGGTCTGAGCACGGCGACGGATGCATTGAAGGACCTGGGCCTGACCGCCGACGACCTGGCGGGCCTGTCGCCTGAACAGCAGTTCAAGCTCCTGGCCGAGCGGATCAGCCAGATCGAAGACCCCACGCTCAAGGCGGCGTTGGCGATGGGAATCTTCGGGCGCTCCGGCACGCAACTCCTGCCATTGTTCGCCAGTGGTGCCCGGGGCATCGAGATGCTGCAGGCCGAGGCCCGCCGTCTGGGTCTGACCATGAGCGGCGAGGATGCCAAGGCCGCCGAGGAGTTCTCCGACGCCCTCGACCGGCTCTGGCAGGTCGTCAAGATGGGCGTGTTCAACATCGGCGCAGCGCTTGCGCCCACGTTGCAGATGGTCGCCGAGAAGATCATGCGCGTGGCGATGGTCGTCAGTGCCTGGATCAAGCAGAACCAGCAGATCATCGTCACCGTGCTCAAGGTCGCCGCCGTGATTGTGGCCGTCGGCATTGCCCTGACGGTGTTGGGCACGATCATCTCCGGCCTGGGCACGATTCTCGGTGTGCTCATCACGGTGGTTACCACCGTGGTCGCGGTGCTCAAGGTTCTGGCGGCGGTGATCGCGTTCCTGATCTCGCCGATTGGCCTGGTCATCGCGGCTGTGGCGGCGCTTGGCGCATACCTCGTGTATGCCACGGACATTGGGGCAAAGGCTCTGGCGTGGCTGGGCGACCGCTTCAACGTGCTCAAGGAAGATGCGCTCTCGGCCTACCAAGGCATCGCCGACGCCCTTGCGGCGGGCGACATCTCGCTGGCGGTGAAGATTCTGTGGCTGACGATCAAGATGGAGTGGACGCGCGGCGTGAACTTCCTGGAGAAGGCCTGGCTGAACTTCCGCAACTTCTTCATCAAGATCGGCTATGACGCCTGGCATGGCCTGCTGGCTGTCGCGGAGATCGTCTGGCACGCGTTGGAGGTCGGCTGGATCGAGACGACCGCGTTTTTCTCCAAGCTCTGGACCGACTTCACCAGCTTCTTCTCCAAGACCTGGGAGAACATCAAGGCGGGCGCGCAGAAGGCGTGGAACTGGATCAAGAGCCTGTTCGACGACTCGGTCGATCTGGAGGCCGAGAACAAGATGGTCGAGGAGCAGAAGCAGGCCGCCATCGCCCGCATCGAGGACGAGCAGAAACGCAAGGCCGCCCAACGCGAAGCCCAGCGGGAAGCCGAACGCCGACGGGCATCGGCGGTCCACGAGGCGACCCTCGGCGAGATCGGGCGGCAGAACCTGGAGAAGCACCGCGAGCTCGACACCGAGTACGCCAACCGCATGTCCGAGAACGAGGCCGACCTGGCCAAGGCCCGGCAGGAATGGCGCGAGGCCATCGAGACCGCCAAACGCAAACGGCAGGAGAAGGAGTCCGCCGCCCCCGAAGGACTCGAAGGCCCCGACGACATCATCAACAAGGCCCGCGATGCCCTGGCCGGATTGGGCGACATTGGCGATCTGGTCCAGCAGGAGGCGGCCAAGATCGGAGTGCGCGGCACGTTCAACGCAGCCGCCATCCAGGGCCTGGCCTCCGGGGATGTCGCCGATCGCACGGCCAAGGCGACCGAGGAAACGGCTAAGAACACCAAGAAGCTCGTCCAGGCCGCGCAGACCGGCGGTCTGACGTTCGCGTAATCGGAGGCACGGATGCCCATCACCTGCACCGAGAACATCGACTCCCGCCAGATCACCGAGACCCA
>CAZCOA010000089.1:0-2933 GCA_964500225.1 uncultured Anaerolineaceae bacterium | reverse complement strand
GCGGCCGTCCAGCGCTCGTAGAGCAGCCGCTGGCCGGTCGGCACGCGGCGGTGCTCCTTCCACTCCAGCACGAGGAAGTTGCCGCTGACCTCGGCGATGGCGTCGACGTCGCTGAAGGCCAGCCGTCCCGGCAGGCAATCGGCGAAGAGTTCGATCTTCGGTCGCTTGTGCAGGTTGAAGCAGCCCTGCCGGGAGCAGTCCCAGCGGAGCGGATTGGCGCCGCTATCGTGCGACATGGCACACGCTCCCGAACTGGCGGAAGGCCGCCGTGAATGCTTCGATCCGGTCGCCGCAGTAGAGCACCGCCTGGCCCTGGAGGGGTGCCGACTCCTTCTCCGGGTGCCAGAACTTCACCCGCCCGGCGGGAAAGCACACGGCCGAGGCAACGGACAGCAGCCCCTGGAACCAGCGTGTCTCGGTGGCATTGTTGACCAGCACGACGGCCTGGGGGACGTCGCCGGTCTGCACGCCGGCGACGAGCTTCTCGCAGAACTGCTGTACCAGGGGCTGGGCGTACGGCGGATTCATGAAGACCCGCCCCGACCAGTCGCCTGCGAGCCCGTCATCCTCGGCGCTATGGAAGCGAGTCGCCTTCACCACGCCGTTGGCCGTGGCGCTGGACGCCGGGTCGAGGTCGATGCAGCCCATCACCTCGCGGGCCGCGTCGACGTAGGCGGCCGGGGTGTACCACTCGTTATCGCCGCTGTTGTGCGACACGTGGGCGGCGGGTTCCTTCAGCTTCTTGTACTCGGCGTTGATGGTGGTCTCGCCCCGGCGCAGTTTCTCCTTAGTTTCCTCGTCGCCGTGCTGAGCGATGTAGTCGGCCTTGGCGATGGTGTCGTGCGAGACCCCGGCGATGCAGGCGAGGGTGCGTTTCGTGTCGACCTTGTCAGATTCCTGACGAAGTTCCGTGCGCGCGCCTTGACCGGGTGAAATCAACGGCTTCAGGGCCAACGCCAGTTCTGCCCGCTGGTACGGCGTCAGGTTCCGCCGACCAAACTGGTGGGCGATGATCCACTTCTTTGCGTCGTCCCGGCTCGGCAGTCTTATTTCGCGCACGCCATAGTCGATGCCGTAACGGTCGCAGATCTCCTTGCGGTTGTGGCCGTCGAGCAGGATGTTCTGCTCCGCCCAGACGATGAGCGGATCGAGGCATCCGTCCGTGAGCAGGTTCTCCTCCAGCCCTCGGCGCTCCTCCTCCGTCAGGGGCGGTATCAGCCCGTGGAACTCCTTGTCGACGATAAAGGCGGACTGGCGCGGTCGCTCCAGGCAGGCTCCGGTCATTCGTCACCTCTCAAAAGGGAATCAGATCATCATCGGCCGGCACGTACTCCGGCTCAGGGTCGCGCACCGGCTTGGGGCCGAGCCGATACTTCATAACGCGGTCATACTTTTCTCCGGCCACATGCCGAACGGTGATGGCCAGCGTCGGGGCCAGGCCGCCCGCGTTGGCGATGTCCACGGCTTCATCCACCGTGTCGGGCACGGGTTCGTTCGAACGCTCGCGCCACCAGGCCTCGGCCTTGCCGCGGGCGTAGCCGGTGTGCTCGAAGCAGACCCATTCGCTCTGCCAGTGATTCCAGCCCACCAGGTACTCGACGCGCATGGTGCGCGGGTGGCTCTCGTCGGCGCCACGCTTGACGTGAACGCCGTAGACGACGTCCTGAACGTCGTACTCAGTGTCGGTCACTTCGCCGGAGAGGATGCCTTCGGTCGCGGCCTGTCGGTCATGCTTCTCCCGCTCCGGCGGCGGGAACACGTGGCCGCACTCGGGGCACGTGGCATAGGCGGCATGAACCACCGCATGGCACTGGGGGCACTCTTTGGCCGGCGCTTCGCCCGCGCCGCCGTCGCGGTCCTTGAGCTTCAGGACATCCACCGGCCCGTGGCGCAGGATGTTGCCGCCGAAGTCGAGGACGAGGCAATCCGTCTTGCCGGGATGCAGACGGAACCCCCGGCCGACCATCTGGTAATAGAGCCCCGGCGAGTTGGTCGGCCGCAGCAGCGCCACGCAGTCGATGTTCGGGGCATCGAACCCCGTGGTCAGCACGTTGACGTTGACCAGGTACTTGAGCTGGCCCTCGCGGAACCGCTGGAGCGTGTCGGCCCGCTCGAAGGGCAGCGTGTCGCCGCAGACGAAGCCGCACTCATGACCGTGGCCGCCCAGCACACGTTGCACATGCTGAGCGTGCCTGACGCCGGCGGCGAAGATCAGCACCGAGTGGCGGTCGCGTGTGTGCTCGATGATCTCGTGGCACGCCGACCGCACCAGGCCATCGTCATCCATCAGGGCTTCCACCTCGCCGGCGACGAACTCACCGCCGCGCAGGTGCAGGCCGGAGGTGTCGGCCTTCTGCCGCCCGGCCTTGCTCCGCAAGGGGCACAGATACCCCTGGGCGATGAGCTCGCGGACGCCGACTTCGTAGCAGACCTCGTTGAGCAGGTTTTCCGCACCGCAGATCATTCCCGTGCTCATGCGGTACGGCGTCGCCGTCAGGCCCACGAGCCGCACGTTGGGGTTGATCTCCCGCGTCTCGGCGAGGAACTTGCGGTACATTCCCTCGCCTTCGGGCGGCAGCATGTGGGCCTCATCCACCAGGATCAGGTCGAAGCTGTCGAGCTCCGCCGCCCGGCGGTAGACGCTCTGGATGCCAGCGACGATGATCGGGTGGTCACGGTCGCGACTCTTCAGGCCCGCCGAATAGACGCCGACCTGCATCCACAGGTCCGGTGCCATCGTGTGCAGCTTGTCGACCGCCTGCTCCAGCAGTTCCTTGACGTGCGCGAGGATGAGCACCCGGCCGTCCCACCGCTCGACGGCATCACGGCAGATCGTAGCCATGACCGGCGTCTTGCCCCCCGCCCTCCGGCTGACCCTGCAAAGCTTGTCATCCCGACCGCGCACGGAGTCGTAGCCCCCCGAGCCCGCCACC
>CAZCOA010000088.1:0-3040 GCA_964500225.1 uncultured Anaerolineaceae bacterium | reverse complement strand
TGCGACTCTGTGCCGTCGAGGCCGCCGACCGCATCGCGCCGACCGCCAGGAACGTGACCGCTCTGGCCCGACGTCTGGCCGACAACGACCCCGATCCGCGCGTCCAGCTCCAGGCCGCCAAACTCCTGGTTGCTCGAGACAAGTCCTGATGTAGCTGTCTGAGCGCGGGTGTCGGAGCGACGGACGCAACGAGAATCGTGCCGCGGCACAAGAATTACGAGGACGTGTGATGGCAAAGAAGCAAACGGAGTTGAGAATCGGAGCGGCGCGGCGGGACATTACCCCCGACGAACCGCATCTGCTGAAGCCCACCGGCATGGGACGGCTGGAACCGACGCGCGGCGTGCTCGATCGCCTCTACGTCGAGGCCCTGGCAATCGACGCCGGCGACGGTCCGGCCTTCGTCCTGACGAGCGATCTGCGCGTCGTCCTGCCCGAGTGGGCCCGCCAGGTGCGAGGCGAGTTGGCCGCACGCTGCGGCTGCGACGCACATCGCGTCATCCTCAGCGCCGTCCACAACCATTGCAGCAGTCCCGAGCCCGCCGACGATTCCCCGGAGGCCGCAGCCGCCACCGACCGGGCCAACCGCAAGATCGTCCGCGCCATGATCGACGCCTGCCTCGATGCCTTCCAGACCCGCCGCCCGGCCGAGATCGCCTACGCCGAAACGCGACTGCGCGAGCCCATCGGCCTGAACCGCCGCGTGCGACTGTCCAACGGCACGTGCGTCAACTGCTGGCACGCCGGCGGCATCTGCCCGCCCGGCCTCAAGTACGTCGGCCCCGGCGGTCCGCACTCGACCGACATCCAAATGCTCGCCGTCCGCGAGCTAGGCGCCGCCAAACCTTTCGCCGTCATCACCAGCTACGCCACACACCCGCACCTGACCGGCATCCCCTACTTCAGCGGCGAGTTTCCCGGCGAAGCCAAACGCGAGGTCGCCCGACGCCTTGGCGGCGACCCCGTCGTGCTCTATGCGAACCATTGCGGCGGCGACAACGACCTCCACGTCATGCAACCCGAGCCCGACCACACGACCGACAAAGTCGTCGCGTGGTTCCAGTCGAGCCAGCGCATCCTTGCCGCACGGTTCGCCGACGCCGTCGTCCCGGCCGTTCTGGCCGCCGACGACTGGTCTCGCCCGACCCGATTGCGCCATGCCTACTGGTCGCGCGGCGAAGACGACGCCACTGGCAGAAAACGGGCTGTTGTCGTTTCCGCGCTGGCCCTCGGCGACGTCGCCATCGTGAGCATCCCCGGCGAACTGTTTCTCGAACTGGGCTTGCGACTGAAGGCCGAAAGCCCCTTCCCCAAGCTGATTACCGTCGGCTACAACATGATGACCGGTTGCTACCAGCCGCTGCCTATCCATTTCGAGCAGGGCAGCTACGAGGTCATGCGCGGTGCGGCTGCCGACGACGACGAAATTCTCGAGCCCCGGCCCGGCGTCTTTGTCCGTCGCGCCACACCCGATCTCGGAACGCAGGTGATCGACTGCGCGCTGGCTCTCCTGAGAGAACTGAAGTCGGCCGACGTGCGCCGAAGCTCGGTGCCTGCTTGACACCGTTGCCGAGCCTCCTCGTCGCTCCGTCCGCTTCCCAGTTTCGTTCAAGGACAGCCGCGCGATGCGCCGCACGATGGCGGCTTCTGACCGGTGAGTGGCCCGCCGACCGATGTCCATCCGCACAACACACTTCGTTGACACCCCGTTGCTCATGGGGTATGATACCGTTGTTCGATTGCTGACGACACGCTCGGGGCGTGGCCCAGCTTGGCTAGGGCGCTTGACTGGGGGTCAAGAGGTCGCAGGTTCAAATCCTGTCGCCCCGACCAAAACCCAAAGAGAGCCGTTCGGCGAGATCGCTGAACGGCTTTCTCTTTACCAGCCAAAGGTTTACGTCGCTCAGGAGGCGGTTCGAACTGACGCGCCAGATTTCGACCAAGTTCTGGCTGAAATCGAACAACCCCAAGGCCCGCTCCGCCAGCAGCGGGTCGTCCTGCCCCACCTCGTCCACCTGCCTTTCTATCTCCTGCTGCTGAGCCTTGAGGTCCGCCGACTTGGCCGTAAAGGCCGCTTCGTCGATGGCCCCGGCCAGAAAACCGTTGAGCAGCCGCTCCTGCATGTTGGCCAGTTCCGTCCTGCGCTTTGAGAGCAGCCTGCGGCGCTCCGCCGTGACCTCGGCTGCGTTGTCGAGGGCCGAGGCCAGATGGTCGCGCAGCCAGGCGGCGGCTTTGGGCGTCGGTATCTTGAGCGACTCGAAGTCCTTCAGGATTTCACGCTCGATGTCGGCCTCCCTCCAGCGAACCTTCGGGTGGCCGTGCGGGCGGTGGTTGTTGCCACACTTGTAGTAGACGTGCACGTTGCGGTCGCCGCTCTTGAGGCGGCGCCGAATCTGCTCACCGGTGATGGCAAAACCGCAGCACGCGCAACGCAGGACGCCCCCGGCGAGCATGATCTCGGGGCTGCCCGGCCGGCGGTTCTTCCCCTTCAGCAGGTCCTGGCAGGCGTCGAAGAGCCTGCGGTCGATGATCAGGCGGTACTTGCCCTGGTGCACGCGGCCGTTACGCTGGAGTTCGCCGATGTAGAAGCGGTTGTTCAGGATGTAGCTGATGGCCGTAGTGGTGAATCGCGGCTGCGTCCGGCGGTAGACGTGGCCTTCCTTCTGGAGCTGGTCGACCATGCTCTTGAAGGTGTGCCTGCCGCCGGCGTAGAGCTCGAAGATGCGCACGACCGTCTTCGACTTCTCGGGGTGCGGGACGACCGGCTCGCCACGGTCCTCCACGTTCATGTAGCCGTACGGCGCCAAACCCGTGGGCCAGCCCTGGCGGACCTTCTCGTCCATGCCCTTGAGGACCTCGGCCCGCAGGTTGTCCGAGTAGTACTGGGCGACCGCCGCCATGACGTTGAACGACAGCGCCCCGGCAGCACCGGGGCCGAACTGGTTATCGACGAACGCCAGCTTGACGCCGCAGGTGTCCTCGAGCTCCTGCAGCCGCACGGCGTCCCGCATGTTGCGGCAGACGCGGTCGAGTTTGTGGC
>CAZCOA010000087.1:0-3506 GCA_964500225.1 uncultured Anaerolineaceae bacterium | reverse complement strand
CGTCATAGCCCTGCTTCGACAGCTCCGCCACGATCGTGCCGATGCCGCAGCCGATCTCCAGGACGCGATCGCCCGGCTGGAGCAGATTCGTCCGGGCCAGGAAGTCCAGATTCGTCCGGAGGTTGCCCCGTTGTTCCTTCCCCCGGGCCAGCTCGCCCTGCCAGCCGCGGTCGTAGAACGCCTGCTGCTCCTTGAGGGATTCATCGGCAAACGCAGCCACGAGGGAACACTCCAGGAGGGATTCGGGCGCCTCCCTGCCGCCCCCCGGACGTGCGACTACTTGCGTCTGAACAGCACATGCGAACCATATGATCCCACGATCCGGTAATTCTTCATCACGTATGAACGCAACGGCGCCATCGCTTCGTAGCGTTGGGCCTCCGTCAAAGAGACCTGCTCGGCCAGCGCCTTGGCGTACATCTGATCGAACCGTCTGGCGATCTCGTCGTCGGCGGGCACCGGCCCGTCCTTCGTGCTCGGCCACAACTCCAGGGGCGGCACCGTCCAGGGGAAGTGACGCTTGCGGGTGTCCACAATGAATTTCGGGGGCTTGCGTTCGAATGCCGCGAGGATCTCACGAACCCGATCGGCGAGCTGGTGCGGCGGCAGCGTGTGCATCGTCCCCTCGAAGGCCTTCGGCGCCGAACTCATCCGCTGCGCCTGCACGTAGATGCCGGGGACCCAGCCCCAGACGTAGATCGGATCGTTCGGCTCGGAATGGGCACGGATGGCGTTGGCGACCGCCAGCCAGTCGTACTGGCCGTCGGCGGCGATCTCCTGCCACTTCTGGACGTAGCCCCGCGTCCGGGAAGGCTGGCCCGTCCGCGGGTCTTTGTAGACGCCGCCGCTGTGCGGGCTCCGGGCGATCCCGAAGAAGATGTGCCACGACAGAACGATCATCGTCAGCAGACCCAGCAAGCCCAGAACCACCCAGCGCGGGCCGTCGGCGTCCGAGCGGAGTTTGTGGGCATAGAGCCCCACCAGATATCCTCCGAGCACCGCGGCCGAGGCGTTCAACGGCAGATAATACTGCTCGTACGAATGGGGGCTGATCCAGACGAACGCCATATCGAAAAACCACCACAGCGCAAACAGCAGGACAAATCGACCCGGGTCGGCATCGATCTGGACCTGAGGCTTGACACGTCTTCGTCGAAGCAAGACCACGATCCTGGCCCCAATCGCCCCGGCGGCCAGAGAGATCGGCAGAATCAGCAGGCCGTAGTATCGCAGCACCCGCCGGAGGGCCTCGACGCGTTCGGCGCGATCGAGCATCCGCCAACTGTCGCTGACATAGCCCGGCAGCAACCTCAGGATCAGACTGTCGTCCGTCGGCTCGACCGTCTGGCCCTTCGGCGCCGACTCCGGCGTCGTCCCGGTATCGGCGACATACTCCATCGGGACGCCCGCCAGCTTGAACACCGGCGCCAGCGCGAACGAGTACGGCCAGTAATACAGCGGCGAGCCCATGCTCGCGTACCACGCGCAGATCGGCGTCAGAGTCATCGCCGCGCCGGCGATCAGCAGCACGAGGTCCCGGCCGGCTTTCTTCCAGCCGTAACGGCGTAGGAGAGGCTGGGCCAGGGTGAACAGGCCCACCGCCCCGATGGCCGAGACGCCCGTCTGCTTGAACATCGGCCCGCCGACCAGCAACGCGCCGGTCAGCAGCGCCCACCCTTTGCGACCCGTAAGATGATATCGGACGAACGCGCAGATCCCCAGGATCATCAGCGCGATCATGAACTGTTCTTTGACGTTGCCGAACTTGGCGATCAGCGGCGCCGACAGGTAAACCGATGCGACGGTCACGCTGATCACCGCGGCCAGAGGGCCGTAGAGGCGACGGACCGTGACGAACATCAAGGCCAGGGCCGCGGCCTGGAAAAGCCCCTGGAGGATCTTGGCGCCGGTTTCGTTGTACCCGGTGAGCATCACGCCGAGCATGTTGACCAGGAGCGTGCCGGCCTGGGCGCTGGGTTTTTCCTCGTACCCGACGCGGGCGCCGGACAGGACGTGCTGGGCCGAGTACACATACGAGCCGCTGTCGAACGGGTCGGGGCACTTGAGCTCGAAATATTTGCCCAGGACGAAGGGGATGCCTGCGAAAACCGCCAGCGCCACGGCCACGAGGGTCCGACGTCGGCGGTCCGACAGCCACGGGATGGCTTTGGAGACACGGTCGGCTGCGGGTTTGTTCCTTCGGGGCGCGGGGCTCATTCAGTGGTCTCCCTGGGAATCGGACGATTCGAGAATCTCGCGGATGACATAGGTCGGCCGGTTCTGCGACTCGTGATACGTGCGGACGAGCAGCTCGGCCAGCAGGCCCATCAGGATGAACTGGATCGTGGAGGTGATCAGCAGGGCGGTCAGGACCAGAAGCGGATTTCGATTCATCGCCAGGTGCGTCGGCGAGAGAAACTTCTGATACAGCACCGCCAGTCCCGAGAGCATCGCGCCCCCAGCGGCAAGTCCGCCCAGTCCGCCGAAGATATAGATCGGTTTGGTGGAAAACGAGCCGAGGAATTTCACGGTGATCAGGTCCAGGATCACCTTGAGGGTGCGAGCCAGGCCGTACTTGGCCTTGCCCGCGGTGCGAGGCCGGTGGTTGACCACGCACTCGGCGATTCTCGCCCCGCTCCAACTGGCCAGGGCCGGGATGAACCGGTGCATCTCGCCGTAGAGCCGCATCTCGGCCAGGATCTCCCGGCGGTAGGCCTTGAGCGTGCAGCCGTAGTCGTGCAGGTGGACGCCGGTGATGGAGGAGATCAGGCCGTTGGCCAGGCGCGAGGGCAGCCGACGCGTAAGGGCGTCGTCATGCCGCACCTTCCGCCAGCCGCTGACGACGTCGTAGCCCTCGTCGAGCTTGGCGACGAGCCTGGGGATGTCCGCGGGGTCGTTCTGCAGGTCGGCGTCCAGCGCCACGACCACTTCGCCGCGGGCATACTTGAAGCCGGCGCTGAGCGCGGCGGTCTGTCCGAAGTTCCGTCGGAACCGGATGACGCGGACCCTCGGGTCGGCGGCCTGGAACCCCTTTAAGATCTCGAAACTGCGGTCGGTGCTGCCGTCGTCGATGAAGATCAGCTCATACTCGTAGCGGCCCGCCAACGCGCCGGTGATCTGCGCGTACAACGCCGGCAGGTTGTCCTGCTCATCCAGCAGAGGCGCCACCACCGAGATCTGCGGCGGCTTGGGATCGTTTTGTGTCTTTGTCATCATTCCCGGGACCCTTGGATCTTGCGCACGTCGTTATCGTACCGGTCGGGCCGCGTGCGTGCAACGACGCAGCCTGGCCTTCCGGAAGAATTATCGGCGGTTCACGGCTCGAAGGTCAGGGAAAATACCGCCCCCCCCCCGCGGGCGCTTGCCGTCGAGGAGGGCTTGGACGTTCCCCGCAGGCGAACGTGCCACGTGCCACGTGCCACCAACAGGCCAGGGTTGGCACGTGGCACGTGGCACCCTCGCCCCTTCGACCCTCCCCACGGGGGCTCCCGCGGCGCCGGCGCCCA
>CAZCOA010000086.1:0-3586 GCA_964500225.1 uncultured Anaerolineaceae bacterium | reverse complement strand
CTCTTGCGCGAGGGGGAAACCATGAACGTCATCGCCTCGCCGAAGGTCGGCAAGTCGTGGCTCGTCTCCAACCTGGCCATCGCCATCTCCTCGGGGAGGGACTGGCTGGGCTTCGGCGTCGAGCAGGGCCGCGTGCTCCACATCGACAACGAGCTGCACGAGAAGACGAGCATCGACCGTTACGAGCGGATCATCGGCGAAATGGGGCTTCCGCCGGAGGTGTTCGACCGGAACATCACGGTCATCAGCCTCCGCGGCAAGCTCCAGAACCTTCACGCCCTGTGCCGCAGCATGGAGAAGATCAAGCCGGGCACCTTCAAGCTGGTCATCATCGACGCCTTCTACCGCACGCTGCCGGAAGCCACCGACGAGAACGACAACGGCGCGATCGCCAACCTGTACAACCTGATCGACCACTGCGCGGAGAAGCTCAAGTGCGCCTTCGTCCTGGTGCACCATTCGAGCAAGGGCAACCAGGCCGGCAAGTCCGTGACCGACGTGGGGGCCGGGGCCGGCAGCCAGTCGCGGGCCGCCGACACGCACCTGGTGGTCCGCCAGCACCAGGAGCCGGGCACCTTCATCATGGAGGCCGCCGTCCGCAGCTGGCCGCCGATGGAGCCCCTGGGCCTGCGCTTCCAGTGGCCGCTGTTCACGCTGGCCCACGAGGTGGATACCTCGGCCCTGCTGGGTGCGCTTGCGCCCAAGGCCCCGAAGGCCAGTGACGTGCCGCTGGAGGAGTTCGTCGAGCAGTGCGTGGCGATCAACGACCCGTGCTCCCAGCTTTCGGTGAAGCACGAGGGCCGTCAGCGGTTCGGCCTGTCGGATCGCAAGGCCGAGGACACCCTCGACCTGGCTATCGAACGCGGGCTGGTTGCCCGCATCCGCACCGGCGCTCAGTTCCGCTATGTCAAAGTCCGCCCCGGCCTGAGCGGCGACAAGGCGCTGTGGACGGGGGCGCTGCTGGCCCACGACCCGGCTGGCAACGCCCAGAAGATCGCCGAGACGGTCGGCGCGACCCGGCAGTACGTGAACCAGGTCCGCCGCCAGATCGATGGAAACTCGGTGGAAACTGATGGAAACTGAGTTTCCAAAAACAGGGCCTCCAGTTTCCAAGGCGATGTGTGTAAGTGTCGCGGCGACAAGGGCTTGCGGCAAGTGGCGGGAAAAAGTGCGACGTTTCATTAGATCGCGTTTCACGAGGCGTTTCAGTTTCCAAAGTGTGTTGGGCATCAAGTGATTGCGGGAGCGGGACTTATGACGATTTCGCTTGGAAACTTTGCTGGAAACTGCGCACACCTCCCCCCTACGGGGGGATACGGGGCGTCTCAAACGCCCCCGTATGCCCCCCAGGGACGTAGGGGGATCAGCGGCAAAATGGCCAGGTACGGGAGTGCATGCATGGATGAGTTGGCGAACGGCGATGTCCCGGCCGGCCTGCCAGGCACCCCATCGTAGAATGGTGTTCAGGCCGCCCCGCTTGGCGCACGTCGCGCCACGTTGGCCCACGTCGGCTCGCGTAGCGGCAAGGCGTACCGAGAGCCCCCCGGGGCCACAGGCCGCGACGTGGGCCAACGTGGGCCGCCGGCCGCGGTTCCTTCCCCGCCATGAAGCTTCCTGACGCCACGAGGAACAGTCGACGTGTCAGACACAGTTGGTTGCGGCTGCCCGGTTTTTCCGTAACGCCCCCATTCGCAAGGAGACGCAGGCATGAGGACCCAGACATTTGACGTGGACCTTCGTGGCATCGACGAGATTCGGCCCTATGACCGCAACCCCCGGCAGAACGATCAGGCGGTTGACGCCGTGGCGGCATCGCTACGGGAGTTCGGCTGGCGGCAGCCTATTGTCATCAGCGCCGAGGGCGTGATCATCGCCGGCCACACGCGGTGGAAGGCGGCGAAGAAGCTCGGGCTGGCCAAGGTGCCGGTGCATGTGGCGACCGACCTGACACCGGAGCAGGTTCGCGCGTACAGGCTGGCCGACAACAAAACGAATGAACTGGCCGAATGGGATATGGACATCCTGCCCATCGAGCTCTCGGAACTGCGCGAGGGCGGGTTCGACATGGACCTGCTGGCCTTCGATGAAGAAGAACTGGGCCGGCTGCTGAACAAGGCTCACGGGGTGCAGGAGGGGCTGACCGACCCGGATGCGGTGCCCGAGCCGCCTGAGGAGCCGGTGACGAAGCGCGGCGACCTGTGGCTCTTGGGCGACCACCGCCTCCTCTGTGGTGACAGCACCTCGGCCGAGGACGTGCGGCGGCTGATGAACGGCGAGAAGGCGATCCTCTTCGCCACCGACCCGCCGTATCTGGTGGGCTACAACGGCACCAACCACCCGCACAAGTGGAACGAGGAGGACAAGAACAAGGACTGGAGCGACTCCTACGGCGTCACCTGGGACGAGGCCAAGGGCAACGAGGAGCTCTACGACAGGTTCGTCGCCATGGCCGTGGCCGAGGCCATCCTGCCGAACGCGGCCTGGTACTGCTGGCACGCTTCGCGGCGGCAGGCCATGGTCGAGGCCGTGTGGGAGAAGCACGGGGCGTTCGTGCACCAGCAGATCGTGTGGGCGAAAGACCGGCCGATTTTGACCCGGTCCTGGTACATGTGGCGGCACGAGCCCTGCTTTATGGGCTGGGTGCGGCCGAACAAGCCGCCGCGGACGGCCGAGGACTATCCCCACTCGGTGTGGGAACTGCCGACCGTGAAGTGCGGCGAATCGACCGAGCATCCGACCTCGAAGCCGGTGGAGGTCTTCGCCATTCCCATGCGGCAGCACACGGTGCCGGGCGACGTCTGCTACGAACCCTTCAGTGGCAGCGGCTCGCAGATCGTCGCCGCCGAGCAGTTGGGGAGGCGCTGCTTCGCGATGGAGATCGAGCCGCGCTACGTCGACGTGGCGGTGCGCCGGTGGGAGGAGCACACGGGGAAGAAGGCCGAGCGGGTCGCAGCCGCTGAGAACACGACTGTCGGCGAGGAGGTGGCCGCTTGAACCAAAGGCACGACGTCGAGTTGTTCAACTGCGGCATGAGGCTGCTGGAGTGGATCGAGCGCCAATACGCGGAGACGGCGGGCGTTCCCCAGATGCCCGAGGAACTGTGGGACATCGCCGTGGCGCTGCTGGAGCGTGCGGGGGGCACGAGGCCGGGTTGTGGCTCGTGTCGCACACGGAAGGAGGGATGCAGTTGACCAGTACACGCGAAGAAACAGGCGGGCTCGCCCAGGCGAACGACAGGCAGGCCATGCGAGGCGGCACACTCTTCAGCGGCATCGGCGCGCCGGAAGAAGCCATGCCGTGGATTGACTGGAGATGGTGCGCGGAACTGGAGCCGTTCCCCAGCGCCGTGCTGGAGGCGCGGCACCCGCGGACGAAGAACCTTGGCGACGTGACAGGAGTGGACTGGAATGAAGTTGCCCGCGAAGAACCTGTTGACCTTATCGTCTTCGGCAGCCCCTGCCAGTCCTTCTCCGTCGCCGGCAAGCGGCTTGGCTTGGGAGACCACCGTGGTAACCTGGCGCTCGTCGCCCTTGGCGTTGTGCGAACGCTTCGGCCTCGGTGGTTCCTCTTCGAAAACGTCCCCGGC
>CAZCOA010000085.1:0-3611 GCA_964500225.1 uncultured Anaerolineaceae bacterium | reverse complement strand
GCGGCCTGTTTGACAAGGGTTTCGATTCCAACGCCGCCTACGCCGAGGCCGACGCGTGGCTGGAGCGGGAGAACAAGAAGATCGACGAGCGGGCCAACGCCGCCGTCAAGACCCGTGAGGCCGAGCGTGCCGCCCAGCGGGGCCGCGAGGACGAGATTCACGAGCGGGCCATGCGGTCGGTGGACGACGAGCAGGCGGCAAAGAAGAAGGCCCTGGCCGACGAGTACGACCAGCGGATCGCCGCCGCCCAGGGCGAGGTCGATGCCGCCCGCAAGGAGTGGCAGGACGC
Organism: uncultured Anaerolineaceae bacterium; assembly: GCA_964500225.1. Lineage (GTDB taxonomy): Bacteria > Planctomycetota > Phycisphaerae > FEN-1346 > JAACEH01 > JAAYDY01. Next base: position 3,322 of record CAZCOA010000085.1, on the reverse strand, counting down.
CATCGCTGAGGCCAAGCGCAAGCGCGAGGCCGGGCAACCGACGAGCGGCGGCCCGCCGCGCCCGGGCGGCCCGGCCTTCGACCTCGACGAGTGGGAAGGCATCGGCGACAAGCTCGACGAGGTGAAGAAGCGGACCGTGGGCGTCACCGGCACCTTCAACGTCATGGAGGCCCGCGGCCTCGGGGCTGGAGGCACCGCCGACCGGCTGGCCAACGCCGCCGAGCAGACCGCCAAGAACACCAAGCGGCTGGTGGACGAGGCCACGCTGGGCGGGTTGACGTTCGGATAGGAGCGACATGGCCGTCACCGTCACCGAAAAGTTCGAGAGCCGCCCGACGACCATCGGCCGCAGTTCGACCATCGACCTGCGTTACAACGTCGCCGGGACTGATGACGACCAGGCGGCCTGGACGGCGCTGGCCGCCGCGGCCCCGGCCGCCTACAACGGCCTGGTGCGCGAGAGCGTGGCCATTGAGCCGGTGGGGCCGGGGCTGTGGGACGGCACCGCCCGGTACGTCCCCGCCGGCAAGGTCGAACGCAATCCGCCGGCCGTGGGCGAGACGGCCGTCACCTTCGACACCAGCGGCGGCTCGCAGCACATCACCCAGAGCATCACGACCGTCGGCCGCCACGGCATGTCGGGCGACACGGCGCCCGACCTCGGTGGGGCTATCGGCGTTACGCACGACGCCGTCGAGGGCGTCGACATCACCGTGCCGGTCTTCAACTTCACGGTGACCAAGGTCTTTGCCTCGGGGAGCCTGCCGAACCCCGGCACGATCTTCGCCCTGACGGGCAAGGTCAATAGCGGCGCCTTCAGCGTGACCGACAGTCGCACGGGCCTGACGATCTCGCTGGCGGCCGGCGAATGCCTGTTCCGCGGCGGGCAGTTCAGCGGCCAGCGGGGCGACGGCAGCGCCGAGTTCAGCTATGCCTTCGCCGGCAGCCCCAACCGCACCAACATCACCATCGGCAGCATCACCGTGCCGTCGAAGAAGGGTTGGGAGTACCTGTGGGTGCGCTACGTCGACACCGTGGACGACGGGGCCAAGGCCCTGGTCAAAAAGCCGCGGCACGCCTACGTGGAGAAGGTCTACGAGGACGGGGATTTCAGCGGGTTGGGGATTGGCGGCTGATCATTGGTCGGCCTGTGGTAGAATTCTGTGGCCACAGGGCAAGTACAACGCGAAAGGATCAGAACATGAGACAGCGGCATTGGCGAATGGCAATGATGTTCCTGGCTGCCACGTTTGCAGCGGCACTATGTGGCTGTGGAGCGAATCAGGCCGGCTCCCGGAGTTTGGCGATGAAAGACGTGTTCGCCGAGCTGCCGCCGACTGCGGAGGTGCAGGCTCGGTATCAGTATGAAGGCAGAGAGCTTCACACAACCTGGAGCCTATCCCTGCTCAATTCTCGATCAGGAGTGGAGATCACGACGCTTGGGCTGACAGCCGAAGGAGGCGCGGGCGTCACCTTGGAAGAGAACAGGGACCGCCGCGTTGAGGTATGGGCCGGGCGCTCTCTGCAAGACAATGATGACTACAAGTTCATGGACGTTGCTCTAATTCTTGAGATTGCGACCAGCGACGGTCCGGATAGGGTAACCAAGGTTGGCTGGGTCATGCATGGCTATCAGCCGCCCACGCCGATGTGGATGGCCGACAAGGTGGACATTCCGCTCGTCAACGACAGCAAGTTGAAAAAGACGGTGAGATGGACGGCGGTTGTGAAGGACAAGTCGCTCTTCCCGAGCACAGGCGACATTACGCTGAACATTGCCATGCAAAGATGATCGGCGAAACTGGGGAACGGGCATTCCGCTGGCCGGAGATCGTCCCCTCTGCGCGCAGACAGTGAGGCAGGATGGCTGAAGTGCTCAGAAAAGTCCAGGCCGGCGACCGGCTCCAGATTCCCGCCGTCACGTGGAACACGCTGCTCGACGTGGCCCAGGAGCGGCAGGCCCGCAGCCAGAACCAGACCGGCGAGTCGCAGCCGCGAGGGCTGGCGGCCGGCATCGTCCTGGTGAAGAACGCCAGCGGAGCCGACCGCGAGCGGTTCGACGTGCTCGGAATCGACGGCCCGATCTTCACTCCCACCGACAGCGAGCAAGCCTTCACCGATCGCGTGGCCCTCAAGGGCGTCACGCCCACCGAAGATGACCACATGGGGCGGTTCGTCATCCTGGCCGAGCCGGTCAAGGCCGGCCTCGTCGCCCGCGCCTGGGCCTTCGGCGTCTGCCCAGTGAAGATTCAGGTGGACGACGAGGCCCACCGCTTCGCCGACGTGACCGACGGCGCGGCCGGTCACCTGGCCGGCGGCTCGACCGGCGCGGCCATGATCCTGTGGAAAGAGTCCGGCACCGGTGAGAAGTGGGCCCTCGTCCGTTTCGACTGCGCCCCTGGCACGGTTGAAGACCCCGCGGTTCTGGAACCGCAGGATTTCGAGCAGGAAACCGCCGCCACGGACGAATGGGACATCACCGATCCGCCGGCCGGCAAGGGTGGCGTGACCGTTCGCGTCCAGACCCGCACCGCCTACAACGACGCCGGCGACCAGAAACTCTACGCCTTCCATCGCAACCTGACCTTCGATAGCCGCGGCTGCCTCGTGGCCGCCAAGGCCGAGACGCGCGTCGAGATCGACGCCCCGGAGGACTGCTGACGTGGTCCGCTTGGCGGTTCAGATCGGCGCTATTGCCGATGGATGTCATTTGAGTTAGGTGCACGCAGTTTGGCGAGGAGGTCGGCAGCGTGTCCCGTGATTCTCTCCCGCTCTTCGCTACCCGCAGTCGCCAGGTGAGGCATGATATTGGCATCGCCACGTGCCAGACGGGCAAGAAGGGCCACAGCGTCGTCCCGGCCAGATTCGGCCAGCATAACGATGGCACAATGGCTCGCGAACTCGGCTTCCTCGTCGTGCAGTGCATGCAGTTTCTGGCCCAAGTAGGCAACGCCTGCCTCATTCTGAAACTGCTGAGAAACGCGCACGAAATCCGCATGGACATCAGCAATGTGCTGCTTCAGGTCAAAACCTTCCTCCCGTGCCATTGAGTTCGGGAAGGTCTCTTGCCCGTGAAGCCTTACCGCTTCTTCGAATGCGGTGTCGAACGAGACTGTCGGGACGGCATCACGCTCTGAACCGCATCCGACCAGCATTGTAAGGGCGACGCAGCACGCGAAAGTAACACGAAGCATGACGATCTCCTGATTCTCCTGGGTACCGCAATATGAGGCATCCGTTCATGAAAGTCAAGACTGGCACTCGCATGGAGGACTGCTGACGTGGCCCACCTGAAGAAGTCCGCCACCACGGGCCACCTGGT
>CAZCOA010000084.1:0-3652 GCA_964500225.1 uncultured Anaerolineaceae bacterium | reverse complement strand
AAACGGGCACTACGACCTCAACGTAGCGTGTCTGCCAATTCCACCACCCGAGCACTCCGTTCTCTCGACAGTCGCCAACTGCCGACATTATATCGTTGGCCTCCGCACGCCGTCAAGACCGCGACCCTGTGAAGTAGCGTAACATGACATGGTGTGCAATATGAGGCGAGCCGACGCGTAACAAGGAGAAGGTACGCTTCTTCAGCGACTGCCCAACGGAAATCCGATGTTTTACGACCTGCCGTCCAGGTGGCGGCGGCAGTTGCGGACGACCAACCGTGTGGAACGCCCGATCCGCACGTTGCGGCTGCGGCTGCGGCCCATGGGGACGTTCCACAACGTCCACGCCGCCGGGCGTGCCCTCTTCGGTCAACTGCTCCGCCGGCACCTCATCGAACATATTGCACACAGTCTTTGACGCTACCCTGGGCGTCGCGATGCTTGACGTGTTTGCCGGGAGCGACTACCATGTCCTTGCGGTCTCACGGAAAGGAATGCCCATGTCCGAGCTTGTGCGCGTCAGCCTGTCCATTCCCAAGTCGCTCTTTGACCGCCTCGAAGAGATGGTGATTTCCAGCGGCTATGGAAACCGCTCGGAATTCGTTCGCGACCTTATTCGGGATCATTTGGTAACGCAGGAATGGGAGAGCAACGAGGTGCTCCTGGGGACTCTCTCGCTGCTCTACGATCATCACACGCGCGGGCTGACGGAGCGGCTGATTCACCAGCAGCACCATTTCCCCGGCAAAGTTCTGGCCACGACCCATGTGCACCTCGACGAGCACCTCTGTGCCGAAATGATCATGGTGCGCGGCCGCAGCAAGGACATCAAAACCCTGGCAGACCGGCTGCAACGTGAGAAAGGCGTCTTGCACGCCAAGCTGGCCGCCAGTTCCACCGGCCGGAGGCTGACATGAGCGGAGTGGTCCGCCGAATCAGGCCGTTTGTTCCGCGTTGCGACAAGGAAGCAGTAGGATGATGCCCGCCGCAGCTATCGCAGTTCAAGGTCTGGCCAGGCGGTTTGGCCAGGTCGAGGCCGTGTCCGGCGTCGACTTCGACGTCGAGATGGGCGAGCTGTTCGGCTTTCTCGGCCCCAACGGCGCGGGCAAGACGACCACGATCAACCTCCTGATCGGTCTAGCCAGACCCGATGCCGGATCCATCCACATCGCGGGCGTGGACTGCTCGAAGAATCCGAAGGCGGCTCAGCACCTGATGGGCGTTGTGCCCGACGAAAGCAATCTCTATCCCGAGTTGACGGGCTTCGAGAATTTGGACTTTTGCGGGGCCCTCTACGGTCTGTGCCGCAAAGAGCGGCGAAATCGAGCCGCCGAATTGCTGGAACGCTTCGGGCTTGCCGAGGCGGCAGGGCGGAAGTTTGGCGGCTATTCCAAGGGCATGAGGCGTAAACTCACCATCGCCGCGGGCATCATTCACGCGCCGTCGATCCTATTCCTCGACGAGCCGACGACCGGCATCGATGTGGCCAGCGCCCGCCAGATACGTCAGATGATCGCCGACCTGAACGCCGCCGGCACGACCGTTTTTCTGACCACCCATTACATCGAAGAAGCCGAACGGCTGTGCCGACGCATGGCGTTCATCGTCAACGGACGGATTGTTGCCATTGACACGCGGGACAACCTGATGCGACGGACCGACGGACGCCACGCGGTCCAGGTAGCCGTGTCGGGCGACGCCGCGCGGCTCTGCGAGAGAATTGCCGCCGAGTTCCCCGGCCTTGCCTGCCAAACGGTCACGGGGGGAGGCCTTCGGGTCGAGTCATGCGAACCCGTTCGCGTAGGGCCGCTGGTGCGACTCCTCGAAGACTGCGGCGCGGAGGTCTCCGAGATCAGGAAACTGCAACCTTCGCTGGAGGAAGTGTTCGTCCGCATCACCGGCATCGAGGCCGGCGCCATGAAGCAGGAGAAGCCGGCAAAGCCAGGGGGCGGCGCATGAAAACGTGGATTGCCTTCTGGAACATTCTCCTGAAGGACGTGCGGGCCTATTACCTCAAGCCGCCGAACATCAGTTGGGGCATCCTGTTTCCATTGGTGTGGATTGCCATGTTCTTCATCCGCTCCGGGCTCGGCATAGAGAGTCTTCCCACGCTGCTGCCGGGATTGACGGCCCTGAGCATCCTGTTCGGCACCACCAGCGTATTGGCGGTCACGGTGACGTTCGAGAAGAAGGGCCGGTCCTTCGAGCGGCTGCTGCTGGCCCCCATTTCGCTGGAGGTGCTGATGCTGGCCAAGACGAGCGGCGCCATCGTGTTCGGTGTACTCAACGCCTTCGTGCCGCTCGCGATTGCGTCGTTTCTGACCGACCTGTCGGGCGTCCGCTGGGCGACGCTGACGCCGGCCGTCGTCCTGATCGCCGTCAGTTCCACCTTCCTCGGCCTGTTCATCGCCGTTTCCGTCAAAGAAGTCTTTGAGGCACAGACCTTTTCCAATTTCTTCCGTTTCCCGATGATTTTTCTGTGCGGGCTGTTCTTCCCGCTGGGACAACTGCCCGCATGGCTGCGCCCGCTGTCCTACGTGCTGCCGCTGACGTACGGGGCCGACATCCTGCACGCCTCGTTCCACCGGGCGCCTCACCTGCCGCTGGCCCTGGATTTCGGTCTGCTGGCGGCGTTTTGCGTGGTGCTTTTTGCACTAAGCCTGTGCAACATCCGCCGCAAGTGGATCGCCTGACTGCCGAGGCCGCCTGTTCACCTTCAATCGCGGCCGCTTGAGACGGCGGACTCCGATTGGCACGCCTGACAACTGCCATGAGCGGGAGGACCCGCGATGTGGTTTTTGCATTGCAGCCCAGCGGGGCGGAAGTACACTAATCGGTGTGCCACAGGGAATGCACACAGGCGACGCGGGATCGCTGGAGTGAGCAGCAAGCAGAAATGACGCCGGGTAGCCACACTCGGGGGCGATGGCGCAGCCGGCGCCAAAGTGTCGCTCCGGTTGTCGCGGGGTTAGCACACTGGCCCCCGATGCCGCCGGGGCTTCCAATCTGTGGCACACGCGCGTAGCTTGACTGGACGTGACCCGATGATTTCTGCCGCCATCCTGGCTGCGCATCTGGATCTGGACCCCTTCGGCGGATGGGCCCTGGCCTTGCCGCTGGCGGGACTCTTTGCGCTGGCTACGGTTTTGGGCTACGCCCGACTTGCCAAACCCCTCAGCCCGCCCAAGCGTCGTATTCTCCGCCTCCTGCGCGGTGCGGCGGTGGCGGCGGTGGTGTTCGTCCTGTTTCGTCCAACCCTGGTCCACGTGAGCACGCAGTATGAGCGGCCGATGGTCGTTTTGCTGGCCGACACGTCGCGCAGCATGGGGATCCGTGACGAGTCGCCCGCGGGGGCGGCAGCCGCCGAGGGCAGTCCGGCCATGATCTCCAGGGCCGAGGCCCTGGCAGGCGAATTGAAGTTCAATGAGCCGCTGTTGCTGGAACTGGCAGGCAAGTTCGACCTCGTGGCGTACCTGTTCGGCGAGCGCCTGATTCCCGTGGCCGACGCATTGAGCGAGCCCGTTAGCCGTCGCGATCCGCAGGTGCTGCGCGACCAGGTGGCGGCCATGGTGGCGATGCCCCTGCACCCCCAGGCCCCGGCCACCCGCCTCGGCGATCATCTGGCCGAAGCCTGCGAGGCTCACCCGCACCG
>CAZCOA010000083.1:0-3680 GCA_964500225.1 uncultured Anaerolineaceae bacterium | reverse complement strand
CAATCCAGACGCAGGGGCATGAACGTCTCGTTGTCGGCCGAATCGACCTCCTTCCAATCGCCGTCGATGCGTTTGAAGATAACGGGGGCCTCGCCGCTGCCGTCGTGGTAGCGGACCCTGAGCGGAACGCCGCTGGCATCCTGGCGAACGACGAACCGCACGTCGCGGAGGGCGATGTTGGTCAGCAGGCCCGTCCCGCCGCTGCGGGCCCGGTCAGCCTCATAGGAGAGGCCGGCCGGCAGCGAGACGCCCGGCTGGCCGGTGATCGGGTTCACCGTGTCGCCCGGCATGACCTCCAGGCACTCGTCATAATCACCAGAAGACAAGGCGTCCTCTTCGCTGTCCGCCTCGACATACGTCTCTTCCTTGGTGACGCTGCCGTCCTCGCAAATCTCGCAGGTCTTCTTGTCCTTGGTGCAGCGGAAGACACGGCCCTTGTTCTCCGCCATGCAATAGTCGCCCAGGAGGGCCAGAACCGCCACGACAGCCATCAGTCTCATGATCAGCCGGAACCGTTTCATCTCGCGTCCTCCCATGCAGTGACGGTCAGCAATCCGTGTATGTGTTCGCTACGCTTCCGATCTCTACTGCGGTTCGACGGCTGTCCGCACCGCTGTGGCTGCCGCTTCAGCCTCGACGGCCTTGCGGGCCCACTCGCCGGCCTCGGCTTCGTCGCCGCGGGCGCGAGCGCCTTCGGCGCGCTTGCGGAAGAGTTCGGCCAGCCGCTGCATGGCCGAGGCCTCGCCCTCGACTCGCTTCGTGCGGGCCTCGGTCGCCCGGGCTAGCAGTTCCGTCGCCGCCTGCTGAGCGGCCGGGTCAGAGATCTGCCCCGGCTGGGCCAGGTGCGTGGCCAGCTGCACGGCCAGATCCGCCCGCTGCTTGGCGATCAGGGCGTCGACGATCGGCTGATAGGCCGCCGGGTCCTTCGAGAAGGCCGGCAGCACGTCCACCGCCGCTTCGGGCTTCTTCAGACGAAGGCACAGGCTGACGAAGCGGTCAACCACCACGGGAACTTTGTCCTCCGCCAAGCCGGCCTCCAGCGCCCGGCGGTCCATGGGCATGGCCGCCTCGACGTTTCTGGCCCGCTCCAGGTGATAGCCCCGCGCCGCCAGGCGGTCGGCCGTGACCGGCAGGTCGAGGAAGATCTGTTCGGCCCTGGCCAACTGTTGATCGCGCTTGACGGGGTTGTTCTCCTTTTGATAGCCGCCGGCCAAGTAGTAATAGTCCATGCCCACGGCTTCCTTCTCGGATTCGGTCGTGGCCGCGGCGAAGGCGTCGGCCAGGGCCTGCTCGGCCGTGTCGAGACGCTGGGCGTTGAGATTCACCGTGGCCCGCTCGCGCTGGTAATCGAAGGTCTTCTGTGAGGCGGCCAGGGTCGCGGTAATGCGATTGAACTGATCCAGGGCCTCGGCCGGCCCCTTGGCCCGGCGGACGAGTTCGTCGAGGCGCGAGAGGGCCCGCAAGGCGAACAGGAAGTCGCCGCCGTCGGTCGGCTGGGTCAGCCCCTGCTTGACGACCGGCTCGGCCTTCGGGGCCAGCGCCGCCAGACGCGCCAGGCGGGCCTTGTAGTTCTTCTTCTCCTTGTCGGCGTCGGCCTTGTAGGATTCGGTAAGGCCGGTAGCCTGCAGGGCTTCATCCAGCGCCTGGGTGTTTTCGGCGGCGCTCATCACTTTGGTCACGTCCGCCTCGGCCGTCTCCAGGTCGCCGAGCTTGACGAGCACCCGCGTGGTGCTGATGAGGCGCGACTGCGTCATCAGGGCTTCCGGCGTCTTCGTCCGCAGCTTATCGAGGAGGGCGCGGGCCGCCGCGGCCCCGCCCGTCTGCACCTGCTTGTTCACGACCCGCAGGCCCGCCTGCCAGACGCGGTTGGTCTGGTCCGCCGTCTTGACCTTGGCCAGGGCCTCGTCGACCTTCAGGGCCGCCCCGCCCAGGTCGCCGGCCTCTTCCCTGGCGGCGACGCCGGCGAGCGTTTCGGATACATCCACCTCGGCCAGGAGTTCCGTTGCAGCCTGCTGGTCAGCTTCCACGGTGAGGATGCCGGGTGCTGTCAGGTGGGCAGCCAAGCGACGGGCGTCGGCGTATTCGCCGTTCTTCAGCAGGGCCTTGGCCACCGAGACATAGGTAGCGACATTCTTGCTACCGGCAAGCAGGACATCCACGACCAATGTCGGCCGGCCGCTGTCGACGGCCAGTTTCTTGAAGCGCGAGAGGTGCCCTGGAAGCGTTTCCTCGTCAAAGCCCTTTTTGAAGGCCTGATCATAGAGGCCGAGGGCTCGTTCGAGGCCGCCGCTTTCGGCGGCGGCGATGGCCCGGCTTGCCAACTGCTCGGCCGTCATCGCCCCGAGCAGTTCATCCGCCATGGCGAAGGCGGCCGCGGACTTGGCGGCCTCGCCGCCCTTGGCGTAGACGTTGCCGAGGGTCTCGTACTGGAGGGCCAGGTCTTCCTTCTCTTCCGGTTTGGCGGCCAGGGCCACGGCCTTGCCGAGGGCCGTCTCGGCCTCAGCCAGTTGACCGGCGGCGAGGCTCAGGGCGCTCTTGGCCTGATAATAAGGAAGCGTCTTCTGAGCGTCGGGCAGACCCTCGGTCAGCCGGGCGAAGCTCTCGTAGGCAGGCCCCGCGCCTTTGTCACGGGCCAGCAGCATGCCCATCTGGCCCAGGAGCCGCGAGGCGATCTTGTTGTCCCAGGTCGTAGTCGGCTTGGCCAAGCCGTCTTTCACGACCTGCTCGATGCCCGGCAGGGCAGCCACCATCTGGGCCGTCCAGGCCTTGGTCGCCGGCTTCTCCCGCTCCTTCTCCTGGAGCCAGAGGGCACCGCGGATCGCACCGCCGCAAAGAAGAGCCTTCTCCGCCACGCCGATGCTTTCGGGATGCGCCAGAACCGCCAGCACGTCCTGCCTGGCGGCCTCCAGTTCGCCGAGTTTCACCAGCGGCACGGCCGAGGCCATGCGGCGGCCCTGCGAAAGAAGCGCCGCCGGCGTGCTCGTCCGCAGCCCGGTTACCGTGGCCTTCGCCTGCACTTTGTCATCCGTCGCAATGAGCGAATCGGCCAGCTTCAGTCCGGCCTCCCAGACCGTCGCCGTCTGCCCGTCGGTCTTGGCCTTCGCCGCGCCATCCTTCAGGGCCGCGATGATGCCCACCGTGTCGCCCGCCGCCTCGCGGGCCTTGGCCTCGGCCAAAGCTGTCGAGATATCGACTTCGGCCAGGAGTTCCGCGGTCGCCTGCTTGTTCTCTTCGGCCACCACGCCGGGCTCGTTCAGCCGGGCGGCCAGCCGCCGGGCGTCGGCGGTGGAACCTTTCTTGATGAGCGACGCGACGACCCGCTGATAGACGCCGACGTCCTTGCTGTGCGCCAGAACCGTGTCAACCGTCACCTCCGGCCGATTGGCATCGAGGGCGACCTTGACGAAGCCGGCGGCCTTCTCCGCCCGCGCCGCCTCGTCGATGCCCTTGGCGAAGGCCTCACCATAAAGGGCCACGGCCCGCTCGTTCTGCTTCACCCTGGCCGCGGCCTCAGCCCGCTTCACGAGCAGGTCCGCCGTCTGGGCGACGGCCGCGAAGAGTTGTTCGCCCTTGGCGAACTCCGCCGCGGCCGGCTCGGCCTCGCCGGCACCCGTGTGCAACCCGCTCAGCGTATAGTAGTCGAAGGCCACGGCCGCCTTGTCGGCCTCGGCCTCGGCCAG
>CAZCOA010000082.1:0-3684 GCA_964500225.1 uncultured Anaerolineaceae bacterium | reverse complement strand
AAGATCAAGGCCGAGGACTTGCGGCTGGCTTCGGCAGGCATATCGAGGTACCAGTCGCTCAACCTGGTGCCGCTCTTCGGCCGGAACAAGACGGTCGAGCTTCGGGCGTTCAGCGCCACCAGCTCGTATCTGAAGGTCAGCAGCTGGGTCCAGATGGGGCTGGCCCTGGCGACGATGGCCCTTTCCCGCAACACCAGCTTCGACCCGCCGGAGAGAACCTACGCCGACACGACCACCGCGGTGGGGGCCATGAAGCGGTTTTTCTACCAGGCAGGCTGGAATAAAGGCAGGAAAGACTGGTACAAGCCTGTATGTGTAGCCGAGGGCTGGATCGACGACATGGCGAACCTCGAAGCCACGAAGAAGGAACTGATGCGGCTGGCCCGCAAGTATGACGAACAGGCGGCCTGAGCCGCCTGCATCAGCAGACAACCAACCGCCCCGCGCAACGCGGGGCCCAACCGAAGGGAGACGAAGATGAAGAAGAGCAACGTACAAGTGGGTAAGACGTACGCGGTCAAAGTCAGCGGCTCGGTGGTGCCGGTGAAAATCGAGCGCGAGAATCCGCACGGGGGATGGGACGGCACCAATGCCAAGACAGGCAAGACCGTGAGAATCGCCAGTGCCCAAAGGCTGCGTGGCCTCTGGCCCAAGAAGACCATGCCCATCGTCACCCCGGAAACGGACGCCAGCCGGGTCGCTGCCCGGGAAGGGCTGGCGCTGAGCGAGCGATCCCTGGCCCTCGCAGCTGCCGGGGCGACCGCGACGGGCGAACAGACGGCGAGTGAGGGGGCAACGGCCACGTCGGCTCCCAGGGCCAAGCGGGGCCGCAAGGCGGCCAGCGAGGCCACCGGCGAAGCCGGACGCGACACGGGCGAACCTGACGCGACGGGCGGCAAGCAGGAACGCCCGAGCCTGCTGAACCTGGCCGCCAGGGTGCTGGCCGAATCCAGCGAGCCGCTCACCTGCCAGCAGATGGTCGAGCGAGTCCTCGCCACCGGCCTCTGGCAGACTGAAGGCAAAACGCCCGCGGCCACCTTGAGCAGCGCCATCCTGAGGGAGGTCACCACCAGGGGCAGCGCCAGCCGGTTCACGAAGGTCGAGCGGGGCAAGTTCCGCTCCGCCGCCCAGTGAGGTGCGGCCATGAACGACGCCGAACTGGAGAGAGCCCTCTACGATCTGCTGGCCGCCGTGACCATGGCCGACTTCGATGACGAGCCGGAGGTGACCGTGCCCGAAGAACTGGTCGAGCTCGACGTGGTAAGCACCTTCGAGGAGCAGGGTCTGCTGACGATGAACAAGGGGCTGGTCCTGCGGATGAAGGACCGCTCCGAGTGGCAGATTACAGTTGTCAGGAGCGGATAGCTGCATCAGATCGCCTCGCTTTCCGACGCCCCGGCCATTATCAGCGCCGGGGCGTTCTCCGGTTGGACGTCGTTTGCCAGGCAGTCCGCATGGCTGGAGAAGATGAGCGCCGGACGGTTCCAGCGCCGCACGAAGCGGCTCCACTCCGGGGGAATCTTCGTCCGCCGGTCCTCCGCGGGGCGGAAGTACATGGCGAACGGCGTGCCGCCCGTGCGAAAGACCCACTCCAGCCGCTCCTCGGCTGCGACCAGCGTGTCGCCGCGATAGCCCACGAGCACGTAGCAGCCGACCTGCCGCTGCGAGAGGCCCGCAGCGCGGAGCATGGCAACGGTCTTCTCCACATGCGGCCGGGCTGACGGATGGTCGAACGCCGTGTAGAGAATCTGCACCCGCATCCGGCCGAGCCGCTCGGCGAACCACTCCTGGCAGAGTCGCGAGTCGATGCCGCCGGTGAACCGCGCGGCTTTGGGCTGCGCCTCCAGCATGTCGAGCACCGCCTCGACATGCCCCCGCGGGCAGGCCAGGAGGTTGTTGTCGCAGACGTTCCAGCCCGGCGTGATGGGCAGCAACCGCAGCTGGCCCTCGCGCTCCGGCACGAAGCAGAACGGGCACCGGCGGACGCAGCCCCGGCTGGTCATGGTGAGGCCCTCCTTCAGGTACAGGCCCGGCGTGAAGTCGCCCGCCGGGGTGCCGAAGGCCGGGCCGCCGATACGCACCTTGTAGCCCTGGGCCTGCCAGGCCCGGTAGAGCCGGTTCGCCTCGTCCACGTGCCAGGTGAACGTGCAGGAAACGTGGACCTCGTCCACGTCCGGCAGAAACAGGGGCGGGTCGCCCACGAACGCCAGGTCGTCGTCCGGCGTGGCGCTGGTGCGGCGGGGAAAGACACGTGCGATTCGCATAGGGTGTTCACCTCATGGCCGTTCGCTCTGGCGGGGGCGGCGCAGCTCTTCCGGTAAGGTTTTCGGGAATTTCTGTAACAATACCGCGCCGACGGCCCTTTCTATGCCTGTGGAAGGACATGGCGCTCAGCCGGCGTCGAGCAGTCGGGTCACCAGGTCGATCCGCCGCCCGATCCAGGCCACCACCGGCACGGCCATCGAGTTACCGATGGCGCGGTACCGGGCCCCGTCGCTGGCGGGCTTGCCCCTGAACTCCACGAGCGTGTAGTCGTCCGGGTAGCCCATCAGCCGTTCACACTCCCGCGGCGTCAGCCGCCGGACGGCGTAGGACGGCGCGGCCACGGCGACGCAGGGGCGGGCGTCGGATGTGGCTCCAACATCGGCGCCGGCGCCGGCCAGGGCGGGCACGACCTCCGAAGGCTGACCGCGCCCGGAGCGGCCGATGCGCGGCTGAAAAGAATAAGCCACGCCGGCGACAGGCCCGGCGGTGCAGGCCGGGGCCGCTGCGCCTTCTGCGCCCACGCCGACGCCCTGGCGATTGACGGCATCGCGCTTGGCGGGATTGCGGCCGGCGTTCCTGAGGTCCAGCGGATAGCAGACCGCCGGGTATCCCTGGCCCGGCTTGCCGCCGCCGGTCTTCAGCGCCCCGGCGCTCGGCGAGGTGGTCAACTCGCCGCGCTGATTCTCGTGCAGGGCCAGTGGCACGCCGCGGCCGGTGCCGTCGGGGCTGGAATCGTAGCGCGCCGTGAGGGCGTGCGTGACGATGTGGCCCGCCTCCACCGCCTGCTGCTCGGTGTGGCCCCCCGACCGCGTGCAAAGCGGGCCGACGGCATGGGGCACGATGTGGCCCGCCTCGACCGCCTGCTGACCGCCGAAGGCGTGTCCATGCTCCTTCGAATGCGCACAGAGGGGCCCGACCATCGCGAAAGTCTCGGTGTCGAAATCCTGGCGGCTGTGGTGATGCGTCAGGCACGTGGCCACCTCGATCTCGCCCGAGGTGTTGCCGCCGCCAAAGCAGAGCGGGTTCAAGGGCCGGCCATCGCCGCTCACGAAGCTCAGTTGCTGCTCCTTGCCGCTTGCTCCGCCAGTGCTTGCCGTAAGGGCTCGGGCAACTTCCTGCCGCGGGCCGCGGCGCGGCGTAGGATGCCGCGACAGGCTTTCTCTGTCAAAAAGTACCGCCGCGGCAGGTCGCCAGTCTCCAGCACCTGTGACAGGGTCACGATAACCGGCGAGGAACAGCCGTCGCCGGCGCTGAGCGACACCGAACCACTGGCTGTCGATGACCCGGAAGGCCCACCCATACCCGCAGTCTTCCACCGCGGCGAGGAAGGCGCCAAAGTCCCGTCCGCCAGACGATGACAGGAGGCCGGGGACGTTTTCGAAGAGGAACCACCGAGGCCGAAGCGTTCGCACAACGCCA
>CAZCOA010000081.1:2957-4093 GCA_964500225.1 uncultured Anaerolineaceae bacterium | reverse complement strand
CGCCTGACGCTCAACATCCTGCTCTCCTTCGCCCAGTTCGAGCGGGAGATCATCGGCGAGCGGATTCGGGACAAGATTCTGGCCACCGCCAGGCAGGGGAAGTATTTCGGCGGCTTTCCCGTCCTCGGCCTCGACATCGTCGACCGCAAGTTCGTGGTCAACGAGGCCGAGGTGCCTACGGTGCGGCACATCTTCGGCCTCTACCTGAAGCTCCAGTCCTGCCGCAAGGTGGCCGACGCCCTGAACGCCGAGGGCATCGGCACCAAGCGTTACACCGGCAAGAGCGGCAAGCCCCGCGGCGGCAAGCCGTGGACGCAGAAGTCGGTCTATGCACTGCTTACCTGCCGCAAGCTCGTCGGCCAGATCACCCACCGCGGCAAGCACTACCCGGCCGAACACCCGGCCATCCTGCCAGTCGAGGTGTTCGAAAAGGCCCAGAAGACCCTTTCGGCGAACCAGACCTACACGCACAAGCACCAGGTGCGGCGCTTCGCCCTCCTGCGGCGGATGATCCGCTGCGGCCATTGCGGCAGTCTGGTGCAGCCAAGCCACTCCAGGAAGGGCGAAGGCACCGAGTATCGCTACTACACCTGCGCGAAGAAGGTCAGGACCGGCTACGGCCGCTGCCCGCTGCCGTCGCTGCCTGCGGGCGAGATCGAGACGGCCGTCGTCGACCAGCTTCGGGCGCTGCTGCGCCATGGCGACGTGATCGCCCGGACCTACCGCGAGGTGGTTGACGCGGGCGAGGCCCGGCCCGACGAGGCCGCCCAGGCGCGGCTCGACGACCTGCGAAAGCGCCACGAGCAGACGCGGAAGGCCATCCGCGCCGTCCTGAGCGTCGGCGACGGCGACGAGGAAGGCACGATGGCCGAGGAGTTGAAGCGGCTGAACGGGGAATTGAAGGCCCTGGAGCGGGCCATCGGGGAGATGGAGGCCGCGCCGCAGAGTGGCGGGCCGCTGGAAACGGACCGGGTGTCGAAGGCCTTGCGGGCGGTCGATCCGGTGTGGGATGTGCTTTACCCGCAGGAGCAGCAGCGGATCGTCAAGCTGCTGGTCGAGCAGATCACCGTCAGCACGACCGGCATCGACATCCGCTTTCGCACCAACGGCATTGAACAGATTGTCGAGGAACTCCA
>CAZCOA010000081.1:0-2857 GCA_964500225.1 uncultured Anaerolineaceae bacterium | reverse complement strand
GCATCGACATCCGCTTTCGCACCAACGGCATTGAACAGATTGTCGAGGAACTCCAGACCGTAGGGGAGGCAGCACATGGTTGATGTGAGCGAGATTCAAGAGGAGCAGGCACGCCACTATCCCGGTCTCCACGTCCGCCGCGACGGCGAAGCGGTGGTCGTGCACATTCCGGCGAGTTTCCGGCGCCGCGAGGGCCGCCAGACCATCATCATCGGCGAAGACGGCCGCCCCATCGACCCGCAGCCCAACGCCAAGCCGAAGGATGACCGCCGGGTGAACCGGACGCTCGTCGAGGCCATTGCCAAGGCTCACCGCTGGCAGGAGCAACTCGAATCCGGCGAGTACCCCAGTGTCGACGACCTCGCTCAGTCCCTCCACGTCGACCGCAGCTATGTCAGCCGCCTGCTGCAACTGACCAGCCTCGCCCCCGACCTCATCGAAGCCATCCTCCGCGGCGACGAACCCGACGGCCTCAGCCTGGCGAAGCTAAGGAAGAACCTGCCGGTGCGGTGGGACAAGCAGCGCCGGGAGCCTGATTGACATTTCCCTTGTCTGGTCCGTACCCACGGTGATATCCTGTCCACGTGCGGTTACAGGAATTGGCTAACGGCAAACTGGCCACAAGGCAGTCGCCTTTGCCCACGAAAGGATAGGAAATGCGGAACTCTCTTTTCATGACGCTGCCGCTTTCTCTTTGCTTGGGCATTTTGAGTGCAGCATGCCTCGCGGCCGAGCCAGAAGTGCTCACACTGAAGCCACAGCTGAAGAAGGGCGATTCCTTCACTCTCCAGATTACGCGGAGTCGTCAACAGACGCGCGGGAGCAGAGATATCAGCGGTCAGGCGACCCTCCTGGCCGACATCGCAGTTCTGGAGGCCGGCCCCGAGGGGTACGTGGTTTCGTGTACCTACCGCAAGACACGCGTCGACGGCGCCGAGGCCGAGCAGATCAAGGCCAATCCCGCCTCGAAGATTCTGCTCGACATGTGGAACAACATCCCCATTCACTTGAAGTTGTCGCCGGACTACGCCGTGACCGGTTTGGCTAACTACGAGGCCGTTAAAAAGGCGATGGATGCCTCTACTGAGAAGATGCTGGCCTCCATGGCCTTCGACGCAGAGAAGGAGAAGGTTCTGCGCCAGACGGTCAGCCAAGTAGTCTCGTCCGAGCAGTTGGTGTCGCAACTGGTGGCCCGCGAGTTGGCCATCTACCTCAGTTTCAACGGCGACTTCGCCAAGGCATCAGACACGAAGGTGTCCAATGTCGAGTTCCCTTCGCCCTACGGCGGCGATCCGATACCGGGCAAGTGCACGACGAAGGTCGAGTCAATCGACAAGAAGAGCGGCAAGGCCGTCGTTGTGCGGGAGTCTGAAGTGGACGGGAAGGTTCTTCGCGAACAGCTCGTCAAGTGGATTGAGAACATGGACCGCAAGGCAGGGAAAGAGCCGACACCGGGCGATCAGATCCCGGAGATGACCATGCGGGACCTCATGCGGGCCGTGATCGACCTTAAGACTCAGTTGCCGCAGACGGCACAGATGGAACGGATCACGGTGTCGGGTCCGCAGAAGCGCGTGGACGGCATCAAAGTTATGCGACTTGCGGCCGGGGCCGACTTCTATGACGAGCCCAAGAAAGGGGCCGAATCAACTGCGCCGTCGACAGGGACGGAGGCTCCCCTGAATGGCGCCAAGTAGCTCATGCTCGCGGATCTGACGGATCTCGTAGGCTATCGAAGGCAGGAGACAACGACGGGTGGGCTGGCAGCCAGACGCCACGGCGTGGCATATCCTCGATGCGATGGCCGACGACTGGGAGTCCGCAGACCAGATTGAGCCCCACCTTGTCAGTTTTGTCGGTGCGACATCTCGTGCTGTGATCTTCAATGTGCTTCGCGAGTTGCATCGGCGGGGCATGATCCGGCTGATGAATTCCGACGGCTATGCAGAGGAGACCTTTCCACCCGATCCCGAGGGCTATTGGTTTTCAATGACCGATCTGGGACGCGAATGCTGGGACCGCCATGGTTCCTCCTTCCGGGACGTCTGAATCCAGGGTAAGCCGCACCATAAAGGGGAAGTGGCAGGAGTAGCCACAAAAGTTGTTGGCACCGGTGCCAATACCTGCATCGTCTCCCGCTGTTCGCTTGCCGAACCAGTGCCATTGCAGTGCCAAATCGTCCTTGCAGTGCCACGCATGTGACGGTCATGTGACAAACTTTGGCACCGCAAACGTCACATGACGCGGGTTGCGGGGCCGCATTGCACCCATTTGCCGGGCCGCAAACGTCACGTGGGCCGGATCGGCGTAACCGCTTGAAAAGCAAGCGATTACCTCTCGCGTGACGCGTTCGCATCGCGTCACGCGATTCAGAGAGGAAGAGACGTTCTCAGGCTGTCTTGGCGCACCTGGCAGCCGAACCGCGTCACGCGACGGGTCGCGGGCCACGGTCGCCACGTGCCGAAAAGGGGCGTGTTCCCGCCAGAAACGGGCCGAGCCCGCCGGCGGTTGCCGGTGGGCTCGTTTGCAGAGAGAGCTACTACAGAGAAAAAAATGGTGGAGGCGGCGGGAATCGAACCCGCGTCCGGATGTCAGTCGTCTGGGCCTTCTACGTGGGTAGTTGTCCTTTTCAGCTCTCGGCGGCTCACGGCAAGACAACCCGCCGCTCCGTCGCCCAACCCCTACTGGTTCTCGTCGGTCGCGGCAGAGGTCACCTTGATCGACCAGCCCGCTAGTGACGTCCGACCGAAGCTCGCAGGCAGCGCTCCGGAGACGGGCTACCTTTCTTTAGGCAGCCAACTGCATGCAGTTGTTGGCATTTACTTATGGTGCGAGGTGTTTAAAGGGGCCTCCTCGC
>CAZCOA010000080.1:0-4720 GCA_964500225.1 uncultured Anaerolineaceae bacterium | reverse complement strand
CGCGGCTGCCGTCCTTGAGGGTGACCTGCTGCATCCGGCTGGTGAGCATGGTCTTTTTGACCTGGGCCACGCGAGTCGTCCAGGCCTCGCCGGAAGCGGCGATCGCAGCGGCGCGGGCGGCGGCCTCCGCGGCAGCCTTCTCGCGGTTGCGGAACTCCTTCAGTTTGCCCGGATCGGCCAGGAGCCGGTCAAGCAGCCCGACCACGCCGGGGGCCAGGAAGAACCGGCCGATGTAAATCATCCAATCCTGACCTGCCGCCAGACCCACGATAATGAAGAACGCCGCGATCGGCAGGCAAATCGTGGCCAGCCACTGGCTCCAGATCGGAGCGGCGGCCGCCACGGCCAGGTAGGACGGTGCATCGGGGGCGAAGTTGCCGTTCTCTTTGCGGACGCCGTAGAACTTGCCCCACGGGATCAACAGGAACATCTGGGCGTAGTAACCGAACTTGTTGCCGCTCTTGAGGGCGGCGTCGGCCTTCTCCTGGGAGTCCTTGTTCAGAGCCGTCAGCTTCGCGGCCGTCAGGAAGTGGCCCATTTCATGGACCGCGATGGCGATGTGCCAGGACAGATAAAGAATCGCCAGGGAAATCCACAGCTCCATGTGCATCGGCGAAAACATGAACTGCAAGACCACCGACTTGATGTTCTCCCCGGCGGCGGCCCGCGCGGTCAATTCGGCAGCCGGCAAGCTCAGAACCGACGAAATAAAGGCGGCATGAAACGAGACGAGCTTGTGGTTCGCGATGACCCAGCCGCGCTCCAGATACCCTGCGGGACCTTCCACAAGGTCGTGCATGCTTCTGTTCTTTTCCACCGCTGACTCTTTCATTCTGAACTTCTCCTTTTTACGTTATTTTCAACTGTCGAAGCAGGGTCGTACCTTCCCCGCGTTCGGGAAACGCAAGAACATACCGCCTTTGGAGAATCAAGTCAAGAGAGATTCCGTCGAGAAACCTGAGAGTTTTTGCCGACGGAAGTCGCTCTTGCTCTGTTGAATCCATTGCGAAAGCAATTCCCAGAGGAGCTTTGCTTTCTCCTTCTTTTCATTCTTTTCATTCTTATCATTCTTGTTAGTGGTCGCTTGATGGTCGGGCGTTGGCCCCTCGTTGGTCGCTGGATGGCCGCCCAGATGGCCGCGCGGGGTTTCGTTGATGTCGTATATCTTGGTGTCGCAAAGGGTTGCGACGGTCCCACGGGTGGTCGGTTTGAAGCATGCGGCAGCGGTGGATTGCTTTTTCCGGTTGGCGGTTGTACAACAGTGTCCGGCATGCCCTGCCGGCTGCCTTGACATGACCTGTGGAAAGAATGGAGATGGCGAGTATGAACGCGAAGTGGTTGGTCCTTCCTGTGGCGATGATCCTTGCGACGTCCCTGTGTGGACTCTGTGTCGAGGCGAACGATTGGGAGAACCCCGAGGTCGTCGGCCGCAACAAAGAGCCGGGGCACTGCACGCTGATGGTCTATCCCGACGTCCAGACGGCGCTGGGTTGCGAGCCCACCGCCTCACCGTATTTCCAGTCGCTCAACGGCAACTGGAAGTTCAACTGCGTGAGCAAGCCCGCGGATCGGCCGGTGGACTTCTACAAGCCGGATTTCGACGTGAGCCAATGGGCCGAGATCCCGGTGCCCTCGAACTGGGAGATGCACGGCTACGACAAGCCCATCTATCTGAACATGCGCTATCCGCACCCGACGAATCCGCCGTACATCGCGCACGACTACAACCCGGTGGGCTCGTACCGTCGCCAGTTCACGATCCCCGATTCGTGGGACGGTCGCCAGGTCTTCCTGCACTTCGACGGTGTCATCAGCGCGTTCTACCTCTGGATCAACGGCCAGAGGGTCGGCTACAGCCAAGACAGCATGACGCCCGCGGAGTTCAACGTCACGCCGTACCTGCGCAAGGGCGAAAACATCCTGGCCGCCCAGGTCTATCGCTGGTCCGACGGCAGCTACCTCGAAGACCAGGACATGTTCCGCCTCAGCGGTATCTACCGCAACGTGTACCTCTTCGCGGCCCCCTCGGTGCATATCCGCGATTTCCACGTGCGGGCCACGCTGGACGAGCAGTACAAGGACGGCGTCCTGCAGATCCGCCCGAAGCTGGCCACGTACGGCCAGGCCCAGACCAAAGGCTGGACCGTCCAAGCCCAGCTCTACGACGGCAAACAGGCCGTGCTCTCGCAGCCGCTGAGCATCGAGGCCGACCGAATCCTCCACGAAAGCTATCCGCAGCGGGACAACGTCCGATTCGGGCTGCTGCGAACCACCGTGCCCAACGTCAAGCCATGGTCGGACGAGACGCCCAACCTCTACACGCTGGTCCTGACGCTCCAGGATGCTGCGGGAAAAGTCGTCGAGGCCGAGAGCTGTCGCGTGGGCTTTCGCACGGTCGAGATCAAGGACGGCCAGTTCTTCGTCAACGGCCGGTCGATCAAGTTCTTCGGCGTCAACCGTCACGAGCACGACCCCGACACCGGCAAGACGATCTCCGTCCAGCGGATGATCGAAGACATCAAGCTGATGAAGGCCAACAACATCAACGCGGTCCGGACCTCGCACTATCCGAACGACCCGAAGTGGTACGAGTTGTGCGACCAGTACGGAATCTACGTGATGGACGAGGCCAACCTCGAAACGCACGGCGTCGGCGGTCTGCTTTCGAATGTCCCGGTTTGGCACACGTCGTTCGTGGATCGCGCGATCCGCATGGTCGAGCGGGACAAGAACCATCCGTCGGTGGTGATCTGGTCGTTGGGCAACGAGTCCGGCTGCGGCCCGAACCACGCCGCCATGGCCAGCTGGATTCATGACTACGACCCCACCCGACCCGTCCACTATGAAGGTGCCGCCGGCAACCCCGACTATCCCTATGTCGATATGATCAGCCGGATGTATGAACGGATTCCGGGCATCATCCGCCTGGCGACCAACAACGACACGCGCCCCATGATCCTGTGCGAGTACGCCCACGCGATGGGCAACAGCGTCGGCAATCTGCCCGAGTACTGGCAGGCCATCCGTTCGCACAAACGTCTCATCGGCGGGTACATCTGGGACTGGGTCGATCAGGGTCTCCGCAAGAAGGCCCCCGACGGCGCGAGCTACTGGGGTTACGGCGGCGACTTCGGCGACAACCCCAACGATGGCAACTTCTGCTGCAACGGCCTGGTCCAGCCGGACCGAAAGCCCAACCCCTCGCTGGCGGAGGTCAAGAAGGTTTATCAGAGGATTCATGTCACGCCCGCCGATCTGTCCGCGAGGACGGTCTCGATCGAGAACGAGTACGACTTCCGCAGCCTGGACTTCGTCGACGGCGCGTGGGAGCTTCGCTGCGACGACCGCGTGATCCAGCAGGGCAAGCTGCCCAAATTGACGCTCGGACCCAGGCAGACGCAGAAGATCGAGATCCCGTTCGACAAGCCCAGCCTTCAGCCCGGCGCCGAGTACTGGCTGAAGATTGTATTTACCCTCGCTGGCGACGCCTCCTGGGCCCCAAAAGGGCACGTGGTCGCGTGGGACCAGATTCCGATTCCTGTCGACGTGCCGCCCGCAACGGTCGTCGCGGTCGATAGGATGCCCCAGGCGTCTCTGCGCGATCAAGGCAACGTCTACACCGTCAGCAGCGGCGACTTCGCCGTGACGATCGGCAAGGCCAGCGGCGCGATCGAGTCGCTCAAGTTCAAGGGCAACGAGCTAGTCGCCGGCCCCCTGGTCCCGAACTTCTGGCGGCCCCCGATCGACAACGACAACGGCAATCAGATGCCGCGCCGGCTCGGCGTGTGGAAGAACGCCGGACCCGAGCGGGCGGTCGAATCGATCACCGCCGAGCAGGTGAACCCGCAGCTCGTCCGCATCACCGCCCAGGCCAGGCTCCCGGTCGGCGACGGCGCGAAGTACACCACAATCTACGATGTCTACGGCAGCGGCGACATCGTCGTCGAAGCGAGCATGGAACCGACCGGCCGGCCGCCCGAGCTGCCTCGTTTCGGCATGCAGATGGCGCTGCCCGGCGTGTACTCCACGATGACCTGGCTCGGCCGCGGCCCCCATGAGAACTACTGGGACCGCAACAGCGGCGCGGCGGTTGGCCTGTACTCGGGCTCGGTCGAGGAACTGCTGCACGTCTACACCCGTCCGCAGGAGAGCAGCAACCGCACCGACGTCCGCTGGCTGACCTTGACGGACAACAACGGCGCAGGCTTGCTGGCGGTAGGCATGCCGCTCCTGAGCGTCAGCGCCTGGCCTTTCAGCATGGCCGACCTGGAGAAGGCCACGCACATTCACAACCTGCCTCGCAGGGACTTCGTGACGCTGAATCTCGACTACCGTCAGATGGGCGTCGGCGGCGACGACAGTTGGGGTGCCCGACCGCACCCGGAATACACTCTGCCGGCCAGGTCCTACAGCTACCGCTTCCGTCTGAAGCCCTACACGAAGGAGATGGGCAACGCCAACACGCTGGCCCGCCAGAATATGGGCGGTCAGGCCTCCGTCGGCAGCGGCGCCCGCGTGTCGCTGTTCGACGGCAAGACCTTGAACGGCTGGACCGTCATCAACTGCGAGGCGACCGTGGACAACGGCGACATCCTCATCGTCGCCGGGAACGGCTTGGTTCAGACCGAGAAGAAGTACCGCGATTTCGTCCTGGAGTTCGACTGGAAGCCGCTCAAGGAGACCAAGTGGGACAGCGGCGTGTACGTCCGTTACACCACCG
>CAZCOA010000079.1:0-4756 GCA_964500225.1 uncultured Anaerolineaceae bacterium | reverse complement strand
CCATCGCGTCGTTGATCTTCCCCGCCTGCCGGGCCTCGGCCAGCACGTTGACCGTGGCCGTGTAGCCGTCTACCGCCGTCACCAGCGTGTACCGCGGATCGTTCGCCCGCATACAGCCGGCCAGCATCACCATCACCACCGCCGCCATCACCATCGTTCGCTTCATTGTCCGCCCTCCGTTACAGGTTGCCCGCCGCTTCCAGTTCGGCATGGGTCAGTTGGAGACCGTTCTTCAGGTCGGCCACTTCCGCCGCCGTCGCCACACGCCCGCGGGCCTGCTCGTAGACCGCGACCACCATCTTCAGGGCCGCATCCAGGCGCGCGAGGCCCGCATTCGGCGTGCCGTCCGGAATCTCCTTCTCCGCCCACTTCACCGCCGAAATGATCTCACCCTCGTACTGCTGCCACAGCGGCTTGGCCGCATAGAGCCGCGCCAGCAGCCAGAGCAGCCCCGTCGCCAGCAGGGTGATTCCCGCGGGCGAGTTCACAACCGACCACAGCACCGACAGCGCACCTTGCACGTTCATCGCTTGTGTCCTTTCAGGCCCCGGAAGGCCTCCTTGAGGTCCGACATCTCCGACAGTTCAATTCCATCTCTGCTTCTTGCGCCCGAGGCATACGGGTCGAAGTCACTGGGGCGGAAGGGCCGCGTCTTCTTCGGGTCGCGATTCGTGTTCGCGACCAGGGCCATCAGGCTGGCCGTCCGCGCCCAGTCGGCCCGCCCGCGGGCCTCGGCCATCCAGACCAGTTCCCGCAGCGTCAGCGGACCGGGATCGACGCCGACGACGCCGGCGAGTTCGAAGACCAGTTGCCAAGGGTCTTCTCGATCTCGCCCTCGACGTCCACGCCCTCGATCCGCCGCTCCACCGCCGCCACGGCCAGCAGGATCATCCGCTGCTGAGCCTCCACCGCCCGGGCCAGGTCGCCCCGCCCGAGCTGGCGGAAAAAACCCACGAGTTCCTCGTAGAACGCCTTCTGCGCCGCCATGATCACTTCGCCGCCGAGGGCGGCGCCGAACTCGGCGTCCGACACCCCCGCCGCGTCGGCCTGCGGCTTCAGGATGGCGAAGATCACGTCGCACAGGAGGATCACGTCCGTCCCGAGCCGCGTCAGGAGCGGCGGCTCGCCCTGGTCGAGTTCCAAGAGGTTCACGCCCAGCAGGTCCCGCACCCGCTTGACCGAGTCGAGCGTCAGCGACACCGTCCAGGTCCGTCCCGCGCTATCCGTGAAAGTCCGCATGTCTTCTCCTATCAGCTGCTCGTGATCGTCAGATTGCCCTGCGCCGTGCCGAACGGCAGATAATCGCCCGCCGGTCCGTCGCCCTCGCGGGCCCACCAGCCGTCGGTCTCCGGGTCGCTCGGAGCGTTGCCCCACGGCAGGCCGACGTACCAGGTGCCGTTCAGCGGCTCGAACCAGAGGCCCCACGCGGAGCCCTCATGCTGCCAGCGGGGCTGGCCGCCATATTCGCCAACGACGTGCCACGAACCGGAAAGGTCGGGCATCGTGGCGCCAGCCCCGACTAAGGGTTTGGCACGGTCACCCACTCGTCGAAGGCGGCGAGCTTCGCGGTCACGCTGACCATGATGGCCTCCTCCAGCGCCTCGCTCCGCGAGAAGCCGGTGATGGCGAACGAGCCTTTCGGCCCCTGCGCTCCGGCCACGTCGCGGGCCTGGTCGAGGATGGCCAGCTCCAGCGTCGTCCCACCAAGGAATGCCGCCTTGATCGCGTCGAACCCGGCATCGCCCGGCTTCCAGACCATCTCGAACTCGCACGAGCACTCCCGCAGCGTCGGCGCCGTGGCCCGCCAGCCGCTGTTGGCCCGCGTGGTCACGTCCGCCTCGCCCGCCTCCAGCGTCAGCGTCACGTCCTTGACATTGCCCATCTCGGTCAGTGCCGCCAGATCGGCGGCCGCCTCCCCCTGGTAAATCTTTGCATCCTTGCCCAGAATGAACGTCGGCATGAAAACTACCTCCTGGTTCTGAGGTCACTTGATCGAGTCCCGCCAGAGCTTCGGCAGGCCCTCTTTTTCCTTCTCGAAGGCGGGCCCCATATATGCCCGCTGCCTGATCGTCACCGTCCGCACCACGCGTTTGCCCCGCCGCCCGCCGCTCGTCACACGGCTGCGTCCGCCATGCTCCAGGGCCGGCGGGGCGTCGCCCGTCTTCTGATTGAGCCGCTCCGGGCCGATGACAACCGAGTCCTTGCCCTTGTCGTAGGCAAAGAAGATGAACTTCTTCAGGAGGCCCGTGTGACTCGACGGCGGCTCGCCGGGGGCGCTCGTCCGCTTGCGCTTGCGGATACTCGACTTCGCCCGCTGCCGGACGAAGGCACCGAACTTCGAGAGCACCTTGCGCTTGCCGCGATCAACCGCGTCCTTCACCGCCTTGCGGTCGAAGAAGAGCCGCGTGACCTTGAACTGGAGCATTGCATGCTATCCTGGGGGCTTATATACTCACAGTTCACTTCTGAAGGAGGACGGACTATGAAAATGCTGGCGTTCATCCGCGTAGCAGTGATCACTATCTGCCTGCTTGCTGCCATCGTGCTGCTGATTGACGGTCTCTCGCATGCCTACCAGATCGACAGCCGCCAAAATTATGCCGCGGCGATTCGATCAGCTGCGTCACTCTTGGCCTGTTCCTTGGCTCTTGTGGCTGGCGCAATAGCATCGCGCTCAATAGAACTGCCGCGGCCGACTATCTCATCACGCGAAACGTGAGCGTCAGGACACTGGTGAAGACGCCGAGTTCCGCCAGATGGTCGGGCGCATAGATCGGCTCATTCTCCGTCCGCAGCCACACCGCCGCGCACTCTTCCAGCCGCAGGTCGCGGGCGAAGGCCGTGATCTCTTCGACCAAAGCCATCAGGCCGTCGATCTCGCTGTCGCCAGCGACCTTCTTCTGCACCGCCACGTCGATCCGCACGTCGACCTGCTCACGCGACCGGTCGGCCCGCTCCAGGGCCACGCCCTTCGGCACGACCGTGACGTGCAGGTCAGCCATCTCCTTGAGCTCATACACCGGCCGGTAGCGCCGCACGGCTGTGAACGCCTGGCCGAACGCGTGCGCATTCAGGGCGACGGCGAGGGCGTCGGCAATGTCAACGATGGTGCTCATGTCACTTGTTCTCGATCACATTCGGAGGCGTGGGGAAGGCCGGGCCGACATCGCCGCCCGCCGCCACGCGGAAGTACCACACTTCGCCGTCGCTGATGCCGCTCAGACCACCCGCACCCTTCACGCCGTGCGCCCCATTGCCTGTCGCCGTCCACACTTCCGGCCCCGCCTGCGTGCCGTCGCCGTTGGTGGGCTGGAGGCTCGTGTACCCCGTCGCCACGGCGACAACGCGCAATAGTAATAGGTATCGCCCGTTGGGCTGAAGGCTCACGGCCACCGGTGCCGCCAGCAGTTCGCCAGCCGTCCCGCCGTCCACGCCCTGCGGCTGACCGTTCCAGCCATGGGCGGCAGTCGTCTCAGTGAGCAGCGTCCAGCCGTTCGGATTGGCCGCATCGTCGCCCTCGTCGCTCTCGCCGTTGCCGTTCTTGTCGCACCAGAGCCAGAGTTGCACGACCGAGAGTTCCGCGTCGGCTCCCGCCTGGTCGCCGGTCGCCCCGCCGCCGCGATGGGCCGTGGCCAGCACGCTCGTGAGCTGCGCTGTCGCCATCGGCAGCGGGGCACCATCCTTGGCGGCGACGCCATTGACGGAGGCGACGTGCCCGACCGGCGTGGCGCACTCTCCCCACTGGATGCCGGCGGCATACGCCACGCCGGCCAGCAGCGCGGCTGCGAAGATAAGAGCGATTAGCGAGCCGAACCGTCGCACAGCATTCCTTTCCAGCCGAGCCGCCTGGCCCGGTCAATCGCCGCCTGAAGATCGTCGCCCGTCAGTCGCTGTCCGGCGGCATACACCGGCTTGCCCGGCAGCAGCTTCTCGCCCCTGGCCAGGTTCGCCGCCACCACCTTGTCGCTGTCCCACGCGCCCCTGGCGAAGAGGCCATAGAGCACCAGGGCGTCAGGCTTCACCGCGGCCACCTTCGCCGCCGCCTGCTCCGGCGTGCCCGTCACGGTCAGACTGCAGAGCAGCCACACCGGCAACCCCGGCCGCGCCGCCCGCACCACCTTCGCCACGGCCTCGGCCCGCGCCGCGTCGAGCGCCGCGTCCGGCCGGAAATCATGATCCGTCTCCTCCCAACCGATGATCACCGCCATCGCCTGCCCGTCGGCGACCAGGTACTCGGCGAGCGGCTTGAGGGGCGTTGCCCCGTCAGCGATCACCGCCACCAGGTGCGGGCGGTCCGGCGCAGCGGCCGGCCAGACGATAACCGGCGTCACGCCGTCCGGCGACACCGGCGCCGCTCCGCGCCAGGTCGGCCAGAGCCAGCCGTCGAGCCACCCGGGAACCGCCGGGGCATTCAACTGGGCGCTCGCCACCGGCAGCGTCCCGCTTCGCGCCTGCATCTGCTCCGCTGCCCCCGATTCGACCGAGGCGCTATTCATCTGCACCGCCGCGGCGGTCAGCGGCTTCGCCGGCATGACTACCACCGCCATGGGTTCGGCCACGCGGGGTGCCGTCATGTCGGCACTGGCGACCGACATGCTACGGGTGACGATCTGCTCCGCCACCGTGAGCGCCGCCGGCGTGCCGGTCGACAACTCCCGCAGGCTCAGCGGCCACATCTCCATCGTGGGTGCCGCGACAACGTCCGGCCGGTTCTCCCGCCACTCCGGCAGCGGCGCGACCTCCGGCACCACGTCAC
>CAZCOA010000078.1:0-4803 GCA_964500225.1 uncultured Anaerolineaceae bacterium | reverse complement strand
AACGTAATCGACGCCAGCGTGGCAGGGGGGGTGGGCTTCCACCTCGGCAACGTCGTGAAGTACGTGACCCGCGCGGCGCACAAGGGGCAACAACTGGCCGACCTGAAGAAGGCCCGCTGGTATCTGGACCGAGAGATCGGCCGGCTGGAGGGACGGTGACATGGCGGCCAAACAGCGCACGTGCCTGAGGTGCGGCAAGAGCTTCGACTCGACGGGGCCGGGCAATCGCATTTGCAAGCGGTGCGCCCAGATCAATGCCCGTATCCCAATCACCGAGGAGCAGTTGCAGAAGCAACGCGGCGTCAAACGCCGCAACGGAGAAATCATCAGCGACACCGCGTGCGACGAGCTCGCCGGTGGGCAGGTCAACTCATGATGCAGCTGCGACCCTATCAACGCGAGTGTGTCGACGCCGTCTACCAGCACCTGCGAACCAGGGACGACAACCCGTGCGCCGTGGTGCCGACCGCCGGCGGCAAGACGCCGATCATAGCCACGATCTGCAAGGACGCCGTGGGCCAGTGGAACGGCCGCGTGCTGATCCTGGCCCACGTTAAAGCACTGCTCGCGCAGACCGCCGACAAGCTGCGTGCCGTGTGCCCCGAGGTTGAGTTCGGCATCTACTCGGCCGGGCTGAAGCGGCGCGATACATCGCACGCGGTGATCGTGGCCGGCATCCAGAGCGTCTACAGGCGGGCCTGCGAGCTCGACCGGTTCGACCTGGTGCTGGTCGACGAAGCCCACCTCATTCCCCTCGAAGGCGAAGGTATGTACCGGCAGTTCCTGGCCGACGCCAAGGTCATCAACCCCGACCTGCGGATCGTCGG
Organism: uncultured Anaerolineaceae bacterium; assembly: GCA_964500225.1. GTDB lineage: Bacteria > Planctomycetota > Phycisphaerae > FEN-1346 > JAACEH01 > JAAYDY01. The sequence continues at coordinate 3,976 of CAZCOA010000078.1, read as the reverse complement.
GTTCACTGCCACGCCGTTTCGTCTCAAGACAGGGCCGATCTGCACGCCCGAGGGTGTTCTCAACACGATCTGCTACGAGGTGAGCGTCCGCGAACTGATCGTCGGCGGCTACCTCTGCCCGCTGATCACCAAGGCCGGCATCAACAAGGCTGACTTCGCGCGGCTGCAAGTCCGCGGCGGCGAGTTCGTCGCCGATGAGATGGAATCACTCATGGACGATGATCGCCTGGTTGAGGCGGCCTGCGGGGAGACGGTCGGCTACGCAACTGATCGTCGTGCCGTTTTGATCTTCGCCAGCGGCGTCAAGCACGGCCAGCACATCGTCCGCGTGCTGGCCGAGCGGCACGGCGTCGAATGCGGCTTCGTCACCGGCGAAACGCCCACAAAGGAACGCGACGCCACTCTCAGCCGCTTCCGTCGCGGCGAGCTCAAGTATCTCTGCAACGTCAACGTGCTGACCACCGGCTTCGACGCGCCGCACATCGACTGCGTGGCGCTCGTGCGGCCGACCATGTCGCCGGGGTTGTATTACCAGATGGTCGGCCGCGGGTTTCGGTTACACCCCGGCAAGGCGAACTGCCTCGTGCTCGACTTTGGCGGCAACGTGCTGCGGCACGGCCCGGTCGACGACATCAAGGTCACGACGATGGACCGGGGCAGCGGCCAAGCGCCCGCCAAGGAGTGTCCTGAGTGCCAGGCGGTGATCGCCGCCGGGTTCGCTCGTTGCCCGCAGTGCGGCTATGAGTTTCCGCCGCCGGAGCGACAGAAGCACGACGCCAAGGCGAGCGAGGCCGGCATTCTCTCCGGCCAGGTCACGACCACCCATTTCCGGGTGCAAGACGTGTACTACAGCGTCCACACCAAGCGCGGCGCTTCCGAGGACGCCCCCAAGACGATGCGTGTCGACTACCGCGTCGGCTGGCACCAGTACAAGAGCGAATGGGTCTGCTTCGAGCACGAAGGGTACGCGCGACAGAAAGCGGTCGCCTGGTGGCGGCGGCATAGTCCCGACCCCGTCCCTGACACGGCCGAGCGGGCCGTCGAGATCGCCCAGGGAGGCGGGGTCGCGGCCACGCTCGGCATCACGGTTCGCACGGTCGCCGGTGATGACTTCGAGCGGATCACCGATTACGAGTTGGGGCCGATGCCTGAACCGGGCGCGACCGACCCGTACTGCGGCTACCACCCCGACGAGATTCCCTTTTGAGCGAGGAGACGATGGTCGAAACGTCCATTCCCCGAGCAGCGCCGCTACGGTTCGTCATCCGCGATTTGCAGCATGGCACCGCGTGCCTCTGCTGCCCTGTCTGCGGCTTCGACTACGTCCATCCGGAGCAGGTCGCCGTCGACCAGGGCCACTCGCGATCCGTGGTGACGAGGGAAGCGACGACCCTGGCCGCCGTCGGCGGGTCCAGCGGAAAGCGTGGCTCGGTGGTCGCCCTGCGGTTCTGGTGCGAACAAGGGCATGGCTTCGAGTACCGCTACGAGTTTCACAAGGGGCAACTGCTCTGCGAGTTGTCGTCGTGGCGGTTGCCTGACGGCGAGCCGCCCGGCGAGTTGTGGCGGGACTGACGAAGCGCGCAAGGAAGGTGAGCCGCCGAGATGTCGCACGTTCTCCAAGCCGCGCTGTACTATGCGGAACTCGGGTATCCGGTGTTCCCCTGCGCCGGCGCTATGAATCCGGCCCCGCTTACCGCGCATGGGTTTCAGGACGCCTCGCTCGACCCCAAGCAGATCGAGGCTTGGTGGACGGAGTTCCCCAGCGCGTGCATCGGCCTGGCGGCGGCGGGGCTTCTGGTCGTGGACATCGACGGCCCCGGCAACCCCTGGTTGGCCGGCGATTACGAGAAGGCGATGTCGCTGGCCGCCGCTCCCACCTCCCTCACGCCGGGCGGCGGCCGACACCATATATTCCGCCGACCGGCGGGCAAGACGTGGCGTTGCACCGTCGGCCGGCTGGCCGAGCACGTCGACACCCGCACCGATGGCGGCTACATCGTCGCGCCTCCCTCAATCCGCCCCGACGGCGCGTATCGCTGGGTCGAAGGATGCGAACTGGACGTCCCTCGCGAGCGGCTCCCCGAGCCGCCCCCTTGGCTCGTCGCCCAACTCGACCAATTGGCGGACCGCGCTACGCCCGCCCCGTCGCCCCACACGTCGCCGCGTGTCGCGTCCGGGGGCGCGGAGGGGAACTCGATCCCCAGCGGCCAACGGAACGCCACCCTCGCGCGCCTGGGCGGTACCATGCGCCGCGTCGGGATGAGCCAGGCCGAGATCATGGCGGCTCTGTTGCGGACGAACGCCGATCGCTGCCGGCCCCCGCTCCCCCTGGGGGAAGTCGAGCGGATCGCCGCCAGCGTCGCCCGCTACGAACCGGACCAGGTCGCCACGGCGGTGGCCGAGGACCATTTTGGCCAAATGTATGCGCAGCCGCCGTCCGAGGAGGCGGTCGAGAACGGCGACCCGGGCCCCACGCCCGAGCACCTGCTCCGCATCCCTGGCTTCGTCGATGACGTGATGCAATTCACGCTCGACACCGCGCCCTACCCCGAGCGGACGCTGGCCTTCTGCGGCGCGATCGCGCTGCAGGCGCTGCTCGCGGGGCGCAAGGTCCGCGACGACGCCGACAACCGCACGAACCTCTATGTCCTCGGGCTGGCCAACTCCGGGGCCGGCAAGGATCACCCGCGGAAGATCAACCAGCGCATCCTGCTGGAAGCGGGCTTGGCCGAATGCCTGGGGAACTCGTTCGCCAGCGGCGAGGGGATCGAGGATCGGCTCTTCACGCAGCCGGCGTCGCTGTTCCAGGTCGACGAGATCGACGGCCTGCTCGTGAAGGTGAACCAAGCCAGGGACGGACGGCACGAGCAGGTGCTCAGCACGCTCCTGCAGATGTACTCCAGCGCCAGCGGCGTCTACGTGATGCGGGCCAAGGCGGGGCGGGAGCGGACTGTCATCGATCAGCCTTGCCTGTGCCTGTTCGGCACGGCGATCCCGAAGCACTTCTACGAGTCGATCTCTCCCCGCATGATGACCAACGGCTTCCTGGCTCGCATGCTGATCCTCGAGTCGCAGCGGCGGGGCCAGGGACGCGAGGCGCAAGTGCGGCCGGTGCCGCCCGACATCGCGGCGGCGGCGCGGTGGTGGGCCGAATATCAGCCGGGCGACCAGCCCGGCAACCTCAGCGCCTGGCACCCGGTGCCGAACCTGGTCCCCGCGTCGCCCGAGGCGGGTGACGCGCTGCGCCAGTGCCGCGAGCGGGCCGACCACGAATACGGCCGGGCCGAGGAGCGAAACGACCCGGTGGCGATGGCGATCTGGGCCCGCGCCTACGAGAAGGCTCGTCGCCTGGCGCTGATCCACGCTTGCAGCGCCAGTCGCGCCTCACCCCTGATCGACGCCGATGCCGCCCGCTGGGCCTGCGAGTTTGTCGAGCACCAGACCCGCCGCATGCTGTTCATGGCCGGCAGCCACGCCAGCGAGAGCGATTTCGACGCCAAGCGAAAACGGATGCTCGACGTGCTCGCCAAGTGGCATGCCCAGCACGGCGACCGAGGCATGCCGTTCTGGATGATCAACCGCAAGTTGCCGTGGACCATCCGCGAGCACGAGGAGGTCCGCGACACGCTGGTAACGCAGCGGATGATCGACGTGCGGATCAACCAGACCGGCGGACGGCCCTCGACGGTGTACCTGCTCGCGGCGGCGCGCGGCGAAAACGAAGCGGAAAGTCCTTCTTGCGCTGGGGAATAAGGTCATGCACGACAACTCGCCCGTGATCGAAAACTTCCCGCCGACTTTTTGCGGGGCGCAATTGCCGCACTTTGTGACGTTCCATCGAACGTCGGAAGTCGCCAAGCGCCAACGACTTAGTGAGGCCAGCCGACTTCTTGCCGTTTTTGCGAGGCTGTCTCGCAGAAAGACTTCTTGTTGTTTTTGCTCCCCCCTCTCACCTCTACCTGAGTACGCGCACGCG
>CAZCOA010000077.1:0-4992 GCA_964500225.1 uncultured Anaerolineaceae bacterium | reverse complement strand
CATTAACCATCCCACCGTCAAAGACTATCCGCCAAAATAAACCATAAATACCCCACCCCCAACCTTGAAAAGCCCATTTTGGGGCTTCGGACACGATCCCCACGGCCGCCGCCCCCCCCTACCCCGTCCCTTCCTCATTCACTACACTCGCTCCCAGATCGGCCGCACCAGGGCCCGGCCTCGCTTTCCCAGAACCACCGGCGGGATGCCCGCCATCTCGCACAGGTACACCAGCGGCTGAACGTCGTCGCCGGCCAGCCCCAACACGTGGTTGCACGGAAATACCGACAGGAATTCCTCGAAATCGCAGTCCAACCGCGCGTGAACGTGCGGCCACGTGGGATTGGTCTGGTCGTTCAATGCCTTGCGCGCTTTGGCAGGCAGGTGTACGGCCTCGCCGGCCACGATCACCATGTACGGCTTCTCATCCCACAGCCCGAGCCGCGCGAACGTCATCGGACCGGGCATGGCGTCGAACTCCACGCTCGCTCCGCCGGCCTTGAAGTAGTACTTCAACGCCGGATGCAACGATATCGTCTCGAAGTTCTTCGCCGGCGTCAGGCTCTGGGCCGCAAAGTACGAAGCGTGGTTGCCCGAGTTGCACCAATCCCAAAGGTCTTTCTCCGGATGATACAGCCGCACGTCCATGAACAGTGTCGGGTACCCGCCCGACACGTACTTCATCAGTTGCATGGTCATGGCCGCATAGGCGTCGGCCTCGGTCGCGCAGACGGTCGGCTCCTTCGCTCCGTTCCAGTCGTACGGATCGTTCATGATCATTTCGGGGACGTCACCGAGGCACACATACTCGGTCAGCTCGCGCTGCCCCTTCAACCCGCAGAAGTCAAATCCTTTCTCTTCATTGACCGCTCGCATCGCACAATACAGTCGGATCTGCCGCGACAGCGTTTCCTCCGTCAACATCTCGCCGTCCCAGTGAATGCGGTCGCCCAGCATGCGATTGAACCATTTCAGCCCTTTTTCGACTTCTGCGTCTCGGACCTTCTTCATCTCTTCGACCAACAACAGTTGATCTACTTGGCGGCATGTGGTGCCAAAGGCCTTGATGGTCGCCGTCAGATGGAAGAACCCGGTCTCCATGCCCATCGAATGGCCGCCATAGAGGCCGAACACCTCGTTTTTGATCGTCGTCCGCGCCTGCGCTGCCCGAATCCAGTCGAACACCTTGTGCTGCGTTGCCGGGTCGTCGATCTCGCCGACAATGCGATGCGTCCGCCGCCCAGCCTGACGCAACGCTCCATCCGTGGCCAGCAGCCCCACGTTTCCCGGCGACTGGCCGTTATTGTTCGACAGGCTCAGTATCGGCGTGTCCGAGCCGAAGCAGTTGATGAACGGCCATGCCAGAAACGGGAAGTTCCACACGTTGTACAGCATGATAATGCTGCGGCACCCGGCCCGCAGCAGTTGCTCACCCACGCTCTGGGCCGTTCGCACCGAATGAATCACCGTCTTGCCGACGACCACCTTCGGCGCCGACCCGTCCAAGTTCCTGATATTCTTCTCGATCAGCTTCGCCCAGGCGTTCACGACGCCCCGGTTTTCCGCATCGTTGGCCTTCCACACGTGGTCGCGCTCGTCATTGAGCATCACAATACCTATGGAGGTGCTGCGCATTAGTCCATCCTCTCACATATGTCCTACGCAAGACCTCACGCCCCGCACTCCAGCTCCAGCCAACTCGTGTTGCCCAACACGCCCGCCCGGTTGCGAACCCGCATCTCAAGGCGGTTCACTCCCGGTCCGAGTTCCCATTGCACCGAATTCCCTACCTCCGTCCACGGGCCGCCGTCGATACTCACCAGGAACGTCTCGAAGTCCGGCGTTACGGTGCTCAAGCGCAGGTGGACCACCCCGGGGGTGTCCGAGTATTCCGCGGCGAAACGCACCTGGTTAATCGTCCACTCAAGGTCGCTGCGTCGGCACGTGTGATGGTCGAACCACGGCTTACGAGGCGTTTGGGCGTCCCACCACACCCAGTAGCCCGGCCAGCACCACGGAATCCGCCCCTGCGCGATGGGCTCCGGGCGCCGCCGGGCGTAGAAGTTGTTCCGCGGCATCCAATACACCGGTCCCCACCGCAGCCGGACCGGGGCCGGTCCATCGGTCGGCTGGGCGTGGTCCTTCGACCACACGCGCAGCCGCGGCGACCGCTTCTCGGCCCTGATGCGAACGCCGTCCAACGGCGCCGGCCGCGTTCCCAGATATAGCCGCATCGTCTCGTCGTGAAACTCCAACATGCTCAGCGGCACGCCCGTCCGCCGGTCCACAAAAAACTCGTCCCGCGTGCTCGTGGCATCCATATAAACCCACTTGCCAAATTGGTTCGACCAAAGTTCCGTCACCTCGTGGCCGCCCTGGCCCTTGCCGTCCACCGTGGCGTGCAGGAATCCGCCGAACGTGAACCGTGCCTGAAACCCCAACGCCAGGGCACACTGCATCAGGGCGATGGAAAAATGCACACACATGCCGTCTTTGCGGTTGAGAATGTCGTGGGCGTCCCACAGCGGATACGGATGCCCTGGCGGCGCCCAGTCCCATCGTGTCGCCACCCAGTGCCGCAGCCTCCGAAAAACCTCCAGTTCGTCTTTCGCCCCGGCAGTCACACGGTCCAGCTTGAACTTGCGTCGAAGCAGCTTCAACTGCGGCATGTCGAACCGCTCGTACTCGAATGGAATGCTCGTGTAGCGAACCGACTCATTGTGACCGTCGGTCAGTCGAATGCCTTGGGCCCACGCCGGTATCATGGCCTGCACGCGAGCCTGAAGCTCAACGTCCGTCACCTCCGGCGACGCCTTCGGATTGTCCGTCGAAAGCGTCACCCGCCACTGCGCGAACCGGTGGTCGGCTCGCGATGGAGCCGCTCGTCCGCCCCGGCACGCTCGCCACGGTCCCCACGTCGCCTTGTCATACAGCGGGCTCGACCCCGTCCGCACATGCACTTGTACCGACGTGCCCGACGGCCTCTTCGCCGCAACCCGAACCGCCAGCGACCGCACCCGAACCGTCCCCGCCACTGACGCCCCATCCACATCGGCATCCGTCGCGCCGAGGTCGATTACCGGCCCGATCAGTTCGCCCTGCTTGCGGTACTGCCGCACACTCAGACGCACCATGTACTCTCCGGCCTGTTCCGCATCCGGGCCAAGTCCCCTGCCCCACGTGCGCCCGTGATCCACCGACAGTTCGCTCCGGCTCCCGGCCACCACCTTCCGCTCCGGCGCGTTCAGAATAATTTCTCGACGCGGCGCGATGCTCAGCCACCACCCGTCCGGACCATCGCACGAGAACACAATCTCGTTGCGGCCCTTGCGAAGCCACTGCGGCGATACCGACACATAATGCCACACACCCACGCCCCCGTCGCCGTACCGGTCGCGATACGCCAGGGCATGGCCGTTTACGGCGATCCTCAGCGGTTTCGGTTCGCCCCGCACCGGATTGCCATTGAACGCCAGCGTCGCCCCGAGTGCCTCAGGACGATCAATATATAGAATCTTCCGGGCCTGCCGCCCCCCGGCCACCGTCTCCCACGTCGTCGGCCACGTCAGGCTCAGCGAACGCGCCCCAGGACCGTCGTCCTCCACAAGAAACAAGTCGCTCAAGGTCAGCGACCGGCTCCCCGGCGCCATCTGCACATCCTGCGCCAACTGGCCGGCCTCATATGCCTCTCGCAGCGGCATACGGCTCCTTATCATCTTCGCAGCCATGCGTCTCTCCGTCCTCGTCTCTTCCTGTCATCGTGTAAACCGGTCCGCCAGCGGCGGCAGCTCCGGGAACGCCCCATGCGGCTCCGCCTGATACCAGTACGCCATGCTCGCGATATCATCAGTCAATGGTTGATACTTCCCGTTCGGCCACCACCCCAATGCCTGAATGGTGACCCGAAGATCCTGACGGAAACGGATCGGGTCCATCACATGCCAGCGGTACAGCCCATGCAGCCCCACCAGCCCCGACACGTCGCGCAACGGGTATCCCGAGAACGGCGAGCAGAATGTCGTCGCCCCCTGCTGGTCCGGACCCGTGCCGCCAAAGTTCCACGCACCGCCGAAATAGTCCTCCGTGCCCGTGCCGCAAATCGACGGATACTGCGAATCCCCGGCCAGATAGAACTTCACTTCCCCCTCGCCCCACCAGCCGTTGCTCATCGTCGTCCACGCCAGGTACGTGCCGACGTAATGTCCCCGTCCTTGAACGCCTGCCAGAAGAACATGCTCCGGCGATTCCCGCGTCGTCTGGCTCCGACGCCACTGCGCGTGCAGATACGCCACCCCCTCGGGCACCGGCCCCAGCGCGTAGGTCATCTGGTAGAAGAAACCCCCGATCGCCTCCCACCGCTCGTTGGTGATCGTCACCCGGGCCCGCTTGCGGAACGGCATCGGCCAATAGCAGTTGAACCCGCCGATCGGATTCACCGCCACCGGCAGGCTAGTGACCTGCACGCGCCGCTCGTGCCCGTTGGCGAAGAAATCGCCCAGCGGCGCCTCGATGCTCGGCGTAGGCTCGTCGTCCCAATAAAACCGCAGGATGCAACCCCGATAGGCCGTCTCGCGGACCGTGATCCAGAGGTGCTGAAGAACGCCCGGCCCGCGGATGTCCGCCAACGTCGCGGTCTCGCCCGCCGCCAGACCGATGCACGGCCGCACCTTCCAACCCGTCCCCAGATCGCTGCCGGGATTGGCCGCGTCGGGCACGGCCCTCGCCCCGCCGCCCTTCGAGCCATCCGGATTCTCCGCGCACAGGCTCCGCGTCTCATAATCCGACAGTTCAAACAGGTTGCCCAACCCCATTCCCAGCCCATCGAGCGAGCGCACAACGACCTCCCTTGCCGCCGAGCGCAACCCCCGGCTGCACTCGAAGCGCGCGATTAGCAGACACTATCATGCCACCTCGCCCGCACAGGTCAAGGGCAAGACTGCCCCCAATCACCCGCCCCCGCTCGCCAGGGCGCCCCGCTCCCCCGGGCCGCGC
>CAZCOA010000076.1:0-5553 GCA_964500225.1 uncultured Anaerolineaceae bacterium | reverse complement strand
GACTGCGACTATTGCCCGCCGAAGTTCGCCGTCGGCAACCATACCTGTGGCGGGCCGGGCCACGGGGCCTGCGCCATGAACTGGGCCACCGAGAACGGCGTCGAGGGCATCGGCATCGGCTATGACACAGCCGGAGGCTTCGCACCGTACGGCGAGGATCGCGTCTTCAACATCGGCATCTGCCCCTACGCCGGGCCGCCGCCGGGCGGGTGCGACGACTTCGTTCTGAAGATCACCTGGTACGACATGGAACTGGACGACTGGGTGGAGCCGCTGAATCGGCCGATCAACGAGAAGCCGACGCCGCCGGACTGCTGGTACATCTTTGACGGCCAGATCCCGTACGACCGCAACGTCGGCCTCCACGGCTGCATCCTGGAGCGGCGGGTGCCGTCGAGCGCCAGCGGGGTCATCACCATCGACGAGCCGGCCAACCCCGGTGACTTGGTGCCGTGCTACGAGATCGGTGAAGTGATCGACAACCCGGAGGCCGCCGTGGCCGAGGTGAAACGGAACCTGATCGACTGTGGAGCGTGCTGCGATGGGTGATTGCGGATGCGGGCAGAAGCTGGCCGACAACCTTGAGAAGCGCCGCCTGGGGCCGCTCTCGCGACGGAGGCAGGTCACGCGGCCGTCGTGCATGGAGTGTGTCACGAAGCATTTGGGCGCGGCGTGGGTGCTGATCTCCGAGCACCAGAACGGCTATCCCCACCGGCTCCTGGCCATCGGGCATCTGCACGAAGCCGAGGAGGAATCGCAGGCGTGGCCGGAGCTTCATGATGCGATTCGGGAGGCGCGGAAGGCGTATCAGCGGGCCGGCGAAGTGCCGGACTTCGAGCGGCTGGCGGGCATCGTTGCCGACATCAAGTGAGCACCGCCTACCGCTCCCACTGGCGACAGTACCTACGGTGGTAGTCGCGGATGAACCGCTCGTACTCCATCGGGTTGTTCCGCTTCTTCTCCAGCAGCCGGGCCAGGCCGGCCGAGGCCTCGATCATCAGCTTCTTCATCTCCGCTTCGGTGATCCGCCCGCTGGCGTGGATGTCCTCGATGAAGCCGTTGCAGAAGGCATAGGCGCACATGGCATTGGCCTCGTCGCGGAGCGTCCACCCTTCGCTGAACATCAGGGCCGCTGCCGGCGGCACGCCCGCTGCCTCCAGCAGGCGCTCAACCTCTGCAGCGCGTCTGCGCACTGTGTTCATGGTCGTGCCGAAGGCCTTCTCAAAGTCGGCATTGAGCACGCCCGGCACGCCGCACCCCGTGCTGCCGACGGCGTAGACAATCCCCGCGGCCCAGCCGGCTGCCCCGCCGGAGAAGTCCACTTCCAGCTTCAGCAGCGCGGCGAGCGCCCGGTCGGTGAGTTCCCTGAGTTCACCGTTCGGATACCGCCCGAAGAAGTCGGCATACAACTGCCGGCAGGTTTCTTCAAACAACAGACCCTTCATGTTCATCACCTCTTCTCCGTCGGCACTCAGAATGGCGAATCGGAATCCTCGTTATCGTCCGCCCAGCCTCAAAACGGTCTTCAACGATCCTCCAGCGGCGCTGGGGCCGCTTCCCCATTGGTCGGTGGCGCCCCGGCAGGCGAAGGCTCCGGGGTTGGCGTGGCCCCGGCATCCGCCTCCACGTAGCGCGACAGCCAGGCGATCCACTCGGGGCGCATCTCCTGGCGGAGGGCTTTCTGCGCCAGCGGGGCGATCTCGCTGCGCGGGCGGCCGAGCTTGACGTAGACACGGGCCAGACTCTCGATGATTTCCAGCTTGTCGGGCGAGAGCCTCAGAGCCTGCTCGTAGTAGGAGGCCGCCAGCGGCCAGTTGCCGACCATCTCGAAGGTGCGGCCGAGGTTGTAGAGCGGCTGCGGGTCGGCGGGAGCGGCCGCCGAAGCCTGCCGGAAGGCCACGGCTGCCTCCCAATAGCAACCCTTTTCGAGGTAGGCGACGCCGATGTTGTTGTGCACCGCCGGCAGGCCGGGGAACGCCGCCTGGGCCTCGGCCAGGAGCTTCAGGGCCTTGTCGGGATGGTGCGGCAGTTCCGCCGCAGCCTGGTCGTTGAGGCGCACAGCCAGGTCCCGGTCAAAGGCCCGGGCGGCCGGGGCCTGACAACCGGCCACACCCAGAGCGGCAATGATCAGCACTGCCGCCGCTGCGTAGATTCTGTTCTCTCCATGTTGTCTCGTCACGAGCCCTCCGTATCAATAGTGTCAGGTCTGTAGACAAGAAGCGAGACGGTGATCGTCGCGTCCCACAGGGCGCCTTTGCCTTCGCTCGCCACGAGCCGCACGTCCTTGACCAGGTACTGCGGGTTCTCCTTCTCGATGCGCTCGAGAAACTCTCCGACCTTGTCCTGCGATACCGCGGCCAGGCGGACCATGGTGGCCAGTTCGTCGTAGGGCGAGTCTTTGGCCTGCGGCACACGGCGGGTCTCGATGCCCTTGACCGACTCCGGGGCGATGCCGATGGCGGCGGCGAGCCGCTCGAAGAAGGCCGCCGGATTCAGGCTCTCGGCCGAGGGTTCGACCGCCTTGCGGCCGGCGACCTGGAGCCGGCGAACCTCCCCCGCCAGATCGGCGGCCAGGGCGGTCTCGCGTGTCAGGGCCTGCAGCCGTCCGGTTGCCTTGCGCTCACGCCAGCCGGCCGCGGCCAGGGCCGCCAGGCCGACGGCGAGCATGACGACGGCAAGGGCGGCGGCGCGCCGCCCGTCAGCGGGTCTCGCCATGGCGGTCCTCCCCCTCGACCAGCGCGGCGTGGATGACGAAGGTCACGCGGCCGGGCCCGAGAACATCGCTTCGCGGCAACGGGCACTCAAGGCCCGGCAGACCATCGAGGGCCCTGGCGATCCGCTCGGCGTCGGCGTGGGAGCCGGTCTCGCCGCGGATAGTCACCTCGCGCTGATCGACGCGAAGCTCGGCCACGTCAAGCCTGACGCCCGTCGGCAGGGCGGCGAAGACCTCCTGAAGCGTGAGCCGCGCCGAACGGTAGGCTGGCAGGCTGCCGCTCTCGCCGGTCAGGGCCTTGAGCCGCGCGGCGTCGGACTCCAGGCGCACCAGGAGCGACGCCGGCGGTGGCTGGCCCGGCGCCAAGCGCTGCCAGGCTTCCGCCTGGGCGGACCGCAGGCCCGCGGCGGCCTGCTCGATGCGCGACGCCTCAATGAAGAGGGCCGCCGCGCCGATGAGCGCGGCCAGCGTCGCGGCGGCGGCCGCCGCCAGGCCGTGTCGCCGCCAGCGCAGCGTCCGCCGGCGACAGCGGAAGGGCCCGACGCACAGGTTTTCCGGGGGCGGGGCCTCCATCGCCAGGCGGGCCAGTTCCCCCAGCAGGTCCGCCTCGCCCGGTTCGTGCCAGAGAACTTCTTGGGGCGCAGCGAGCCCTTCGGCCAAGCTCCAGCGCGGCAGGTCGCGCTCCGCGGCGGGACGGTCGGCATATTCCTGCCAGCCCGCAAGCCGCTCGTCCTCCAGCAGCAGCACCAGCGGCCGCCCGCCGCTCTCGACGCAGGCCAGCCGGCGCGCGGACGCAGGCTCGTCCGCGGCCTCGGCTTTCTGTGCCAGACGGGCCATGAGAATCGTGTCGGGCACGAGCACCTCCGGCCCGAGGCCGAAGCGTTCCAGTTCCTCCAGCAGTTCAGCCAGCCAGGCCCGTTCGGCGGCCAGAACGAACGCATTACCGCCGGTGCCCGGCGAGTTCTCGTCGTGGCGGAAGACCAGGTGCAGCCGCTCCATCGGCAGAGGGCTTTCTTCCTCGAAGGCCGAGGCCAGGGCCGCATTGCGATGCCGCCTGTTGACCTGGCAGGCCAGATGCCGCCAGGCGAAGTGGCGGGCGCAGACGGCGACGGCGACCGTCGGCCTGCCCTTGAGGTTGAGGCTGCGGCGCAGGTCGCCGGTCAGGCCCGCCAGGAGGCGCGGCGAGGCCCCTTCGCCGGGAATCTCCCGGCTCACGGGCTGGGCCGCCGCCCACGCGCCGCCGCGGCGCGCGGCAACGGCGACGGTGACGTGCCGCGGGCCGATGAGGATAGCGAGGCACTGGCTCATGAGGGCGGCTTCAGCGGCAGCGTCTCCTGCCGCTCTCCTTTCTTCACGGTGACAGAAGATTCCTTGATCTCCAGGACCTGCCAGCCGTCCACTTCGCCGCCGACGCTCTTCATGTGGGCCGTGCCCTGACGGTCGCGCAGGAAAGCCATCGAGCCGGCCCCGTCGAGCACGGCACCGGTGAACTCCAGGCCCACCGGCTCGGGCGGCTTCTCCGGCAGAAGCTTGGCCGCCGCCACCTGGCGGAGGTCGCGGTTCCAGGCACCGCCGTTCACAGTCTGCGGCGGAGGCGATGGCGCGGCCTCGCTGCGGGCGGCCTCAATCAGCCGCCGGGCCAGCGGTTCGCTCCGCGTCATGGCGTCCTTCTCCAGCATCAGCCGGGCCTGCCAGACGGCCAGGGTCAGCAGAATGATGCCGGACAGGCTCAGGGCCCAGGGGCCGAGGCGATGAAGATCTCTACTTAGAAGTGACTTCATGGGCCGAGAAGAACCGCTCCAGAACAGGTCTACCTTTCTTCCAAACGAGAAACCCCACGAACGTCTCGCGGGTGTCTTCCAGCGCGACCTCGGCCACCACGCAGGCCGGGCCGGGCGTCGTCGTCAGCAGCGGCCCCACGGCCCGCGCCGCCTCTTCGCTCAGCACGTGACGCCGCCGCAGTTCGCCCACCGATGCCAGGGGCTTCTGCCCGCGGGCCGCCAGGACGCCCTCGACCTCATGGCCGAAGCCCCGCGACAGAAAGACCAGCCGCAGGACCTCCGGCGGGGCGGTGTTGACATTGACCGTCACCGGCCCGCCGACACGAGACAGCGTTCCCAGGGCCAGGCCCTCAACTGACGGCTCGCCGTCGCCAACGGCAAACAGTTGCCGCCGCGGCCGCCAGCCCGAGGCGGCCAGGGCCTCGGCCAGGTCCACGTCGTCGGCGATCATCTCGCCGGCGTCGGCCGCGCCGCTTCGCGGCGGACTGGACACCAGTTGACGGTCGGCTTCCAGCCCGTCGGGCAAGCCCCGCGCCTCCAGTTCACTGAGCAGCCGCTCGACCTTTTCGCGGCGCTGCCCTTCCTCGGCCGCCCCGTAGAGCGCCTCGACGGGGAGCTTGCCGGCCTGGTCCTGGATCATGAAGCGCACCGCCATGCCGCCCGTCTCCAGTTCGCGGGCCGTGCCATAGAGCGGTCGGTCGAGGTCGCCTGGCGAACGCAGCAGGGCTGCGGCCGCCGTCATGGCCGAGAGGGCGGCCGTCCGCCGCTGGTCGGCTGCCGCCTGGGCGTCCAGCCGCATCCGCTCCACCTGGACGCTGACGGCCAGGGCGGCGGTGACCGTGGCCAGGATGACCACCACGCCGAGCACCGTGACCAGGGCGCTGCCTCTATAGCGCGCGGTTCTCATAGCTCGATGCTCCCGGCCACCAGGAGCGTCCTCGTCGCGTGCGTCCCGTCGGCGAAGACGATGACCAGCCTCAGGGCCGGCGGGACGCTCGGCATCTTCAGCCCCTCGTCGATGACCCACGGCTGCCAGCGGCCTTCCCGCCGGCACTCCAG
>CAZCOA010000075.1:0-5753 GCA_964500225.1 uncultured Anaerolineaceae bacterium | reverse complement strand
TCCACACTCTTGCCGTCATGCACGAATCGCGTCGCCATCGTCACTTGCTCCTTGTTGGTTAGAGGGAATCACCGCCGCCCGAAAGGACGCGGCGAGGCTCAGGCCTCGCCCTTCATCTTCAGCGCCCCACGGTAATCCTGCTCGCGGACGCCGAAGTCGATGTAGCCCCGGAACTGCACGCCGAGGGTGTTGAAGTCGGCGTCGGTCTTCTCGACCGTCGGCCGGTCCACGCCGTTCAGGAACGCGACCTCGATGGCCGGCAGCCGGTTCGGGTCGGCCAGCAGATACCAGGCCTTCGAGCTTGAGCCGGTGAAGGCGGCGCTGGACAGGTAGACCGAACTGACGACTTCGTATTTGCCCAGGTGCGGGTTGGCCGCTGGCTTGCCCTTGTTGGCGGTGGTCGTCTCGTTCAGGCTGACGCTCTTCATCAGGAGTTCCGCCGGAACCTTCAGGGCCGTCGGCACCAGCAGCAGGCTCGCCGCGATGCCCAGGGGCCGGCTGTTCGGCTTGGTCTGCTCGCTGAACATCACCTCGGCCGCCGTCAGCGAATCGACGGCCAGGGCCGTGTCGGCGCCGTCCGAGTAGTTCTTGTGATCGGCGTGGAAGAAGGCCTTGTTGTCGGCCTGCGTGGGGTTGGAGAGCCACAGGCCCCACACCGCGTCGGCGATGGCCTCGGCGGCGCCCATGCCGATCTGCCGGGGGATGTCAGTGAACGCGCCCATGTCGTCGTTGATGATCATCTGCCGGGTGAGGGCGAACATGATGCCGTGGGTGTCGGCCCGCTGACTGAAGGTCTGCTCGCCCAGCCGGCCGTGCTTCAGTTCGCCGTCAGGGCCGACCTTCTGGAACTCGAAACTCCCCGTCATGCGGTAGCGGGTGTGCTCCTTGAAGTCGTTCACGCTGGCGATGCGGGCGATCTTGCGCCAGGCATCCTCGACGTAGTTGTAGCCCTCCAGAAGCATCTTGTTGGCGATGTTGGAGAGGATGTTCGGCAGGCTGGTGGTCGAGAACGCCGCCTGGAGCCAGCCGCTGGCGTCCCGCCGGTAGCGCGGCAACTGCTGCCCGCAGGCCAACTCGCAGAACTCCTGGATGCCGACGCCGCGGAGCTTGTCGGCGGCCTCGAGGATCGGCTCGGCGTAGGCCGCCTCGATGCGGCTCATGGGGCAGCCGGCGGCCATCAGGGCCACGGCCTCGAAAACCTGCGGGCCGGTGTTGCGCGGCCGCGAGGTCACCGCCGGCACCTGGGGCCGCGAGGCACGGAGGACGTGGAGCTCGACCTTCGTCTCGTCCCAGCCCTCTTCGATGGCCTGGGCCTCGATGTCCGGATGCTTGCCGCGGCAGAGCTTGCGAACAGCCTCCACGCGCCGCGTCTCGGCAGCCATCTGTCGGCGCATCGTGACGACCGGATCACTGTCGGTGGCGGCCGTAGCGTTCACCGTGGTCGGCGTGACCGCGGGCTGCTCCGGCTGGGCGGTCTCGCTACCAGCCTCGGGGGTTTCGGTCTGGGTCTCCTGCGTTTGGGTGGCGACGGCTTCGGCAACGGCGGTGCTGGTCTCTTCCATGGGCTGCGGCTCCTTCTGCTCGGGGTTCTGGGCGGCAACTCGGGCGCTGGTATTGGCGTCGGCGCCGCTGTCGACGAACGAAATTTCCTTGAGGACAGCCCGCCGGACCACGTGCAGCGGCCCGGTGAAGGTCCGTCCGTTGACGACGACATGCTGGCCGTTGGGGATGAACTGGGCGTCGACGACGGCCGCACCGATCGAGGCCTGCCACGGGAAGCCATTGACGCCGGACTTCGCCACGTCGCGAGCCCATGAGGTGTCGCGGCTGACGAGGCCCTCGGCCAGCACCTGGCCGTTCTCGATGGCGACCTTCTGCGTGTGGCCGACGCCCTGGTGAGGCTTGTGATCGAGCCGCACGGGAATGTCCTGGCGGTCGACGGCCAGGCCCTCGAGGTCCACGACCACCGGGTGCGGGAAGCCCGCGATCCGCATCGTGCCGCCGGTGTAGGCGACCATGCGGAAGCGCGGCATCTGCTTCTCGTTGTCCCCATCGGCGGCCTCAACGGTGAGCGGACACTGGAACAGCAGATATTCAGGCTGCGCGGCGTGCTTCGACATCCGTTTCGGTCTCCTTTTCCTCGTCGCTTTCGTCATCATCTTCAGGGTCGGTGGGTGGGGTGGATTCCTCGACCAGCCCCAACTCCTTCATCAGTTGCTTCTCTTTGGCCCGCTGCCTGAGTTCCGTCTCCCAGTCGCGGCCCTGGCGGGCATACTCGATGGCCAGCGTCGTGGTGTTGCTCGTCAGCCGGGTCGCCTGGGCGTTGGCCTCCTTCGCCGGGTCCACGTGCTCCGAACCGTCGAAGAACCACTGGTGGGCCATACTGCGCACGGTGCGCAGTATGGAAAACTCCTCCGTCAGCGACGCCTCGTACAGCCAGACGGCGAGAATGCGGTCGAGCACCACCTCCGCCAGGTGCGACTGCTCGACACGAATCGCCTTGTAATAGGTCTGGTGATCCAGCCGGCCGGAGGCGTAGTTGTAGCCGCTGGAATTACAGGCGGCGATGTTGTAGGGCAGGTTCAGGCACCGCGCGATCTCGTTCAGAATCTCGCGTTTGAATTCGGCGTAACCCGTCGCCGGCTGCTGGGCTTCGATCTGCCCCAGACGCCAGCCGTCCGGCAGCACGGTCGCCATCCGCTTCTCCAGGGCGACGATGTCCATCGGCTCCAGGGCCTGGGCCTCGCCGTTGGCCGGGGAATCGGTAAAGAGCACCGCCGCGAAATCCGCCGCCGTCTCGGCCGCGGCGATCACCGCCAGCGTGTAGTCGCGCAGCTGGGCGAAGAGCGGCAGGGCCGGCGTGATTTCCGGCACGCCCCGGTGCTGACCGGGACGGTCCTCACGGAACCAGTGGATCACGGACGAGGCGTCCACCAGGTCATACTCGTGCTGCCAGGCGGACAGGTCGCCGGGGTGCTGCCGGAGAATTGAGTAGCTTCGCGGGTTGCCCCAGGCGTCCAGGGTGATGCCGTCAACATCGCCGGTGTCATTCATCAGGGAGGCCCACGGCGCCGCCACGCGGTCGGCCTCCACGAGTTGCACGTCGAGCATGATGGGCGAATCGATGAGCGGGTTGGCCGTCAGCACGGCGAACGTCTCGCCGTCAGTAGCTTTGGCCGCCCGCATGGTGCGGAGCTTGCCGGCCAGGCGGACCGCCCGGCACCAATCGGCGAAGGCTTCCTCCACGCGATTGTTGAGCTCCCCGTCACTCGTCAGCAGTTGGAGCCGCGGCCCCGTGCCCACGCAGTCGTTGGCCAGCGTCAGCACGATGCCCTTGGCATAGCTGTTGTTGGCCACCTCGTAGCGGGCGTTCTGCCGCAGCTTCCGCCGGACGTCGGGCGACATGGCGCCGTCGGCCGACAGCGCGTCGGCCATGGCCCAGTGCCGGGCATTGTCGGCCGTGGTCTGAGCCGCATCATAGCGCGCTCGCATGACGACCGGCGCCTTCGCGTCCGCCTGAAGCGCGGCCGGGAGGGACGCGCGGGACTTCCTTTTCTTGCGGAACGGCCACATTCAGACGCTCCCTCCCGGCGCGAGCTTGACGAGCTTGATGCCGAGACCCTTGCTGCGGCTGGCCTTCTTGGACTCCAGGTACCTGTCGGCGGCAATCTGGTCCGGCAGCGAGTGCTGTTCCATGCTGTGCGAGTCGCCCGCGGCCTTCCGCGGACCGGAGGCATTTTCACTGATCCGGCTGTCGAGACTCTCGGTCATGAACTCCCTCTTTTCCGGCACCCTCTACATCTGCAGTGGGAGCGTTTTTGTCGTGTTGAAAATGGAGCAAAGCGAACTTCGTACCAGATCTGGTATGTCAGGCGATTCTCTCACGGGTGAGGACGTGGTGGCCGCAGTTGCGGCAGCGTTTGCGGCGCACGATTGTCTCGCCTCGCGGGCGCGTGTAGACGGTCAGGAAGTGCCGGCAACCGCACTGGCGGCAGACCAGACCGGGGTGGCGCACCTGGGGGGCCGCGGCAACACTCGTTTCACTCATCGTGATCTAGCCTCCTGGAGTTGGGACAGGCGCAGCCGACGGCGCGGCTGCGAGGCGCGACTCTCGACGCCGGCGAGGCTCACACCCTGGATGCTGGCGGCCACGGCGCAGCCCACCAGGCAGTCCAGCCAGTGGTTGTCCGGCCGCGTGGCCCGCAGCTTCCACTCGTCCACCATGCGCTCATGGGCCACCGTCCGCACGCGATACTCGGCCGTCAGGTGATCGGCCAGCAGGCGGTGAACGTCCTCATCGCGGCCGAAGAGCGACAGGCACCCCGGATCGCCCATGGCCACGGCCATGCGGGCGTGAACGAACGACTTCCAGTAGTTGGCATCGATCAGGGCGTGGCGGACCTGCCGCTTGCCGATGATGTTGGGGATGCGCCAGTGCAGCCCCACGCGGTCGCCGCGCTTCCGCTTGTACTCGCTGAAGGGCACGCTCGAAGCGCCCACGTACTTGCCGTGGCTCGGCAGGAGCGCCGCCGCGAAGGGACTCTGGCGGCAGAACTGGTAGACGACATCCGTCGACTGGCCCCAGTTGGCGTCGATGAGGCACCGTTCGATGCGCATCTCGGCACCATCCTCGCGCCGCCAGGCCATTGACAGCTTCTCCGCCGTCAGTCGCTCCAGTGCCGCAAAGATCTGCCCCTCCAGCCCCGCCCCCGGCACGGCCCGGGCAATGGTCATCCGCAGGTCGCTCAAGGTGTAGTAGGGCCGCTTCTGCTCCGGCCACGTGCCGTAATCGACGACGTGGCCCGTGAACGACTCCTCCCATGCCGTAACCATCCAGAACAGGGCCTTCTGCTGGACGTCGATGAACATCGTGAGGTGCCCGGCGGCGACGGGAAGGATGCCGCGCTCATAGCCGCTCAGCTTCCCGGCGATCTCGTCGGCGGTCAGCATCTCCTCGCCGACCTGCTCAACGACCGGCTCGTTCTGGTACTCGGCGAAGAAGGCCGCCTCGTCCCGGAGCTTCAGGTTCATGGCATGCTGCACGGCGGAGAGCTCGTCCTCGTTGTACCGCTCCGGCCAGGCAACCTGGGCCCCGGCGTCCATGGCCTCGCGGTTGCGACGGTAGAACTCCGTGGCCTCCATGCCGTCGCCATCGTTACGGAGCGAGTCGTTCCTGAGTTCCGCGTATCGCGCCCACAGCTTCTCGCTGGTCGGGAAGGCGTAGACCATCTTGGTCCGTTCCCCCTGCCACTCGGGATGCTTGTCGCGGTCGAGGAGCCGATCGGCCATGTCGTCGGGCCGGATGACGGTGCAGGCCATCAGGCCTGCGATCTTCCTGCCCGGCCCGGCCATGCCCAGCACGTCCCCGGCGAGGATGGCCTCGCGCCGCTGGCTCTGCGAGGGCGACCAGGCGGACTCGGTCGTCTGCGGGTCGTCCACGAGCACCAGCTGCGGCCGCACCACCCGGCCGTCGGCCCGGGCGTGGTTCTGGCCGCGGATGTCCGAGCCCTTCATGCCGGAGCAGGAGACGACGACGCCCGACGCGCGGCTCCCGGTGATGGTCGGCAGGACGATCTTGTCCGAGGTCCACTCGATGCGCGTCGGCTCGCCCTGGTGCTTCTGGCCCTTCTGCCGGTTGGTGATCCGCTCGAGGCACCGGATGGGGTAGCAGACCTCGGGAAAATCCTCGCCGAGGAGCGGGTTGGTCTCCAGCCAGACCATGATGTTCTCCAGCAGGTCGCGGGCCCGCTCGG
>CAZCOA010000074.1:0-5846 GCA_964500225.1 uncultured Anaerolineaceae bacterium | reverse complement strand
GGAAGCGCCATGGCCGACCCCTCCGCCCCCGACGCCAGATCGATCACCGGCGACACCAACCGCCCCTCGGACCGGTACTGGATCAGATGCAAACGCACCAGCACCTCGCCCCCGATCGGTTGCCACGTCACGCCGCCGTCGGTGCTCTTGAAACTCCGCGCCGGACGCTCCGCCCGATCCGGCGCATTACGCAGAATATCCTCCCGCAACGCCACCTTGACCGTGCGCCCCGCACCGTCCGGACACGACAGCACGATCTCGTTGTCCCCCTGCTTCAGTAGCGCCGTCGGCACCGCCGGATACCTCGTCCGAGGATTCCGCACCAGCGGGCTCCCGTTCACCTTGATCTCGCCCACCCCCTCCGGCACCACCAGGTACGCCTCGACGGCCTCCGGCCGCTCGACGTGCAGCACCTTCTTGATCTGCGTCAGCCCCTCGATCGGCTCGACCGGCGACCGATCCTTCTCCAGCCACTTCGAGTCGCTGCCGACGCCCGGGCCGTCGTCCTCGATCAGCGTCCGGTCGAACAGCACCACGCCCCTGCCCTCACGCGCCAGGCGAACGTCCCACGCGCCCATCCCCTTCTCGTACGCCTCGTCCGCCGTCATCACCATCTCGCGATGCACGACGAGACCTCTTCCTCGCGCCACCTCCGCGCCGACCCCACGATCCCCACTTGCCGTCTGCGCAACCGCCGTGCCCGCCGCCGCCCACGCCATGGCCGCCGTGGCGCACGCCGCCCATCGCCCGATGACACACCGCCGCATCGTCTTACCCTCTCGCGCGCGACACCCGTTTCACCGCGCCCTTCAACCGCCCGAAGCAGCGCGATAGATCTCCTCGTTATAGGCAAACGTCTCGGGCAGCCCCCCCGTGTGAACGAACGCGACCGTCGAGCCCGCGGCGATGCGACCCGTCCGGACGAAATCCACCAGACCCGACAGCCCTTTCGCCGTGTACACCGGACCGACCACCACTCCCTCCGTCCGCCCCAGCAGTAGCATCGCCTCCAGACACGCCGGCGTCGGCTCGCCGTACCGCGGCCCCGCGTACGCGTCCGTGTTCCGCACATCCTCCGTCGTAAACCGCTCGTCGCTGCCGAGCAGTGCCGCCGCATCGTTCAGCACCTTCACCGTCGGCCCGCGCAGCGCCTCGTCGCTCGACGACGGCGCCACCTGGAACGCCTGCACCGCGCCGGCGAACCCCAGCAGCCGTTTCCCCAGAATCAGTCCCGCCGTCGTGCCCATCCGACCGCTCACGCACACCGTGTCGATACGCTCGCCCACCGCCGATGCCTGCTCCAGCATCTCCGCCAGACACAGCGCATAGGCCGCCGCCCCGAACACCTCGTCCCGATGGCCCACCAGGTAGGGGTTGTGCCCCTGCGCCCGAAGCTCCGCCACCGCCGCTTCCTTCGCCCCCGCCTGCTCCGCCGGCGCCACCATCCGCACCTCGGCCCCGAACAGCTGATCCAGCAGCAGGTTGCCTTGCGGCACCCCGCTCGTCTTGTGATCCCGCGCCAGCACCAGCACGCACTTCAGACCGCACCGCGCCGCCGCGGCCGCCGTCTGACGACAGTAGTTCGACTGACCGGACAGCCCGTGGACAATTACGTCGCACCCCTCGGCCCGAGCCGCACCCAGAGTGAACTCCAGCTTACGAATCTTGTTGCCGCCGCACCCCGTGCCCGTCAGGTCGTCGCGCTTGGCCAGCACGCGCACCCGCCCCCCCAGCGCCTCGCCGAAACGCGGCCACGCCTCCAGCGGCGTCGGCCACTGCGAAAGCTCCACGCGCGGCAGCCGCGACACGCGCCGCCGCAACTCCTCCGTCGTCCAGGGTGCCGTCATCGCCTCTCGGTTCTCCTTGCCCTCGGTTTCCGACACTGCCGCGGACCGCCATCCACGCCGATCCCCGAACGCCCGCCGACCCCGCGGCCCCACGCCTGCCCCCGCGGGCGCCCTGACGCCGCCACCGCAACGGTCCTCACGGAGCCCCGGCGCCTGCGCAGACAGACGCCCTCTTCTCCTCCACGTCAAACCCCCGGTCGCAAGGCCGGTGCCGACAAAACCTTCCCCGACAAGCACCCCGCACCCGCCCCCGAGTCCCCGCACGCACGATGGTTCTTGCGCCAAAACGCGCACGATCGCTGCTGACGTGGTTCCCGAGACTCTGTCCGCAGGGGCCGCGGCCGCGCTCGCGCCGCCATGAATCGCACCGAAGCAGGAGCCGCCCGCAGACTACCTGGCGTACACCTCGCGACCGTCCACCCACGTGCGGCAGACCTCCAGGCGCAGTGCGCCGCGCCGGCCGCGAAGCTCCGCCAGCACCAGGTCCGCCCGGCGACCCGCCGCAATCGACCCGACGCCCAGGCTCTTGTCCAGACCGATCATCCTGCAGGCGTTGGTGGCCGTCATCAGCGCGGCGGCGGTCAGGGCCTCGTCCGTCGAGATCCCGCGATGCCCCGACACCCACACGCCCGGACCGCCGGCGGTCAGCCAGTTGACCAGGTTCGCGAACGCCGTCGGCATGTCCAGGCACGAGCCGAACAGGGTCGATGGACTGTGCGCGACCTGTAGGTACTTGCCTCCAGGACCCACCACGCCGTAGATCCCGTTCACCTGAAACGTCTTCAACCCGCGCGCCCCGGCGGCGAACATCGCGTCCGTAACGGCTATGATCCGGTGCCACCCCTTGCGCGCGATCAGGTCCCGGACGTAACGCGGGTCCACGTGGTATCCGTCGGCGATCAGCTCGCAGTAGAGCCGATCCTCGGCCAGCGCGCCCTCCACCGCCCCACCGCCATGAAACGGCTTGAAGCTCGTTCCCGTCGGACCATTCAAGAAATGCACCATGTACCGCAGACCCGCCCGCCGCGCCGCCGCAATCTCCTCCCCCGTCGCCCCCGTGTGGCCCGCGCCGCTCACCACCCCGCGACGACTCAGGTGACGGATCAGGCTCAGCGCCGACTCGCCGTGCTCCGGCGTCACCAGGCACAGCTTCACCAGACCCGTTTCGTTGATCTGATCGAACAACCCGATGTCCGGCCGATGCACCAGCTCCGGATTCATCGCCCCGACCATCTTGTCGCTGACGAACGTGCCTTCCAGGAACGCACCCAGAACCCGCGTCCCCGACGGCGGCGACTTCAGAAACTCCTCCAGCAGCCGCAGCCGACGACGCAGCGTCTCCGTCTCTGCGGCCACCGTCGCCAGGTACGTCGTCGTCACGCCCAGCGCCGCCATCCGCGACACGTAACGCCCCAGAGCCTCCAGACTCCGATCCGCCGACGCATCGAACGTGTCGCTCGCCGCATCGTACACCCCAAGCGTGAAATCGAATCCCTCGTAGCCGTGTACGTGAATGTCCACGAAACCCGGCAGCAGCACTTTCCCCGCAGCCCGGATCCTCCGCTTCGCCGGGCCCGACGCCCTCGGCCCCAGGACGATCCGACCCCGCCGAATTGCCACGTCCGTCCCCACGACCCCTTCGGGCGTCACCACCTTCGCCCCGCTGATGACCATGTCATTCATCATCCGCCTCATCCTCCCGCCGCCCTCGTCCACGCCGTTGTTGCGGCCCAAGCACCCGATTATAGGCCCACCCCGGCGGTCGTCAACTCGAACCCGCCACACGCCCCCATCGGCCTTCCGTTTCTGCGCCGCCGCCCAACGCGCCCCACAACGTCGCCTCTCCCCACTGGCACCACCGACCCCAGCACGTTATACTGGGTCCTCCCGCGGCGATGCCAGGAGACCCGAGCGATGCATGAGTTGTCGCTGGCCGAGAACATTCTGGAGATTGTCGAGGCCGAACGCGCCAGCCGCCGCTTCGATCGCGTTCACGTGATCCGCCTTCGGGCCGGAGCCCTCAGCGGCATCGACCCCGAGGCCCTGCGCCTGGCCCTGGCCTCCGTCTGCGAGGGCACCTGCGCCGCCGAGGCCGCCGTCGAAATCGACGCCGAGCCGCGCATCGTCACGTGCCGCCGCTGCGGCGCCACCATGCCCGGCGACGCCCGCCCCGCCGCCTGCGCGTCGTGCGGCTCGATCGACCTGGAGCTTCGCGGCAGCTCCGCCCTCGACATCGTTTCCCTGGAGGTGGACTGACATGCCCAACCTGCCCCTTGGCAAAAACGTTCGCGGACGCAACGACGAAGTGGCCGCCGAGAACCGCCGACGCTTCACCGAGGCACGACTCTGCGCCATCAACCTCCTTAGTTCGCCCGGCTCCGGAAAAACAAGCCTCCTGGAACGCACCGCCGAACGCCTCAAGGACCGCTACCGCATCCTCGTCATCGACGGCGACGTCGAAACCGACCGCGACGCCCAACGCCTACGCGCCGCCGGACTCCATGCTATCCAAATCCAAACGCACGGCTCCTGCCACCTCAACGCCATGATGATCGCCGAGCAGATGGCCCCCCTGGACCCGGCTGCCTTCGATCTGCTGCTCATCGAGAACATCGGCAACCTCGTCTGCCCGAGCAACTACGACCTCGGCGAATCCGCGCGCGTCGTCGTCGCCTCCACCACCGAGGGCGACGACAAGCCGATCAAGTATCCCGAAGCCTACCACACCGCCGACCTCTGCGTGCTGAACAAGGTGGACCTGTTGCCCCACGTGCCGTTCGACGTCGCCGCCTTCGAGGCCGGCGTCCGACGCGTCAAGGCCGACATGCCCGTCCTGCACACGTCGTGCACCACCGGCGCGGGCCTGGAGGCCTGGTGCGCTTGGCTCGAGGAACAGATCCGCAAGACACGTCACGTGTAGAGTATCCGCCCCGCCCGCCGGACACGCCGCAGAAGAGTCGAAACCGACGCCCCGGCCACGCCGGCCCGGCCACGAAACGCGGCCGCCATGAGGATTGCACGGATCGGCGAACCCGTCCCCCCGTTGTCGTTCGGCAGGAACCCCTCGAAGAAGCAACCCGCCCAGCAGCCGCCAAAGGCTCGCGCCCACGCCCTCACACCCGAATCCCCAACGCCGCAAACATCCCACGCCCCTTCGCCAGCGTCTCCTCGTACTCCTCCGACGGCGCCGAATCCGCCACGATCCCGCCTCCCACCTGCACATGCACCCGCGGCCCGTCCGCGATCAGCGTCCGGATCGCCACGTTCAAGTCCGCGCCCCCGTCGAACCCCACCTAACCCACCGCCCCCGTGTACACGCTCCGCGCCGTCGGTTCCAGCTCGTCGATGATCTCCATCGCGCGAACCTTCGGCGCACCCGTGATCGACCCGCCGGGAAACGTCGCCCGAAGCAAATCCGCCACGTCGTACCGCTCGTGCAGGTCCCCCTCCACCTGCGCCGCCGTGTGATACACCGACGCATACGCCTCCACCGTCCGCGGCTCCGTCACACGAATCGTCCCGTACCGGCACACACGACCCAGATCGTTACGCTCCAGGTCCACGATCATCGCCAGCTCCGCCGACTCCTTCGCACTGTTCCACAGCGCCGACCGTTGCCGCTCATTGAACGCCGCCGACCCCGCCTCGCCCTCCGGCCGACGCGGACGCGTCCCCTTGATCGGACGCGTCTGGACGTGCCGACCCCGCACCCGAAGAAACCGCTCCGGCGAACTCGACAACACCGACCACTCGCCCTCCGCCAACGGCGCCCCGCCGCCCGCCGATCCCCCCAGATACGCCGCAAACGGCGCCGGGTTCGACTCACGCAGCCGCACGTACAACTCCACCGGCGAACACCCCGGCCGCGCCGTGAACCGCTGCGACAGATTCACCTGGAAAATGTCCCCCGCCCCGATGTACTCCAACGCCCGACGCACCGCCGCCTCGTACGACTCCCGCGTGAACGTACGCTCCAGACCGTCCGAACACCACCCCGCC
>CAZCOA010000073.1:0-6000 GCA_964500225.1 uncultured Anaerolineaceae bacterium | reverse complement strand
ACGGCATCGGCGGCTGGCAGGGCGGCAAGATGTATGATGTCTATGAGGCTCACTGGAAGAAGAAGCTGACGGCTCGTTACGCTCCGGATGCCAAGGGCGTTATGCGGTACTATCCGTACAACCCGGATTCGTTCGTGTTGTGGTCGGCGGGGCCGGACGAGAGGTTCGGCTACTGGATCTATGACAAGGACGCGAACGGGTACGATTTCATCCGCAGCGCCAACAAGCTGAACGAAGGTACGTGCGACGATATCACGAATTTCTGAGGTACGAGCCGACGTCGCCGTAAAGGGGGGGTGCGTGGAGCGACGCGGCAGGACGGGCCGGCGGACGGGCCAACGGTAAAGGGGTGTGCCATGAGAGGGAATGAGGCATTTTCTCGGCGGTCGGGCGCTGCGGCGCGGCGCGGCCGTTGCGGCGGGTTCACCATGATCGAAATGGTCATGGTGATCAGCATCATGCTGTTCCTGCTGGGCGTTCTGGCGGTGGTCGTCGGCAGCGTGCAGATGAACGCGCAGCGGCAGTCCACAATGCAGCTCATCGATGCGGTCGAGTCGGCGCTGGTGACGTACTACGATACCAATGGCAAGTATCCGGACTTGTCGCCGTCGAATAGCGACAATACCACGTTCTACGCCAATGACATCGGCTTCGGCCGGGCGCAGTGCCTCTACTGGCACCTGACCAGCCCCGAGAAGGGGTCGTGCATGAAGAGCATCCCCGCCGGCGCCGCTCGCACGCCGCCGTACAAGGAAGGCACGAGCAAGTCGCTGCCGTACCTGGTGGACGCGTGGCAGAACCCGATCCATGTGGTGGTCTTCGCGGACGGCTCGAAGGCCTCGTTGCAGAACGGAGGCGTGCCGCTGGTGGCGTCGTGGGGACCGAACGGCCGCGGCCATGCTTATGAAACTTTCGAGGGCAGTACGGATCTGAGCTCGAAACTCGGCAGCAAGGACGACGACGTGTCGGACGATCTGACGAATTTCCGGGATCTGCCGGAAGACTGACGGGGCGCCGTCAAGCGACCTCATGCGGGAGTGCGAGCCATGAGACACCGGACTACAGAAGCCTTTACACTGGTCGAGTTGATGGTCACGATGGCGATCATCATTCTGGCGGCGACGATGGTGGCGCCTCTGATCGGCTCTCTGACCCGGGGCAATAACGTCGAAGGCGCCCTGCTGGACGTGCAGGCGTACCTGGCCATGGCGCGGCAGCAGGCCGTGCAGTATAACAAGAGCGTGGCCGTGCGGTTCGTGCAGCCGACGGACCTGACGCCGAACTGGCGTTTGATGATCGAGGAACTCAGGGACGGGGCTTCCAGCCCGTCCAATGCCGGAAGCTGGCGGGTGCTGCCGGGGGCCTACGGCGCGAAGCTGCCGCCGATGCTGAAAGTGGAAAACGGCAGCGGAGGCAGTTCGGGCTGGCGCATCTGGTTCGGTCCGGACGGCTTCATTCCGCAGTCTTGCCCCGACTCGAACCTGATCATCAAGGTAGGGCCCGGCAGCAAGGACATCAAGGAGCCGACCGTTTCCTATGCCGTGAACAGGGCGACAGGTCAGTTCCTCCGATTCTTGCCGAAGATCGGCGAACCCGACTGAGTGGATGTCTGGCGGCAGGGGGATGTTACGAGGCGGTCAGGCGGCGGATTTCGTCGAGGGTGCGTTCGAAGAGGTGGTCCTGTGGGATCTTCTCGCCGGTGGTCTGGCCATGACGAAAGAACACGCCAAAACCTCTGCCCGCGGCGACTCCCAGGTCGGCTTCGCGTGCTTCGCCCGGGCCGTTGACCACGCAGCCCATGACGGCGACGCGGAGCGGCTTGCGGATGCTCCGGGTGGCCTCGTAGAGCTTCTCGGCCAGGCTCGTCAGATCGACCTCGCACCGGCCGCACGTCGGACACGAGATGATCTCGACGCCGGCCAGGGGCGCCAGGCCCATGACTTCCAGCAAGCGTCGGCCGACGTGGACCTCGTTGACGGGGTCGCCGGTGATGCTGATGCGGAGGGTGTCGCCGATTCCTTCGGCCAACAGGGCGCCCAGGCCGGCGGCACTCTTCAAGACGGCTTCTTCGCGCGGTCCCGCGGCCGTGATGCCCAGGTGCAGCGGATAATCGCAGGCCTCAGCCATGCGGCGGTAGGCCCACACGGTCGTGGGCACGTCGCTGCCCTTGAGGCTCAGGACGATGTCGCGGAAGGAGCGACGCTCGAACAGATCGAGGTACGAGCGTGCGGCTTCGACCATGCGACGGGCGATTTCCTGCGGCGTATGCTGCCGGGCGTCGTGGCGGTCGCGGGGCATGACGCTGCCGCTATTGACGCCGATGCGGATGGCCGTGCCTCGTCGTCCAGCCTCGTCGATGACGCGGTAGAGGTCGTCGGCGACTGGAATGTTGCCGGGGTTGATGCGGATTTTGGCTGCGCCGGCTTCCATGGCGGCCAGGGCGAGCCGCGCGTTAAAATGAATGTCGGCCACCAGGGGCACGGGCGAGCGGTCGCAGACGGCCCGCAGGGCCTTGGCGGCGGCCGGGGTGGGCACGGCCAGCCGCACCAGTTGGGCGCCGGCCTCGGCCAGACGGACGATCTGGGCCACGGCGGCCTCGACGTTCTCGGCCGGGACGGTAATCATCGACTGCACGCTGACCGGGTGGTCGCTGCCGATGAGGACGGAGGCGACGCGGACGGTTCGCGTGCGGCGTCGCGGAAACAGCGGTTCACAGTGGCTCATGGCGGGCATTATCGGCGCCGAGCGCCGGCCCGTCAAATCAAAATGCCGGCTCCAGTGCGGTGACGGCACGGCACCGGGCGAGCCGCCGCACGGGGCGACGAAGGAGAATGCTATGGCGAGCCGACGGCAAGGGTTCACTCTGATTGAGTTGCTCATGGTCGTCCTGATCATCGGGTTGCTGGTGACCATGCTGGTACCGGTGGTGTCGGGGGCGCGGATGACGGTGCTGTCGCACATGACGGAGGGGCGCATCTGGGAGATCGACAACGCCGTATGCCGGTATCGCGAGGTGTTCGGCGACTATCCGCCCAGCGGAAAACCTGATGGTGCGGACTGGAGCGACTACCCCGATGGCATTTTTGAGATGAAGGATTACCTGAAGGCGTATTCGGCCTACAAGTACTTTGACGTAGACTATACAGGCGGTTCCGGACAGCCGGCCCGTGGGCCGGGGACGCATTTCCTGGTCTATTTCCTGTTCGGCCCGAACGGAACGGGCTGGAGCCCGACCACACACAAGGTGTCGGCCGGGTGGACACCGCCGTCGGGACTGGGGCGCTACCTGTCGAAGGACGTCTGCCCGAACGAGATCGTGAGCACAGGCAACGGCTACAATCTTACTCATCGTCCGTATTACGTTTTCGAAGACGCTTTCGGGTTGGTGTCGGGGACCAGTTTCCAGGGGGCGATTCTGTATCTGCGTGCGAACCCACGCGTCCGGCACAATCCGAACGATGAGGCCAATACGACGACCGTTGCCAACGATGGGGGAATTGGTCGCAACACTGCATATCGGTGGTACGCGCAGGACACGGCCAGCCAGTACTACTGGGACTGCCGTGGAAGCCCCGGGGACTATTTCTATTACACAGGCGACGGAGAGCACGTCAAGAATTTGGCCCGGATGTTGCGGCAGAATCCAAAGGAGATTGCCCTGATCAGCGCCGGTCCGAACCATTTCTTCGGTTATCGGGCCCTGAACACGCACGGTCAGAACAAGCAACTCGAAGGCGCCGACTGGGACGACGGCACGTCGGATGACATTGCGAACTTCGACTTTGAGTGAACCGTTGCGGGCGTCTATGCTTTTTGTAGGAGCGACTCTTGAGCCGATGGGGTGTGGGGGGCGTGTGGGCGGCGATATGGCTGGTTGCGGCGACGCCGTGCTTTGGCGATGCGACGGCCGAGGCGGTGTTCGCCGAACAGGCCGCCCTGAGCCGTGCGTTCGACGATCTGTATTGGCGACTCGGCCGTCTGCAACTGACGCCTGACGTTCATGTCGAGGACTTTCTGGCCTCGGACCCGGCGGTTCGTGCGTCGGTGTGCGACGGCATGCGGCAATCGGCCCGTATCCTGCCGGCGCAGCGCTACAGCGACGGCGTCGTCGTCGTGCAGGTGGACCTGCCGATCGAGGACGTGACGGCCCACCTGGGCGCGGCGTGCCGCGATGCCTATCGCGGCGACCGGTTCAAGCCGGACGATTTCCGTAAGATTCTCCTCTATACCGACCGGTTGGGATTGTGGGGCCTGGGTCAATCGCGCGGGCAGATGCCCGTCGGCCTGATGGCGACCAGTCCTGTGGGATGGGAGGAGGCCGGCGTGTTCGGACGGCTCCGCGCTCGACACCAGGCGGCACTTGCGGCCTATCGGCTGCTTCTGCAACGGATTCGCGGCATCAGTATCTCGGCGTCGAAGACCGTGGGCGACTTCGCCGACAGCGACCCGCGGATTGCCGCCGACCTGGAGTCCTTTGTGCGTTCGCATCCGATCGACGGCGAGGCACGGTATCTGCCCGAGCGGATTTGCGAAGTGACGGCCACGGTGACTGTGGCGGACCTGGCGGCCGAGTTGAAGTCGCTAGCCAATGCGTACGGCACCACGGGCGATTACGCGCCGGAGCGGTTTCACACGCTGGCATCGCAGGCGGGGCAGCCGGTCCTGACGGCCGTGGGCGTGGCGGTGGCCGAATCGCAGCCGCAGGCGGCGGAACCGGCCGCCGAGGAACAGGTCTGGACGGAGGTTGTGGCGGCCGACCCACCCGAGAACGTGCGCGACGAGCAGCAGGCTCGCCTGCTGACGGTCAAGGCCGCCGAGGCCGAAGCTCGTCGCCGGTTTCGCGACAGGATCGAAAGCAGCCCGGTGATCGAGGGAATGCCGCTATCGGCGTGGATGCTGAAGGACGCCGGCGCCCGCGCCGATGTGGAACTGCTCCTGCGAAACCTTCGCGTCGTCCAAATGCGCAAACTCAAAAACGGCGGCGCGGAAATCACCGCCGAGTTGCCTGTGAATCGCCTGATGGAACTTCTTAATGTCTATCGCAGCCGCATCCAACCGGCGCGACAATCTGCGGCCGGGGCGGCACAGAGTCCTTGATGGCGACAAGGGCCACCCCCAGAGAGAATTGACGAATTCCAGACCCTAACGGTTGGCAAAGCCTGGTCGTGCGTAGCGGAGTGCTGCGGCGGTGGCCCGGCACAAGGGGATGGCCGCCAGCCACGCGGCAGCCCAGGCAGACATGTCCCAGGCAGCCGCGACGCAGGCGGCATCGGTCACCGGCAGCAAGAGCAGCAAGGTCAGTACGACGCGCGACGGACGCAGGCCGGCCACGGTGCGCATACCGTGTCGCTTTTCCAGAGCGCTGACGAGGCTGGCCGCCGCCGTCAAGGCGCAGACAGAGGTCATCAGCGCCCATCCGTATTCCGCCTGTGGCGAAGTCCAGAACTGCCACCGACCGGCGACGACCGACCAGCCGATGAGGACGTTGCCCGCGCGGCAGGCAGCCATGAAGACCACCGAGGTCACGGTATGTCGCTTGGCCCAGCCGTTATAGAGACACACGGCCGCCAAGGTGAAGGCGACCATCGTTAGGGTGGGTTTGTAGACGAGCGAGGCGCCTGCGGCCACCATACCGAGGAGGACGGCCAAGGTGCTCAGGGCGGCAGCCGGGGCAAGCTCGCCGCGGGCCAAGGGGCGGTCGGCGCCCGAGGCGGCATCGTGGCGGCGGTCGATCAGGTCGTTCAGTCCCATGCCGAACAGGTAGAGTCCGGGCGACACTAGCAGCAGAGGGAGCAGGTCCGCGCGGGCGAATGCAGCGGGACTTCCGGCGGCCACGGCGGCTCCGGCCAGCACATCGGCAAGGGCCGTCCAGACCAGCGGTAGCCGCACGAATCGCAGGATGGCCACCACGCGTTGCATGGCGGCCAGTATAGTCGGGCGTCACCACCCTGGGAAGTGCGAAGCGGCAACGTTGCATTGACGTTCTGGGGCAGCAGGGGC
>CAZCOA010000072.1:0-6338 GCA_964500225.1 uncultured Anaerolineaceae bacterium | reverse complement strand
CCGACGACCTGACGCTAGACGACTTCCCCACGCTCCGGCATGTGGTCAACTTCCTGAGCGGCACACCCATGAGAGGAGAAGCCACTGTGCAGGTCTCGGCCTCGACCGAGCCCGCCAGTGGCTATCCCTTTTGCAACACCGACGTCGCGGCAGCCGGCCGTGCTGATCCGCACGAATCCGCGGTAGCCACGGCCCCCGCCGTCCTAACGGCGCCGTACGAAACCACCTCGGGGGCTGAACTGAAGGTCCTCCGCCTGAGCGGCACGCCCTACCAGATGGGGCTGGCCCAGGGGCATCAGGAAAAGCCGCGGATTCTCCAGATCCTCAGGTACTACGCCGACTTGTCGGGGGCAACGCTGGATGAACTGCCGTTCTCGGCGGCCCTCGCCCAAGACCCCGCGGCGTTTTTCACCGACGACGAACAGGCCGAACTGGAGGGCATCGCCGACGCGGTGGGGGTTCCCCTGGGCAATCTTCTGGCCCACCACTTGGCCCTGTTCGCCGAACTCGGCAGCGGCACGATGCACTTTGCCGCCCCCGCGTCGCACAACCCGGCCGGCACGCTGGTCCATGTGGCCAGCGAAGAACCGCCCCTTTCGGCGGCCTTGCGTGAGGCGTTCACGCCGGTCGTCCAGGTACGGCAACCGTCTGGCGGCATACCCTATGTGACCCTTTCGGCGATTGGCACGCTGGGCGCACTGGGAGGCGTCAATGCGGCTGGGCTGGCGGCCACCATCAACGCCGCCTGGGAGCGCCAGTCGCGTGGCAACGCCCCCCGACATGCCACGCTGCTGCATGCCGTGTTGGCGCGAGCCACGGACCTGGACGCGGCCGTGGGAATCCTTCGCGGCTTCCAGGGCCAGGGCGCCTGGAACGTCTGCCTCAGTCATGCGCCGTCCGACCGCGTTGCCTACGTCGAGGCCGACGGCCAGTCGTTCCGTGTCCGTCCGGGCGACCAAACGATCCTCTGTACGCCGGAAAGCAGTCGTTCGCATGACGCGCGCCAACGCTTGGAGCGTCTGGCAAGTCTGCTCTCGTCGGGGGTGAAGCCCGGGTTGACCGCTGCGAGTGTTCGAGCCGTCCTTCGCCCTGCGACCGACGAGTCGCCGGCAGGGGAACCGCAGCGGTTCTTCCCGGGGAAACCTCCGGTTCCCAGCGAGCTGGTGGCGATGGTGCTCGACATCTCGGCCGGCGAGTTGGCGATCTGTCCCGGCTATCCGGCCAACGACGCGTCGAACGGTTTCTATGGTCTACGTCTGGAGGCGTTGCTTCCGACAGGTCCCTGGAATGCGCCCCGACAGACCGCACCGCCCACAACCGCCCCCGCGCCAGCGACGGCCAGTCCACGTTATGACCTGGACGACGGTGAGCCGGCCGCAGAATTCACCCAGCGGTTCGTGCTCAAAATGGTGGAGAGTCCCTTGAACCCGGCCGTGCCGACCATGCCCGAGTGGCACGGTGCGGCTCTGGTCCTGGGGAACAACCCGGTGGCCGACGCCTTGTGCCGCCGCCTGCGCGAGCAGGGCGTCATGGTGCACCAACTGGCTGTCGGCGACGATCTCGATGCCGCGTTACGGACGTTGGACGCACTCTGGGCCGAGGCACCGATCTTGCACCTGTTCCTCCTGTCAGCCCGAGACGGCGGCCAGCCGCCCCTGGCCGATCCGACCGCGTGGCCCAAGCGGCGTTATCGGAATGTGATCTTCCCCTATTTCTTCTGCCAGCGGTGGTTGCACCTGGCCAGCGAAGCAAAGGTCGTCAACCGCGCGACGTTGGTAGCCGGTTTGGCCTTAGGGGGCGACTTTGGCTTTGCCAGCCCAGTCACCATGCCTGAGTGCGGAGCCCTCACCGGGCTGATCAAGTCGCTCTGCATCGAATTCACCGTGATGCGACGTTACAAGGATTTCATTGTCAAAACGATCGACGCCCCCGACGACGAGCCGGCCGAACGGCTAGTCGAAAACCTTCTCCGCGAATTGGCCTCGGCGACGATGGACTACGAGGTAGCCTTTGTCGGCGGGCGGCGTTATCTGCAAAACGCGGCTCCCGAGCCTGCCCCCGTCCAAGAATATACCGACATCCGCCCCGGCGGCGTGTGGGTGGCGACGGGCGGGGCCCGCGGCATCACGGCCGTCTGTGCTCTGGAATTGGGCCGACGCTTCGGCCTGCATTTGCACCTGATCGGCACGAGCCCCATGCCCGAGATCGATCCGTCCTGGCGCAATCTGACCGAAGAAGGGCTCAAAGCCTTGAAAACGTCCGTGATTCTCCAAGCCCGGCAGACGCAGCAGTCGCCCACCGAGGCTTGGGAGCGTGTGGAAAAGGCGTTGGAGATCGACCGCTCCCTGCGCACGTTTGCCGCCGAGGGTGTGCAGGTCACCTATCATCCATGCAATGTGGCTGACCGCGAGGCCCTAGCCCAGGTCTTGGATCAGATCCGCCAGACCGACGGACCGATCGAAGGCATTCTTCACGGCGCGGGCGTGGATCATGCCTGCCGCTATGAAAAGAAACGCCGCGATCAGGTCGAGGCCGTCTTTGGCGCCAAAGTGGACGGGGCTTATCACCTCATGACGCTTACCCGGCACGACCCTGTACGGCATTTCGTCACGTTTGGTTCGGTCAGCGGTCGCCTGGGCGGCAATGGTCAGACCGACTACGGCGCGGCCAGCGACATGCTCTGCAAACTGATCGGCTGGTATCGGGCCCAGCGGCCCGAGTGCCATGCGGTCGGTTTCCACTATCATCCCTGGGATGAAGTGGGGATGGCCACGAAGCCGGAGACCCGGGCCGTCTTGGAGATGGTCGATGCGCCGGCCTATATGCCCAAACGCGAAGGAATCCGGCACCTCCTGCGGGAACTCTACGCCGGCACGCCGCAAAGCGAAGTTTTGATTACCGACTGGGACTATTATCAGCGGTTCTATGGAGTCGCGTTCCTCGAGCTTCAGCCGCTGGACCCAGGCGAAGCGTCGGCAGCCCCCGAAGGCCGCGTGGCCCAGCGCCACGTGATGCGTATGGTCGACGCTCCATTGGCCGAGTCCTCCCCCAAGATGCCCGCGATCGACGGCCCCGTGCTGATTCTCGGCCAGAATCGGGTCTCACAAACACTTTGCCAACAGCTCGTCGATCATGGGGTCGCGGTGCAGATGCTCCCGGTCAGCGAAGACGCCGCCGACGTCATTGCCGCCTTGGAACGGATTTGGGAAACCCAACCAGCGACGCATCTGTTCCTCCTGACCGGCCGCGACGAAGAAGCCACACAGCTTTACGACCGATCAGCCTGGGAAGAGCGCCGCTGGGCTATCACGGTTCCCTATCTGGTCACGCAACGCTGGTTCCAGTTGCTCCTGAAGTTGCCCGACCAGCGTCCGGGGACCGTGGTGGCCGTCACCAGCCTGGGGGGCGACTTCGGTTTCCAGGCGAAGGTCGACGCACCGGAAGGCGGGATGCTGGCCGGCTTGCTCAAGTCGCTTTATATCGAAGACACGCGTCGGACGCCAAGCCGCCTGCGTGTCAAGGTGATCGACGCACCGGCCGAAGAAGCCCCCCACCGCCTGGCCGAGGCGGTCTGCCGGGAACTGGCGGCCGACCGACCCGAGGTTGAAGTGGCCTGGTCGCAAGGCCAGCGGCGCGTTGTGCGCGCAGTGCCTGAACCGATCGAGCAGTTCCGCCGGCTCGACCTGGCCCGCGGCGGCAATTGGGTGATCACCGGCGGGGCCCGGGGAATCACCGCGGCCGTGGCCGAGGAGTTGGGGCGTCGTTACGGGATGAAGCTCCATCTGATCGGCTGCTCTCCCGCGCCGAAGGAAGACGCCCCATGGCGTCACTTCACCGAGGACGAGATGAAGCAGTACAAGTCCACGTTGGTGCGTGAGGCGATTGCCGCCGGCCGTTCGCCCGACGACGACTGGGAACGGGTCAAACACGACGTGGAAATCTATGCCACCCTGAAGCGGATGACCGATGCGGGATTGAAGGTCACCTACCACTCCTGCGATGTGGGCGATTGGGACACCCTGGCCGCGGTGCTCGAACGAGTCCGCGAGCTCGACGGGCCGATCCAAGGGATTCTCCATGGGGCGGGCTACGCCAAGTCCTCGCGGTTCGAGACGGTTCGCCCCGACCGCTTCGCCCGAACCGTGCGTCCCAAGGCCGACGGCACGATGGCCCTGATGACCCTCACACGCCGTGACCCGCTGCACTATTTCATCGTCTTCGGCTCACTCAGCGGGCGTTACGGAGGCAACGGGCTCAGCGACTATGCGGCGGCCAACGACCTCATGGCCAAGCTCGTCGGCTGGTACCGCTCTCAGCGGCCCGAAGTGGCAGCCACCTGCATCCACTGGCAGACCTGGGATCGCATCGGCATGGCCATGCTTTCCGACAGCGTAGGAATCAACAAGAACCACCTGAAGATGAACTTCATCTCGCCCGAAGAAGGCATCGAGCACCTGCATCAGGAGCTCCGGGCGGCCTTGCCCGAGGCCGAGGTACTGATCACCGATGGCTACTTCGAACGGGTTTTCTATCCCCGCACGTCGAGCGAGCCGATCGGCGAGGCCGACGTCCCGCTTCATGTGCCCCCGGCGGCACCGCCACGCGAAGAGCGCCGCCGCACACGCCAGACGTCCTCGCAGGTCGCGATGGCGTCGGCTGGGGCGTTGCCCACCGGCACGGGGCGCCCGCTGATCGAATCGGTCCGGCCGTTGGACGGCGGCGGTCTGGTGGCCGAGATCCGCTTCGATCCGACCCGTGATCCGTTCCTCGTCGAGCATCGGCTCAAGGGCAAGCCGTTCTTGCCCGGGGTCGTCATGCTCGAATCACTCGCCGAGGCGGCCTCGCTCTGGGATCCCACGCACCCGGCGGTCTCGCTGAAGAACGTGGAGATCGCCAACGGCCTTCTGTTCCACAGCGACCGGCCGGTGACGGCCAGGGTCACGGTGACGCCCACGGCCGAAGGCTTGCACTGCGTGCTGACCAGCGAGTTGCGTGACCGCAAGGATCGCCTGATCCATGCCGACCGGCGTCTGGCCCAAGGGCTCGTGCAATTAGCGGCCGCGCCGCCGCAGTTGACCGACACCCCTCCTGGACAGCCGGCCTTGGGCTGGTTTGCCCAACAGTACCCGGAAGACGCCTTGATGTATCATGGCGAGGCCTTGCGGGTCTTGAAGCAGTATTGCTGCCAGTACGACGGTGCGTTCAGCCAGATCGTAGCCCCTTCGCCCGAGCGCCTGGCCGGTCCGCGGTCGTTGGACGGCTGGCTCCTGCCGTTGGCCGTGCTGGACGCCTGCGTCTATTCTTGCGGGAACTTCGTGTTCATCCAGTTTGCCGGTACCGTGGAGATTCCTCACGGCTTCGAGCAGCTCGAGCTTGCCCGCCTTCCTCACGAAGGCGAACGCTGCCTCCTGCGGGTTTATTTCCGCGGTCGGGAAGGGCGGCACAGCCGCTTTGATTTCACCCTCTTTGGCGAGGAAGGCGATGTGATCCTGGCGGTCGAGGGTTATCGCACCATCCTCGTGGGAGAAGGACGCGCGTGATGGTCAACCCTGTTTCTGTGTGCCGTTACGCGACGCTCGACGAGCTCCGCCGGAGTCCGAACCCGGGGGGCGAGTACCGCTGGCTGACGCCGCGCGAGCAGCAGGTCTATGCCCGGCTGCGCGCCGGCAGCCGCCGCGCCACGTGGCTGGCCGGCCGGATCTTGGCCAAGCGGCTGATCGCCGACTACGCCGCGGCCAACCGTCTTGAGCTCCCCACGGTGGATCGCGCCCGTGTGGAGATCGACTCCGGACCGTTCGGCCAGCGGCTCGCTCCCCGCATTCGCATTGCCGACCAGCCGGTTCCCTGGTCGCTTTCCATCTCGCACACCCAGCGTAGTGTGTTGGTCGCCGTGGCCGGTTCGCCCACGGTCCGTGTCGGCGTGGACCTGGTCGAACCGGCCGTCTTGGGCGACGGCTTCCTCGCCCTCTGGTTCACCTCGGCCGAACGCGATTGGCGCCGCCGCCGCCCCCGCGTCCCCTGGCCCTCGATCCTCTGGGCCGCCAAAGAAGCCGTCTACAAGGCTGTTAACCACGGCGAACCCTTTTGGCCTCGCCAGATCGAGATCCTCCCTACTGCCAAGTCCCAGCTGGAATGTAGACGTTGCATGCAGCAGTCGAGTCGGCAACTCGCACTGCACGCGGCGCGAACACGGCACGGAGAGATCGCCGTTGTCGCGCTAGCGGGTTCAGGGTTCGGGGGTCCGGGTTCAGATGCCCCACGGCAAGCACAAGGAGAAGCGCGGGACGAAGAGCCGGAAATCCTCGCGATCACTCCCTCGCCAACCCTGCC
Source organism: uncultured Anaerolineaceae bacterium (assembly GCA_964500225.1). Lineage (GTDB taxonomy): Bacteria > Planctomycetota > Phycisphaerae > FEN-1346 > JAACEH01 > JAAYDY01. The sequence goes on along the minus strand of CAZCOA010000072.1, from coordinate 8 downwards.
CCTTGCCC
>CAZCOA010000071.1:0-6820 GCA_964500225.1 uncultured Anaerolineaceae bacterium | reverse complement strand
TTGGAGACCGTTCTTCAGGTCGGCCACTTCGGCCGCCGTCGCCACGCGCCCGCGGACCTGCTCGTAGACCGCGACCACCATCTTCAGGGCCGCGTCCAGGCGCGCCAGGCCTGCATTCGGCGTCTCGTCGGGGATTTCCTTTTCCGCCCACTTCACCGCCGAGATGATCTCCCCCTCGTACTGCTGCCACAGCGGCCGGCGGCTGTAGAGCTTCCCCAGCAGCCAGAGCAGCGCCGTCGCCAGCAGGGTGATCCCCGCGGGCGAGTTGACAATTGACCACAGCACCGACAGCGCACCTTGCACGTTCATCGCTTGTGTCCTTTCAGGCCCCGGAAGGCCTCCTTGAGGTCCGACATCTCCGACAGTTCAATTCCATCTCTGCTTCTTGCGCCCGAGGCATACGGGTCGAAGTCACTGGGGCGGAAGGGCCGCGTCTTCTTCGGGTCGCGATTCGTGTTCGCGACCAGGGCCATCAGGCTGGCCGTCCGCGCCCAGTCGGCCCGCCCGCGGGCCTCGGCCATCCAGACCAGTTCACGCAGCGTCAGCGGCCCGGGGTCGACCCCGACGACGCCGGCGAACTCCCAGACCAGCTGCCAAGGGTCTTCTCGATCTCGCCCTCGACGTCCACGCCCTCGATCCTTCGTTCCACGGCCGCCACGGCCAGCAGGATCATCCGCTGCTGCGCCTCCACGGCCCGGGCCAAGTCGCCCCGCCCGAGCTGGCGGAAAAAACCCACGAGTTCCTCGTAAAACGCCTTCTGCGCCGCCATGATCACCTCGCCGCCGAGGGCGGCGCCGAACTCCGCGTCCGAGACCCCCGCCGCGTCGGCCTGCGGCTTCAGGATGGCGAAGATCATGTCGCACAAGAGGATCACGTCCGTGCCGATGCGCGTCAGCAGCGGCGGTTCCCCCTGGTCGAGTTCCAGCAGGTTCACGCCCAAGAGATCCCGCACCCGCTTGACCGAGTCGAGCGTGAGCGACACCGTCCAGGTGCGCCCCGCGCTATCCGCAAAAGTCTTCATGCTGCCTCCCATGTCACAGTTCGCTGATGGTCAACGTGCCGAGCGCCTGACCGCGCGGCTGATACTCGCCCGCCGGGGTCGAGTACGGTCCTTCCCAGACGGTGCCGTTCAACACATCCGGCACCCCGGTGAGCATCTCCGCGATGTCGGAGACGTACCAGCCGAGGAAGTCCTCGTAATCGCAGTACCAGAGCACCCAGTCGGTCGCACCGAGTCGCCAGTAGGGCTGGCTGCCGTGCTGCCCCGCGACGGAATACTGGCCGCTCACGTCGGGGACGGTCTGGCCAGCCGCGATTAAGGGTTTGCGGTCTGCACCCACTCGTCGAACTCGGCGAGCTTCGCGGTCACGCTGACCATGATGGCCTCCTCCAGCGCCTCGCTGCGAGAAAAGCCGGTGATGGCGAACGACCCCTTCGGCCCCTGCGCCCCGGCCGTCTCGCGGGCCTGGTCGAGGATCGCCAGTTCCAGCGTCGAGCCGCCGAGGAACGCCGCCTTGATCGCGTCGAATCCGGCGTCGCCCGGCTTCCAGACCATCTCGAACTCGGCCGTGCACTCCCTGAGGGTCGGTGCCGTCGCCCGCCAGCCGCTGTTGGCCCGCGTGGTCACGTCGGCCTCGCCCGCCTCGAGCGTCAGCGTCACGTCCTTGACGTTGCCCATCTCCGTGAGTGTCGCCAGGTCGGCGGCCGCCTCGCCCTGGTAAATCTTCGCGTCCTTGCCCAGAATGAACGTCGGCATGAGAACTACCTCCTGGTTCTGAGGTCACTTGATGGAGTCCTTCCAGAGTTTCGGAAGACCTTCCTTTTCCTTCTCGAAGGCGGGGCCCATGTAAGGCCGCTGCCTGATCGTCACCGTCCGCACCACCCGCTTGTTCCGCCGCCCGCCGCTCGTGACCCGGCTTCGTCCGCCGTGCTCCAGGGCCGGCGGTGCGTCGCCGGTCTTCTGGTTCAGCCGCTCCGGGCCGATGACGACCGAATCCCGCTCGCGGTCGTAGGCGAAGAAGATGAACTTCTTCAGCAGGCCCGTGTGACTCGACGGCGGCTGGCCCGGGGCGCTGGTCCGCTTGCGTTTGCGGATGCTGGTCTTGGCCCGCTGGCGGACGAAGGCCCCGAACTTCGAGAGCACCTTCCGCTTGCGGCGATCAACCGCGTCCTTCACCGCCTTGCGGTCGAAGAAGAGCCGCGTGACCTTGAGGCCGATCTTCGCCACTACCGCACCACGCGGAACGTCAGCGTCAGCACACTAGTGAAGACCCACAGTTCGGCCAGGTGCTCGGGCGCGTAGACCGGCTCGTTCTCCGTCCGCAGCCACACCGCCGCGCACTCTTCCAGCCGCAGATCGCGGGCGAAGGCCGCGATCTCTTCCACCAGGGCCATCAGACTGTCGATCTCATTGTCGTCGGCCACCTTCTTCTGCACCGCCACGTCGATCCGTACGTCGACCTGCTCGCGCGAGCGGTCGGCGCGTTCCAGGGCCACGCCCTTCGGCACCACCGTGACGTGCAGGTCGGCCATCTCCGCCAGCTCGTACACCGGCCGGTAGCGCCGCACGGCGGTGAAGGCCTGGCCGAACGCGTGGGCGTTCAGCGCAGCAGTGAGAACGTCGGCGATGTTCACGATGGTGCTCATGTCACTTGTTCTCGATCACCTTGGGCGGCGTGGGAAACGCCGGCCCGACCTCGCCGCCCGCCGCCACCCGGAAATACCACACCTCGTCGTCACCGACCCCGCTCAGGCCCCCGGCACCCTTCACACCGTGCGCCCCGGCGCCCGTCGCCGTCCACACTTCAGGCCCGGCCTGCGTGCCGTCGCCATTGGTGGGCTGAAGATTCGTGTAACCCGTCGCCGCAGCGACGATCCTGATGAGCAGCAGGTACCGCCGGTTCGGCTCCAGCGTCACCGCCACCGGCGCGGCCAGCAGTTCGCCTGCCGTCCCGCCGTCCACGCCCTGCGGCTGATCATCCCAACCGTGGGCCTTCGTCGTCTCGCTCAGCAGAAGCCACCCACTCGGGTTGGCCGCATCATCACCCTCGTCGCTCTCACCGTTGCCGTTGCTGTCGAGCCAGAGCCACAGCTGCACGACCGACAGTTCGGCATCGGCCCCGGCTTGGTCGCCCGTCGCCCCGCCACCGCGATGCGCCGTGGCGATCACGCTCGTCAGTTGCGCCGTCGCCATCGGCACCGTCGCACCGTCGTTGGCCGTGACGCCGTTGACGGAAGCGATGCGTCCGACCGGCGCGGCGCACTCGCCCCACTGAATGCCGGCGGCATACGCCACGCCGGCCAGCATCGCGACCGCGAGAGTGAGAGCGATTATCGAGCCGAACCGTCGCACAGCATTCCTTTCCAGCTGAGCCGCCTGGCCCGCTCAATCGCCGCCTGAAGATCGTCGTCCGTCAGCCTCTGCCCGGCCGCATAGACCGGCTTGCCCGGCAGCAGTTTCTCCCCCTTGGCCAGGTTGGCCGCCACCACCTTGTCGCTGTCCCACGCCCCCTTGGCGAAGAGGCCATAGAGCACCAGGGCATCCGGCTTCGCCGCAGCCACCTTCGCCGCCGCCTGCTCGGGCGTGCCCGTCACCGTCAGACTGCAGAGCAGCCACACCGGCAACCCCGGCCGCGCCGCCCGCACCACCTTCGCTACTGCCTCGGCCCGCGCCGCGTCGAGGGCGGCGTCCGGCCGGAAGTCATGATCCGTCTCTTCCCACCCGATGATCACCGCCGTCGCTTGCGCGTCGGCCGCCAGGTACTCCGCCAGCGGCTTGAGGGACGTTGCCCCGTCAGCGATCACCGCCAGCAGGTGCGGCCGATCCGGCGCAGCGGCCGGCCAGACGATAACCGGCGTCACGCCGTCCGGCGCTACCGGCGCCGCTCCGCGCCACGTGGGCCAGAGCCAGCCGTCGAGCCACGCGGGAATCGCCGGGGCTTCTATCTGGGCAGTGGCCACTGGCAGTGTCCCGTTTTGCGCCTGCATCTGTTCCTGTGCTCCGGCCTCGACCGCGATGCTACTCGTCTGCACTGCGGCGGCGGCCAGCGGCTTCGACGGCATGACCGCCACCGCCATGGGCTCAGCCACGCGGGGTGCCGCCATGTCGGCACTGGCAACCGGCATGTCACGGGTGACGATCTTCTCCGCCACCGTGATCGCCGTCGGCGCGCCCGTCGACAACTCCCGCAGGCTCAACGGTCGCATCGCCATCGCGGGGGCCGCCGCAACTTCCGGCCGGTTCTCCCGCCACTCCGGCAGCGGCGCGACCTCCGGCACCACGTCACCCGGCTGCAGAGCCAGGTAACCCAGTGTCACCGCGGCCACGATCACGCCGCTCCCGAGAATGATCTTCTTGCCGGTGTCGTTCACAGCCCGAGCTCCTGCTTGACGGCGGGGATCGGATCGACCGGCGCGGGCTCGCCCTCAGCTCGCGGCTGAAAGAGGTTCACGTAGTCGGTGGCCCGCTTCCAGTGGCCGTCGAGGGCCTTGATCACCTTCGCCACGCGGTAGACATTGGCACTGGCCGACCCCGAGCCGGCGTTGAGGGCGTTTTCCGCCAGGACGAACGCCTCCTTGGTCCGGCCCAAGAGGAGCATCATGTCCACGCGGGCATCGATGGTAAGGTCCGTCCGCGCCAGTTCCGCCACCGCCCGCAGAGCCACCGCGTCATCCGTCGGTAGCGCCACGCCGGCCAGCAGGTCCGCGCCGCCGGTGCCATCCTTGAGGAAGGTCTGGTAGTCGGCGCTCGTCTGGGCCAGGTCCGCCGTGCGGCTGCGCACCAGCCAGGCGTTGACCGCCGACACATAGTTGGCGTGCTCCGCCACCGGCACGAGGACGAGGATGCGCTTCAGGTCGGTCCTATCCGGGCCGTACCAGGCCTTCAGCCGTGCGGCGTTGGGCACGATGCGGGTATTCCAGGCGGCGACGATGTTCTTCGCGGCCAGGCGGTTCTTCAGCACGCCGAGGGCGTCGGCGTTGCGCTGAGCGTCGGGCGTAAGGCCCGGCGTGTCCACCAGGCCCAGGGCCACCGTCCGCAGCACGTGGGCCTGGAGCATGATCGCGCTGGCGGCCTTGGCCTTCTCGGTCGGGTCGGTGATCGTGCCGATGGCCGCGGCCACGCGATCCTTCAGGTTCGTCTCGTCCTTGCCCCAGCCGACGAAGTTGCCGTAGACCGTGACCAGCCGCTGCACCCTGGCCGCGCCCTGCAGCGTGTCGGCATCGGCCACCAGGGCGTCACGATAGGCCGCCTTGTCATTCGGATCGTAGCCCTTCAGGGTGTTCAGCCGCGCGGTGGGGTCCTTGGCCAGCGCCGCCTTCATGTCCCGCACCACGTCGGCCGTCGTCGCAGTGGCGACCTCGCCACCCTCGACGCGTACCGTCTGCCCGTGGGCGGCGCTCGCGCACCACATGCCCCACGCCAGGCAGGCCAGGATCGTTACCGCCAGAATCGCCGCAATGCCCATCGTCTGCTTCATAGAGAACGTCTCCTTTCAGAACTCGGTGACCAGCAGCGCCTTCGGCTCGGCCGAGGCGCAGATGGCCGTGATAAGGCCCGTGTAGAGGTTGGCCGCCGTGATGGCGAACGAGCCGCCGTAGGCGCTCAGCTTGATGCCCGTGCCGACCGCCGGGTCGGCGCCGAGCTTGATGTAAACGTCGGTGTCACTGTCGTTGACCAGCACGGCCGAGATGCGATCCGGGTTGGCTGCCAGGGCCAGTTGCCCGTCGCCCGTCACGTTGATCGTCTCCGTCGTCGCCACGGCCGCCGAGCGGTGCGCCACGACCTGCTCGCCGTGCTCACCAATCTCGACGTCGGCCGACCCGATCCATCGCCTGACCATGTTGCTACCCTCCGAACACTACGCGCCACAGACCGCCGACCGCCAGCGTCGAGGCCGCCCCGATCAGAATCCACAGCCGCCGTCCGCGCGTCCGCTCGGACGACTCCAGCCGGTCCAGCCGCAGCTGGATGCCCGGCTTGCCGTTGCCGCGGATGGCCTCGTCCAGCACGTCGAGCTTGCGGTGAATGCCCGCGAACTCGTCCTTGCAGACATCCTCGTACCGATCATCGCACTCGCCGCTCATGCCGTGCCCACCTGCTTGGTGTGAATCCTCAGTGTCCGGTGATACGCATCGCTCCAGCGCCACGGCGTCTCGCCGCCCGGCGCCATCACCTCATTGACCAGCGTCTGCCCGCCCACCGTCTCGGTGATCCGGTCACCGCGTTGCGGCAGGCCGAAGGCCACGAGGTCCTCGGCCGTGATCAGGTAGTCACGCGATTCCCAGTGCTGGCTGATGCCGTAGTCGTCGGCCACGTCGAACGTCGTCCGGCCGACCGTGGCCAGGACCTCGGCTGAATCCCCGGCCCGGCTGTAGACAACCGACCGCGACATGTAGCGCCGCCGCTGATCGTCCAGCCAGGCCGAGGATTGCTCGAGGAGGTCCATTGGTTACTGGCTCAGCCGGACGCGGACAGTTGCGTCGGCATCGGCGGCGGCCTTCACGACCTTGCCGATGTAGGGGTACTCGACCTTCGGATCACCGCCATCGTCCGTGTCGGTCGTCGCCACGCCGGGGTCGGCCTTCCACTGGACCTTCTTGCCCACCGCGATGCCGCTGCCGACGCCGGTCGCCTTCGGGAAGTCGAAGACGCCCGTCACCGCTAGGGCCCCGAGGGCATTGGCGGCGATGTCCAGCTTCGCCACGCCCACCAGGTCAGCCTGAACCACCACGTCGCCGGCGGTCACCGCCGCGCTCGGGGTATAGTCCACACTCTTGCCGTCATGCACGAATCGCGTCGCCATCGTCACTTGCTCCTTGT
>CAZCOA010000070.1:0-6932 GCA_964500225.1 uncultured Anaerolineaceae bacterium | reverse complement strand
TTGTGTGGAATGTGCAACCGAATCGTGATGCAGTATATTGCGGATGTGTCGTTGACTTTGGTGTAATGTGGCTCGTCCGGAGCGAACCGACACGTAGGTCGGCCTGATGGCGTCCGGACGAAATGTTATTAAGGAGACACATCAATGAGCAGCGGCAACGGCAAACGGAATCCTTACGTTCTGGCGAAGGAGACTTTCCTGCGGTATGCCGAGGCGGTCAAGCTGAACAAACGGTACCCGGGTCTGAATTTGGAGCAACGCCTGACGACCCCGGACCGGTCGATCGAATTTCGCATCAGCGTCACATGCGACAACGGCACCATCAAGTCGTTCTCGGCCAGCCGCGTGCAATTCAACGACGATCGCGGCCCGTACAAGGGCGGCCTGCGGTTCCACCCGTCGGGCACGCTGGACCACTGCAAGGCCCTGGCGTTCTGGATGTACCTGAAGACCGCGGTGGTGGACATTCCGTTCGGCGGGGCCAAGGGCGCCATCGCCGTGGACTACGACACGCTGAGCCTGAACGAAAAGGAACGCCTGACCAAACGGTACGCGGTGATCCTGCGGAACGACATCGGGCACGACAAGGACATCCCGGCGCCGGACGTCGGCACGGGCGAGCGCGAGATGACGTGGATCATGGACGCGTGGCGGATGATTCACGGCAAATACGATCGCGGCATCGTGACGGGCAAACCCGTGAGCATCGGCGGGTCGCAGGGCCGCCGCGAGGCCACCGGCCGCGGTGTCGTCTTCTGCATCGAGGAAGCCGCCCGGGAGCACGGCATCAACCTGAAGAAGACCACCGCCGCCGTCCAGGGATTCGGCAAGGTGGGCGCCAGCGCCGCCCAGTTCCTCTATGAGGACGGGTGCAAAGTCGTGGCCGCCAGCGACGTACACGGGGCCATTTACCGCAAACAAGGCCTGGACGTTCCGAAGCTGATCGAGCACACGGAAAAAAGCGGATCGGTGGTGGGGTTCGCCGGCGCCGAAAAGCTGGACCGCGACGCGTTGCTCGAGCTGGACGTGGATATCCTGGTGCCGGCGGCCCTGGAAAACAGCATCACCAGCGACAACGTCAAGTCGATCAAAGCCCGGATGATCGCCGAAGGAGCAAACGGCCCCACGACGCCCAACGCCGACGAGGCCCTGGCGTCGCGCCGCGTGCTGGTGATTCCCGACGTGCTCTGCAACGCCGGCGGCGTGACCGTCAGCTACTTCGAGTGGGTCCAGAACCGTCAGGAGTTCTACTGGACGGCCGAGCAGGTGGACAAGGAGTTGCACCGGATCATGACGTCGGCGTACAGTCACGTCTCGGCCCTGGCTAAGGAGCACCAGTGCACGCTGCGCGAGGCGGCCTACCGGATCGCTATCGATCGGGTGGCCGAGGCGTGCGTGCGACGCGGGTCGCAATGACCCGCTGCCGTTCCGTGCGGTGAGCACGGCGGGAAAGGTTGTTCCGCTCGCCCCTCACCGCACGGCCGCTCGCGGAGTTCCTCCGCCTCCAACGGGGAGGATCGCCGGCTCCTTGCCCGTGGAAGAGGTTCGCGCACCGGCTTACCGGCAAGACTCGGTGAATTCCCCCCAAGAGAAAACGGCAGCAGGGCCCCACCCTCCGCGAGGTCCCACTGCCGTTTGACGCGACGCCGTTGGCACAACGTCTCGTCAAGCCTCTCCCCCAGGCTTCGCTCACTTGGCGCCCCGCCGGACCCAACACCCGGCGGGGCCCCATTGCTCACTGCCTCACCAGCCGCCTGCGGCGACTGCCGCTACTGCCCCCTGCGCCGCATGAACAGCCCTGCCAGGCCGAATCCCAGCAGCGCCATCGTCGCAGGCTCCGGAATGTCGGTGTCCGTCGGGTACTGCCGGAACACGAAGCTCACCGGCTCGAGCGACGCCAGCGGATTCGTCCGGATCACCAGGTCGCTGCCGTCGGTACCCGGGAAGTAGCCGGCGCCCGGCGCCACCAGGCCCATCGACACGGCCAGGGCATCGGCGCCCTCGGACGTCGTGTACCAGGTCTGCTGCTGGAACTGCGGCAAGGGCTGAAGACCGAACGTCGTTGAGGCCTCCGGATCGAACCAGGCCGCGCCCGCAGCATCGAGAATCTCCCAGTGGTAGTCCGTCCACACCTTGCCCGTCAGGTTCGTGATCGACTCGTCGGCAATCCGGATCGTCGTCACCATTGCCGCGTCACTCAGCCGCTGCGTGAACACGATGTCAATCGGCGGGAAACCGCCCGTCTCGGGATCCGGCGGCAACAGGAACGTCTTGGCAATCTCGATCACGCCGTAATCGCCCGAGAGGTTCACCTGGTCCACCACCAGACTGACCTGCTCGTCGTCGTACGTGGCATTCCAGCCGCTGTCCACAGCCAGAATCTGGAACGTCTTCATGTCCAGCCGGTACTCGATCAGCGGCACCGTGACCTGGGCGGCCTGAACGGTAGAGCCGCTCAGCGCCATCGCCAAAACCAGCACGGCCACGGACATTAGCGCCGTCCGCCTCCGCCGCACGAACATCGCCGCCAGACCAAAGCCCAGCATCGCCATCGTCGCCGGCTCCGGCGTCGGATATTGCTTGAAGGTCACCGTCACAGGGGCCGCACCGCTCAAGTCGGTCCTGATCACCAGGTCGCCCACGAGGCCACACGTGTACGTCTCACCGTCGGGCACCACGCCGATGAACGCCGTCAGCATCGGGCTCATCATCGAGCCGCTGAACATCGGCCACCAGTATTCCGCCTGGAACTGGGCGCCAAGGGCAAATCCCACCGACGCAGGCACGTCGAACCACGCCTTGTTCTGGGCCATCACCAGCCAGTGATAATCCGTCCACGAAACGCCCGTCTGGTTCAGGATCGACTCGCTGGCGATGCGGATCGTGCCGGCTGTCGCCTGGTCGGTCCCGATCTGGGTAAAGTTGATCAGGATCGCCGGGAACTGGCCCGTCTCCTCGCTGGGCGGCAACGTGAACGTCTTGGCGATGTTGAGGATCAGCTCGCCGCCCGCCACGCCAACCACCTGAAGGCCGACCTGCTGGTCGTTGTACGTGGCCTGCCAGCCGGAGGGCGTACCACTGGAATCCAACAGGGGCATCGTGACAATGGCCCCTTGCGCAACCGTAGCCGTCAGCAGCCCTGCCAGAGCCACAGCCCAGAGGCGCCCCATACGCAACTCTCGATGCGAGTATCTCATGTTCATCCTTCCGCAACGTAACCCGTTGCCTATCATAGCCCCTAGCCGCCGGACGGATTGCTTCCGCCGCCTAAAACACAAAGGGACGCCCCATGTCGCGCACGTACGCGACACGTCGTCCCCCGGCGTCGGCCGTCCGGCGCAAACGAGTCCGTGCCCCCCTTAGGCGCGGACACTGCGCGGCAGCAAACGAATCCTCGTTGTCTCGTTCGGATCGGTCTTCAATCCCTGATCCGCAACACCCTGCGACTCGCCCCGCAGACGTGGATCCATTGCGAGTCGCCGGTATACAGAATGGGGGTTGCGGTCGCGCAAACGCGCCTTGCGGCACCGTCTGCCGGCCACAACCCCCGGGTGATCTCACGCAGGCACAGGACCCCTCCCGAATGCCTACACCCTATTTATATCACGGAATCCGACCCGTGTCAAATTTCCGAACGTAATTTGTCCCCCAAAAAACGCTGCTTGAGCCGCCTCGATCAGCCACATTGGCTTGGCAGTCAAGAAGTTGGGACTGCCTCGCGTCCGTGCCATAAGGCCGCAGCGCAGCCCAAGAATCGGCCCCCTCCCAGACCCAGGGAGCTGGCGGAATCACTTGACAATGTTGGCATCTCGATGTATTATAATCCATGAGGGGGGCGACGTGACGGCGTTGCATCCAGAGGGACAGTCTTCCAGGGGGAGGATTGTCCCTTCTTGTTGCGCCGTCGGGGCCGCCCAGCTTTCCGACGCATGGCCGCACAGTCGGCCCGGACGATGTCGAGGGGATCGAATCCCGGGCCCGTAGTGAACTCGGGCACACTTCAAGGCCGTTCCATATACTGAAAACGATGATCCGACTGCTCTGGGCAAGCGGTCACGGTTCGCGCATGGACCCCTGCCGCCAAGGTTATGGTCGCAGGTGATTCCGTGGCTGCTCCTGCGGCCGCGAGCCGGTCCTCCGCCCAACACTCGTCACTGGAGGAACGCTACTATGAGATATGTCTTGTACACGTTGTTTGTCATCTGCTTCTTGGCCACTGCGGCTCAGGCCATGGATCTCTTCCCGCCGCCGTGGGATCCGGCACTGCCGAACCAGACCTACCAGCATTGGGTCTTCGACATCTCACCCTATGAGCCGCTACAGCAGTTCAACCCATACGGGGTGCCATCCATCGAATGGCCGCAGACGGCCCATCTGGAACCCGTGGAAGACTGGAAAAACCTGATCATCACGACCTGGCACATCGGCGGCAACCCGGGCGAGATCAGCGAGGTCAACATCTGGATTCCCAACAACACGGACCCGAACCAGTACAAGCTCCTACACTGGCAGATAACCAGCGACAAGTCGCCCACGCCGACTGGCGATCCGCCGACGACCAACCCGCCCGGCATCAGTCTGCCCACGGGCAACCCGGCCGTCGGTCTGGGCGGCGCGTGGTACGTCTATGACGGCCTGATCCGCATCGAGCCGAACCCCGAGGGCGAATGGCTGACTTTCAGGCTGGTGGCTTGCACGCACATCGAGGAACTCGTGATCCGGACGGTCTGCGTGCCGGAGCCGGCGACCATGGGCCTGACGGCGGTCGGCGGCCTACTGCTGGCGATCAAACGCAGAAGGGCCTGAGCGGCCCGGACCGCCGGCAGCAACAGACCCGGCGAGCGGTGCATGGCCGATCTGGCGGACAGGCCATGCGCCGCAGCCGGAGGCCAGAACGTCACGACGTGATTCAGCGACAAGTCTGCCGAACCCGCGCGGACGATGGCGTTGGCTCCCACCTCGCCCTGTGCCGGCGCCCTTGGCCACGGAACGGGCAGGGACAGACGCTGGGGCTTCCCGAACCCACCGGATGAACCATAAAAAAAGCGGCGTTCGGCCCTGGGGGACCGAACGCCGCCTGAATGAATCCGAGGAGCACAGGGCAGAGGCATGATCCTCTCCCCTATAGACGGCCCCTTGCGGAGATCCACAGGACGGGACGAACGCCCGACATAAGGTGCTCGCCCGAGCCCGTCCTTCCGCGCCGTCCAGGGAAAGGGCGGAGCCCTCCAGCCCCGCGTTGCACGAACGGTTTTGCGGAGTGTTGAACCGTTCGTGACCTTTCTCCGCAACTTGTTCAGCACGCGCCTGTTGCGCATGCCGTGCCTTCAATCCAGCATGCTCACTGCACAAGCGCTCCTCGATGTCTCCTCTGGATGCCCTCTCTTTCTCCCTGGTCTTGGTGCTGCGGTCCGCATGCCGTCACGTCGGCAACGGCACAAAAAAAGGGTCGCGATGCCGCCCTCCACAGCGGTACCACGACCCCCGGATCGTTGTTGCCGACAAAGCCATATATATTATGGCGCCGGTCGTGACTAATGTCAAACAAATCCGACATTTAAGCAATCGGCAACCCTGTCTAAACAGGCCGCGACGGAAACAGCCAGCAACTTCGTCCCTCCTGCGACCCCGCCCCGCGAAGTTGCTCCAGCAGCCGGCGTCCCGCCTCGTGACCGGCGTGAAAGTCCAACACCCGAGCGTCCGCGGCTCGTCGTGTACCGCCACAGGATTACGGTATCCCGCCGCACGGCCTGCCGGTCCGCAGTCGGCCAGGCCCACATGGCCGCCGCCGCGGCCATTCGCGGACCATCGCCTACGGGCACGCGTTGGCGTCCGGCTCGGCAGGGGTCTCGGCCCCCGTCAAGCGCAGGGCCTCATTCCAGACGTCCGAATCCTCGGAGTTCGGCGAGGCCACTCGCTTCAGCCGCTCCATCACGTCGTCGGGCACCTCGATCGACAGCAGTTGCGCCACTTGCCGGATCGACGGCACCAAGTCGCGCACGAACGTCACGACGAACGTCGGCGGCCAGCGGAAATGGTCCGCGAACAGCCGCACGCACCGAAGCACGTTCGCGTGCGTCGGCCCGTAGCAGATCAGCCGCGACACGGCGTCCGACGTCTGGAGCACCAGCGCCAGACGATAGTCGTCGTAGCCCGACGGCCGCACCGTGTCCGGCCGGTGATGGCCGCCGATCGGCCCGACAATCTGGTCCGGCACATTCCACATGCCCAGCAGGTACACACCGATTTCCATGTGGTTGACGCCGAGCATCACTTCTTCTACCTCGTGAACCTCGGCGGCCGAATCGCGTTCCACGGTCTTCAGTACGTCCACATAATGCTCCGGCGCGGCCGCGACCATCGCCAGCATGCCAAGATCCTGAAGCAGCGCGGCGGTGAAGGCCTCTTCCATGAACCGTCCCCGCGTGCGTTCCTCGATCACCTTGGCCGACACCGACGACAACAGGCTCATGTTCCAGATCAGCCGCATGTCCGTCGATTGCCGAGCGGCTCGCGCCAGCTTCGGCAGAATGCTGAATCCGAGCACCACCGACAGCGAGGCGCGCAGCCCCAGACGCACCAGCGCCTGCGTCACGGTGCCGGTCTTGGCCGCCACACCGAAGAACGACGAGTTCGCCAACCGCAGAATCTTCGCCGCCAGGGCCGGGTCGCGCCCCACCACGTCGGCAATGTCCGGCAGGGAAACGTTGGCCCGCTTGGCCATGGCCAACACCTCCAGCGCCACCCCTGGAATGGTCGGCAGTTCCTCCGACGCCGCAATACGGTCGAACATCGTCTCCGAAATCGTCCTGCCCATACTGGTCTCCACGGATCCTCCGCCCCTGACCGGCCGCCCCCCATCCTTCCCGCCGTATCACTATCGCAAAAGTGATCGGATCTCCCGCGTGGGGTAAATACACCATTCATATCCG
>CAZCOA010000069.1:0-7309 GCA_964500225.1 uncultured Anaerolineaceae bacterium | reverse complement strand
GGGAGGGCTTTCCAGCGGTCGCGGACCCGACGCCGACGACGAATTCGCACTATCCGTGGCGGGTGACCACGCTCCTCTACAAGGACCGGGGGCGGCTGACCCACGTCATCCGTCCGGATAACTACACGGCCTACCTCGCCGATGCCTCTCCCACCAAGACCCTCGAAAGCTACGCCGACGTGCAGTACGTCTATTACGGCGACGGCCAGGGCGACAACTCGAACAAGGTGAAGCAGGAGGTCCTCAGCAATTGCGGCGGTTGCGGCGGCAACAAGGGCGGTGTGGAACTCGTCTACAAGCGTTCCAGCTTCACCACGACCGACATCCGGCCGGACAGCGGCCTGCTGCCCTCGGGGTTCTCGTTTACAGGCGTCAATGCAGTGGGGCTGGAGATTCAGGAGAAGCCCTACTGGTAAATCTATGGTGAGGGCGACTGCGAGTTCGACACCAACCCGAACCATTGGGACATCCTGCAGTACAATAACATCGCCTCCGGCACGCCCGACCCCGAGCCGACGGCCACGCTGCTGGAGCGGCGTTGGAGCTACACCGACACGGCCAACAACTTCGAGGTCTACACGGTGCGGCACGTGATCGTCGATGCCGGCGGGACGCTGAAGAAGGAAGAGGCCCTCTACACCTTCAAGAAAGGCATCGGCGGAACGCCGCCGGCCAACCAGTGGGCGCTGGTCCGCCGGACGCGCTATACCTTTGACGCCAGCAACTACCTGACGAAGGTCGAAATCACCGACAAGGCCGACAGCCAGACGCCGACCTGGCACACGGTCGTGGAGAACGTCTATGAAGACGGGACGTACGGTCGGCGACTGCTGACGAAGAAGCAATATGTCAACGGCAACACCAGCGGCAGCGAGACGGCCCTGGAGACGACCTGCTACTATGACGACTACAATCGATTGACGGAAGTCCGGTACCCGCTGGTGTCCGAGAATCTGGCCGAGGCCGGCGGCTCGGCCTACCGGCCAACGGAGAAGTTCGTCTTTGTCAGCGCGAGCGACTCACGGTATCGCGAGAGAGAGGATCCTAATGGGATCAAGACGCGATACTACTACCAGAATGAGGAAGGCGGGCCGGGACAGGGCTTCGGCCTGTGGAAGGAGATTCTGGACTACGGCGACGCGACGCACCTGAATATCACCACCGTGCACGGCTACGGCGTCCATGGCGGCCAGTGGCGACGCACCAGCGTGAAGCGCTACCTCGACACCAACCCCACGCTGGCAACCGACCCCTACCGCGAAACGGTCTACGAATACAACCATCTCGGTCAGGTGACGAAAGTCACCCAGCCCGGCGGCGATTACTCGACGACGACTTACCTGTCGAAGATCAGCGGCGGTCTGACCTACGGCAGCGGCCGACGCGAGTATGAGCGGAGTTATGAGGAGGCCGGCGAGACGGACGT
Organism: uncultured Anaerolineaceae bacterium; assembly: GCA_964500225.1. Lineage (GTDB taxonomy): Bacteria > Planctomycetota > Phycisphaerae > FEN-1346 > JAACEH01 > JAAYDY01. The sequence goes on along the minus strand of CAZCOA010000069.1, from coordinate 5,883 downwards.
GCTCCTTTCGGAGACAAAGTACGAGTCGTATGATGCGGCAGGGCGCGCGAAATATGTTACTCAGACCGCCGCCCACAACGGCACCTCCGCCACGCTCACGTACAAGACGGAGCGCAGCTATGATCCGGCCGGAAGGCTCTCCTACGTCAAGGATCGCAAGATCGGCGACACGCAGGACAGCAACCGCAACAACCAGTACCGCGGCAACACCGTCTTCTATAAGTACCTGAATGCCAAGACTTGGGTGACGCAGGTCAAGCAGGGCGCGGGCAGCATTGAGGAAGGCGCCGCCACCGTCGTCAGCGAAACGGAATACAACGCCCTGGGCCAGCGGGTGCTGACGAAACGGTACGTAGGCTCTGGCGACAGCCAGGACGCTGCCTACAGCTATGATTGGCGCGGGCGGCTGGAGACGGTAGACGGTGAGGAGAAGACCTTCGTCAAGAACACCTATGATAACCTGAACCGGCAGATCCGAGTCGAGCAGTTGGACACCAACGCCCAGGGTACGCTCTTGGCCCGAACGGACAATCTCATCGACGGCACCGGGCGGACCTATCGCACGCTGGCCTACAACCCGTCCACGGTCGGCGCGAATCCTCCCACGACCATTGCCACCAACTACTACTTCGACAAGGGCGGCCGTTTGCGGCGAGTCGAGAACGATGACGGCAAGGCCACCTACTTTGAAGTGGACAATGCCGGGCGGCAGATGAAGGTTGCCGACGCCCTCGGAAACGAGACGCTCTCGGCCTACAACGGGCTGGGCGAGCTTTACATCCAGACCGTCAAGCACAAGCTCGACGCCGCGCCCACCTGGCGAAAGGAGTACACGCTCTTCTGGTATGGCGACGACGGCCGCCAAAGCGTAGTCGCCTACTGCGGCACCAACACGCCGACGGGCTTCAGCCCGGCCGATCCGCCCGTATACGGCAACCGGCCGAGTGATGAGAATGCCTACAGTCAGAGCACGGCAGACTGCCTTGTCACGACGTATGCCTATAGCGGCCTGACAACGACGGTCACCGACCCCAAGGGCCTGAAGACGGTCTCGACCAGTGACATGCTTGGCCGGACGCTCCAGGTGGACGAGAAAGATGCCTCGAACAACCTGCTCCGGACCCGCAAGTACGCTCACGACGTCTGGGACAACGCAGCGTCCCAGTTCTGTGATACCATCGAGGACGGCGACAGCGTGGCCGGAGCCTCCGCCAAGTACACGAAGTACTGGCACGGCAGCACCTTGGATCGCGACCGAGTGACCAAGGTGCAGTATCCGGCGCACGGGGTTGATGGCCGGCACGACGAGGTGCTCATGGTTCATCGCTTTGACGGCAGCCTCGGCCATCGCATCGACCAGCGCGGCTGGAGAACCGTCTACACCTACGATCAGGAGGGCCGCCTGACGCAGGAGAGCATCGGCCAGGCCGGGGGTGGCGACGGGTACGGCGGCGGCACGCCGGATACGCTGGTCGGCACCACTCAGGTTGATTACACTTATGACGCCTTGGGACGGCGGACGCAGATCAAGGATAAGTACGGCGCCGGGGCCAGTGACGTGGTGGAGGTTAATTACGCCTACGCCTGGGGCGACGGCACGGGCGGCTTCGACAAGAAGCACCAGGAGGTGCAGGAGGAGATGAAGGTCGGCGGCGTGACGGTCGGAACACTCAAGAACAGGGTCAACGGCCTCGGGCGGGCCATCCGGCTGGACTATCCCACCCGTAGCGGCATCACGCCGCGTGTGGTGGGTTATGTGCATGATGACTTGGGCCGCGTGGTGAGCATCACCGACGGCGTCGGGGGTACGGAGATGGTGGAGTACGTCTACAAGGGCGGGTATATCCAGGAGAAGGAACTGGGCAACAACGCCATTGAGCTATCGCTCGGCAGCGGCACGGGCTTGGCCGGCTACGATGCCTACGGCCGGCTTGAAACCATGACGTGGAACGACGTGGGCACCGGCCGGCTCTTCAAGCGGCAATACGCCTTCGATAAGAACTCCAATCCCACCTGGCAGAAGGATCTGGACGGCTCGGACGATGCTACGGCCCGTAGTGAGCTCTATGCTTACGATAATCTCAATCGCCTGACCACGTTCAAGCGCGGAACGCCCACTGGTGGTGGCACTGACATCGACAGCCCCGCGCGGCAGCAGGGATGGAATCTGTCGAAAGAGGGCGACTGGAACGCGGTGACAACGAACCCGCCGCAGGGGGGGGAGCCGACCGACGAGCGCACGCACAACCCAAGCCACGAGATCGCGACCATCGATGGCGATGGCCAGGGTGCCGACAGCCTGGTGCACGACCGTGCGGGTAATCTCCGCGAGGACAAGGGCTTTGTGGTTTACGACATGGCGAGCCCCAAGGAGCAGCGCTACACCTACGACTACCGCAATCGCCTGCTGAAGGTGGAGCGGAAGATCGAGGACACTTGGACTACTGTCGGCGAGTACCGTTACGATGGCCTGAACCGCCGCGTCTGGCGGAAGGTCACCAACTCCGGCGATCTCAACGGCGAGTGGGTATACCTGTACGACGGATGGCAGTGCATCGAGGAACGGGACTGGTCGGGTGAAACGCCGGCCAACGTCATCCAGAAGCAGTACGTCTGGGGTACCCGCTACCTCGATGAGCTTTGCCGCCTGGACAAGAGCACGGATACGGACAACGTCTGCGATGATGCTACATACTACGCCGCCCACAACGCCAACTGGAACGTCACGGCATTGCTCAACTCCGACGGCACGGTGGCCGAGTGGTACCAGTATGGGCCGTATGGCAACGTGACGTTCTTCACGGGGGCCGGCAACGACGGTGCATGGTTCACCTCAGATGATGTGGTGACTACAACGTCTGCATGCGGTAATGTGTTCTTGTTCCAAGGTCAGCGGTACGACTCAGAATCGACCTTGTATTATCTGAAGACACGATACCTTGGATGCTCACTTGGGCGACCGATTCAGCGCGACCCCGAACTGTACATAGATGGACTGACTCTCTACCAGATCATGCGCAACTCGCCCTTGGCTTTTACCGATCCATTCGGCCTTAAGAGTAGCCCTGCGAAACCGGCCCCACCGTCCTGCGCTGATGTCACCAAGTGCTTTGCTGGGTGCGCCGAGACGTACTACTTCTGCCTGGGGTGTGACAAGGCAGGAAGCGGCAAGTTCTCCGTAACACTGTGGATATTTACGTCGTGGGAGCACGAGGGTGGAGCGGCATGCATGGACTGTCTTGGCACGTGCCTGCGGGAATGCAAAGCGAAGGCCACTCAATACTATCCGTGTTGTATGTCCGGATGTGATGCAAAACGAAGAGATGTCTTTGCGCCGCCAGCCCCAGCCCCGGCAAGAACATCTGGGGGTTCAGGGAGCAAGGAAGATCCTGTAGGAGATGCGGTTAAGAGCACTGCTGTGAGCGTCGCGACTGGAGCGGCGCTCGCAAAGACGGCTCCCGGCGCAGGACCGCTGGCCACCGTTGTTGATGCATCGGGCACGGCTCCCGACATAGCGCGCATCTACATTCAGGAGCTCGCACGACAATATATCATCGAAACAGGGAACGCCAACCCGCAGGAGTTGATGTGCGACCCCGAGTTCGTGCGGCGCCTTCTTCTTGGAGCTCAGGCTAAGGGGGACTTGGTTGGAACCGTCAAAGGCATCAGATCGGGGAGGGCGTTACCATGAACACAACAGAGAGGTCGCCTTGGTACAAGAGGCTGCTCAAGGGAAAACCTGGCGAGGCGCCGCTTCCATGGCTCCTATGTGTGATACTCTTGGGGATTCTGGCCACCCAATATGGCACCACGCTCTACCGGGCCCATGCTGTCGCGGAAAGGTGGAAGACTGGATTGTCATCATTGCGCCTTGACCGAGCAACAAGTCTGCAATACATTGGGCGTGATCGGGAAGGAGCAGAGTTTTATGCAGTCGAAGTTGCGCGGGAACTTGCCGCGGGCGAGATGGAGAGATTGCTGGTTGCTGAGCTCTCGGACAACTATAATCTGATTATCAGATACATTAATGATGGGACAAGCATGCGCGACCTAACGTTATATTCAGGCGACAAGGTGGTGGTAGGAGTGACCACACGTCCAGACGGATCGGCAGGCTTATCAATGACAGCAATGGACGGAATGTATAAAGGCGATCTCCTCATGGATATGAACTGTGACGGGATGTACGAATCGCGCATGCACGGTGGCCGGCTGCTCAGGCTGAACGACGAAGGCGAGGCACAGTAGCGGCCGGTCCGGCGCGACGACGGGGTAATCCTATCAGGCGGCCTGTCTGAGCCACATCCAGAAGGTCGCCGCCAGCGTCCCTCCCGCGTGAAACTGTGCATAGCAGGCCCCCGCTATTGACCGCTTCACGACGACCTCGGCTTCGGCCGGGGTCGTCGTCTTTCTGTCTATCGTCCCGTCGGCCTTCAGGACCATCGGCCCGACGTACTTCTCCACGAAGTCCCGCAGTTCGATCGGCGTGGCTGCCCCGACCTGACCTGCTCCCCGGAAACTGGTCCAAGTGGAATGAGAGTCCCGGCCGACAAGAGGAGTCGGAAGGAGGCTCGAAAGATGAAGCGGTATCAACCAGAGCAGGTGGTGGAAACGTTGCGTCAGGCGGACGTGGAGCTTGGCAAGGGGCTGAGCGTGAAGGAGGTGTGCCGGGCCATCGAGGTCAGCGAGCAGACCTATTACCGCTGGCGGCAGAAGTACGGCGGGATGAGCCTGGAGCTGATCAAGGAACTCAAGACGCTGCAGAAGGAGAACCAGCGGCTACGGAAGATTGTGGCCGACCAGCGGATCGACCTGGAGATTCTGAAGGAGGCGATCGAGTACAGCTCAAAAAACTCCTGAGCCCAGCCGGCCGCCGGCGGATTGTGGATCATCTGCACGACCGGCTGGGGTACAGTAAGCGGCGGATCTGCCGGGCTGTGGGCCAGGCCCGCTCGACGCAGGGCTACCAGGCGAAGATGCCCGAGGCGGACCGACGACTGGCCGCGGCCCGGCTGCGGCACATCGCGGGGATGAAGTGGGGCATGCGGCGCTACCTGACGGTGGAGCGACTGACGGAACAGAACCGGGAGGCCGGCGGCCCGCGGCGGAAGCGGGCTGGATGACGTGACGGCCTGGTCCGCCCTCCGCCCTTCGGGTTCCGGCCGGACCAGGCCACTCGACTGGCCCAAGGATTAACCCTTATCGAAAGTGCGAAATCTTCCGGACAGTACCGGCGGAGATTCGCGCCCATATTGATGGACTGAAATCGCTGCTTGTCCGCGTCAGGGCCGAGACCGCTTCGTCGGCTCCGGCACCGTACGATCATGACCTGGACCTGGCCGCGAAGCTCGACGAGATTCGAGACGGCGTCGAAAATGCCCTGAAGTTGCTCGATGCAGACAAGAAGCACGACCTGCACCATGCATTCAAGGATCTGCGCCTGGACCTGGGCGACCTTCGGTCGCGGTGCGGCGTCGTCGCCCTGGGCGACCTCGCCTGGAGGTACAACTGCGCCCTGCACCCTATCATGCATGACATCATGCACGTCGGCACCAAGATGCCGCCCTCGGCGGATGCCATGGCGGAGTACGTGGCGGCAGTTCGCAATGCGCGTCTGGCCTTGGCTGCTGTAGAAGCCGTCGCGGGTCATCCTGCTTCGGGGGCCGACGCTCATGTCGGCCAGTGCGTCCGCTCCAGCAGCGAGGCACTGGGCCGGCTCGAAACCGTCTTGAAGGAGCAGAACACGCGCGAACTCAAGCAGGCCGTCGGGGCCGTCCGGAAATGCTTCGTCGATCTGGCCTCAACCGAGTTCGCCGGCTCGAATCACAGCGATTGAAGGTGAACAGGCGGCCTCGGCAGTCAGGCGATCCACTTGCGGCGGAT
>CAZCOA010000068.1:0-8006 GCA_964500225.1 uncultured Anaerolineaceae bacterium | reverse complement strand
TATCATGTGTCGTGTTGCGGGTTGATTTCAGGCCAAGGTCGATTACACTTCCTACCAGGATGGGCAACCGCCGAAGCGTGTTGCGGGTTGATTTCAGGCCAAGGTCGATTACACTAGGTCGCCTGTAAGATGCTTTCCCTGAATGGGTTGGCGATTGGCGACCGTCAGAAAAGTTCCAGTTGGGCGGGCGGTGTTTCGGGGGCACGCCTCCTTTTTCCCCAAAAAACCCGCATGCGCTCGAACTGCCGGTCGGTAATCTGAATGATCCGGACCTCGCCGTCATCGGGAACTATCCGTTCCACTCGTTCCATGTGAACGTCGGCATTTTCCTGGCTTGCGCAATGCCGAGTATACACGGAATACTGCATCTTGCAAAATCCATCTTTTAACAGTTCCTTGCGAAATTGTGCATAGGCGCGCCGAGCCGTCTTGGTATCCACCGGCAGGTCGAACATGGCTATAATCCACATGGTTCGATAGTCGCTAAGTTCCATGGGGTCCGTCCATCGGAAGCGGCATCGGGATTGTCAACTTCTTCGCCGTGCCGGCATAACACTCGGCCAGAGAGGCGCAGAGGCGGTGCAGGGCCGGCATCAGTGGGCCGCTGACGTCGCCGGTCTGAACGGTCACGGTCAGAAGCTCCAGAAGTCGGGCCTTGGTCTTCTGATCCAACTGCGGTTCGGCGGAATCCTGGAGGATTTGTCGTACGCGTCCGTCCACCAGCGGCCTGAGAGGTTCCATCAGGTCGTCGGCCAGGGCGAAGTTGTTGGCACGATGGCGATGGTGAATCCCAAGGCAGGGCAGCAGTCCCGCGGCAACCAGCGCCCGCGCCACCGCCGCCCGAAAGACCGCGTAACCGTAATTGAGCATGGCGTTAACCGCGTCGTTTCCCGACGGATCTCGGCGAAACGCCTTCAGGGCATCGGCCCAGGCCCGCCAGTAGATTTTGGCAGCCTGGGCCTCGACATTAGAGGTGTCGCCCGATTTCACGGACGAGGCCATGTTCCGCAGCCTGGCGGCGGCAGGGGAGTCCTCCGGCAGGGCTGCTGCTTGTGCCCGGATTTTGGCCATGACGATCTGTTTCCAGAGCCGCTTCTGGAGCGGTTTGCCGACGTTGATCTGGTCGTCGATCCTATGGCGGATTTCGCTGTGGTCGGTCATCGGCAGCAGGACGCCGGTCGGCAGGTGATTGCGTCCGCAGACGACCAGGGCGGCGCCGTGGTCGAGCAGCGCCGCCAGCGCCTGATGCGAATACGTCGCCTGGGGATGATCCACCAGGACAACGCCGATGTCCTCGCAGGGGATCGAGGAGGGAGCCGCGGGCGGATCGCCGCGGGGGCGCTCGACCAGCAGTTGTCCGAGACGGACCGACAGGTGCGCCGGCTCCCTGGAAATCTCAATGACTTTTTTGATCACGGCGGCCTCCGGATCGTCTCTGGGTCAGTCGCCCTCCAAACGTCGCGGCTCGCCCAAGGGGTTCACATGAACCTTGTAGGGGGGTATGCCGTCCGAGGGCCCTAGGTTCTTGAACTTCGACGGCGACAGGCGAATGTCTTCGCGTGCCTCCTGGTCCTCGGTCGGCTTGCTCGGCCGCGCATCCCAGTGGTGGGTGACGTGGATCGCGCCATTGGGATCGATCTTGAACACGGTGAAGTACCCCGGCTCATTCGTCACCGGGTGCCGCATGTGAACGGTTTCGCCGATCGATAGCGACATGATGAAGCGTCCTTCCTTGGTGTCGCTGCGGTCCACCGCGGACCTGGCCCTGGGATCCTTGGCCGCCCGCACGCGGCGGGCCGCCTCGATCATGGTGACCACCTTGACCGACCATTGGCCTTTGGCGTTCTCGCGAATCTCGGCATGGTGGTTGTTGCCGCCAATGTAGATGCGCCGCGAACGCGGATCGGAATCGGCGACTTTACGCCCGGTCTGGATGTCGCGGTTGTACCTGGGAAAGACCACGGGATTCTCGATGGTTTTCAGGCAGACGGCGGACTTGATGGGTACGCCGCTGGCCATGCGGAGCGGCCCAGCCTGTAATAGCGCTCTGAGTTGTTTCTCCGTGAATGCGTCCGGGTCGAGTCCGCGGTCTTTCAGGCATTTGCGTAGCTGCAACCGAAGGGCCAGGTCGCGGACCAGATAGCTATTGCTGTCAATAGGCGGATCATCGGCCGGTCGAGGCCGCCGGCCCTGAGCAAGATCGTCTTGCTGCTTTTGGGAGAGCTTGAGATACCCGGGTTTGAGGTCTGAGGCGGCCACCCGCACCGTGTACCGCTTGGGATTGTCGAGAACCGGTCCGTAGGCGGTGTCCTGGTGAAACGCCCCGGCCAACCGCCGCATGGACGGACGATGGGCCACGACAAGCGTGTGAACTCCGGCCATGACGGCATTGCGGAAATCCTCCACGGTCTTCCATGGGGCGGGAGGGGCGATCGGCGGGTACTTGGTGTCCGCTCCCTGCGAATGCAACTGTTCCCACTCCCGGGCCTTAACCGCCAGTTCCTGCAAACGCTCAGGGGTGGTCAGAGCAATGGCTACGGCGTCCACGGCATGGTGCCGGTGGTCGTCGCGTATCTTGCCGAGCTTCGCATCCTGGAGTTGCCAGTCGCGCCGCAGCAGGGAAGTGTATAGCCCCTTGGTGAAGAAGATCCGCTGTGCATCTTGTTGCTCGGGATACAGTGCGGCCGCCAAGTACGACGCCACCTGCGTGGAAGCATAGGCGGTGTCGGTGAGGGCGGACGTCCGCCATTGATCGGCGGCCGGCCCTTCGCGGTGCAGGTTCTCCCATTTGATGCTGAAATCCTTGTGGGTGAAATAGGAGACATCTTCCCCTTCGGGCTTCTCGAAGTGCGCCAGCCTGGTTTCCAGTGCAGCGAAGTCTTCCGGGGAGAGCCACTCCTTGGGCGTGAGGCTTCCCTTGCCGCGGTTGCAGTGCGTGTGGCAGAGCACGCGATTGTTGAGGCTGTTGTCGCCGCAACGGCTGAACGGGACGATGTGGTCGATCTCCACGCCGGCGCCGTTGGCGGCAGCCTTCTCGTCGATGGTTCCTCCGCAGTAGGGGCAGATGTTCCTCTGTTGTCGGCAGAGCAGGACGCGTTCCTCGGCCTTCCGCTGTTGGGCGGTGGTTCCCAGCCTCAAGTCATACTGGTCGGCAATGGCCTTGCGAATCTTCTCGCGCTGGCGGTTTGTCGCTAGTTGCTTATCCCGGACCACGGCCGGCAGTTTGGCCTCCCGGGCCAGTTCGATGACCACCCGGTCCGGACGACGCCCGTACTTGCGAAGGTAGGCGGTAACGTGACGGCGCACCTCGTGGATGGCCTTGCGGACTACGGGGTTGGCCAGGATCGGCGCCGGGGGAAGCATGTCCGGGTGTTTCTGGGTAAATCGCCTGGCCTTTCGATTCGGCGGATTCCCCTTGAGCGAGTACCGCCGGCGTTGCACGGGCGTGGGCTCCTGTCCCGTGACCTGATCCACGGCGTCGCCGTCTTCGGCGAAGGCGATGCGCGCTTCCATCTGGGTCGGCCACGTGCCGTCGGGCTTGCGGCGATTCATGTAGGGCAGAAGATTGCGAATGGCCCGTCGGGACAACTTCAGTCGTTTGTCAATCGTCGGCCGCTTCTGCCATGCAGCTACGAGCCGTTCCGTCGCCGTCGCGTCGAGACGCCACCACTGGCCGCATCCGCGACGGAGCTTCTCTATGTGCTCGGGTTTCTCCGGATCGAACGCCTGGATGGCCCTATTGACGGACTGATGGACAGATTCGTCCAAATGCTGCCAAGCCTTTTCGCCCCACACGCCCAGAACGATCTCGCGCCAGAACCAGTCGGTATTCAGGCTCCGCTCCTTGTCCCGCTCGATGTTCAGGGTGAAGAACTCCTTGATATCTTTCTTGTTCAAACCCAGGGCCTTACGAACCGTACTGGGCGTCGCCGTCTTCTGCGACCTCAGTACGGCGATCACCCGCGACCGTTCCTCGGGCGTCAGCGGGCGAGCCGGTTTGCCGCGCTCTTCGATACGGATGTTGTTGACGCTTTCAATGACGCGGAACTCCTGGGCGTACATGTCGGCCAGCGGACAGCCCAGGTCAGTGGGTTCCAGCGAGCAGTGGCCCAGTGTGCCAGTATCCCAATACTGCCGCCGCTGCCCGAACAGCAACCCGCGGCTCTGCCAGATGCGGTCGCCGGAAGGATCGTCCAACTGCTTGCGCAATTCATCGGTGAGCAGTGCGGCCAAAGGACCGGAAAACGATTTCTGGGCATTCCATAGCTTGTTGAATTCCTCGCGAATCAGCGTGCGGTCCGCGTAGAGGTACTCCTTGGGATCGAGACGGTACAGGCGATTGCGGATCGGCTTGCGAATCAGCGTCCCGGGCTTCTTCTCCAGCTCGGATGCCCGCTGCTCCATCAGGCCGGCCATGAACTCGCCCACCGTACGCTTGTCAAGTTGCCGTCGAAGACGGTCCATAGCTTCTTTGATCGCTCCTTCCTCCTTGTTCTCCTCATCCAAGACGATGTTCGACGCGCCCCGCCGCTGGTTCAGGTGCAAGAGCACGCGACCGAACTGGTATGGGGTGAGCGGCTCGGACAGGGCCTTGCGACGCAGTTGCCAGGGATCTTCGGCGCACACGGATTCGATCTCCAGAACGCTCTGCGGCAGCAGCCCGGCGTCCGTGAGCGTCTTCTTCAGCAGCCGCTTGCGTTCGGCGCGGCGGGCGATGCTTCGTCGCAATTGTCGCTTCTGGCGTCGGTTCTGATTGACGGGGGCTCCCCGCTTGCCGGATTGCTCTTCGACGCCGGCCGGGAAGACGCTGGCCCCCATGTCAAGAACCCCGGTTTCGGTGTCCACCCACGCTGAGCCGACCGAGTTGCTGCCGATGTCCAAGCCAAGCGTAATCATGTGTGGTCTCCTAATGTAAGTGAAGTGTAAATGGCAAGAATAGCACTTGACAGGTGGCAACGCAAGCGTTAGCATGAAAACCAGTGTAATCGACCTTGGCCTGCGATTTTCACGTAACAAGAGGAATTCGCAGGCACCGCCTTCGGGCGACCTGGCGCAGCCCGCGCAACCCGCGGGCTGCAGCCTTTTCCGGCCGCCCGGCAGATGATGCCGGGTGGCCGTCCTTTTGTGCCGGGACAGTGGGGCGCGAAGGACTGGGCGACTCCGTGGGTGAAGGGCGGCGTCGGACCTTCCTCAAGCATCGAGGCCGCGCCGGGCCACAACGGGGCCCCCGTCTCGCTTACCCACTCTTCGACCGTGCGGCCGATGCCGATGGCCTCGCGACACTCCGAGATCCTGCCGCGGCGCCTGCTTTGGTCAACACGGCGAGACGCCCTCTTCGCGTGCATTGACCCCTTACGGAGCTTGGCATAGAATCCATAGAGAGGCGAGAAGGACGCCGAAGGCGTTCAGCCGCGATTCCCACCCGACAAAGGAGGCACGCCATGGCCCAATGCAGACCCGGACACGAAGAGCACATGTGCCAGTTGATCGCCACGAACGAACCGATGGATTCCATCAAGGATCTCGTCAGAGATGCCAGGTTCATCTGCGGGCGCTGCAAGCGCGTCGCCCACGACGAGTGCAACCTGTGCGATCCTCAGCCGCTGGACTGATCGGCGGAGTCTGTGATCCACCCGCGGTAACATGCGACGGCCGCAGGACATGGAAGGTCCGGCGGCCGCCGTCTTGTCTGTCGCGGCCGGTCGGGTGGTCACGGAGTCATCGCGCGACGGCCTCGCGCAGGGCCGCAAGGAACTCGTCGTAGCGGTTGTTCACAATGCCGCCGTCGGTTCCCAGCCGCACGACCACCATCCGCCACTCGGGAATCACGAAACAGTAGTTGTCCTGGTTGCCCTGCATGGCACAGGTCTGCTCGGTGGCCGCGGGCCAGAGCCGCCGACCGGCCGTGTCGGGCCCGTTGGTTCACCAGCAGTAGCCGTAATGCCCGGGCAACTGGCGGTACCAAGCGGCCTTGTCATGCGGCGGCAGGGCGTGGGGCGCCTGGTGGCCGGTGATTCTGGCCAGGGGGCTCAGCGCCGCGGCCAACCGCTTGCCGTCCAGGCCGACGGCTGTAGGGGCCGCTTCCTGCCACTGGTTGTCGGGAAACATCGTCATCGTCGCTCCGTCTTGAGTTGCCTGGAATGAGCCCATCATGGGACAGACGCACCACGCAACGCAAGAGTATCGGGCCGCACCATGCGGCCGAGGTCGAGCACGACGGCAGGGTCCATGCGAAGATTTTGCGCCACACGTATGTCACGGGCAACAGATGATATTCCTGTGCATGTGCACTGAATGCGCGCGGGGGCGGCTCGGACTCCACTACTGATACGAGGCCGTCGTGCCGGGCGTGTGCGCCGTCGTGGGAAGGCCGCCTGGGGGCTTTACCAGAGGAGAATTCCCCATAATTGTCAGTATGACCAGGCTGCGATACGTGGGCCGGGACGACAGTTGGCCGGCCTGTGCCGCACGGCCCGGCGGCGCGGAAGGGCAGGACGGCTTGACGGGGCGTGGACGCCGCAGACGCGCTGCCTCGTGCGGCGTTCGGCGTGCTTCACGAAAGGAGAAGGTCATGAGATTGGCGGTCAAGTTGGCATTGGGGTTTACCCTGGTCGTGGCCATCATGGTGGCCCTGGGCGTCACCGGGTACGTCATGTTCATGCGCGTCGAGGACAACGTTGCGATGCTCACGGGGCACCATATTCCCGCCGTGAAGCATTCGACCGGCGTCGAGCGGTTTGCGTTCAAGTGCATGGTGGGCCAGAAGGAGTACCTGCTGAAGCAGGAGGAGACGACCCGCGCCGCATCGAAAGAGGATCTGGCGAAGCTCGTCGGCGAGTTGGACGTCTTGAAAGCCGTGGGGACGCAGTACAACGACACACGTCTGATCGAGAAGTCCGACAAAGTGCGCGACAGCGCGGGTCAGTACGGCAAGCTCTATGATGAAGCGGTAGCAGCCCTTGCCACCAGCCGCAAGGCCGGCGACGTGATGTCGGACAAGGGCCAGGCCGTGTCGATCGAGGCGCGGGCTTACCTGGCCGATAAACGGGCGGAGTATGAGGAAGCCACCCGTGCGTTGGCCCTGGCCAACGTTGTCAACGCCACGACGCTCAAGGCGCGTATGAACATGCTCGGCTACATGGCCTACAAGACGGACTCCTACTTCCAGAACGTCGAACTGTGCCTGGGGCAACTGCTGGAGTTGTACCCCCAGTTGGACGCCATGCATCCGAGCGATGAGGAACGTAAGCAGATTGCCGATGCCAGGGCGGCCACGCAGCAGTATCTCGCTTCGGCCCGGGTCTGGCGCGACGAGGACAAGAGGGACTCCAACAGCGAACGCCTCAAAGAGCTGCTCCAGGACATGATCGACAAGGGCACCCTCGTCCTGAAGTGTGTCAGCGACTACCTGGCCCAGAAGGAGACCCGAGTTCAGACCATCTCCAAGGCCGTTTTCCTGGTCAATGACATTGACCAGGCGGCCTATCGAATCCGGCTTCGTGAGAAGCAGTACATGCTGACGCAGAGCGACACCGACTGGAAAGAACTCAATGAGCTTGTAACCCAACTGAACGCGCTCTTTGCCGATCTTCGGAAGGTCTCGCTGACGGCTGCCGACGAAGAACACATCCGGAAGGCCGAGGCGGCGACCAAGGAGTATCTCGCCGCGGCCACGGCGTGGGTGAATAGCGACAACCGTCTGCGGAAGGAAATTCTGCCCGCGATGGCCCAGTTGGGCAACGATGTCGTTGCAGCCGCTCAGGCCGCCGAAGACGATGCGTGGAAGGAATCGGACCAGAGCGCCGAGCGGACCACCGGCATCGTGGCAAGCTCGTCGCTGATCATCATCGTCTCGCTGGCCGTCGGCATTGTGGCGGGGGTTCTGGCCACGTATTTCATCACGCGTGGCATCACTCGGCCGATCAACCGTGCCATCGAGGGCCTGGCTTCGGGCGCCGAGCAGACGGCGGCGGCGGCGGGACAGGTATCGGCGTCGAGCCAGTCGT
>CAZCOA010000067.1:0-8265 GCA_964500225.1 uncultured Anaerolineaceae bacterium | reverse complement strand
GTCACAAGGCGCCGGCCGAGCAGGCGATCCCGCTGGAAGCGTCGGAAGAAGCCGTGCTGTCGCAGTTCTGATTCCCACCTCCTGCGGGGAGAGTTCCAGACGTCCCGGTGGGAGAAGTAGATATATCACGGGCCTCCTGGTCGGCGACAGCCGGCCGGGAGGCTTTGTTCGTCGTGGCCATGCTGCTTGACGGGTCATATCGCAACGGCACCAGAAATTTTCATGAAAACCTAACAGTCCATTCGTGCATTGTGCCCGCTCAGGGACCGGCGTTTCAGTGCTGGAAACGCGGTTGTCGTTCACGAATGGCTGGATTTGCCCGCTGCGCTTGAGGGGTTCACCTTATGGCCTGCGTCTGGCACGTGGTGCGATGAAGCACACGTGGCGTGGAAATGCCACGGATAGCTCAACATGTCCATGGGATGGGGAGAATGGAGGATTTCCAAGGGACACAAAAGCCCAGCCCGCAGGCTTGGTGCGGGGACTGTCCAACGTGGATGCAGGGGGTAACAACCATGATTAGTCGTGTTGGGATTCGAGGAAAGCTGTTGTTGGCTGGTGTCTTCCTGACGCTGGCGCCGATGGTGGTCGTGGCGGTGGTGGTCTATCGGCAGAACGGGAAGATGACGGACGTTGCGTCGGCCAAGACTCTGGAGTTGGCGGAGAAGGGACTGGATGACATTGGGCGCGGTGTGTACGGCATGTGTATGGCTCAGCAGCAACTGCTGGAGCAGAACGTGGCGTCCACGTTGAACGTGGCCCGGGCGCAGATGCTCCAGGCGGGGGACGTGCGGTTCTCGGAGGAGTCGGTGTCGTGGACGGCCGTGAATCAGTACAACAAGGCGGCTTGCGACGTGACCCTGCCGAAGATGCTGGTGGGCGACACGTGGCTGGGGCAGAACCGAGACGTGAACGTGGAATCCCCCGTGGTGGATGCGACGGCCAGGTTGGTGGGCGGCACGTGTACGATTTTCCAGCGCATGAACGATAGCGGCGACATGCTCCGGGTCTGCACGAATGTCCAGGGCGCCGACAAGATGCGAGCCATCGGGACCTACATTCCGGCGACGCAACCCGACGGAACGCCGAACCCGGTGCTGGCGAAGGTTCTGCGCGGCGAGACGTTCACCGGGCGTGCTTTCGTGGTGGACCAGTGGTACATCACGGCCTACGAGCCGATCTACAATGCGGACAAGAAGGTTGTGGGCATGCTCTATGTGGGCGTGAAGCAGGAGAGCGCGTCCCATCTGCGGCAGCAGGTGATGAACATTAAAGTCGGTGAGACAGGGTACGTGTACGTGCTCGACAGCAAGGGTGCGTACGTTATCAGCAAAGACGGCAAGCGCGACGGCGAAGTCATCTGGGACTCCAGGGACGCCGACGGGAAGTACTTCATCCGCGAAGTTGTTCAGGAAGCCATGAAGCTGGACTCGGACAAGGGCGAGATTGCCACCGTGCGGTACGCCTGGAAGAATCCGGAAGATCCGGCGCCCCGCATGAAAATCGTTCGCGTTATGTACTTCGAGCCGTGGGATTGGATCATAGGCGTGGGTTCCTACGAGGACGAGTTCCGCCAGGCCGAGCGTGAGGTGGCCAAGATCGGCCGCGCGGGCAACATCGTGCTGGGGGCGATTACGGCGGCCTCGGTGGTTATCTCGTGTGTTCTCTGGGCTTTCGTGGCGGGGCGGCTTGCGGGCCGGATCAACCGGATTGTGGCCATGTTGACTTCCGGCGCCGAGCAGACGGCGGCGGCCGCCAGCCAGGTGTCGGCGTCGAGCCAGTCGCTGGCTGAGGGATCGAGCGAACAGGCCGCGAGCTTGGAGGAGACCTCGTCGAGCATCGAGGAGATGAGCTCGATGACCAAGCAGAACGCGGCGAATGCCAAGGAAGCCAGTGCGCTATCGACTCAGACGCTGGAAGCCAGCCAGCGCGGGACCGAGGCCGTGCAGCGGATGAGTGCCGCGATCGGCAAGATCAAGGCGAGTTCGGACGAGACGGCGCGGATCATCAAGGTGATTGACGAGATTGCGTTCCAGACGAACCTGCTGGCGCTCAATGCGGCGGTGGAGGCGGCGCGGGCCGGCGAGGCGGGCAAGGGGTTCGCGGTGGTGGCCGAGGAGGTTCGGAACCTGGCCCAGCGCAGCGCCGAAGCTGCCAAGAACACGCAGCAACTGATCGACGAGAGCCAGAAAAACGCCGCCGACGGCGTGAGGGTGACCGAGGACGTGACCAGCGCCCTGAGCGAGATTGCCAGCGGCGCGCAGAAGGTCGCCGACTTGCTGAGCGAGGTGTCCGCCGCCAGCGACGAGCAGGCCCGCGGCATCGGCGAGATCAACGCGGCGGTGGGCCAGATGGATCAGGTGACGCAGCAGGTGGCGGCCAGCGCGGAGGAGTCGGCGGCGGCCAGCGAGGAACTGGCGGCCCAGGCCGAACAGCTTAACCAAATCGTCGCCGAATTGGCCGAAATCGTCGGCGGCGCCGGCGCTAGCCGCAAAGCTGCTGTTGCCGGCGTGGACACGGCCGGCGGCCACCGGCCGGTGGTCGCGGACCGCGGACCGAAGCCGCAGGCCGCTGCGAAGCCGACAGGGCGGAAGGTTGTCCAATCCTCGTCCAAGAGCGACGCAGCCAAGGCCAAGGCGATCCGTGCGAAGGCCGAGGAGGCCATTCCGCTGGACGAGACCGACGAATCGGTCCTGGCCGGGTTCTGAGTCCGGTCGGTCGCGGCAGTTGGAATCCAGAGTCAAAGTCCCCCGGCACGGATGTGTCGGGGGACTTCTTTGGAGGGCGAATTCGCAGACGGCCGCTGCGGCTCAGATCAGACCCTTCTCGCGGCGGTGGTCGATCACGCGGCGGGCCTTGCCGGCGGACCGTTCGAGGGTCTGCGGGTCCACGAGATTCACGTTGACGCGGATGCCGGCGACGGCGTAAATGGCCTTGACGATCCGGTCGTGCAGGGCCTGAATCTGGCTCATTTTGTCGGAGAAGAACTGCGGCCGCATCTCGACGTGGACCGTGACCTCGTCGAGGCGGCCCGGTCGATCCACTTCGATCAGGTAATGCGGAGCCGTGCCGTCCACGCGGAGCAGGGCCTCCTCGATCTGCGACGGGAAGATGTTCGCACCGCGGATGATGAGCAGGTCGTCGGTGCGGCCGACAACGCGGCTCATGCGGACGCCCGTGCGCCCGCACGGGCACGGCGACCGGTCCAGCGAGGCGATGTCGCGCGTGCGGTACCGGATCACCGGCATGGCCTGCTTGGTCAGTGCCGTGATGACCAGCTCGCCCGGCGTGCCGTCGGGCACGGGATCGAGTGTCTGCGGATCGAGGCACTCGACCAGAAAATGGTCTTCTTGGAAATGCATGCCGCACCGGGCGGCACACTCGCCGCTGACGCCCGGGCCGATGACCTCGCTGAGGCCGTAGTTGTTGAACGCCAGCAGTCCGAGCTGGCTCTCGATCTCGCGGCGCATGTCCTCGGTCCAGGGTTCGCCGCCGAAGTGGGCGAACTTCAGGTTGAGCGTCCGCGGGTCCTCGCCCTGGCCGCGCATTACCTCGGCGATGTTGAGGGCGTAGCTCGGCGTGCAGACCAGGACGTCGGCCTGGAGATCCTTCAGGAGCATGATCTGCCGCGGCGTGTTGCCGGCGGAGGCGGGCAGCACGGCCGCCCCGACGCGCTCGACACCGTAGTGCAGCCCGAAACCGCCCGTGAACAGGCCGTAACCGAACGCGATGTGGACAAGGTGCCCCGGTTGCAGGCCGCCGGCCACCAGGAACCGCGCACACAGGTCGGCCCACAGGCGGAGGTCGTCGGCCGTGTAGGCGACGAACGTCGGTTTGCCGGTGGTGCCGCTGGACCCGTGAATGCGAGCCAGCTTGTCGCGCCCGACGGCAAGCAACCCCAGCGGGTAGTGCTCCCGCATGTCGTTCTTCGTCGTCATCGGCAGCCGCCGCACGTCGTCCAGGCTCCGTATCGACTCCGGCGTGACGCCGGTGCGGGCGAACGCCTCCCGATAAAAGGGCACCTGCGACGCGCGCCGGACGGTCTGGCGCAGCCGCTCCAGTTGCAGCGCCTCCAGCCGGTCTCGCGGCAGCGTCTCGTCGGGGCTCCAAATTCGATTCTCGATCACGAACTGGTTCATGGGCACGTCAGTCCGTCCGCTTGTACAGTTCCACGCTATCGACCACGTTGATCCCGGCAGCCTGGAGCCGATCAATGGCCGCATCGGGATCCTCGAACCGGAACACGAGGACCGCCTTGTCGCCGCTGCGAATCGTGAAGGCGTACATGTATTCGAGGTTCATGCCGGCTTTCTCGATGGCTTCGAGGATCGTCGCCAGGCCGCCCGGCCGGTCGGGCACCTCCACTGCGACGACGTCGGTTACATTGACCACGCATCCGGCGGCCTTCAGCGCGTCGAGGCCCTCCTGCCATTGCCGGACGATGACGCGCAGGATGCCGAACTGTTGCGTATCGGCCAGAGACAGGGTGACGATGTTGATCCCGGCGTTGGCCAGGACCCGACATGGATAGCTCAGTTGGCCCGGTTTGTTCTCCAGGAACACCGACAGTTGCTTGATCTTCATCGCCTGTCCTTTCCTTTGAACGGGGGTTACAGGTTGCGGCGGTCGATGACGCGTTTGGCCTTGCCCTGGCTGCGGTCGATGGTGTGCGGCTCGACGAGGCGAACGCTCACGCGGATGCCCAGCGTCCGTTCCACGGCGTCGCCCAGCTTCGTCTGAAGCGCCTCTAGGCTGCCGATCCGGTCGGTGAACACCTCGGGCGTCATCTCCACCTGGACTTCCATCTGATCCAGGCCCTCATGACGCGTCAGGACGATCTGGTAGTGCGGCACCGTGCCCTCGACCCGAAGCAGCGCCGACTCGACCTGCGACGGGAAGACGTTCACGCCGCGGATGATGAACATATCGTCGCTGCGGCGACTGATGCGTCGGATGCGGCGGATCGTCCGGCCGCACGGGCAACGCTCGCTCACAAGCGACGTGATATCGCGCGTGCGGTAGCGAATCATCGGCATCGCCCGCTTGCTCAACGTCGTCAGCACCAGTTCGCCCTCGGCGCCGTCCGGCAGCACCTCACAGGTGGTCGGGTCGATGATCTCGGGGTAGAAGTGGTCCTCGAAAATGTGCAGGCCCGACTGGGCGACGCATTCGGACGCCACGCCCGGGCCGATGATCTCCGACAGCCCGTAGATGTCATAGGCCTTGAGGTTCGACGACGACTCGATGTGGTTCCGCATGGCATCGGTCCACGGTTCGGCGCCCAGCACGGCCGTCCGCAGCGGCAGGGTGCGGAAGTCGATTCCGGCCTCGCGGCCGCTCTCGATGAGGTGAACCAGGTAGCTCGGCGTGCAGCAGATGGCCGTCACGCCGAAGTCCTTCATGACCATGAGTTGCCGCTCGGTGTTGCCGCCGGAGATCGGAATGACCGTCGCGCCGAGGGCCTCGGCACCGTAATGAGCGCCCAGCCCGCCCGTGAACAGGCCGTAGCCGTAGGCGTTCTGGATGATGTCGCCGCGACCCAGGCCGCACGCGGCAAACGTCCGGGTCATGACGCTCGCCCACACGTCGATATCGTCCTGCGTGTAAGCGACGACGATCGGTTTGCCCGTGGTGCCGCTGGAGGCGTGCAGACGCACCACCTCGCTCATGTCGCTGGCGAACAGACCGAACGGGTACGTGTCGCGAAGGTCGGTCTTGACCGTTAGCGGCAGCCGAGGAAGGTCGTCCAGGGTGCGAACGTCGTCGGGCGTGAGGCCACGCTCGTCCATCCGCGACCGGAACAGTTCGACGCGGTCGTAGGCCCTGCGGACCGTTGCTCGGAGCCGCTGGAGCTGCAACTGACGCAACTGCTCCGGCGGCAGGTAGTCGGCCACGCTGGCCGGGTTGAAGCCGCCTCCTTGATCGTTCCACATACTTTTCATGGTATCCTCGTTCAACCGTGGGCTGCGGCCGGGCGGGGTCCGCCACAGACTCTCATCGCGCGTGCGCCGCCCGGCGGCCCGCCGCGAAGGCTTCCAAATTCGTCTCGTGCAGCTTCTCGGGGAGGTTCGCCCGGATGGCCTCATGCCAGGCCGTCTGGGCCAAGTCCAAGTGTGTGCTCAACACTCCTAGCAGGGCGACGTTCAGGCTGCGGCGGTTCGGCAGCGACGACGTGTCCACGGACGACGGCCCGATCAGCACGCCTCCGGGGCGAAGGTGCCGCCGTGCCGACTCGGTTTCCTCCTCCGCCAGCACCACCACGAAGTCGGCCGATCCGTCCGGCACCATCGGGCTGAGCACCTGAGGGCCGAACCGCACGTCCGAGGTCACCGATCCGCCGCGCTGGCTCATGCCGTGAATCTCGCTCTTCTTCACGTCGTACCCGCACGCGAACGCCGCATCGGCCAGAATGTCCGACGCCTTCAGCACGCCCTGGCCGCCCAGTCCGGCGATGACGACGTTGGTCACGTTCTCACTCATGGCCGGTCGCCCCTTCCGCCTCCTGGCTGAATTGCCGAATCTGCCGCGCCGCCAACAGGCACGGACGCCGGCAGATGATCACCGACAGCACGCCCGCTGCCAGACGCTCGGCCAGCAGCGCCTTGAACCCTTCGGCGTCGGCCGCCGGATCGGTTACGGTCACGAAATCCGCCCCGGCGGCACGGGCCACGTCCTCCAGCACCAGGCGGCGCGCGGGTCCGTGGTCCAGACGGCGGCCCGTGGCCGGATGCTCCTGCAATCCCGTCATGGCCGTGGTCCCGTTGTCGAGGATCAGCACGACGTGTCCCGTGACCGGCGGATTGTAGGCCATCTCGACCAGGCCCGTGATGCCGCTGTGGACAAACGTGCTGTCGCCGATCACGCTCACGACGCGGCGGGCCTCGGCCTCGGGCAGCACGTGCCGCAGCCCAAGCCCCACGCCGATGCTCGCGCCCATGCACACGCACGTGTCCATGGCCTCCAACGGCGGCAGAACGCCCAGCGTGTAGCACCCGATGTCGCCGGCCACGATGCAGTCCAGGTCGTGCAGCGTCTGGAACACTGTCCGGTGCGGGCATCCCTGGCACAGTTGCGGCGGTTTGCCGGGCGGCGGCGGCGCGGCCTCCGGCGACGTGTCGCCGTCGAGGATGCGGCGGACCCGCGCCACGGTCAACTCGCCGAATCGGTACATCGCAGGCTTGTCCTCGACGCGAATCCCCGCGGCGCGGATCGCCTCGGCCAACACAGGGTCCCCCTCTTCGATGACGATCGTGCGATTGAACTTCGCGACGAATTCGCGGATGGTCTCCAGCGGCAGGGGATAAGTAAGTCCGAGCTTCAGGAAGTTCGCCGTCGGCATCGCCTCGCGGGCGTGAACGTAGCTGATGCCCGAGGCGATGATGCCGAACTCGACCGGCCCCCAATCCGTCCGGTTCGGCCCTTCGGCGTTGTTCCATGCTGCTATGGCGTCGAGTCTGTCCCGAAGCCGCACGTGCGCCAGGCGGGCGTAGGCCGGCACCATGACGCGCGACTTCACGTCGCGGCAGAACCAGGGGGCCTTCGGCGCCGACACCGGCCCCGGACGGACCGCCGTCTTGCTGTGGCAGACGCGCGTTGTCACGCGAAGCATGACCACGGTGTGCCACCGCTCGGACATCTCCATCGCCAGGGCGGTGTAGTCGTAGGCTTCCTGCGAGTCGCTCGGCTCGAGCAGCGGAATGCCCGCGGCGACGGCGTAGCGGCGGTTGTCCTGTTCGTTCTGGCTGGAGGCCATGCCCGGATCGTCGGCCGAGACGAGCACCAGCGCGCCCGTGACGCCCGTGTAGGCCGCCGTGAACAGCGGATCCGCCGCCACGTTCACCCCGACGTGTTTCATGGTCACCAGGGCCCGCGCGCCGGCGAACGCCGCGCCAAGGCCCACTTCCAGGGCCACCTTCTCGTTCGGCGCCCACTGGGCCCGGCCGCCCAGGCGGCTGAAGTTCTCCAGGATTTCCGTCGATGGCGTTCCCGGGTACCCTGTCCCCAGTGCCACACCCAGCCGGCTCGCCGCCAGGGCGATGGCTTCGTTGCCGCTCAAGAGCAAGCGGTCGGCCTTCTCCATGTGCTACAGGCTCCTCGCAATTCGATTGGCATGCCGCCGCGCCCCAACGCACGACGCGGCAGGAGTGTCGCATTGTACACAGTCGCCCGAACCACGCCAAGCCGCGATCCCCCCGGAGTTCTACGGGGGACGCAAAACCCTTGAACGCCGGGGCGGTTCGGCTATACTGTTGTTCTGGCCGCACG
>CAZCOA010000066.1:0-8360 GCA_964500225.1 uncultured Anaerolineaceae bacterium | reverse complement strand
GCGGGCTACGCCCTCCGCTGCGTTCCAGCCATCTTTCTCCACCAGCTTACCCTTTGTTTGGGAAGAAGC
The DNA here is from genome assembly GCA_964500225.1 of uncultured Anaerolineaceae bacterium. Lineage (GTDB taxonomy): Bacteria > Planctomycetota > Phycisphaerae > FEN-1346 > JAACEH01 > JAAYDY01. The sequence continues at coordinate 8,291 of CAZCOA010000066.1, read as the reverse complement.
CTAGTTGTTCAGACTTGATGCCATGGGGCTTGATGTTATCATCGCCGTCACGGTGCCCGAGAGGGGGCTGGGGTTGGCCATCAACGATCGTCTTCGCCGTGCCGCTCAGAAAACGACCGACATGAACATGCGAGAGGATACCACATGAGGTATATCATTTTGGTTGCATCCGTGGTAATTCAGATTTGTCTTGGCGGCATCTACGCCTGGAGCGAACTGGTGCCCGCCCTGGAGGAGACCGTCGGCCTGAGCATCGCCCAGACGCAGGTCATCTTCGGCTGCCTGATCGGCACCTTCACCATCTCAATGGTTTTGGCCGGCAAACTCCTCCACCGATTCGGACCTAGAGTGCTAGCCAGCGTCGCAGGTCTGCTCTTCGCCACAGGCTACCTGATTGCCTCATATTCCGGCGGCTCATTTCTGCTTATGCTACTGGGGATCTCCCTGTTGGTCGGAATCGGCACTGGGACCGGCTACGTCTGTCCGCTGACGACCTGCATGAAGTGGTTCCCAAACCACAGAGGCCTAGTCACGGGTATTTCGATGGCCGGTTTCGGCGGCGGAGCCGTGCTTCTGTCTGCTTTGGCCGATCACCTGCTCTCGGGCGGAACGCATGTACTGACGGTTTTCCGCTGGATTGGCCTTGCTTACGGCGTCGCACTAATAACCGCTGCTATCTTTCTCAAGCTCCCATCCTTCACGCTAGCCGTCCGTATTCGCCCGGCTCCCCCATTGAGGCTTCTGATCCGGGATCCCTTCTTCCTCACTCTGATTCTGGGCATGTTCTGCGGGACCTTCGCGGGCATGCTCGTCATCGGCAACCTGAAGCCTATGGGCTTGTCGCAAGGAATAGTGGACCTTTCAGCCACCATTGCCATCAGCGTTTTCGCCTTGGGTAATGCTGCTGGCCGCATCACGTGGGGGTGGATCTCCGACCACACCGACGAGCGAATGATTCCGGTGAAGTTGACCGCCCTGGTTCTGCCGATCGCACTATTGCCATGGGCCGACTCCGGGGCCGCCTTCATTTTTATCTCCTTCGCCATCGGCTTCGGCTTCGGCGCATGCTTCGTCGTTTATGCCGCTCGTGTCGCGTCACGATACGGACCGGCTCGTGTCGGCGGCGTCTATCCGCTCGTTTTCCTGGCCTATGGATTGGCCGGCATCGTCGGCCCACCGCTGGGGGGATGGGTGTACGACACCACATCAAGCTACAGGCCCGCCATTGCCCTCAGTTGCACAGTGGTCGGAGTCGGGATCTTAGGCAGCATGTGGCTTCTGCGGAAAGCCAGAGTGTCGCGCCTCTGGTTCTTGGCGCGGTAGGTAGCCTTACCCATTGCGGGATCAATCAAAACTGACAGGAGACTCAAAACGACAGAAGCCGGACAAACCGTTTCCATCGTGATGGGCGGCAAGTCGGACATCAACGTGATATACGAAGTGGCTGCGGTGCTCAAGGAGTTTGGCATCACGTATGAGTCCGCCCACAGTGCTTCCGACAGAGCCATACGTTCGGCCGATCGGTAAAACCGCTAGCACCAACATCATCTTCGCTGGTGCAGGAAAGACCTCTACCTAGCCGGCGTCATGGCCGACAAGAGCGTCAGCCGGGACTCTCACTGAATCGGTCAACTGCTTGCCTCTGACCATCGCATCTCCTTTCGGCGGCCAGCTAAGCATAGACTCATGTAGGGCGCAAGCTTACAATTAGCAATTTTGGAAGCCGGTTCTATTGACTGAATGCGGCGCAGTGGCTGAGGCAGCCTAGTATGTCGGGGCCGATGGAATCTTCAAAGAGGGCCTTCACGGCGGCCATGGCGTCGTCGTGGCTCAGACCGTCGCCGTAAACGCCATCGTGGGTCAGTTCGTCGTAGGCCTCGCACGCGGCAAGAATCTGCTGCTCAGCGGCCGGTTCATCGCCCCAGAGCTCCGGGTTGTGGTGGTAGCGGATCAGATCAACGGCGTTGTCAAGGAATCCGAGAGGGGCGAGCATCGCCCATCCTCGCTCGGCGTGGGTCTGCCAGAGTCGCATGTCCTGTTCATTGAGTCGTCCGCGTCGGCAGCGCAGATCGATAGGCAGAAGCGTCTTGCCGATGTCGTGGAGCCGCGCGGCCACCTCAAGGTTCTGCACGCGGTTTTCGTCGAGGCCGAGCCGCCGGGCCATGTCGCGTGCCAGATGCGTGACGCGGCGGCTGTGGCCGGACATGGGGCCCTCGCCGTCGGTATTGTCGGCAATCCGCTTGAGGAACTCGAACACCTCGGTTTGCTGGTGACCGATGGTTTTGGCGATCTCGATGGCCTTGCCGATTTCGGCGCAGACGGCCATCGCGCGGCGTGTTTCGACGACCGAGAAAGCGGCGCCGGTTTCCTGGCGTCGGACCATGGCAATGGCCTGGGTGCGGCTGTTGCCGATGAGAGGCACCAGCAGCAGCGAGCCGTGAAGCTCAATCCATTGCTCAATATCGCCCACTAAGGGCGAGTCGGACAGGTCTTCAATGAGCGCCGGCATGCCGCGTTTGATGACGGCCCTCAGGACCCCACGTTCGAGATTCTGCTGTTGGCGGCGGATGACAATCTCGTCGTTTTCGATCATCGCCAGGGCGGTCATTTGCGGCGGCTGCTTATGGATAAGCACAATCGCATGCTCATTGCCGGGGAGCTGCCGGCGAAGCATCACGAGGCCCATGCCAAGGATCTGCTGTAGGTCTCGCTGGCCGTCGAACTGATCGGCGGCCTCGCAGCGGATTTCGAGATTGGCAACCTGGCCGGCGAGCCGCTGCTGCATGAGGGTCAGTTCGCGGCTGACCAGTTCAAGGCGCTTGCTGAGATCCTCATTGGCGGCAGCCAATACGGCATTCTCGTGAGTCATTTCGTCGGCGGCGGCCTCTCCGCGCCCGGCCTGGGCGCGATGAGCCAGCGCCCTGCACACGGCGGCGCGCAAGTCGTCCACGCGGAATGGTTTTTGGATGTAGTCGATGAATCCCTGGCGGAGGGCGTCCACGCTGGAATCGAGGCTGGCAAAGCCGGTAATGCCGATGACGCCCAGCCCGGGCCGCAGGCTTCGGGCCTGCCGGGCCAGCTCCAGACCGTGCATCTGCGGCATGCGGAGATCGGTCACCATAAGGTCGTAATCGACCTGACCAATCTGTTCGAGGGCCCTGAGGGGCTCGGTGGTGTAGTCCACCGTCCACTCGGCTTCCTCGGCGAGCCAGTCGGCGACCAGTTCGCAGACGTCGGCCTCGTCGTCCACCACGAGAATCCGGGCTTCGGCCATAACTCGTCTCCAGCGCGTTGGTTGCTGCACCATCGCTCTCGCCCGGAAGCGGGAGCGACGTTTGTCAGTATGCCTCGGACGTCGCGGCGGAAGGCGTTTCGGCGTCGCCGGCGGACCAATCGAACAGCAGCCGCACGGACGTGCCCTGCCCCGTCGCGCTATCGAGCCTGAGGGAGGCTCCGTGAGCCTCGGCAATCCGCTGAACCTTCGGCAGGCCGAGCCCCCTGCCGCGCCCCGCCGAGCGGCCGCTGAAAAACGGATTGCATGCCTTCGACAGGGTCTCGTGGTCCATGCCCTCGCCCGTGTCGGTCACAGTGAGGGCAAGCCGGTCGTTGTCGCGGTCCGGCTCCAAGGCCACCGTGATCCGCCCGCCGGCCTTGCAGGCGTAGGCGGCATTGGTCACGAGTTCCTCGATGGCCCAACTCACCTGCTCGCCGTCGATATCAACGACCACGGGTTCGTCGCACCCGACGGCCTCGATGGCAATATTCTTATCGGCCAGCCGGTCGGCCTGAGTTGCGACCACTTTGCGGACGATAAGGGCCAGATCCGTGGGTCGGCGGTTGGCCGAGGGCGGCCGGGCAAATGACATCAGGTCGCTGATGATATCGCTGGCCCGCTGAGCCTGTTCGGCGATGATATCCAGGGCTCGCCGCTTCTTGGGGTCGTCCTCGGTCTCGGCAAGAATCTGCGCCCGGCCGCTGATGACGGCCAGAGGATTGTTGATTTCGTGAGCCGCACCGGCCGCCATAGCACCGACGCTGGCGAGGTTGCGTTTGCGCAGGAGTTCCTCGCGGGCCTCGGCGGCCTGGCGATTGGCCTCGGCCAGGCTCTCAAGCATTCGGACGGTCTGTTCCCGCTGATAGAGCAGCGAGATGTTCAGCCCGGCCGCACCGGCCAAAATCTCCAGGTCGCGGCAATCCTGGTCCCGCGGCGGATTCTTCGGATCGGGCCAACTGAAGACGAAGGCGCCGAGCCGTTCGTCATGTGCGAAGATCGGCAGCGTGAAGAACGGTCCTTCGCCCATGACCGGGCCGAACCGTTCGAAGAGCCAGGCCTCGTCGCGCTCGGCTCGGGCCAGGCCGAAGTGCTCCTGGGGCGACTGCATCGGCCTCAGGGGCAGCGACTGGCCCACGTCATTTTCAAAGACGAAATGTTCGGCCTGTCGGCTTTGCGGCGATCGGAGCATGCCTTCGATGAAGCCGCGGCCGTCGCCCAAGACGTACACGGCACAGACCTCGGTCTGAACCCACTCGGCCAGGGTTTGGCAGAGGTCGTCGAGCAGGTGCCGCATGGAACGAGCCTCGGCGAGGCTTCGCCCCATGCGAAGCAGAAGATCCGCATGGCGTTTCTGACGATGGAGATGCTTCATGGCGGCCATGAGGCGCTCGTTCACGACGCCCAGCTCGGCGTTGGCGTTCTGGACGCTTTCGTAGAACAGGGTCTGCTCGTCGCTGTTTTCGAGCCCCATGATCCGAACGTGCTCGGCGACGGCAGCATGGAGCTTCTTGCCGATGGTTTCCAGGTGCGATGGAGCGATGCCGAGTTGGTCGGCCAGCGTGGCGGCGGCTTCGGCTGAGGACATGGGGCTGCCCATGCCGATGCGCTGCTCACGTGCAATCAGGTCGGCCAGCCCGACAACACGGATCAGCTCGCGCCCCTGGAGGTTGCCCGGCAGATGGGCGGCCTCCTGGTGATGCAGCCAGATCACGTTGATAAGCTTCTCGGGAAAATCCCAGTTCTCCGTAAGCCGCTTGCCGATGACTGTATGATCGACGCCGAGAATGCGGTTTTCCGCGTCGGCAAACGTCGTACAGTGCGACTTGACCCGCCGGACCACCTGGTCGAAGGTCTTCGGCAGAACGAAATCCAGGGCGACCTTGCCAATGTCGTGCAACAGCCCGGCCACGAAAGCCTCGTCCGGATTCACGCCGCGAACGGTCCGGGCGATCAACTGGCTTGCTGCGGCGACAGCCAGCGAGTGCTTCCAGAAAGCGCGGCGGTCGAACGAGGTGCGATACGCATTGTGGCCCTTGCGACTGAAAAGGTCGAAGACCTTCAACGACAGGACGCTGTTGCGAATGGCCTCGAAGCCCAGAAGCGAACAGGCCCGGCTGACGGTCGAGACCTGGGCCCGGACGCCGCCGAAGCTGGCACTGTTGACCAGGGCCAAGATGCGGCTGGTGAGGGACGGATCGCTTTCGATAATGTCCGACAGGTCGCGCACGGAGGTTTGATCGCTCGTTGCCAGGGCCAGCACGCGAGTGGCCACCACAGGCAGCGTCGGCAGGCTGTCCACCTGATCGACGATCAACTGCACCTTTCGGACCTTCACGTCCATCGCGATTCCATCCTTCATCGGGGGCCGCCCGGCGTCCGTCGCCAGAGGGTCGCAGCGCTATCGTCGTCGGCGTCGCCTCCCCCGTGCGTCCGCCGACAACCTATTCGCAGGGCGCTACATCGCACCCTTACGGGTTGGCCGTCGCGGGCATTGTCCCGCAGCCGCCGACGGCGATGGTTCATACATTCAGCATCTCGGCGATCCGCGTCACCAGCTCGCTGATACGGAACGGCTTCTGAATAAACTCGTCGATCCCGGCGTTGTAGAGTTCCTGGATCTTGTCCTGTTCGATGAGGCCGCTGATGCCGATAATCCGGGTGTCCTGGAGATCGGGGTTGCTGCGGATGGTTTCGCAGACCACCTTGCCGTTGATGTCGGGCAACATGAAATCCAGGACAATCAGATCGGGACGAAACTGCTGTGTCAGAATGCCGGCATCGTAGCCGCAACTGGCCGTACGGACCTCAAAGCGTCCGTCGCGGTCGAGCACCTCGACAAACAGGTCCACGACCTCCGGGTCGTCGTCCACGATCAGAATCTTCTTCTTGCCGCTGTCGAGGTTGCTGAGCGGAATGCTGTTTTCCTTCATGAACTGCACGAGCGACTCCCTGGGAATTCGGCGAAACCGGCTGCCCGGAACGTAGAAGCCCTTGAGGCGACCGGCATCGAAACAGCGAATAATGGTCTGTTGCGACACGCGGCAGATCTTCGCGGCTTCTCCTGTGCTGAAGACCTCTTTCATCGTCTGGCCCTTTCACAAAAGGTCAATTGCTCCGCCCCGCTCGCTCCAGGGCGGCCCACTACGTGAGCAATTGGAGACAGCTTGCCCAGCTTCCCCATTTTTACAATGCTAATATCGGTCCAGCCCGTTGTCAACTTGAGACAATGTGTGCGACGAGCGGTCTGAACTCTAGCGCTTTGTGCCATCTTACGTTAGGGCGCGCCGTGATGTGCCCTTGGGACATCTGAGGAAGCCCGTCCCGGGTGGGAACAAACGGATTCCTCTTAAGCCTCCACGGGCACGGTTGCTAGAATGACATGCATGGGTAACGGTGACGAGACGATTCGGATTTCTGGTGCGGGACTTCTGGTCACGTACTGGTGCAATGCGCGCTGCGCCCATTGCTACGAGTTTTCGGGGCCGCGTCGGCAGGGGTGGTTGTCGGCCGAGGCGGCGTTGGGGCATTACCAGGCGATGGTGCGGCTGGGCATCAAGCCGGCCGGGGTACACTTGGGCGGCGGGGAACCCTTCGGCGATTACGGACGTCTGGTGGAGATTGTGAGGGCGGCGAGGCGGGCGGGTCTGGCCGGCATCGGCTATGTGGAAACCAACGGCTACTGGGCAACGGACGAGGCGTTGGTGCGCGAGCGGCTCGTGGAGTTGCGTGAAGCAGGGATGTACCAATTGAGTCTGTCGGCCGACGTGTATCACCAGACGTTCGTGGACCCGCAGTGCGTGCTGCGACTGTGGCGTGTGGCGTCGGAGGTGCTGGGCGCCGATGGCGTTCGGGCTCGGCGATGGCGTTTTCTGAAGTCGCCGCAGGACTTGCGTGAGGCTTCGGCGGCACGGCGGCAGGCGGCCTATCGCGAGGCGCTCTCGCAGCACTCGGAACGGATGACGGGGCGAGCGGCGACGGAGCTAGCGCCGCTGGCGGAGCGGCAGCCGGCCGAGGCGATGCGGGGCCAGACATGCGTGGAAGGGTTGCGGGACAGCGCCCACGTACATATCGATCCGGAGGGGTACGTTTTTCCGGGAACTTGCGCGGGGCTGATTCTCGGCCGGACGGAGCCGGGGCGAACGCTCGATGCGGTGGTGGAGGCTGCGCGAGGGCGATTGTGGCGGATTCTGGTGTCCGAGGGACCGTGGGGATTGCGGTCGCTGGCAGTACGAAAAGGCTATACGGACGATCCCGAAGGCTACGCGGACAAATGTCACCTGTGTATGTCGATGCGTCGTTTTCTGCTGGAGACCGGGGAATTCGCTGATGAGCTGGGGCCGCCGGCGTTGTACCACGAGGCATGAAGCGAGTCCGTTCCCTATCGGGCCAAGGCGTCCTTGACGGTGGGGTAGATCGCGAAGAGGTGGTTCAGTTGAGTGGTCTCGAGGATTTCGGCGATGCGTCGCTGGGGGCCGGCCAGGCGTAGGAATCCTCCGGCCTGTTCGGCGTCTTGCCTTGCGCTGATGAAGCAGCCAAGGGCGTCGCTACAGACAAAATCGAGTTTCGAGAGGTCGCAGATGACATGGGAGTTGGAATCTGCGAGAGCTTCGTTGAGAGCCTGTCGCACCTGTTCAACGCTGAAAACGTCGGCGTCGCCGAGAAACTGGAGCACCACGGCCTGATCGGCATTCCGGGAACTAATTTCCATAGGGCCGCCCTGCCTGGAGAAGTCGTCAACGTTTTCTCTTGACGAGGGTCACGCTCCGGCCGCCATCGCCGTAGGTAACCTCGTCCATGTAGGCCCGCATAAGCATGATGCCGCGTCCGCTGGGTTTTGTCAGGTTTTCGGCGGCAGTGGGATCGGGCACCTTCTGCGGATCGAATCCCGCACCTTCGTCCTTGACGTTGATGCGGACACAGTCGGGGGTGATTTCGTATCGGATGGTAACGGACCGGTTGGGGTCGAAGTGGTTGCCGTGCTTGACGGCGTTGACGAGTGATTCTTCGAGGGCGAGCT
>CAZCOA010000065.1:0-8995 GCA_964500225.1 uncultured Anaerolineaceae bacterium | reverse complement strand
GGGAACTGATCCAGCGGTCGTTCCGCCTGATTCGCGACACGGGCAGCCGCGTGCTCTACGTGCCTCTGATTTGCCGCACCAACTTCGGCAACGAACAGTCGATGGTTCGGTGGATCGATAAAGGCAACGGCATATACGAGCACGATTTCACGGTCATGGACCGGTATCTCGACGCGGCCGAAGAGAGCATGGGCAAACCGAAGCTCGTGATCTTCGTGGTCTGGGACATCTGTCAGTCGAAGAAGTCGCTGACGCGGTCGCTGTGGGGCGGCGACACGGGAAAGACCACGCGCGAGGCCCGCGAGGAGTTGCTCGGCAAGGGACCGCGTGTGACGACGCTGGATCCGGCCACGGGGCGGACAGGCATGACGTTCTTGCCCCGGTACGAGGAACCGGGCGGCCAGGCGCCGTGGCGGCCGGTGTGGTCCGAGATACGCAAACGGATGAAGGCTCGCGGGCTGGATCAGTGCATGATGCTCGGCATCCTGTCGGATCTGTGGCCCGACAAGGAAGAGGTAACCGCCCTGAACGAATTGACGGGCGGTCTGGCCTGGGTGTCGCATGCCCATGCCGGCAAATTGTCGGACACCAACGCCAACAACCGAATTCTCCACGGTGTGGCGGACCTGGGATATGCCGCTCACGTCTATAACTTGTGCTACCAGGTGAACCCGGCGAAGGAGCGGCTGTACGGCTGGCGTCGCGGGGCGCTGGTGGCACACTTCCCGCGCGGAGGCGACCTGAACATGAGCCCGAACGTGGAGATTCGCCAGCTCGCGGCGTTCAACATCACAGGCGACCAGCGCGGAGCGGGCCGCCTGGGCGCGGACCTGTGGAGCGTCATCCGCGACCGCCGCGGTCGCCGGGCCGGGGCGGCCTACGAACGGTATCCGGAGAACAAATGGCGCAATCTGGACATCGGCAGTTGGTTCCTGGCTCCGGGGCCCGACGGCGCGCTGGCGACGGCCCGGTACGAGAACCTGCGCGAAGGCATCCAGGAATGCGAAGCGAGGATCGCCCTGGAAGAAGTCCTTTTGGACTCCAACAAGAGATCCTCGATCGGCAGCGACTTGGCCGACCGGTGCCAGAAGGCCCTGGACGAGCACCATCGGGCCATGTGGAAAACCGTCTGGTCCAACGACGAGGACCTGGCTCGGATCGGCACGGCGCCGTCGGGACGCAATCCGGTGGAAGGGCTGTGGCAGGCCCTGGTCAAGGACGGCAAGAAACTGCCCGGCTACTGGGATGGCGAGGCTCATAAAATAAGAGGCGAGGAGGCCGCCAAGGGTCGCCAGGAGTGGCTTGCCGGCGGCTGGCAGGAACGAACCAGGAAACTGTTCGCACTGGCGGGAGAAGTGAGCAGAAAACTGAACCGCAAGCCGTGAGGTTGTGTGGCGATGCCTCTTTGTCGCCTGGGTACGGATATGTTGCCCCGGAGGCTACAGCCACGGCGTGGGATAGTCCTCGGGCGGATAGATGAAGCTGCCCCGGAGACACTCGAAGACCTCGAAGTGCTCGGTCGTCAGGGCGGGCGTCTGCCAACGCTTGCGGTTGAGTCGCTTGATATAGTGGAATAGTCCGTTTTCATGGCGGGTCCGCGGCACCACGACGAATCGGACGTGGCGACATCCGATCGTGTCCCGCGTGAGCCTCCACGGACCGAGGGATGTGTCCGGAGAGTCGGCGGCTTCGACGGTGGGCTTGTCGCTCAGCCAGTGCACGATGGACGCCTCGGGCGTCAGAACAACCTCATCGGCGGCCATGGGCTGTCGTTTCAGGTACTCGACCACGGGCAGCCAGCGTGCGATCCGACCTCGCTCGACGAGTTCGCTGAACCGCGGATGGTGCGACAGATAGAGACCTTCGCGGACGACCTTGGGCAGGTTCACGGCCAGGAGCATGGCAACAATGATGCTGACGGCCATCGGCGCAACGGAGGGTCGGCGCCACAGGGACAGAACGGCGTCTGCGGCGGCCTCCAGCCCGTCGAGGAACAGGCAAACAACCAGGGGCAGCATAAGGCCGAGGTATCGGGCGGCCGGCTCGCCCCAGATGAGCAGAAGCACGACGACGTAGAGCAGCACGGGTAGGACGATGAGAGCTCGCCCCCTCCTCAAGAGCGTCGCCGCCCCCCAGCACATGAGGGCCACAAAGGGCACGCTGACCAATGGCGGCAACGTCTGGCCGCTCAATAGGCGAAAACAGTTGCTCGGCAATTCGTTAAAGGCATTGGCATAGAACTGTTCCCAGGGAATAGACTCGGTGAGGCGTCCGAGGAGGGCTCGACCGTAGCCGCCGCCGACCGTGCCTGACAATCCCAGGACGATCGCGGCCACGGCAGCCAAAGCCAGCGGCGATACAACGGCCGCAGCGCCGCCCCATACCTTCCATCGCGGCAGGCCTCCGCATCGCTCCAACAGCAGCGCTGCAGCCAACCCCACGACGATCACCGCGCCGACCATTCGCGTGCCCACGAGTCCTAGAAGCATGGCGACCGCGACGGGCAGGCACCACCCGCTGCCGCGCGTGAACTTCAGCAGGCACCATAGGCCCGCCATCATAAAAAACATCGCCGGCACGTCGCTTTCAATGCTGAGACTGCGTACATAGAGGCTGACATTGAGACCGGTCAGCAGGAACACATTAAGAGCCGTCCGACGCGAGCGGTCGAGGCGGGCGATGCGGTAGGCCAGAACGGCCGCGAGGTACCCCATGGCCGAAATCAGCAAGTTGATCGGCCAGAGCGTTTCACCGAACAGGCGGAAGCACACGGCAATCAGAATCGGCAGCCCCGGCGACCCGCCCGACAGCCCTTCGCCGCCCTGAAGGGTCAGGCCCTGGCCTCGTGCCAGATTGCGCCCAACCGACAGGTACAGGGCGGAATCGTTGCCCGGCCGCCACTGGTCGTTGACGGCGATGCCGTACAGGATCGCGACGACAATGGCCACGACAAGCACCTGTCGCCGCGTCGGCTGCCAGGCCGCCGGAGGCGAGGGCGGCAAGTTGTCGGTCTTCAGTTCAGACATGCCGCACATGATACGCGCGCCGCGCAGCAGCGGCAAGTAAAAGCACTTCATTCGGCCACGTGGGCCTTGCATCGCATCGGAGAGCGACTACCATGGGAATGTTGACAGGTGAGATCATCCGCATGAATGCCATACTGCAGCCCGACGGGCCGTCCACCGATGCCGCCGCACCGCCGCCGCCTCGACCGCTGGTGGCGCCGGCCATAGCCATGAGCGTGGGCATCCTGCTGGGACACGAATGGGGTGGCGAAGCGTGGATTCCGCTGGCCGCAGCCGGTGCGGCAGTGATCGTCATGGCCGTGGCGATGCTTCGGCGTGGTCCGAGGCCGCACGTGTATCTGGCTGCGGCGATGGTCTTCTGGATTTGCCTGGGAGCGGGATGGCTGCGGGTACGGACACAGGTCGGGCCGCGCGACGTCAGCCGCATGGCCCTGCCCGAGGGGCGCTTGGCCACCGTCGAGGGCGTCCTGCTGGAAAGTCCGCGTCCCTCGCGGCGGCCGGACAATCCGCTGTTGCTTCAGGATGACGACACGTCGGCCCACACGGGAATGCTTATCCGCGCAACGGCCGTCACGGTCCAGGGCCGGCGTATGTCGGTCAATGGGCGTCTTCGCGTGACCGTGGCTCAGCCGCTGTCCGCCGCCGGAGCCGATCCGCCCCGCACCGGCGACCGCCTGACCGTGATCGGGCTGCTGCGTCCGTGGGACGCGCCGCTGAACCCGGGGCAGGAGGACATCCGGCAGGTGTACGGGTCGCGCGGCATCCATGGACGGCTCGGCACCAAGTTCTGGGAAGCGGTGACGTGGCGACGACCGCACGCCTGGGACCCCTGCGGATGGATCGGAGCCCTTCGCGCCCGGATTCGCCGCGCCATGCCCGACGACGCCGGTGCGGCCGCGCGCGTCATCCCCGCCCTGCTCCTGGGCGACCGCACCGGACTGACGGATGCCGACGAACAGGCCTTCATCCACGCGGGCGTGCTGCACTACTTGGCCGTCAGCGGCCTTCATGTGGCCCTGTTGTCTGGGTTGCTGCTGCGGCTACTGCGGCTCCTGATGGTCGGGCCGCGCGGGCGCGCCGTCATCCTCATGGCCTTCATCGTGCTGTACGCCCTGGCCACGGAACTGCGACCCAGCGTTGTCCGGGCCGGCGTGTTCTTCATCCTGCTGTGCGGAGCAACGCTGCTGGGGCGCCGCCGCGACCTCCTGAACACCCTGGCCGCCGCAGCCCTAGTTGTTCTCCTGCTGAACCCGAGCGACCTGCTCCAGAGCGGCTTCCAACTGTCGTTCCTCGTCGCCCTGGCCCTGATCGTGGTCTATCCGCGGGTCCACGAGCGGCTGTTCCCGGTGGCCGATTGGGAACGGCTGAAGGAGCGCACGCCGTTGGGCCGCTTCGGTTGGCGGTTGAAGCGGCACCTGATGCAAATCGTGTCGGTGGGCCTGACGGCCTGGGCGGTCTCAACACCTGTGGCCGCCAGCCACTTCCACCTCGTGGCCCCGGTCGGCGTGCTGGGAACCATTGTCGTGTTGCCGATCGTTTTCGTGCTACTCTTGCTCGGCGCCGTTGCGGCGGCCGTCGTAGTGGTGACAGGCGAACCCGTGGGATTTCCGAACACTGCGATGGAAACCGTCAGCCGGCTGCTCGAATCGACAATCGGTTGGTTGGCCGAAGTGCCTTACGGGCACTTCTATATCCGCGAGTTTGGCTGGTTGTGGGCGGTCATGGCGTTGGGACTCGTCCTGGTCTGGACCGTGCGCCGGCGTCTGCGCGTGGCGCGGTGGCAGGTGGCCTCGGCGGCCGTCGTCCTGGCGGCGGCGTACGTCGCCTTGGGCATTCCTCGCGGCCCGGCGGATCAGGTGCGCATCACGACGCTGGCCGTCGGTAGCGGCAACACCGTCCTGGTTCAGGGGCCAAACGAGTATGCCCTGCTGGTGGATTGCGGTAGCAGCCTGCTTGCCGAACGGACCGGCGAAACGGTGATCGTGCCGACGCTGTGGACACTGGGCGTCGGGCGACTGGACGGCGTCGTGCTGACCCACGCCGACGCCGACCACATCAAGGATCTGCCCGCGGTGCTTCAAAGGATTCCCTGCCGGCGGGTGTTTCTCGGCTATGGGTTCGAGACCGAGGAGAAGGGCTACGACGACCGGGCCCTGGAGTACCTGGCGTCGGCCGGACTGGAGGTGGTCCGCGTCACGGGGGGTGATGCCCTTCCCGCCCCCGACGGCGTGTCGATCACGGTCCTGGGCCCGCCGGCCGATCTGCCCGCATCGGCCGACACGAACGCATCCAGCGTGGTGCTCAAGGTCGGCTTCTTGGGCCGCAGCATGATCCTGACGGGCGACGCGCCCCCCGACCGCCTGGCGGCCATGGCCCGCCAACAGGATGTGCGGTGTGACGTGTTGCTGTTGCCGCACCACGGCGAACGAAGCGAAGAGATTATTCGGTTCCTGGAGTCCAGCGGCGCGACGTCGGCCGTCATGAGCGTGGGTCGGTACCGCGAGTCGAGCCGCCGCGGGGAATTCGCCTGGCCTGACGGCGTCCGCCTCTACAAAACGTACCGCGACGGGGCGGTGAGCGTGTGGCTGGGGCGCGAATCCGTGCGCGTGAAGCCCTTCGTGCAAGCGTGCGATACGCCGTGACACACGTCATCACGAATCGCGAGGAAGCGCCTCGTTCATGCTGCCGGTGCGGTAGCCTTCGAGGTCCAGGGCGACGTACGTGTAACCAAGAGCCTTGAACCGCTCGACAATGCGGCGGCGAACGTCCGGCGCGGCTACGTCGGCAATGCGGTCCGGCGGGACTTCGATGCGTGCCACGGCGCCGTGGTGCCTGACGCGACATCCCTCGAAGCCCATCGCACGAAGCTCTTCCTCACACGCTCCGACGCGCGCCAGGGCTTCGCGCGTGATCTGCGTGCCGTAGGGAAACCGGCTGGCCAGGCAGGCATACGACGGCTTGTTCCACGTGGGCAGCCCCATCGCGTGCGACAGCTCGCGGATGTCCTGTTTCGTCAGACCGACTTCCTCCAGCGGGCTCCGCACGCCGAGTTCCCGCGTCGCGCGGCGGCCGGGCCGGTAGTCGCCTGCGTCGTCGGCGTTCGCCCCGTCACAGAGCACATACCGTCCGCGTGCAGCCGCTTCGTCGGCCATCCGCGCGAAGAGCAGCTTCTTGCAGTGGTAACACCGGTCGGGCGGATTCTCGCGAAACGCCGGCAACTCCAGCTCGTCCGTGCGGATCACCACATGCGACAACCCCAGCCGCTCGGCGAGGTCGCGGCTCTCGGCGCGTTCGCGCGGGCCGAACGACTCGCTCTCGGCCGTCAGGAGCAGGACGCGGGCGGGCCCCAGCGCATCGCGTGCGGCGGCGGCCAGGAACGTCGAGTCCACGCCGCCGCTAAAGGCCACGGCCACGCGTCCCATGGACCGCAAGGCCTCGGCCAGCCGCCGCCACTTCGGATGCTCGCGGAATACCGCGTCGGCCATGTCAGGTGGCCTCCCGACCATATCCGCCGCAACGCCCCTCGACGGCGACCAGCATGAACCGCGACCGTTCCTCATCCATCGGCCGCACACTCACCTGCTCGACGGTCGCCCCCGCGGTGCCGACGCCCCGGCGAACCGTCACCACGTGTTCTCGCTGCGGATCGGCCTTGGCATAGCGCAGCACGAGCTGCGCCGTCTGACGCACGGCCTCGGGCGACGCCTCGCCGCGCAACGTCGCAAGCGGCCCGGGCATGTCGCGTGCCTCGAGCCGCAGATCGTCCGGACCCAGGATCGCCTCCAGGGCCGCACAATCGGCGGCATCGCGGCCCAGAACGGCCTTGTGACCCGGGTCGATGCGGAAGTGCCGCCCCAGTTTGAGCAATTGAATCTCCTGCCTTGTCGGCTCTCCGAAGCGCAGCAGGTCGCGCAGGCGAGTCTCAAACCCGGCATCGGTCAAAAGACATCCGCCCGCAGGCATTTCATAACGCCCGATGCCCAGTTCGGCGGCCAGCGCGATCTGGCGTTTGCGGCCACGGCCCTGAATGTCCAGCAACTCGTCGCGGCGAATCCAGCCTTCCCGCTCGGCCAGCGTCTCCGGCATCAGGTGCCCGCACAACGGGCGCACCACCAGACCTTCCATCCCCGACTCGCGGTCGATCAGATTCATGATCTGCCGTCGCTGCGACATGGGGCGCTGGCCGACCACCTCGCCGGTAAAGACGAATCGGGCCCGCTCTTCGGCCATGAGTTGCCGGGTCATGCGGAACATCAGAATCCGACAGTCGATGCACGGATTGACATGCGAACCGTACCCGTGCTCCGGGTGCATGACCACGCGGATCATCTCGCGCGAGTTGTCCACGAAGCGGATCGGGACGCCCAGCCGTTCGGCCGTCTGGAGGGCCAGGGGCGCGGTCTCGCCCGGCGCAGGTGCGGCATGGAACCCGTTGTCAAAGTGGTACACAACCATGTCGTAGCCCAGCCGGTGCATCCAGGCCAGCGACAGGGCGCTGTCGAGCCCGCCCGAGAGCAGTCCAATGATGCGGATATCCTTGCGGTCCATGAAGTCCTCTAGCCTTTCGCCCATGGCTGCGTACAATAGGGCAATCCAGTGTACGGACGCCGACGCAGGAAATCAACCGCAACAGGAACGACGGTGAAGAGCCCGCAGCAGATTCAGCAAGAACTTGGGCCGCAGATCCGGGGCGACTGCCTGACGAGCCTCGCCGAACGGGTGGCCTATTCCACGGCCGCGTGCATCTACAAGATTCGCCCCCTGGCCGTCGTGTTGCCGACATCGGCCGACGACGTGGCCGCAACGGTCCGGTACGGTCGGCAGCACGGGCTGCCGGTGATCGCTCGCGGTGCGGGCACGGGCCTGTCGGGCCAGGTGCTCGGAGAAGGTCTGATCCTGGATTTCACGCGGCACATGAACCGGATCGAGGAGATTCGTGCCGCGGAGAACCTGATTCGTGTGCAACCCGGGGCGATCCTGGGCCGCGTGAACGAGCAGTTGCGGCCATTGGGCAAGCGCGTGCCTCAGGATCCCGCGAGCGAGGCCATGTGCTCGATCGGCGGCAATGTGGCCAACAACGCCGGCGGCCTGCGGGCCTTCAAGATCGGCTCGACGAAGCAGCACGTGCGCGGGCTCGAGCTGGTTCTGAGCGACGGCTCCGTGGCCTGGGTGCGACCGGTGGCCGCAAACAGCCGCGAACTGGCCGCCCTGATCGATGCTCCGGGCACGTTCGGCCGCGTGGTGCGCGAGACGCTCCGCGTCCTGCGCGACAACGAGGCGCTGATCGCACAGAAACGTCCGATGATGGAGAAAAGCTCCGCCGGGTACGACCTCTTCTCGGTGTTTCACGACGGCCTGGTGGACCTGACACGGCTTATTGTCGGCAGCGAAGGCAGCCTGGCCGTCGTGACCGACGTCGCGATCGCCTTGCACGATCTGCTTCCCCCGCCGGCCACCGCCGCCCTGTATTTCCAGACTATGGAGCAGGCCGGCGCCGCCGTGCAGGAGATCCTCGCGTTCGACCCCATCGCCGTGGAGTTCATGGAGAAACACTTCCTCGACATTCTGCGGCGCGAAAACGTGCTCGACGCCGCCTATCTGCCCGACGGCATCGAGGCCGCGCTGCTGGTCGAATTCGTGCGGCCGACCATGGACGAGAATCGGAACGTGCTGCGAAGAATGATCGGGCGGCTCACCGACGAGTTGGGGCTCGCCGCGGCATCGCGCGAGGCCTACGACCCGGCCGAGCAGGCCCTGCTCTGGAAACTGCGCAAGGCGGCGCTGCCGATTCTGAACAAGCTGCCGCCGCCGCGACGGATCATTCCGTTCATCGAAGACAGCGTCGTGCCGCCCCAACGGCTGGCCGAGTATATCCACGGCCTGTGGGACATTTTCCGACGTCACGGCGTCGAGGCCGCCATGTACGGCCACGCCGGCGACGCCAACCTGCATGTGCGGCCGATTCTCGA
>CAZCOA010000064.1:0-10133 GCA_964500225.1 uncultured Anaerolineaceae bacterium | reverse complement strand
CGTCCTCTGGCCGTGTGCTGCGGAGGGCAAGGCGTAGCCGAGCCCGCAGCGGCACACGGCTCGATAAACAGCGTCCCGACGCCCAGCCGCCGCAGCCACTTCCGCACCGTCAGCCCCTTGTCGAGCTTCACGTCCGCCTGCCTGAGCTTCTCTCCACCCCCTGCTCCGGTCGATACCGCTTCATCCTTCGAGCCTCCTTCCGATGCCTCTTGTCGGCCGGGATTCTCATTCAACGTGGACCAGTTTCCGGGGAGCAGGTCAATGATGATGTCAATGCAAAAGAGTGCGTCCAATGTGGCCTGACCGCGCCCAGCCGCATCAATGAACACCGGGTTGTCCCTCATGGCCATTTGCGGCCATGTCACCCGATTGATGCACGTGCTCTGCCGGCCCAGGGGCGCGCGCCGCGGCGATCAGGCTCTGAAATGCTCGGTCACGCGGTCGGGCGTGGGGCTGGTGATGACGCCGCGCTCGGTGATGATGCCGGCGATGTACCGGGCCGGGGTCACGTCGAAGGCGGGGTTGTACACCTTGCACCCCACGGGAGCCGTGCGGCGGCCAAAGCCTTCCGTCACTTCCTCGCTGCTGCGCTGTTCGATGGGGATGCCGCTGCCGTCGGGCAACGAGAGATCGAAGGTGCTTGAAGGGGCGGCGACGTAGAACGGTATGCCGTGTTCGTGGGCCAGGACGGCCACGCCGTAGGTGCCGATCTTGTTGGCCGTGTCGCCGTTGGCGGCAATGCGGTCGGCGCCGACGACGACCATCTGGATGCGGCCTTCCTTCATGACCTGGGCGGCCATATTGTCGCAAATCAGCGTCACGTCGATGCCGTTCTGCATGAGTTCCCACACCGTGAGCCGCGCCCCTTGCAACAGCGGCCGCGTCTCATCGGCATAGACCTGGAATCGCTTGCCCTGCTCGTGAGCACTGTAGAGGACGGCCAGGGCGGTACCGTAATCGGCCGTGGCCAGGCCGCCGGCGTTGCAGTGGGTGAGCACGCCGCCGCCGTCGGGCACCAAGGGGGCACCGTGGCGGCCGATCGCGCGACACATGGCGGCATCCTCATCGCGAATCGCCTTGGCCTCACGGCACAGGGCGTCCAGAATCCGCGCCGTCCCCTGGCCGCGCATAGACGCAGCAAGGGCTTTCATCCGATCCAGGGCCCAGAACAGGTTCACCGCCGTCGGACGACTCGTGGCCAGGTAGTCAGTGACTTCGGCCAACTTCGCAAACAGTTCCGCCTCAGAGGCTTGCGGCGAAACCTCGCGAACTCCGACCACCACGCCCATGGCGGCCGCAATGCCGATGGCCGGCGCGCCGCGGACCTTCAGTTGCTTGATGGCGTCCCAGACCGCCTCTACGGAATCGCACGCGACGATCCGCATTTCGCCCGGCAACAGCGTCTGGTCGATAATGCGCAGACGGCCGTCGAGGCCGCCTTCCCAGGTGACAGTAGGCACGGGCATGTATTTATCCCTTCGGACGGCTGTCTTTTTCGCTTCCCTGGCGAGCCAGGGCCGCTTTGTAGTCGCTCACACGGCGGCGCATGGCGGGATCCTTGACGCCGAGAATCTGGACGGCGAGGATTGCTGCATTCTTCGGGCCGCTCTTGCCGGCGGCCACCGTGGCAACCGGAACCCCCGAAGGCATCTGGACCATCGACAGCAGGCTGTCCAAGCCCCCCATCATGTCGGTGGGCATCGGCACGCCGATAACCGGCAAAGGTGTCAGGCTGGCGACCACTCCTGCCAGGTGGGCCGCACCACCCGCGGCGGCGATCACCACGGCAACGCCCCGGTCGGCCAATGTGCGGGCATAGTCGTGGGCCAGTTCCGGCGTCCGGTGGGCACTGACAATGCGGACCTCGTAGGGCACATCAAACTGGTCCAACATATCGCTGGCGGCCTTCATCACAGGCAGATCGCTGTCGCTACCCATCACAATGCTGACCAAGGGCGAATTGCTCTGCGGCATCGGCGGACCTCCCAAGATATTGACGGAACGGCCAGAAGAGCGAAAATACACTATAACCCGCTCTGTCGTTTCGTGTCAACGTCGCGTGCTCCACAAACGGACCAATTCCCGCCTCACCGCCCCACCCAGAGAACTGCCAGGCAAATCTTTCTCATGCAAAATGGCGATTCACTTGACAATTCGGCGGAATGTTGTATTTTATCAACGTGCTGGAGTTGCATTTCGCCGACACATCCGATGAGGTTCGTCAACATTAGTGTTGTGGTTTGACGCCGATGGGATAGCACACGGCCTTCCGGGCTACTGGTCTGTCGCCTGGCCGTCGTCAATATCAGCGTCAAAAAACGAGGCTCGTGTCAAGACTGGCTTGCGGCTGGTTCAAGGCGGAGGTATCTGCGTTTGTCGAATCCGGATCAATCCGAGAACATCGACGCGGGTCACCTTGGCGTGCCGACGCTGGCGTCGCTGGCGGAGTTGGGCGCGCGCCTGGCCGACCAGACGGAGCCAGGAGCGATGCAGGCCGCCGTGCTGACCGAGGCGTCGCAGTTGTTCGGCGCCGATGGCGGCGCGATCGCCCTGTGGAACGATGACACTAAGTCGCTCGTCCCCGGCGAAACGTTTGGATGCGGACGGACCCTGGTCGAGGCCGGGCTGTTCACTGGCCACACGGTGACCGCCCATGTAGTGAATCGGCGGCTTGGCCTTTACTCCAACGACCCGTCGCGGCAGTTGGGGATGCCGGCCGACGCCGTGGCGGCCGTGATCGTGGCGCCGATGGTCACCAGCCAACGGGTGATCGGCGTCTTGGCCGTGGCTTCGACGCCGGCCGGTCGTCACTTCGATGCCCAGGACCTTGCCCTGCTTCAGGTGGTGGCCAACTTCACTGCGTCGGTGCTTGAGAGCACCATCCAGTTCCGCCAGCTCGGCGACCACCTGCGACTCCAGGTGGTCGAGGTCACGCACGAAATGCAGCGGGCGATGGTCGAGCTGGCCCAGGTCAAGAGCTTCAACGAAAACATCTTCGAATCGATCTCGATGGGCATTATCGTGTTCGACCGATCGTTCGGGGTGATCTTTCGCAATCGTCTGGCCGACGAGGTGTTCCCCGACGACCGCAATGTGCTTGGCGCCCTGGCTCGCACGGACATTGCCTCGCGATGCGAACAGTACGAACCCATCTTCCGCGACGTCGTCCGCCTCGGGCAGGTCTGTTCGTTCGAGAGCGTGCGTTGGGAGCGGCCGGGGCGGGATGATGCGCTGATTCTGCGGCTGACGGGGTCGCCCCTGGTGGGCGGGCGGCAAGCCATTGTCGGCGGCATTCTCACGGTCGAGGACGTGACGCGGAATGTGACGATGGAGCAGCGGCTGGCCACGAGCGAGCGTCTGGCCGCCGTGGGCAAACTGGCCGCCAAGGTAGCTCACGAGCTAAACAATCCGCTGGACGGGATTCTGCGGTACATCAGCCTGGCGGCACGGGTCTGCGGCGAAGCGACGGACCAGCGGCCCGTGGCGTACCTGGAAGAGGCACGCAAGGGACTGCGGCGAATGGCCCGGATCGTCGGCGAGTTGCTGGAGTTTTCCCGGTCCACCAACGACATGGCCGAGGCCGTGACCATCCGACAGGCGCTGGACGACGCCGTGAAGAGCCTGGAGGGCAAGGCGAAACAGCAGAATGTGGAGTTGCGGCTGTCGGTGGCGGACGACCTGCCGCCGCTGGAGAGCGCGAGCCTGTACCAGGTGTTCACAAACCTGATCAAGAACGCGATCGAGGCGATGCCGGACGGGGGACGCGTGGAGACGGTGGCGATGCTCGCGGCCGGAGCGGTGGAGATCCGCGTGGCGGACACCGGGCCGGGCATTCCGGAGAAGCGGCTCGGGACGATCTTTGAGCCGTTCTACTCGACGAAGGAACCGGGCCAGGGAACCGGCCTTGGGTTGGCGATCTGCAAGGACATTGTGGAGAAGCACGGAGGAACGCTGGTGGCGCGGAACCGGGCCGAGGGCGGAGCGGAGTTTGTCGTGCGAATTCCTACACACGCGATTCGTCCGCAGGACCGCCCGCCGGGCAGTTGCGGTAACCACTGATGCGATCATCGGAAAGGATGAAGCCGTGGCAAAGGGAAGCATTCTTGTCGTGGACGACGACCAGATTATCCTGAATAGCCTGAGCGAGTTTTTGCGGCTGGAGGGGTACGAGGTCCAAACAGCCGAGAAGTTTGAAGAGGCCGTGGCTTGGCTGGACCAGAAACCGTTTGATGTCATGATCACGGATGTGAGCATGCCGGATGTGGACGGCTTCGAGCTGCTGAAGGTCTGCAAGAACCGGCACAGCGACGTGGCTGTGATCATGGTGACCGGCTACGGGACCATCGAGTCGGCCGTGGAAGCGATCAAGATGGGGGCGTACGACTACCTGACCAAGCCGATCATCGACGACGAGATCAAGCTGGTGATCGAGCGGGCGATGCGGCAGCAGGCTCTCGTAGGCGAAAACCGGAACCTGCGGCAACAGCTCAACATGCGGTACAGCCTGGATAATGTCATTGGCAACGACTACAAGATGCTGCGCGTGTTCGACCTGATCGAGGCGGTGGCCGACAGCAAGGCGACCGTGCTGATCACGGGCGAGAGCGGCACGGGCAAGAGCCTGATCGCCCGGACGATCCATCAGCGAAGCAGCCGCAGCGACAAGCCGTTCGTCGAGGTGGCGTGCGGCGCGCTGCCGGAAACGTTGCTGGAATCGGAACTGTTCGGTCATACCAAGGGCTCGTTCACGGGGGCCATCAGCGACAAGGCGGGCAAGTTCGAGGCGGCCAACAAGGGAACGATCTTCCTGGACGAGATTTCGACGGCCAGCCCGGCGTTGCAGGTGAAACTGCTCAGGGTGCTCCAGACATTCGAGTTCGAGCGCGTCGGCAGCACCGAAACCATCAAGACCGACACGCGGGTGATCCTGGCCACCAACCGCGACCTGATGCAGGACGTCAAGGAAGGCAAGTTCCGGCAGGACCTGTATTACCGGATCAACGTGGTGTCGATCGACTTGCCGCCGCTGCGTGAACGCATCAGCGACATTCCGCTGCTGGCCGAGAGTTTCCTGAAACTGTATTGCGAGCGCAGCGGTCGCATGTTGCTGAACTTCAGCGAGGACGCAATGCGGCTGATGCAGACGTACAGCTGGCCGGGCAATGTCCGCGAGTTGGAGAACGTGGTGGAGCGTGCGACGGTGCTGGCCCGTGGCCGCACGATCGAGGTCAACGATCTGCCGCCGACGTTGCTGCGGCAAGTCGAGGAGAAGGCCACAACGGCCGACGACGGTCGCATCCTGCCGCTAAAGGACGCCCTGGAGAAACCCGAGAAGGAGATCATCGAGCGGGCGCTGCGGGCGAACAACTGGAACCGCCAGCTCACGGCCGACCTGCTGGAGATCAACCGCACGACGCTCTACAAGAAAATGAAGAAGTACGGTCTGGATTTCTCGGAGCCGATGCCGCGCGGATGAGGTCGACGGAGGGTTGATGCCGCAGGCGCCGGCGGCATCGCGATCAGGCGTGCCGGCCGAGGGTGAAGTCCACGGCGCCCGTCTCGGTCACGAGCACCTCGACGGCATGATCATGCGGACAGACGGGCAACCGGTTGAACACCTGTTCGGTGAAGGCCAGCCCACAGGTGGCGGCCGCCACGTCCTGCCGTGACAGAAACCGGTCGTAGAAGCCCCCGCCCTTGCCCATGCGATTGCCGCGGCGGTCGAACGCCAGACACGGCACGAGGATCAGGTCGATCTCGGCGGGCGGCACGGCGGCCGCGGCCGACTTCGGTTCCAAGATGCCGAACACCGTCATCGCCAGTTCGCCGTGGTCGCGAGGGTCGTCCACGGGCTGCGCGTTGAGAAGTACGGGAACAATCTGCCGCTGATGCACATAACCGATGCGCGGCTCCTCGAAGGGGGGCTCGACGCGAGGCAGAACGACGCGCTTGCCGGCCTGCCACATGGTGCGGATCAGCGGCCACGGGTCGGGTTCCATCTCCATCGCCACGTAGGCCATCACGGTCTGAGCTTTCGCATAGACATCCAGTGCGGCGACATGACGACAGATGGCTTCGCTCTTGCGGCGGCGGATCTCGGGCGTCATCGCGGCCAGGCCGGCGGCAATGGCGCGCCGCAGTTCGGCCTTGCGTTCCGGCAGCCCGGGGCAGTCGAACGCCATGTCGAGGCGGCGGGACTGCCAGACGGGGCACGTGCGACAATGCGGGTGTTTCGGCTCAGTCACGACCTTCCGCTTTCCTCGTGCGTTGGGCCGCATCGATCCTGCCCTGGCGGAGCACGGCGCGGATCTCCTCCAGGCGTGCGGCAATCTTCTTCTCGTAACCGCGATCGGTGGGCGTGTAGTAGGTCCGATCCACGCCCAGGTAATCCTGTGCCGCGACGCCGCCGTCGGCATCGTGGGCGTACTGGTACCCCTGGCCGTGGCCCATGGCCTCGGCGCCGCGGTAATGGGCGTCTCGCAGATGCACGGGCACGGGCAGCGTCCGGTTCTCGCGGACGTCCTCGCGAGCGGCGAAAATGGCCGTCGTCACGGCGTTGCTCTTCGGCGCGCAGGCGATGTACACGGCTGCCTGGGCCAGGGGCAACTGCGCCTCGGGCAGGCCGACGAACTCGCTGACCTCCAGGGCCGCCGAAGCTACCACCAGAGCCATGGGATCGGCGTTGCCCACATCCTCGGCGGCACAGATGGCGATGCGCCGGGCAATGAAGCGAGGCGTTTCGCCGCCTTCGAGCATGCGGGCCATCCAGTACAGCGCCGCATCGGGGTCGCTGCCGCGCATGCTCTTGATGAAGGCGCTGGCCGAGTCGTAATGCTCGTCGCCCGTGCCGTCATAGACAATCTGTTTCTGCTGAATCGATTCCTCGGCGACAGCCAAATCGACTGTGATCGTGCGGCCTTTGCGGACGCCGCCGGCCTTCATCTGGCTCAGGACGGCAATCTCCAGGGCCCCGAGAGCTCGCCGGGCGTCGCCGTCACACGTGCGAGCGAGGTGTTTCAGGGCTTCGTCGGTCACGGCAATCTTGTATTTGCCGTAGCCCCGCTCCTCGTCGGCCAGGGCCCGGCGCAGCAAGGACACTATATGGTCCTGCGACAGCGGCTCGAATCGGAAGACGGTGCTGCGGCTCAGGAGTGGGCTGTTCAGGGCGAAGTACGGATTCTCGGTCGTCGCACCGATCAGAATCACGATGCCGCGTTCCACGTCGCCCAGGAGCACGTCCTGCTGGGCACGGTTGAAGCGGTGTAGTTCGTCGATGAACAGGACGGTCCGCCGTCCCGAGGCATCGAGCCGCGCGCGGGCCTCGTCCAAGGCGGCCCGCACCTCTTTGACGCCGCTCGCGGTGGCGTCCAGCGGCACGAATTCAGCACTGGTCATACCGGCAATGATCGTGGCCAGGGCCGTCTTGCCCACTCCGGGCGGGCCGAAGAAGACCACGCTCTGGAGACGGTCGGCCTCGAGCATCCGCCGCAGCAGTTTGCCGGGACCGATGAAGTGTTCCTGGCCGACGAATTCGTCGAGGGTCCGCGGACGCATGCGAACCGCCAACGGCGCCGCCTGGGCCAGACGCTTCTGGAAACTGTCTGCGAAGAGGTCTTTCGACATGGGGAACCATTATACCACCAGGACCTTGGCAACGTCACCGTGAAGTCCGTCAAGAAGAATTGGCTGCAATGACAGTTCGCCGCAAGGGGGGACCGCGCCATGATCGAGCGTGGCGACGCCGAACTCGATGTGCCGCTCGACGAGCACATCGCCTTCGTGCTGGAAGCCATGAAGTCGGTCGGCGAGCAACTCGGCCCGTAACCGGCCTGTCACGGGATCGGTATGCCGTTCAGAACATTGACCAGCAGGGCCATGTCGGTGGGTTCCGCGCCGCCATTGCCGTCGATGTCGCCCAGTTTGCGACAATAGAACGGAACGGAAATCGTCGTGCTGCCGGCCACGTCGCCTGTCACGGTTACGTCAAGAACCAGGGGACCATCCCGGCCGAGGCTGCGGTCGCTGCCGAAAAGGATTTTCTCAAGAGGAGTCGCGCCGTCGGCAACAGTCACCTCGCCCACGCCGCTGCCGGGCCGCTTCGCCACGGCCACCGTGACACCCTGGTTGCCGTTCAGGTCGGTAACCGTCACCGTCAGCGTCACGCGATGGCCGCCCTTGGCCATCAGAGAGGGCGTATTCTGGTAAACCCAGTCCAAGCCGTCCTCGAGAGTCACAGCGACTGACGGTGCCCCGGCCAGGATGATCTCGGGCCCGAAGGCGAAGAGCCCATCTGCTCCGATGGTGTAGAGGTTGCCGTTGGCAAAGGCGGGGCTGCTGCCGGCGCCGAGGAAACTTTCGATCACAAAGTCCGGGTCGTCGGGCGTTCGGGTGATGTCCAGGGCGACAAGTTCGGTGCATGGCGCGTAATCGTCATCCACGGGCAGCACGCCGACGTAAAGCGTGTGGCCCACAAGCACCGGTTGGACCGACCAGCCGCCGCCTCCGGTCCATTCCCAGAGCTTATGGCCGGTGGCCCGGTCGAAAGCCTCGACCTTGGGACGGCTGCCGTAACCGTTGATCCCGGCGCTGAGCAGAACCATCGATTCGGTGACGACGGGAATCGTGTCCGTGCGTTCAGCCGGTTCGGCCCAGAGCGTCTGGCCGGTAGCGGCGTCCACGCAGTGGAGGAGGCCGGAGTCCTCGTAGCCGTAGAACTCGTAGGTGGCGGCATAGATACATCCATCGACGACGGCGGCGCCGCCAAAGAACGCCCCAAAGGGCGGTGGCGGCCAGAAGCCGCCGGCGCCCGGCACCCCGAAGATCCAGCCCGCGCTGCCGGCGGGCGAGAATTGCCGCAAGTAGCCGCCCGCGTCGGTCGCGATCAGCATCGGCGACGGCGACGGCACGACAGTCACCTCGTTGCCGCTCCCCATACGGATCGACTGTCGCCAGGCGACGGCCCCGGGGGCCAAGGTCGGGTGGTTCGGATCGAGGTTCAGCGCGTGCAGCTTCGCGCCTGTGGCCGCCCCGGTGTAATCGATCACATAGGCCATGGAACCGGACACGCAGATGCTGCCGTTGACCACTGGACGCGTGCCCAGCGTGGTTTGCCACACCAGGGCGCCGGTGTTCATGTCCAGGGCGGTAACCGTCGTGCCGGAGGCCATCAGGACGTGGCCTCGCTCCAGGTCCACGGTCGGCGGGCTGAAGCTGTCCCACTGAGCGACACCGACCGGCTCGGCCCAGAGCAGTTGTCCGTCGATTTCACTGAAGGCAACCAGCATGTCGGTGACGACGGTTTGGGTTCGGTTCACGATGGTGGTTCGCCGGCCGCAGACGAAGATCTTGTGATCGGCGACGACCGGAGCGCTCTGACCGACCAGTTCGATGTTACCGGCCGTGGCGACGAAGCGCGGCACGGCGATCGACGGGGCCGTTGCTTCGACGGCGCTGTTGCGCGAGGCGTCGCGGCCACGGTGAGTCCAGACATCGCCGGCCGCCGCGACCGACGCCGCGGCAAACCATACAGCCAAGACGACCGGCATCTTTCTCATCGCACCCCTCATGACCAGTCCTCAAATCGTACAGGGTGTTGATGGACCGCACCGCGGATCTCAACAACAGCGGCAACCGGTCACGGCCGAACGGGGCGTTTGCCGCAATCCGGTTGCCGCAACATCGTCAACTACATCACCTCCGGCGGCGGCGCATGACCAGGGCCGCCAGACCGGAGGCTATCAGAGCCGTCGTGGCCGGCTCGGGCACTGCCGCCACATCGGCGAACCCGGCCAGTGCATTGGTGTACCCCTCAATCTTTACAAACGAAATGGAGCTGAGCGTGATCGTGCCGCCATCGAGGTTCGACAGGTCGATCCCCAGGCCGCCGCCGCTGCCGCCGTACAGGACCAGGGCATCGGCCAGCGACAGGCCGGCAAAATCGTCGAGCGACAGCGACGGATCGACCGGCCGGGTGTAATCGGTGGGCGTCGCGCCGGCGGCATAGGCGTCGGCCTCGTCGCTCAGATAACCGTGCATCGGGAAGACGGGGCCGAGAGAAGTCACCTGGTACCAGTTCACACCGTCCTGGCTGACGGAGATGGTGCCGAGCACGCCGCCAAAGACGGTAACCTTGC
>CAZCOA010000063.1:0-11261 GCA_964500225.1 uncultured Anaerolineaceae bacterium | reverse complement strand
TCAGGGCATGGTACATCAGGGCCTGGAACTCTTTGACACCGCACCAGATGTCCCAATTAAAGCCGTCGGATATGTCGAGCTGAACCTGCTGGCCCAGCGTCGGCATGGCCATGCCGCCTGTCAGCAGCATGGCACAAGTTAACACCAGAACTCGCTTCATCTGCCTCCTCCTTTCGTGGTTATCGCCCGAGACTGCCTTTTCCGGATGAAGGCAGTCGCAAGCCATAACCTCCCTTTGGCAAAACCACACCACTCACGCAATGGGAACGAACGCTTCACAAGCACTGCCGACGCCGAACACGCCACGCCGTCTGCCGCCCCTCCGAAGCGGCAAGAACCGTAAGAGCAGATTCCGTCTTCGCGCCGGCACAGCCAGAACGGACCACCGATCTGTGTGTTTACAGCAGATTCACGGCACAAAATCGCAGGCGGCCGACAAACGGGGTGTCGGACTGGGATGCAGGGCCGTCATAGTTCACAGACACGGCCGATGGGGCGTGATGTCAAACGGTGGCGTGCGGCCGAAATGATTGGCAGAATGGCCTTTGCGTCGAGGAAGTAACGTCAAGGCGAGGCCGGTGAAACCTCTGCGCCTGAAAATAACGACATTGTTGTAACTCACGACTTCATAGCGACTTGAGCGCTTTTTTCAGCACGGCGTCCTGGCAACGCCTTCGGTACAGTCGGCATCGGATATGAAGCTCACATGGCAACGGCCCCCAGCTGCGGGCTGCCTCGGCTTCGGGCAGTCTTCAACCCAGATATGTATGGCCCGAAACACGGCACGCGGACCGTCACACTAACAGTATAGCCCAAAAATCGCGCTGGAGGCAAATCGAAGCGGCCACTATTTTTCCAACTAAATCGCATCTTTCGCCTCCGCATCCTTGGGAGGGCGGTGTAGCCGCATTCCGACGCTGAAAACGAGGTCGAGGAGACCATCCTCACTGGCGAAATGGAGGCGTGGCGTATTGAGCGATCGGCGTCATAGCCAACAGGACCATGGTCCCCCGGGGAGGTTGGGTGGTCCGAAGGGCCACAATGAGGGAGACGCACAGAGAAGACGTTGGGGGTTATGCGTGGGCGCGCCTTAATAGTAAGGTGTAGGGCCCGTCGGGGATGACGGCGACGCGGGCCTGCCCGTGGGCGGCCAGGTGCCTGTCGATAGCTGCCTGGAGCCGTGCGGCGGCGTCGCCTGGGCCGCAGACCGGCGTGACCGACAGCCGCCGCACGGTGTCGGCCGGGATGCCGTCGCACACCAGGTGCAGGTGCTCGATGCCGATCCGCTGGAGCACGCGGGTCTGCATCTGGTATTCCCACTGGTCCAGCAGGGTACGATCGGCGGCGGCCTCGGCATCGGCCAGGAACCGTTGCCACTGGTTATTGTAGCTGAGGATGAGATCGACATAGGCCTGGTTGCCGATGCCTTCGCCGCAATGCGACGCCTGCAGGAGGGTGCTCGTCGGACCGAGGGCCGGCAGGGCCATGACCATGCCCTTGACAGTCTGATAGAAGGTCTGGTCCAGCGGATACCCGCCGCCGGAGGTGACCACCAGGTCGAACGGACCGTCGATCTCGGCGGCCACCCACCGAGCCACCTTGCGGCAACCGGCCTCGTGGGCCGCCACCAAGTCGCCGGCAAAGACGCCCGCCACCTGCCGCTCGTGCGTAATCGCCACGTTCACCAGGAAATCCACCCCGACAGTCCGGGCCACCGACAGGGCGATCTCGTGACAGGGGTTGCCTTCGAGCACCCCGGCATCGGCCCGCGGGTCGGCTAGCGTCCGAAACCCGTGGAACCGCTGCACCGTCTGAAGATCGACCAGGGCGGGACAGATGCCCTTGCGTCCACCACTGAACCCGGCCATGAAGTGCGGCTCGATGAGGCCGGTGACGATCCGGAAATCGGCCTCGGCGAACCGGCGGTTCACGGCCACGCGGGGCTCGGAGGATATCTGCACGAGGGCTGCGGCATAACGAGGCTGGTGGTCAATGACCTCGACGCGGGCCAGAACGTCGTCGCCGATAATCTGCCGCCGCTCCTCGGGCGTCGATTCGCGGTGCATCCCGGTACCGATCACCACGACCACCTGGGCATCGGCCACCCCGTTGCGGTTCAGCACATCGAGCAACCCCTTCAGTAGTAAAGGGTTAGGTACCGGGCGGGTGATGTCGCTGACGGTGATGGCGACGGATTTGGGCCTCTTGCGGCGGACCAGTTCGGCCAATGGCGGGCTGCCGATCGGCTCCGACAGGGCCTTCATCACGGCTTCTTCGGGTCGCTCCAGCGGCGGGGCGTTCGGCCCGCGGAGAATCTGAGCCCCGTCGGGCACGCGAACGCTCAGCGACGATCGGCCATAGGCCAGGCGAACAGTCTTCATGGGATGTTATTGTAGCGGTTTTAATCGGCTGCGAAATCTGGATTTTTATGTGAAAGTCGCCTTTTAGCCTGTTTCCGTGTCGCGCGCGGGCCATTCTTGGGTTAGAATTACCAACAGTCAACAAGAGGCTCACGCGCATCTCTGAGGGCCCCGGCACGCATCACGCTAGGAGGTTACATGAAAGTCTCGAGTCTGCCGTATATGCGAATGGACCGCGCGATAGGGGAGCGCGGTTTGGATGCCTTGGTGGAATGGATCGAGTTTTGCGCCGCCAACGATCTAAACGGCGTGGAGTTGGCCGAACCGTGGTTGCGGCGACTGAGGGAGGAGGACGTCAAAAAGCTGATGGACGTGCTGGAGTACCTGCCGCTGGAAATCTCGGCGCTGAACGCCCCCGAGATTCAGACGAACCAGCCTCCGGGCCCCGGCCGCCAGGAAGCCGTTCGGCAAGTCGTGCGGTCGATGGAACTGGCGTTGCAGCTCGGGACGACGCGTGTGATGATCGGTTCGGGCAATTGGGGCTACTACGAATGCTATCGGATGAGCCGCGACCAGGCCGTGGACAACACAGTGGCGACGATCGAGGCCTGCATCCCCGAGGCGGCGGCACGAGGGGTGCGGCTGCTGCTGGAAAACCGGCCGGGGTGGCTGCCTCTGCGGGCCGAGGTGGCTGAACAGATGCTCCGGCGGCTGCCGGCCGAGCACGTGGCGATGAATCTCGATACGGGGTCGGCCCTGCGCGAGGGGCAGTCGCTGAAGGATTTTCTGGAGCGCGACGCGCTGTTGCGGCGCATCGACTACGTCCACTTGAAGAGCATCCGCTTCGAAGGGACGCCGGAGGCGGGCCGCTGGAACCAGACACGGCCGTTCGACCAGAGCCACCTGGACTACCCCTATATTTTCTCGCGGCTGGCATCCGTGGGGTTCGACGGCTGGATCTGCTACGCGTCGGATCTGGACGTGGGGATGGTCGGCATCATCGCCGGATCGGAGTTCATCCGACGGACCTGGGACGCTACGGTGGCCGTCTGACGCGCCACCCGACCCGTCAAGCCTCCTGGAAGACCATCTTCTGGACGTTGAGCCCTTCGATGGCCTTGAGTTGCGCGATCATGTCGTCGCACTCGGCTCCGCCGCACACGCATTCCAGCAGGATCAGCCCGTTCGGACTGCACACGCCCTCGGAGGCCTCGTGCAGGCCGAGCCGCGTCTTGATGTTGCAGCCGAACTGGGTCAGCACCTTCTGGATCTCGCCGGCGTGGCGGGTGCGTTCGGTCACGTGAATGCCGACGATGGTGCGACACTTCTTGCTCATGCCGGGTCTCCTTGGAAGAGTCGAAAACGTCTGTTGCGGCGCAGTGTATTCCGTGCAGCGTCACGACGCAAGAGGCAAGCGCGCTTGCTCAGGAGGAGGCCAGGGGAGGCAGGGCGGACACGTCGTAGCCCCAGTCGCGGTAGCCGACGTGGACGATGGCCAGATAGTCCTGGTTGGGCGGGGCGAAGGCCTGACCGGCCTTCATCTTGTAAGTCATGGCCTCGACGCGTTCGCCGCTCTCGGTGGTCACGGTGACGGTGATCCGCTCGTAGAGGCGGGGGCAATCCTCATACTCGTCGAGCCACTGGAGGTCGCCGTCGCCGAGGCGGTAGAGGCACCCCGGGACGGTGCGGCCGGGGGCCGCCATCACATCGCACCAGAACCGGAAGACCAGACGGTAGCCCGTCAGCGTGGCGCGTCCGAGGGGCGTGGCGTGCGGGCACCACAGGAACATGTGGTTGCGGCTCAGGTTGGCGCCGTAGGCGAAATAGACGATGTTGCGATCGTCGCTCATTCAGCTCTCTGCTCCGGCGGCGTCGCCCCGGACGGAGGCGGCGGCCGTTTCCCTCTCGCCGTCTAGTCTTCGCCTCGGACCAGATCCTCGTAGGTTTCCCGCTGCCGGATGATGCGGAACCGGTCGTGATCGACAAGCACTTCGGCGGGCCGCGGCTGGGAATTGTAGTTGGAAGCCATGGTCATGCCGTAGGCCCCGGCCGTGAAGACGGCCAGCAGGTCGCCGCGCGACACGGGCGGCAACTGCCGGTCCTGGCCGAGGAAGTCGCCCGATTCACAAATGGGGCCGACGACGTCGCAGGTGACGAGGCCCGGCAGCGGCAAGTGGCGGCTGCGATCCGGGGGCGTCATCTCCTCGCCGGGCGTTACCGGCCAGACGAAGTGCCAGCTTCCGTACAGCGGCGGGCGGATCAGGTGATGCATGCCCGAGTTGACGATGACGAAGTTCCGGTCGCCGCCGGTCTTGGTGTACTGGACCTCGGCGACGAGGATGCCGGAGTTGCCGCTGATGAAACGGCCGGGTTCCATCACGATTTTCAGGCCGCGGTCCTTCAGCAGCGGCACGATCGCCTCGGCGTAGTCCTCGATCATGATGCTCTGGGCGCTTTCGTACCAGGCGGCGTACCCGCCGCCGATGTTGAGCACCTCGACGGCGATGCCGCCGGCGTTGAGGCGGTCCACCAATTCAAGCGCTTTGCCGATGGCCTCGACGTAGGGCTGCGCGGTGGGAATGGGCGACCCGATGTGCAGGTGGATGCCCACCAACTGCGCCGCCTTGGCGTTGCGATACCGGCGGAAGAATTCCTCGCCGCGGACCACATCGACGCCGAACTTGGATTCCTTCTTGCCGGTCGAGGTGTAGCGGTGCGTGTTCGGGTCGATGTCGGGGTTGATCCGCAGGGCGCAGCGGGGCGAACGGCCCATCTCGGCCGCCAGGCGGTCGATGGTTTCGAACTCGGCCTCGCTTTCGACGTTGAACATGTAGATGCCGCGCTCGATGGCGAAACGGATTTCGGCATCGGTCTTGCCGACGCCGGCATAGAAACACTTGCCTGCGTCGCCGCCGGCGCGGATGACCCGGAACAACTCGCCGCCGCTGACGATGTCGAAGCCCGCGCCGAGGCCGGCCAAAATCCGCAACAACGCCGTGTTCGAGCTGCTCTTGACCGAGTAGCAGATCATCGGATCCAGCGGCGCGAACGCCCGGGCGATCTTCTCGTAGTGCTCCTGAAGCGTGCGGCGGCTGTAGATGTACACGGGCGTGCCGACCTGGGCCGCAATGTCCGCCACGGGGACGTTCTCAGCGTAGAGCTCGCCGTTACGATATTCAAAGTAGTCCATCGTTGCATTCCTATGACAAGGGCTCGCCCCGCGAGGGCGACTCCCGTTCCGAGCTGCTCCCTATGGCCACGCCGGCGTGGCCATGCCACTTGGCCGCTGTCAGGCGGAGGGCCGGTGCGGATCAGGCCAACAGACGTTTCCAGCGGCGGATTTCCGAAGCCACGCCTCGGGTGCCGCCGCTGCCGAAGCTACGGTAACGTCGCACGACGTTCGGGGCGCCCAGATATTCGGCAACGTCGGCGTCGAAGCGGCTGCTGAACTGCCGCAGCAGACTGAGCGGCGCCTCGGCCAGCTCGATGCCCTGGGCGGCACAGGCGGCGACGGCTTTGCCGGCCACGGCGTGAGCGCTGCGGAACGGTTCGCCGCGCTCCACCAGGTACTCGGCCAGAACGGTGGCGTCGCAGTAGCCGCCCTTCATGGCGGCCAACATCCGCTTGCCGTCGAAGCTGCCCTCGCGGACGATCTCAGTCGCCATCGACAGCGCCCCGCGCACCGTGTCGGCGGCGTCGAACACCGGCGGCTTGTCTTCCTGCATGTCGCGGTTGTAGGCGTGCGGCTGTCCCTTGACCAGGACCAGCAGCGTCACCAGGTCGCCGTAAACACGGGCGGTTTTGCCGCGAATCAGTTCCAGCACGTCGGGGTTCCGCTTCTGCGGCATCATGCTCGATCCGGTCGAGTAGGCGTCGCTGATGCGGAAGTAGCGGAACTCGTTGGTGGACCAGAGAATCCAGTCCTCGGCCCAGCGCGACAGGTGCTGCGCGATCATGGCCAGATCGAACGCCAGCTCGATCAGGAAATCCCGGTCGCTGGTGGCGTCGATGCTGTTGCGTGCCACGGAGGCGAACCCCAGCAGCCTGGCCACACGCTCGCGGTCGATCGGCAGCGTGGTGCCGGCGACGGCCCCGGATCCCAGCGGCAGCACGTTCACGCGCGACCGCGTGTCGCTCAGACGGTCCACGTCGCGGGCCAGTTCCTCGACGTAGGCCATCAGGACGTGCGCTAGCAGCACCGGCTGCGCGGGCTGAAGATGCGTGTAGGCCGGCATGACCAGGTCCTGGTGCCGCTCGGCCTGGGCGACCAGGGCTCGCTGCAAGGCGACGACGGCCGCGGCCACGGCGTCGCACTCGTCGCGCGCCCAGAGGCGAAGGTCCAGGGCGATCTGGTCGTTGCGGCTGCGGGCGGTGTGCAGCTTGCGTCCGGCCGCGCCGGTCCGCGCGATCAGCGCCGACTCGATGTTCATGTGAATGTCTTCGAGCCTCGTGTCGAACGGGAATCGCCCCGCGTCGATCTGCCGGTCGATCTGGCTGAGGCCCTTGCGGATGGCGGCCAGCTCGGCCGCGCTCAGCAGGCCCGTCTCGTGCAGCATCTGGGCATGCGCCAGCGAGCCGGCGATGTCGTACTTGGCCAGCCGGCGGTCGAACGAGATGCTTTCGACGAACCGCTCGACGCTGGCGGCGGTGGAATGCTCGAAGCGGCCGTGCCAGAGCTTTGCTCCGGCGGCCGTTGCCTGTGACGCTGCGCGTGCCTTCTTCGCCATGCCGTAAGTCCCTCGTCCGATACCGCCGGCGCAGACCGACTGCGCCGCGCGGTCCCCTATGGTATCCACGCCGGTCGCGGGATGCAAGGCCGCCGCGGAAATGGAGTGCATGAACCCGTGGGGCCGCGCCGCGGAGACGGCGCCGCGCGGCAGCCGTCAGCGACGGAGGCGGTAGATGTGCACCGCCAGCGGATCGAAGGCGTCGGTGAACGTGCGGCCGTCGGGGTCGATCGTCCGGTCCTCGTCCACGACCTCGATCGTCTTCGGCGCGAAATCGGCCGCGAAGGTCACCTTGTCGGTTGCCTCGCGCAGGTTCAGGGCGAAGACGTACACGGCCGCGTCGTCGCCCTCGATCTGCCGCGCCAGCAGGTCCACGCGGCCGCCCTCGGCCGACTCCTTCTTTTCGATGCGGCCGGCGTAGTCGGGGCCGAGCACGGCCGGCGACAGCCGTGTGATCTGCTCCCGTAGCCGGGCCATCTCGGCCTTGACCTCCGGCGGCGTGGGCTCGAAGTAGTGGAACCAGAGGATCGCCTTGGCGCCGTGGATGATGTTCGCCCAGACCACCGCGCGCAGCTCCTGCGGCGATGGCGGGGTGGAGTGCGGCCCGGGACCGCGAAACGCCGCCGTACGCACCGCCGACATGAACGGCACGAGGTTCCGATTGTACTTCCGCATCACGTCCATCGCGACGCACATGTTCTCGATGGAGTTCAGGCCCCAGCCTTCCTTGACGCCCGGCCGATCGCTCGTCCGGCGCATCAGGTCCAACTGCGCACCAAACACCGGATAGATATCCTGGTAGATCCAGTCGGCCAGGAGCACCTTGTGCGGCCCGGGAATGCCGTTGTATTCGTAGGTGTACAACATCCGGTGCTTGTGCATCCAGTTCTCGGGCGGGCGGCGGAAGCCGTCGCCGCCGTTGCCCGTGCCGACGGGATGATGCGGGTCGAGCCGGTGGCACGTCTCGGTCCAGCGGCGCACCTCGGCAGGCATCACGCAGTTGTCGTTGTTGTCCAGCTCGGGCTCATCCAGCCAGCACCACGCCAGCAGGGCCGGATGGTCCCTGGTGGCCGTGACGTATTCGGCCAGCGCGTCGATGAGGACTTCGCGGTCGCGCAGCTTCTTGCCGTCTTTCTCGTAGTAGCGCCGCCCGGCCCCGTTGGGCCAGTAGCGGCCGTAGAACGGACCGACGACCATCTTGCCGCGTTTCTCGGCGCGGTCCAGGACTTGTTTCCAACCGTCGAGCGTCGCCTCGGCATCGCTGAACGTGTAGCCGGCCAGCGTGTTCATCTGCGCGTCCCATTCGTCAATTTCCGATTCCTTGGCCCCGATGCCGTACGTCGCGAACGGGAAGAAGAGCTTGCCGCCGACGCGCAGGCTGTTGTTTTCGTCGATGCCGACGCGCGGGATGCCGTCGTAAGGTTTCTCGAACTCGCGCGTGGCGGATTTCAGCGTCTTGCCGTCGACCCCCAGCAAGGAGATCGTCAGGGTGTACTTGCCCTGGCCGAGCTCGCGGAAGTTCAGCGTCACCGCTTCCTCGGCGGCCAGCGGCGCCTTTTTTTCGAAGACGGTCTTCTTGCCGCCCGGGCCGTGCAGTACGGCCACGAGCGCACCGGCCTGTGCCGCCGCGTCGCCCGGAACCACCTGAACCTTCATGCCGAGCCGCGCGTGAAAGTCGGCGTGATGAATCTCCAGGTCCGTCTCGGCGTTGTCGAAAACCCAGGCTCCGTCAGCCTCGGCGAGCGGTCTGACGGCCTCCGTCGCCGCAGGAGCAGATGCGGGCCGAGCCGGCGGGGCGCCGGTGTCGCCGCCGGCGGCAAGCAATTCGGTCGGCGCAGGCGACGACGATGTCGTAGTGGCCGAGGCAGGCGCCACGGGCGTCGCCAGCACGGTGGGCGCGTCGCCCGGGGCCGCCCGGTCCGGTTCCTGAGCGCCGCAGCCGCTCGTCAGGAGCAACGTCGTGAACACTGCCAACCACGTGCGGCCGCGGGCCGCCGTCCGAGTGGGATACATGAAGGGACTCCTTTCGGAAGAGGAGATCTTGCCCGTCAGATGCGCGTCGTGCCGCCGTTTGCCGCCTGCCCGCAGAGCGGACAGTCACAACCTCACAGCCCCACCGTCCCCATGAGTATGTGCCCGAGGCCGGCGAAATGCAAGACCGCGGCGAAGCCCTTGCGTTGGAGTCCGCGCTGAGCTACTCTGACACACGTGCGCGGGCCGCTTCGGCCCGTGCGGCAAACGGCTTGAAAGGAAACAACCATGAGACAGATCCTCGTAGCGGCGTGTGTGGCGCTGGCAGCCGTGGCGGTTCTGACGGTGGCGGCGCGGCTGGGCGTGGCTCAGGACGATGAGATTGTGGTCTCGCCACCCCCGTCGGCGCCCGCGCCAACCACGGACACGCCACCGTCGGCGCCTGCGCCAAGCCCGGCACCGCCGGCTCCTGCTCCAGCCCCGGCACCGGCGCCGCCGCCACCCCCGGCGCCGCCGACGACCAACGAACCGGCGGCCCAGTCCGCCGTTGTCACGGGAGCGAGCTTCCGCCTGACGCCGCTCATCGGCCACGACAAGGACGTGACGGCCATCGCCTTTTCCGGCGACGGGCAGTATGTGGCCACCGGCAGCAAGGACAAGACCGTCCGCCTCTGGGCGGCGCGCACGGGCATGCAGGTGCGCGTCCTGGCGTCGCATCGCAAGGGAATCACCGCCGTGGCCTTCAGCGCCGACGGACGCCTGATCGCCTCGGGCGACGAGGAAGGCTCGGTCATCATCGCGACGGTCGAGACGGGCCAGGTGCAGCATACCCTGGTGGGCCACGATAAGGACATCAAGTGCCTGGCGTTTTCGCCCGATGGGCGTCTGCTGGCCACCGGCAGCGACGATCAGACGCTGCGGCTGTGGGATGTCGCCAGCGGCGCGATAGTCGGCTTGCTGCAAAGCCCGAAGAAAGGCGTCAAACAACTGGTCTGGTCGCCCACGGGCCGCCAGATTGCAGCCATCGTGGACGACAAGATGGCCGCCCTGTGGATCATGAGCGATTGACCGGCCGGCCGGCGGCTGGACAAGGCGGCCGGTTGCGGCTATGGTGGCGTCCGGCAGACAGACGTGCCGCGCATTCTGATTCGACCGGTCGGTGACGTGCGACGCTCTGCCGGCGCGCACCCGGTCGAGGCAACACACACGGAGGACGAACGATGAGCGGACAGGCAACGTTTCGGGCGGCATCGGTGTTGGCGATGGTTCTTCTGGCGGCGGTCGCCGGCGGATGCGGGCCGGATTACCAGTTGCCGGACCTGAACTGGGGCCCCGATCCGTACACGGAGGCCACGGCCGCCGACGTGGCCGGCCAGTGGACGTACTACGACTACGACGGCAACGGCTTTCGCCTGACGCTCACCGAAGACGGAAAGTTCGTGGAAGAGATCTTCGGCCCCGACGGGGAGATTGCAAGCCGGGTCACGGGCACGTGGCGGCTCGAGGGTGCGGACCTGAAGTTCACCGGCTGGCAGGGCTACACCGGCCCCGACGCGACGCCGACATTCTGGCTCTTCAAGCATCCCAAGACCGGCGAGATCGGCATCTTCGGCGGCGAAGGCCAACGCGGTTCCCGGCGATGGAATGCCATGACGCGCGTCGAGCCGCAGACGCCGTGAGGCGGTCGTTCCGTTAAGCGATGAGGTCTCCGGCGCGACGGGTCGCCGGAGCGTCAGTGTTGTTCGGCCAGTTCGCGGCTGCGGTCGCGTGCGGCCCGGACGGCACGGGCTACAGACTCGGCGAAGGCGTCGGCCTGGAAGGAAGTGATCGCCGCGGCGGTCGTGCCGCCGGGGCTCGTCACGCGGCGGCGCAACTCGGCGGCGTCCACGTCGCCGCAGGCGAGCAACTCGGCGGCGCCGCGAAACGTCGTCTCGGTGAGAATGCGGGCCTCGTCGTCCGAGAGGCCCACTTGCCGCGCGGCATCCATCAGCGATTCGACGAGCAGAAAGAAGTACGCCGGCCCGCTGCCCGAGACGGCCGTCACGGCATCGAGCTTCTCTTCGGGTACCTCGATGACGCGGGCCGAGGCGCCCAGCAGCGCCCGGGCCAGGCCGAGGTCCTCGGCGTTGGCGGCGGCGCCGGGACTCATGGCCACCATGCCGCGACCGACGAGCATCGGCGTGTTGGGCATCGTGCGGACGAT
>CAZCOA010000062.1:0-12222 GCA_964500225.1 uncultured Anaerolineaceae bacterium | reverse complement strand
CTTCCCAATCGGATTTCCACTTGTCGCTCTCGTCGATGTCGTCCATCTCGCGCTCCATGAACTTCATCATCTTCTCCTGGAGCGGCGCCAGGCGGCGGTACTGCATGAGCTGCGCCGCATAGGCCTGATTCAGCCCGTCCAGCCTCAACAATTGCCACTTCAGCAGGCACTCCGGCTCCTTGATGTTCGTAAACGGGTTGCACCGCAACCGCACCTCGCCGTGCGGCCCGACGTCGCCGAATTCGCACTCGCTGCACTGTAACATGGCTGCCTCCTCCACCAAACGCCCCGCCCTGCGAACAGCCGCCTCCGCAGCGACGCCCGCACAATGGGCACAATCATTCTACATTCTGAACGGCCGGCGCTCTATGATTAAAGGCGAACTGCCATAGCCGGAGAGATGGCCTGGTCCGGCCGAAAGCCGGGCCATCAAGAGGGGCAGCAGGAAGGAGCTTCGCCCATGGAATGCAGCCTGACACAGAAATCGTGTGTGCCCTGCCGCGGCGGCGTGCCGCCGCTAGAGCCTGAAAGGGTCAAGCAGTTGCTCGCCGAACTGGGCAACGGCTGGCAGGTGGTGGACGGCCCGCGCCTGGAGAAGACCTACAAGTTCAAGGATTTCAAGGAGGCCCTGGCCTTCGTCAACCGTGTCGGCGCCGTCGCCGAAGCCGAAGGTCACCATCCGGTGATCACCTTCACCTGGGGCCGCGCGACCTTGCAACTGTGGACCCACAAGATCCACGGCCTCCACGAAAACGATTTCATCCTCGCCGCCAAGGCCGACGCAGTGGCGGAGGGATAGGACTCGCACACCTCCGCGAATCGCCCACGGGTGCCTCTCAGAGGGTGCTGGTCGGGTCGATGTCCACAGCCATGGCCAGATCGTCGTTGCCGGGCGTCAGGCCGTCGCGCACCCGGTCGAACAGGTCCATGATGCCGCGGGCCTTGGGGGCCTTCACGAGCACCTGGTAACGGAACTGCCGGTTGATCCGCGTGATCGGGCACGGCGCCGGGCCGAGCACCTGGATCGGGCCCGACGACACCGCCGCGGCCGCGTCGCGCAACCGCTGCGCCACGTCCCGGGAATAGGCGAGCACTTGGTCCTCATTGCCGCCGCGAACGATGATCCGCGCCAGTCGCGTAAACGGCGGATAGCCGAACGTGCGGCGGTGCTCCAGTTCCATCGCCGCAAATCCCTCGTAGTCGTGAGCTGCGGCCAGGCGCACGGCGTCGTGATCGGGATTGAAGGTCTGGACCAGGATGCGGCCGCCCTTGGGCCCGCGGCCCGCGCGGCCGGCCACTTGGCTGATGAGCTGGAACGTCCGCTCGCTGGCCCGAAAATCCGGCAGGTTCAGTGAGACGTCCGCGTTGATCACACCCACGAGCGTCACATTCGGGAAATCCAGCCCCTTGGCGATCATTTGCGTGCCGATCAGCACGTCCACCTCCCGGTCGCGCACGGCCGTGAGCACTTGGTTGTGCGCGCCGCGGCTGCGCATCGTGTCGCTGTCCATCCGGGCGATCCGGGCCAGCTCGAATTTCCGCTTAACCTCTTCCTCCAGCCGCTCGGTGCCCAGCCCGAAGAAGTTCATCGACGGCGACCCACACGCCGGGCACTTCTCGGGCGGCGCGATGGCCCGGTCGCAGTAATGGCAGCGACACTCGTTGGCCTCGCGGTGGAACGTCATCGACACGTCGCAGTCGGTGCAGCGGAGCGTGTAGCCGCACGAGGGGCAGAACACGTAGGTCGAGAATCCGCGGCGGTTCAGGAACAGGATCACCTGCTCCTGGCGGTCGAGGGTCTCGGCGATGGCCCTCTCCAGGGCCATGCTCAGGGCATGGTAGCCCTTGCGTTCGCGCGACGTCAGTCGCAGATCGACGATTTCGACCGGCGGCATGGGCCGGCCCTCGACGCGGGCCGTCAGCCGCACCTCGGCATAGTGATCGTGCGTGGTGCAGTTGTGCTTCGACTCCAGGCTCGGCGTGGCCGACCCGAGAATCACCGGGATGCCGAGCAGATGGGCCCTGACCAGGGCCACGTCGCGTGCGTGGTATCGCGGCGCGGTCTCCTGCTTGAACGACGTTTCGTGCTCCTCGTCGATCACGATCAGACGCAGGTTCCCCGCCGGGGCGAACACGGCGCTGCGCGCCCCGACGATCACTTGGGCCCGCCCGTCACGGATATCGCGCCATTCGCGGTGCCGCTCCACATCGGTCAGATGCGAGTGCAACACGGCTACCTCGGTGAACCGCTGACGGAACCGGCGGATGGTCTGCGGCGTCAGGGCAATCTCCGGCACCAGCACGATCGCCTGCCCGCCCGCGGCCACCACCTGTTCGATAGCCCTCAGGTAGATCTCCGTCTTGCCCGAGCCCGTCACACCGTTGACCAACACACAGCCGAACTCGTCCTTGGCGATCAGGGCCTTGATTCGCTGCAGGGCCAGCCGCTGCTCGTTGTTCAGCTCCGGCGGCGACTCTGATTCCACCGGCACGTACAGGTCGCGGGCGAATTCCTCGGTCTGTTTTGTAATGATTTTGACCAGGCCCTTCTGTTCCAAGGCCTTGATGACGGCCGTGGTGCAGCCGGCCATGCGGGCCAGCTCGCGCGGCGTCACAGGGTTGTCCAGTGCGTCCAGTCGGTCGAGCACCCGCTGCTGCTTCGACAAGATGCGGTCCACATCGGCCTCGGTCTTGTCGCCGCGGACCACGAGCCGCACCGTCTTGAACCCCGCCTGCCGCTTCACCGCCGCCGGCAGAATGGCCGTGAGCACCTGCCCCAGCGGGGTGACGTAGTAATGGGCCATCCACCGGGCCAGGGCCATCAGGTCAGGCCCGATCAGCGGCCCGTCGTCCACGGGACCGCGTATTTCCTTGACCTCGGACAGGTCGCAATGATCCAGCACCTCGGCCACGTAGCCGACCATGGGCTTGTTGCTGCGGCCGAACGGCACCTCCACGCGCAGCCCAGGGACGATATGGCCGCTCATGGCGGGGGGCACCGCATACGTGTAGAGGCGGTCCAGGGGTAGATCGAGAGCCACGCTGACGAATCGTGCTTCGGTGGCGGGCTCAGCCGGGGTCATGACGCTCGTTTCGGGTTCGCTCATGGGCTTCTTGGATCGTCTGAAAGGACCAACGCTCGTGCAAGGTATCGCGCCCGCTCTTCGACGTCAAGGGGCGTACCGTCCAACCGTCTATTAGGTTCGGCCAGAAACCGTGTCGGGGTTCGAAGAAACTGTTCCCGGGGAACCAATAATTCAACAGCCGAAACGTCTATCAAATCGGTATTGCACGGGAAACTGACCCGCGGTATACTTCATTATAAAATGTGGCGCTCAAGCAACGGGTGCTGATCAATTCACTTCGCGGGCGGGTGCGCTGTCTGACTTACTGGAGGCTGATACCATGACCGGAACCTCTCGGCATGAAGTTCGTGGCGTACTGTTGGCGGCTTGTATCGTGCTGTTGACCGGCACAGCGTCCAACGCGGCGGTTCTCAAGCACAAACAGACGGGCGAGCAGCTCCGCGGCACCCTGACCAATCAAGTGATCAGCGGCATGACCCTGTTCAATCTCGAAGGCGGCGGCACCCGGTTTCTCAAGATGGAGGAATGGGACGTCGTTCAGGCCGATGCCCCCGCGCCAACAACGGCCGATGCTCCCGCCACCCCTGCTTCGGGAGGCGAGTCGGCCACGACTGCCGGCGAAACAGCCAAGAAGTACAAGGTCTATGTGATTCCGATCTCCGGCGCCATCGAAAGCATGGCGCTGTCGGCCGCCGTGAAGCGCGGTCTGGATGAGGCCAAGCGGTGGAAGACCGACGTGGTCGTCTTCCGGATGGACACCCCCGGCGGCGCGTTGCACGTCGCCAACGCTATTGTCGATTCGATCGAGTCCGTCGATTGGGCCAAGGTCGTGGCCTGGGTTAACGGCGGGGAGGACCGGGCGCTGTCGGCCGGAGCCTTTATCTGCCTCTCGTGCGAGGAAATCTATATGTCGCCCGGCACGACGATCGGGGCCGCCACGCCGTACCGCATGGTCCATGGATCGGCCGAGGTTGAAGAGAAGATGCAGAGCGCCTTCCGTGCCCGCTTCCGCGCTCTGTCGGAAAAGCACGGCATCCCCGCCTCGCTGGCCGACGCCATGGTGGATTCCAGCACGTCGGTAATCCAGGTCTTCGTGGACGGCCAGCAGAAGTTCGTCAGCGAGGAAGAAGCCAAGCAGTTGGCCGCCGACCACAAAGGTACCGACAAGTTCCGCCGCGGCAAGACCGTGTCGCAACCGGGCAAGATTCTCACTATGACCGCCAACGAGGCCTTGGAGTACAAGCTGATCAAGGAGCTGGCGGCCGATCTGCCAGGCCTGATGAAGGCCATGAACATTGACAGCTACCAGGCCAAGGAAGCCGACTGGCTGACCGGCTGGGTCGAGAAGACCTCCAAGGAGAACAAGGAGAAGTTTGAGAAGCTCCGGGCCGAGTTCAACAGCCAGATGAAGCTTGCCCAGGAAAACGATCCGATGGTCAACGTGTACTCGTTCAGCGACGGCGGCAAAAGGTGGCGAGAATATTCCAACCTGTGTCTGAAACATCTGAAGAAGTGCGCCGAAGCCCTGAAGCAGATCGAGGCTATGGCCAAAGACGACTCCACCGATGTCCACGTTCAGCAGGAGATGATCAACGACCTGAAGACCAACCTGAACACGTTGTACCAGCGGGTGAACGCCAACAAGAACCGGACCGCGCCATAGCTTCCGGGCGATGCCGCAGATCCACATCCTTGAGCTATCGCGACCGGGCGGCGCCATCGAGCGTCGCCCGCCGCTGTTGATGGCCGAGCAAGCAGGAGACTCAAGCCGTGCGGCACACATACGTCCAGGTCGCCTCGATCGCCCTGTGGCTGGCCATGGCCGCCGGACTCGGCGGCGACGTCGTAGTACTGAAAGACGGTCGCCGAGTCGAGGGGCAGACCGCCGACTCGGGCGACACCGTGATCGTCTCCACGCCGGATGGCGTCAGGAGCTTCCGCCGCGACGAAATCGATCGTATCGAGCCCGACCTGCTGAAGCAGGCCGACGCGGCAACTCGGGCAGCGTTCCACCTGGCCCGCAAGGAAGCCCTGCGCCGCGCCACGGCCGCCGAAGCCGTCGCCATCTGGCAACAGTACATGGCCGACCATCCCCACAGTTCGCTCCTGCCCCTGGCACAGGACGAGTTGAATCGGTGGCAACGAGCCGCCACCGACGGCCACGTGATCTGGTGTGGCAAAGCCATGCCGCCACAGGACCGCGACCGCATCAAGGCCCAGGTGTACGAACTGCTCGACAGCGGCCTCGAACGGATCGCCGCGGGCGATTTCGCCGCGGCCAGACGCGATCTGACGCGAGCCGAAGGCCTCTGGACGAACCATCCCACGGCCCATTTCTATCTGGGCGACGTGTGGCGGCACCTGCGCAATCCCATCGCCGCGGCAAAGCACTACGACGCCGTGGTGGGCGAGTTGCCGGACTGCGTGCCCGCGCTGAACAACTGCGCGTGCGTGTGCGCCCAGCTGAAGGACTACCGCACCGCCGTGACGTATCTGGCCCGCGCCATCCGCCGCGACGACCAGAACGACCTACTGGCCGACAACGCATGGGAAATGCTCCACATGCTCGAGCTTGATAAGCAGGGACCGGGCCTACGGCTTGACTTCTTTAAGGTGTCGGTGGACGACAGAAAGACCCTGGAGGAGGCGTGCCGCGCGCAGCAGGAACGAATGAAGGCCCAGGGCAAGGCGCGATGGGGCAGCCGCTGGGTAAGCAGCGCCGAATACGCCACCCTCTTGGACGAGCAGAAGGACGCCGACCGCCGCATGGCCGAGCTGACCTCCAAGATCCGGATGATCGATGCCGAGATCTCGCAGATGCAGGGACGCCTCGA
Source organism: uncultured Anaerolineaceae bacterium (assembly GCA_964500225.1). Classification (GTDB taxonomy): domain Bacteria; phylum Planctomycetota; class Phycisphaerae; order FEN-1346; family JAACEH01; genus JAAYDY01. The sequence continues at coordinate 6,302 of CAZCOA010000062.1, read as the reverse complement.
CACGCTCGTACGCATGCGAAACCAGTTGACCCAGTCGGGGTCCGACGCACGACTGGCGACCTTCCATCGGGAGGTCCGTGAACTTCTGGAGGACATCCAGGAACGCAAATCCGAACGGGCCCAACTGGCCAAGGAAGCCAAGGACGTGGCCGCCAAGCGCCCCGAACCGCAGTGGTCGCACCACCTCGTGCTGCTGCCGGCGATCAGTCTTGTGGAGGGCATGGCCGGACATGTTCTGGACACCCCTTCAGTCCGGGAGGCCCTGCTGTCGCGCAGGGCCGTGCTGGTGGCCCGGGACGGCACCTTCCTCGGCCGCCTGACCGCCGCGAGGCACGACACCGAGAGCATCTGGAATCCACTCGGAGAGTACGGATCTCCGTACAGTCCAACGAGCATCTTCAGCCCGCTGTCGCGATTCGGTCCCAAAGGCGGTGACGAGAGTGCATGGGATCCCTCCGCCTCGCATCCGCCCGTCATACAACTGGACGAAGCCCAGGTGGCCCACGTGACGGCCAACGCCTCCCTCACCCCGGGCATCCGCGTCGAGGACTTGGTAGTCACCCTGAAGCAGTTGCCCTGATACGCACGCCGACGGTCGCGCCGCTGCACGGGCGTCACACTTCTGATCCACCCGGCAATTCGTCCCGGCAGAATGCCGGCCCCCCTGCGGCCACGATCACGATGCATCCATAGCCTGTATGCGGCGCATCTCGTCCTGCTGCCTGCGCCGCCGAACCACGGGAATCAGCCCCCCGAAGACCGCCGCGCCGATAATGCCGCCAAGCACCAGCGGATACCAGACGGCATACGGTTGCTTCATCGCCAGAGCCGCAATCCCCACCATCACCATGACCACGCCCGCTGCAGCCACAACGCCCATCACGCCCAGGGCCGCACGATGCAGCGTCCGCCGCGACCCCATCACGCCCACGACGGCCCCGATCAGTCCCAGCGACGCCCCGATCACCGCTCCGATTACTCCGCCGTCCCGCCGGCTCCACCAACCGCCCTGCGACGCCGTCAGAGGATCCTCCCCAGGCCCAAACTCGACTAGCTCCAGCGAATCCAGCTCGACCGTTCCCGGCCCCGGCAGAACCACCGACAACGTCAGCCGCACCGGCCGATCCGACCGATCGTCCAGGTACGCCGGCACCACGAAGGCCCGCCGCTCGCAGTCGCCCGACAGGCACGCCATCGGTCCGCTCGCTGCCGTCGTCCGCGAAAAAAACTTGTCGCCCCCGGGCATGTGGCTCCACATCTCCAGGTACCCGTTGCCCCGGACGTTCCGGCAACGCACCTGTCCGCGTATAGCGTAGGTGGCCTGGGCAATCCCAGGGCTCTCGACGGATAGCACCTCAATCGTCGCCGCGCCGCCGGCGCTGCCCACCTCGAGCCGCTCGTACGGTGCCTCGTCCGTGGCCGGCAACACCTTGCCCTGCGGGAGAGTGCCCTGTCGCTGCACCTCGGACCACGAGAACCTTTGCAGTGTCTCGGCACCCCGTAACGGCGAGGTCAGCGCTGCAACCAGACTAAGCGTCAGTGCGATGCGTTTCATGTCGCCCCTCCATTTCCCTCCGGTGAGCCGCCAACAGAGCCTTCATGGTTTCGACATCCACCTTGCCGTCGGCATGAAGGGCCCTCAGCCGACGCTCGAACTCGCTCTGGACGGTCACGTCGTCCACAAGCTTGACCTTCTCGATCAGCCGGTCGAGCCGCAGGCGAATCGTCGGGTACGATACCCCGTAGACCTGCGCCAACGCCTTCAGCGACCCAGAGGCCAACAGAAACCGCTTCAGAAACGTGCGGTCCTCGTCCGTCATCATCTCTAACCAGCGGCTACCATCATCACTTCCCATCGCCAACAACCTCACTTTCGTTGACCTTTGCTTACAGTATGAATAAAACAAAGCAAAAGTCAACCTAAATATTATTAAACCCCACGACGACACTCTGCCGCCTTGCCCACAACCACCTACTGCACAACGGGTTACGAAATACTACAGAGGTGCCGACTTTCAAACAGATTGGTCGCCAGTTCGCGCCGCACATCCCGCCTCATGCGCGACAAAGAACTACAATCGATGTGCCAATCGCTAAAATCCGATCCGAAAGGCGGGCGCGCCGCCTCAATCCAGACGGATCCCCTGATCCTGAAGCCATTGCCGCAGGTCGCCCATCTCGGTGTTGAACAACTCCTGGTCATACTCGGCTTCCAGCCTGTGAATCTGCCCGGAAAGCCCCTCGCGACTCTGAACGGCAGCCGTCAGCCGCTCCTCGAACAGGTCGCTCGCCCGCCGCATCAGGTCCAGGTCCACGCGCAGGTCCAGCATCGCCGCCAGCCGCCGCACCATCGCCTCGATGCACTTGGGGTTGCGGCCCTGGACGTAGGCCGGTGTCTCTGCCACTAGTGACACCACTTCCACCCCCCGGCCCGACGCCATCGACGTCAGATGTGTCTCAAGACTGCCAGGCCCTTCGTAGGCGCTGAACCGCACACCGTACTGCGCCAGTTCCGGCTTCAACGAAGCGTCCGAGACCGTGGCGTAGATGCGCGGCTCGCGCGTGTGCGGCGTCAGGCCGGAGTAGCTGCCCACGAAGTAAATCCGCCGCACGCCGAACCGCGACGCCGCCTCCAGCAGGCACTCCAGATACCCGCCCCAGTGGATGTGCGGTTCCCTCCCCTGAAACAGAATCACCGAGCACCCGGCGCGGCCATAGAATACATTCGACGGCATCGCGAACCGCCGAACGAGACCGTCCTCGATCGTCACGTACGGTCGGAACAGCGCCGAGACGTCCATCGACCCGGGAAAGTTGAGAATGTAGAAGTCCTCGGGGTCGATCTCGGCCAACGGCTGCACGCCCAACTGCTCTATCAGGAAACCGACCGATCCGGTCGAGACTTCGCCGCCGTCCATCCACCCTGTCAGCGACAGGACCATGGAGGTCGCCTGCATCTCGGACCACGACAGAAACCGCAGTTGCGGGCAAGCCATAGTCCTGCCTCCGCGGGGCGGCCCCCGACTACAGGTGCCCCTTGAACCAGGAGACCGTCCGCGGCACTAGAATCTGCCGATGGTCGCAGTTCATGAACACATGGTCGGCCCCTTCGATAAACAGGTGCTCGCTCTTGGCTCCGGGGCGTTTGTTCAGAACACGAACCCAGTGCATGCCTTCCTGAAGCGGCACCGAACCGTCCCGCGTTCCATGGACAAGCAACACCGGCCCACCGTATTTGGCGATTTCGTCGAACGGATCGTGCCGGACGATATCCTCGAGCCACGCCTGGCTCAACCGCAGCCCCGCTAAGTCCAGCCAGCCGCGATCCTTCAGGCTTTGCTTCTGCTCGGCCGTGTGGTTCCAGCATCGACACTGCATGGTAAATCCCGCGGCCGACCACAGGGCAACAGCCCTCACCTGATCGGGCCGCGCGCCGGCCGTGCAGGCCGCCATGAACCCGCCGAACGACAGGCCCAGCAGCCCGATACGGCTCGCGTCGATGCCGGCGCACGACCGCATGAAATCCAGCGCCGCCAGGGCATCCGCTCGCTCCGTCGAGGCCGTCATCTCCACAAAATCCCCGTCGCTCTCGCCGCTGCCCCCAAAGTCGAACCGCAGCGACGCGATGCCCGCCGATTCCAGCGCCAGCGATGCCTCGCGAAACAGAAACCCCGCTTCTTGCCGCTGACCAGTGAACCCGTGCATGATCACGACGCCCGGATGCGGCCCCTTGCCCCCAGGACGATGAAGGCTACCGCGAATCGTCCCCAGACTGCCTTCGAACTCAACCATCGTCACCATTCGACCACTCCTTGCCCGCGTTGCCGGAACCAAGTATAGTGTTCCCCGGTGCTCTCGAAAAGACCCAAGTCGTTGCACTTCGTGGACCCTGTGGTATAATCGCCCCGCATTGCCGAGGTCATCCCCGGAATTAAGGAGACAGAGTGTGTTTCAAGGCAGCCTGGTCGCCATGGTCACTCCGTTCAAGGGCGAACGAGTGGACTTCGACAAAATCCGCGAACTGGTCGACTGGCACATCGACCAGGGCACCGACGGACTGGTCCCCATGGGGACCACCGGCGAGTCGCCCACTGTCACGGTAGACGAACACGAGAAGGTCATCGAAACCGTCGTCCAACAGGCCGCCGGCCGTATCCCCGTCATCGCCGGCACCGGAGCGAATTCCACGGCCGAAGCCCTCGAACTGACACAGTTCGCGCGCAGCGTCGGCGCCGACGCCACCCTCCAGGTCTGCCCCTATTACAACAAGCCGACCCAAGAGGGGCTCTACAGGCACTTCGCCACCATCGCCGAGCAGGTGGACCTGCCGATGGTCCTCTACAACGTCCCCGGCCGCACCGCCGTCAGCCTGACGCCTCAGACCGTCGCACGCCTCGCCAGGCTCAAGAACGTCGTGGCCATCAAGGAAGCCAGCGGCTCCATGGACCAGACCAGCGAAATCCTTTCGCTGTGCGACATCACCGTCTTGTCCGGCGACGACAGCCTTACGCTCCCCCTCATGGCTATCGGCGCCAAGGGCGTCATCAGCGTCGTCGCCAACATCGTCCCGGCCGATGTCCATCAATTGACTGCCGCCGCCCTGAAGGGAGACTTCGCTGCCGCTCTCCAAATGCACCGCAAGCTCTTCCCGCTGTGCAGGGCCATGTTCTTCGAGACCAACCCCATCCCGGTCAAGACGGCCTGCGGCCTCCTCAAGCTCTGCTCCCCCGAAATGCGACTGCCCCTGTGCGAGATGGGCGCCGACGCACGCAAGAAAATGGAGCAGGCCATGAAGGAATACGGTCTCATCTGACCCAACCGCCGCCGCGGCCCTCTGCGGACAATGACAGACGGCGGTCAACCACGGCACGGAGGTTGGCCGCCGTCTCCTTGCGCCGACGGCATTTCAGGCCCACGCACGCCGAAACACTTACTCCAGATTCGCGTGCCGCTGCTGAATCTCTTCTTCCGACCGGCCCAGTTGCGTCCCGATCTCAAACGCCATCGCGTCCGACAGAATCAGCAGACTTTGCTCAAACAGCGACCCGGCATACTGTGCCGACGGCTGCCCCGCATCCGGGGCCTTCTTGTGCGGCGCATCGAGCACCAGCACGATGTCCGCCACCGTCGCGATCGGCGACGCCGGATCCGCCGTCACCGCAACCACCTGTGCACCGACCTTCTTCGCCTCGCGGCTCACGAGAACGGCCACCTGTGTCCGACCGCTCGCGCTGCACACGCCCAGACACTCGTTCGGCCTGATCGCCGGCGTCGTCGTCTCGCCCACCACGTAGGTGTGCAGACCCAGGTGCATCAACCGCATCGCAAAGCACCGCGCCATCAGCCCTGCCCGCCCTCCCCCCGCCACGTACACCCGATCGGCCTTCATCAAGTGCTTGACGACCCGATCCACCGTCCCCCGGTCCACGCCGGCCAGCACACTCTTGATCTCGTCGAGAATCCGACGAACGTGTTGTTGAAATCTCATTGTAATGGCAACTCCCCCTCGCACCTCGTCATCACCTCGTCCAGCACCCTCACCAGGCGAGCCGGCGCCGTACGGCGCCGGTAGTTGCGGCGAACCTCACGAAAACGCACGATCCCCTTGACGTCAATAATGAACACCGACGGGTGAGGTATCCCACCGGCGATTCCCAGCAGCCGATTCCGCACGCCGTAGGCGTCCATCACCGCCCCGTCAAGGTCGCTAAGCACCGGATACTCCAGACCCAGCTCGTCCGACAGACGACGGGCCAGGACACGCTCGTCGCTCGACACCGCCACCACAGCAGCCCCACGGCTCCGTATCTCGCCAAGGTGCTCCTGAAGCCGCTTCAGGTGCCGCCGACAGAACGGGCACCAGTGCCCCCGATAGAACACCAGCACCACCGGCCCTCGACGCCGCAGCTCACTCAGAACCACGCGACGTCCCGACGTATCCGCCAGCGAGAAGTCCGGAGCCTGATGCCCGACATCCACCATACGGTTGCCCTCATCCTCCACAAAGACTACCACGCGACATGCCGCTTGTCGAGAGAACACGACTCGCAGACTGCCAGTTGTCCGTCACGTTGGATACCACGTACTGCTATGTGCAAGGAACGCTCCACACGCACGGAAAAACCCGGCCGACGCCTCGTGGGCCTCGGCCGGGCTCATATGCAAATCCACCCCGTCGGTCGGACTCTGTTATCAACGGCGGGGCCCCTCGCGGAGCCCCGCCTTTACGGTTGCATCTTACAGCATCCCGTTCAGGATGTTGATCAGGATCGACAGGTCCGTCGGCTCCGGACCGCCGTTCT
>CAZCOA010000061.1:0-13246 GCA_964500225.1 uncultured Anaerolineaceae bacterium | reverse complement strand
GGAAAACGGCATCTCGCCGGCCAGGGCCACTTCGCCGGCCGCGGCTAGCTTGCCCTCGGCCAGCAAGCCTGTGAACTCCTTCAGCACGATCTTCTCGCTCGTCAGGTCGATGACCGCGGCGGCATTGCGCAGCGGCAGATCGCCGTTGAGCGCGTCGAGATGGAGATTCTTCACGCGGATCACACCGGCCAGGTCCGCCGGCGGCCACCATTGTCCCTGGGCGTTGCGAACCAGGCGGCCGCGCACCCCCTCCATGCTGAAGACGCCGCCGATGTGGAACTCCTGTTCCACGCGACCGACCACACCGCCCAACAGAGCCACAAGCGACGGCTGAATCGCGGTCTCTTTCATCCGCGCGGTGAAACTAAGCTCGCTCGGTGCATAGCCGACCGTGGCGTCCAGCTCGCCGTAGTCGGGATCGGAGGTCCAGACGCGGGCATGGTAGGGTTGTGCCGCCGAGGCCCGCGACACCGCGACCTGGAAATCCAGGGCCGGGCTGCGCACCGCCGGCGCGTCGGGACGATCCGCCGGCCGCTGCATCCACGACAGGTTCCCGACCTCCAGGGCCACATCGCACGTCACGTCGCCGCTGCCGGCAGCGTAGGACACCCAGGCGGCCTTGTCCGCCGCCGTGCGAAGCCGGCCTTGCGGCATCGCCTCGCCGGCGCGCGACCGGATGACCGCCGCCATGCGTTCCCACGGCACCGCGCCGAGGTCGGCGTCCACGCGCAAGTCGGCGGCCGTGAACGCCTGCTTCGCCCAGTCCATGGTCACGGCGGTCTTGATCTGTCCGAGCGGCGTGCCCTGAAGCGCCACGTCCGCGCGGTCGGGCTTGCCGCCGAACGCAAACGGAGCAACCGTGGCGGCCAGCGTCGCGCCGGGCGGCAGCAGATACCCGCCCTGCCCGTCGCCCAGCTCGGTCACCAGGAGTTTCACGCCGGACACCTGCTTGCGGCCAAGGTCCACAGTGCCATCCACAACGGCCGCGGCGTTGTACGACGCCACTGCGGCGCCCGGCTCGGGCCTTGTGAGGAAGCGAGCCTCGGCCAGTTCCACATGAATCGCGATCGCGCCGGAGGCCAGCTCCGGCAGACTTTTGGCCGACGTCTGTGCGGCCAGCGCCAGATCGCCGCCGGCAAGGTCCACGGGCAACTTTTCCCGGATCGCGGCGGGCAACTGGTCGAGCCGCACCGGCCGCCCGTCGGCCGTGGAGACCTGGGCCACCACATCGCCGGGCCGGTCCATAAGCGACAGGCTGAGCCGCCCGCCCACGACGTCCAGAACCGCTGCGGCCTGCATCGACTTCCGGACCAGGTCGTATGTCACCTCGGCCCCGCCGTTGGCCACAGGCAGCGACACGGGCTTGCCATCGAGTTCCAGCGCCGCCTCGGCGTTCAGGTCGCTTATGCGAACCGTGGCCGCAAGCTGCGTCACGTCGCCCTTGTCCCGGTCGTAACCGAAGCGAGCTCTGGCATCGAGCAACGCGGTGAGCTTGCCCAGACGGTCCAGGTGTGGCGCGGCCTCGGGAGCGAATCGCGGCACCAGTTCGGCGACGACCTCGCGCGTCACGGGCAACCGCGACAACGTCACGTCCGCCGCAAGCTGCGAGCCGAGCCGGTCGAGAGTGACCTTGGCCGCGACGTTGCCGCCGGATTCGGGCCGCGAGACCGTCACATTGGCCAGGAGCGACAGCGAGGGATCGTCCTGCGGCGACCCCACGTCGGCGCGGAAGGCCAGTTGCTCGACGCGCTCGGTGCCGGGAATCCGCATGCGTAGGTTCTCGCTGGCCACCGACAGCCTGCCGCGCGAGGCGTTCGGCTGGGCCAGGTCGATGGTCGCCCCGCTGGAGGCGATCGTGAGGCGGCCCTGGGCCTGCGTCTGCTCGATGAAACCGGGCCTGAAGTTCGACAGCCGGGCGAGCAGGTCGCCGCTGAAGACCACGGTGCCGTCGGCGCGCGTCAGAACGAGCGTCCGGCGCCGCGGATCAAACGTTCCGTTGGCTTCCAGGCGAATGTCGTCCTGCATCGTGCCCACAGCCGCAAAGAATGCCACGGGAGCATCGGCCGTTGCCGTGTCAAGCGTCGCCCTGACGTCCACCGGCATCTCGATCGGCGCCTGCTGGACGTGACCGCCCGTAGCCTTGCCCTTGAAGGCAACCTCCATCAGCGACGCCTTCGTCGCATGGCCCGTGCGGGCGGTCAACAGTCCGGTGACCTTCGCGGCGTAGGGCGCCTCGCCCATCGGCGCGGACAGTCCCTCGACGTTGACCTCGGCGTCGAGCGTCTCGGCGGCTCGGGCAACGTCGGCCACACGGACCTTGCCGCTCAGACGCCCGCCCAACAGCGACGCCTTCGTCAGGGTCGCCGTAACCGCCGCACCGGCGTAGTCGGCCGTCAGTTCCAGGTCGTCCAGCGCTACCCCCTCCGCCAGCGACACGGGCGCCGTCATGCGGACCACGGCCGAGATCTTCGTCGGATCGACCGTCACCGTGGCATCCAGGCCGCGCACCTGCGCCCCGCCGGGAAGCGTCGCGCCGGCATCCGTCAGACGCACCACGGCGTGCGGCACCGCCGCCGGATCGGTCAGCGACAATTCCTGAATGACGACGTTGGCCGTCGGTTGGAGCGCCACCATCTGCGCCATCATCTCGGCAGGCAGCACCGGCACGGTCGCCAGACTTTGCGGCGTGATCGTGATCGCACCGTCAGTGGTCTTCAGCGACACGGCCGGCGGGGTCAACTGCACAGTGCCGCTCAGGGTCGTCTTGCCCCAGGCCGAGTCGTCGAAACTCAGGTCGAGGTCGTGCTTCAAGGCGGCCAGGTCCGTCAGCCGCAGATCGATGTTCACGCCCGTCAGTTGGACGAGCCGTCCGGCCTGCTGCTCTTCACCTTCAAGGGTGACCTCGACGGCCGCAGGGTCGGCCACCGTCTGATCCAAGAGCCGCAGATCGGCATCCTCGATGCGGATGCGGTGAACGGCCACCTGCATGCCGGGGCCGGCGGACGGTTCGGCGGGCTTCTCGGCGGCGTCGGCGGGCGGCTGGACGAGACGCTGGAGATTCAGCCGCCCGTCGGCCTCGCGCACCGCCAGCACGCGCGGCCGCACCACGCGCACCTCCGCAATATCGATCTGCTTGCGCCACGGCCACGGGATGCCGCCCAGGTCAACGCGCACCTCTTCGATGAAAGCCACCTCGATGCCGTCCCGCTCCGTGTCGGTCAGTCGCAGGTCGGCAATCGCCAGGCCGGCCAGGCCCCGGACCTCGATCTCGCCCATCTGGATGTCCATGCGGGTCTTGTCACGGACGGCCGCCGTGGCCACCCTGCGCACGATGTCCGGAGCATAGATACCCAGGACCACGCGGCCGGCGACAATCAGAATCAGCAGGATGCCGATCACCCACAAGGCGATCTTGCGACGTCGTGTCATGTCGGATCTCCCCCTAAGAATACAAAACGCTTGGCGGAGTCATTATAGACCGTGGCCTGTGCCGCGTCACGGATTGCAAGCTCACAGCGTCCCGGCGGCGAGCCGCTGTCGCGCCACCTCGGCCTGGCCCAGCGCCACGCCGCCGTCGCCGGGCGACACCTCGCTGTGCCGCAGCACGGTGAAGCCTTCCCGCTCCAGCGCCACCGTCAGGTGCTCGGTCAACCGCCGATTCAGGAAGCATCCGCCGCTCAGGCCGATAAGCCGTCGGCCCGTGAGCAGCCGCATCCGTCTTGCGCCGTCCAGCAGCATCGCTGCCACGGTGTTGTGAAACCGTGCGGCCAGGCGGCCGGCCGGCTGACCGGCGTTCCGCGCCTCGACGATGCCTCGCACCACGGGCGCCATCGACACCTCGAACGGCGATCCGTCGGCGCGGCCGATCACCTCGTACTCGAACCGCTCACTGACATCGCTGTCGGCCGCGGCCTCCAATTCGATGGCGGCCTGGCCCTCGTAGCTGCTATGGTCGGCCACGCCGGCCAGGGCCGCGGCCACGTCGAACCATCGGCCCAGTCCGCAGGCCCGCGGCGCGTTGAGCTGCTGCTCAATCATCTGCCGCCACACGGTCCGTTGCTCAGTGGTGGTGGTCGGCAGGAGTTGCGCGGCCACAGCCTCGGCCTCGTCGCCGAAGACGGCCACAAGCTGGGCCCAGGCGATTCGCGTGACCTGCCTGACGGCCGCATCGCCGCCGGGCAGCGGCGTATAGGCCAGGTGGCCCAGGCGGTCGAACGTGCCGTCGGGGCGCACGTCGAGAAACTCGCCGCCCCAGACGGTGCCGTCGCCGCCATAGCCGGTGCCGTCCATGGCCAGACCCAGCAGCGGCTCGGTCAGGCCGTGCTCGGCGGCCACGGATGCGATGTGGGCGTGGTGGTGCTGCACGGCCGTGAGTCGCACTCCGGCGAGGCGGCGCGCGTACCGCGTCGCGTGGTACGCCGGATGCAGGTCGCAGGCGACGACATCGGGCCGCACGTCCAATAGCCGCGCGAGTTTGTCGAGGGTCTCCTCGAAATAGGCCGCGGCCAGCGGATTGTTCAGGTCGCCAATGTGCTGGCTGACGTAGGCCATGCCGCGTCGCGTCAGGCACACGCAGTTCTTCAGTTCGGGTCCGACGGCCAGGATGGTCTCGGCGCGCGGCGGTCCGGGCAGACGAATGGGCCGCGGCGCGTAGCCCCGCGCGCGGCGGACGACGAGCGGCCGTCCCCCCTGGACCATCGTCACCGAGTCGTCACAGATCGTCTGAATGTCGCGGTCGTGGAGCAGATACCAGTCGGCAATGCCGTCCATGCGGGCCACGGTCTCGGCGTTCTCGCGGCACATGGGCTCTTCGCTCAGGTTCGCGCTGGTCATCACCAGCGGCGGCAGGCCGCCGTCAAACAACAGCACGTGGATCGGCGCATAGGGCAGCATCAGGCCGAGGTAGAGGCCTTGCGGCGCGACGCCCGGCGCCACCGGCGCGTCGGGGCGGCGCGGAATCAGCACGATGGGCCGCTCGGGCGATTCCAGCAACCGGCGCGACGGCTCGTCCAGATGCACCAGGCGCGCCGCCTGGGCAACGTCGGCCACCATCAGCGCCAGCGGCTTCTCGTCGCGGCGTTTGCGGCGGCGCAGTTCGGCCACGGCCGCCTCGCTCGTCGCGTCGCAGGCCAGGTGGTAGCCGGTCAATCCCTTGATGACCACGAGACGCCCGTCGAGCAACTGCCGTCGCACGAACGTCACTGGGTCGTCGCAGGGCATCGCGCGGCCGCGGGCGTCGCAGAGCATTAGCCGCGGTCCGCACACGGGGCAGGCGTTCGGTTGCGCGTGGAACCGCCGGTCGGCGGGGTCGTCGTACTCGCGGCGACAAGCCGGGCACATGGCGAACCGCCGCATGGTCGTCCGCGAACGGTCGTAGGGCACGTCCAGGATGATCGAGTACCGCGGACCGCAGTGCGTGCAATTGATGAACGGATAGCGGTAGCGCCGGTCGGCCGGATCGAGCAACTCGCGGCGGCACGCATCGCACAGCACCATGTCGGGCGACACGTCGGTGGCTGCGGCGGCCGAGTCGTCCGAGGCGCGAATGTCGAAGGTCGCCTCATCCGGCTGCGGCTCCACATCCACGGCCTGGCACGAGACGATGCGGGCCAACGGCGGCAATACTGCGCCGCCCGTCAGCGCTGCGGCGAAGCTCTCCACGCGCGCGGGCGTCCCCTGGACTTCAATCAGCACGCCTTCGGCATCGTTGAGCACCCAGCCGGCCAGACCGCGCTCCGTGGCCAGCCGATAGACCCATGGCCGAAAGCCCACCCCCTGGACGGTTCCGCGGACGCGGATGCGGCGGCGAATCTGGCGATCTCGGTCGGTCAATGCGTGCGGCCTCCGTGGTCGCCCCATTATACGCGGCGGCTCCCGGTTCGGGCAGGGGCATTCCCCGCGGCGGCAACTATGCCGTTGACGGTGCGGCACGGGGCGATTACCATAGCCCGCGGCGGGTCGGACGACCGAAACGACGGGGAGAACTCATGGACAGTCACGAACGGGTCGAAAGCTTCCGCAACCATTACGAGGCAATTCGGGCCGAGGTCGCCAAGGTCATCGTCGGCATGGACGAGGTGATCGAGCAGGTGATGTGCTGCCTGCTGACCGGCGGCCACGCGCTGCTGGAGGGCGTACCCGGCATCGGCAAGACCATGCTCGTCCGCACCCTGAGCGAGGCCCTGGACCTGCATTTCAGCCGCATTCAGTTCACCCCCGACCTGATGCCGGCCGACATCATCGGCACGAACATCGTCGTGGACGACGGCCGCGGCGGCAAGCAGTTCCAGTTCCAGCAGGGCCCGATCTTCGGCAACCTGATCCTGGCCGACGAGATCAACCGCGCCACGCCCAAGACGCAGTCGGCCGTGCTCGAGGCGATGGCCGAGCGCAGCGTGTCGGTGGCCAAGACGATTCACAAGCTGGAAGAGCCCTTTTTTGTGCTGGCGACGCAGAACCCGCTGGAAATGGAAGGCACGTACCCGCTGCCCGAGGCGCAGCTCGACCGGTTCATGTTCAAGGTGCTCGTGGGCAGCCCGAGCCTGAGCGAGTTGACGACCATCCTGGACCGCACCACGGGCGCCGTGACGCCCGAAGCACGCAAGATCATCGGTCGTGACGAGCTGCTGGCCATGCGCGACCTGGTGCGCGAAGTGCCCGTGGCGAGCCACGTGAAGGAGTATATCGGCCGCGTGATCCTGGCGACGCACCCCGGCACCGAGTTCCAGACCGAGTCCACGCGCAAGTACGTCCGGTACGGCGCCAGCCCCCGCGCGGCCCAGTCGATCATCCTGGCCGCCAAGGTCAACGCCCTGCGTCAGGGGCGGCACAACGTGGCTTTCGCCGACGTTCGCCGCGCGGCCAAGCCCGCCCTGCGTCACCGTCTGATCCTGAACTTCGAGGGCGAGGCCGAGGGCATCCGCCCCGACGACCTGGTGGACCAGATCCTGGACGCCGTCCCCGAGGCGCAGACGGTCTGACGCGGCGAGGCGACGCACCTGCACTTTTTCCCTATCCCCATGTATCTGCCACCGCGCCGGTTGCATCCGACGCCCCGCGATCGTATCATACTCTGCTTGTTTGTGCGGAGGGCCATCCCCCCTCCATGGAGGCAGCATGGTGAATGCATCACCGGCAGTCAGCGTCATCATTCCCGTGTACAACGGCGAACGGTTCCTGCGACAGACCATCGACAGCGTCCTCGCCCAGACGTTTCGAGATTATGAGATCGTCGCGGTGGACGACGGGTCGTCGGACGGGTCGTTGGCCATTCTCAAGAGCTACGGCGACCGCGGGCGCGTCTTCACCCAAGAGAACCTCGGCGCCCCCTCGGCCCGCAACCGCGCCATCGGCGAGGCACGCGGCCAGTGGATCGCGTTCCTCGACCACGATGACACCTGGGAACCCGACAAACTCGAGTTTCAGATGTCGCACGTGCGGCCCGACGACGACCTGCTCCACGCCGAAGCCCGCGTGATCGACGCCTCGGGGGCGATCATCAGGGAAGCCTTCAGCCACCCCGACGACCCGCCCGAGCCCCAGACGCGCCTGGAGCGCGTCATCCGTCACAATCCGATCTACGTCCTGACGACCATCGTCCGACGCGATGCCATCGAAAAGGTCGGCCGCCTCGACCCCAACGACCGCTTCGGCACCGACGAATACCTGCTCTGGATGCGCCTGCTGGCCTCCGGATACAAGGCCCGGTACCTGAATCGGATCGTCGCGTCGTACCGCGTGCACGGGCAGAACGCCTCGGGCCACCACACGCGGATGATCTACGGCGAGCTGTATGCCCTGGAAGCCCTCTGGGCCGAGTTTGGCCGCACGTTCAGCCCCTCGGTCGCCCGCGCGTTTCACACCAAGATCCACCAGCTCTACTATAGCTACGGATGGCGTCTCTTGGACGACGGACGCAACGGCGAAGTGGCCGCGTGTTTTCGCGCCGCCCTGCGGCATAGGCCGCTGTCGTGGAAATCATGGCCGTGCGCGGCCGCCAGCGCCCTGCCGGGCGCCCGATGGCTCATGCCTGCTGTGCGACGCCTCGTCGGCGAAGGACATGTTGTCAGTGAACAGAACGGCTGGTACGGTTGATGCCCCCCGGGCAAGGAGTGCAAATTCAATGACCATAAACGATACGAAGCGTTTTCCGATTGTCCTCGTGCGACACGCCGAGCCGGTGCAGTTGCCCCCAGGCACAGGCAGCCACTGGACCGACACCGAACTGAGCGACCTCGGCCGCCGGCAGGCCGCCTGCGTGGCCGACCGCCTGGCCCGCGAGATCGGTTCGACGCCCGTCCGCATCGTCGCCAGCGATCTGAAACGCGCTACCCAGACGGCCCAGGCCATCGCTTCGCGCCTCGGCGCCACCGTCGAAACCACCTCCGAGCTGCGCGAGTTCAACGACGGCTGCGGCGAAGTGACTCCCGGGGACGTCATTGCCGCCCAAGCCGGCAAGGGCGAAACCTGGACCGCCTTCTACAACCGCGTCAACGGATGCCTCGCGCGGCTCGTGGCCGAACAGGACCGACTTCTGATCCTCGTCTCCCACTACGGCACCACGATGAACCTCGTCAACGGATGGCTCGGTCTGGGACTGAACGAAGCCGGCGACATCCGCGTCTCGTTCGGCTCCCACCTGACAGCCGTGTCGGTGCTCCGCGTGGACCGCCGCGGCAAACACGTCCTGGAGCGTCTCAACGACACCTCGCACCTCGACGCCGCCGGCCTCGGCCAAGGTCTCGGCCTGACGTAATGATGTGTCAGTAACGCCGCCACGCGACACGCCCCCCGGCTGTCTGACCGGCACGCGGATTCCTATGCCCTCTTTCCCCTACCTGCTGCGCGCCAACACCCCACGGTAGGGAACGTCACGCCGTGCACCTGTCGGGTACCCTGTGTCCGAAGAGGGGCAAGGCCTGCCCAAAAGCGATTTTTCCTCGCTGTTTGCGGCCCACAACCGGGGCAAGACGTAATTCCGACAATTCTTGCGACTCCCATAACCACTTTTTTAAAAACCCTTTACATCACAGTTGCAACACATTTCACCCCGCCGGTTTGCCTGGCGGGGCGACGTGCGTAGAGTTTCCCCCGACGGGCGGCCGCGCGGTCGCCCGGTAGTTTTGGCGCCCCGTTTGGGCGGGGCCTCACTGGGGAGACAGCACTGTGTCGCAGGCCGCCTGTCGGGCGGATTCGGACGCCGTGCAGGTCGCTTCGCGGACCTCGAAAAGGAGGGGATTCATTTTATGAGGACGCCTATTGCGTTTCGGACGTTCCGTGCTGAGAAGTCGTGTGGCAGCCGTTGGGTGTCGCTTGTGGCGGCCCTGGGATTCGTTGCAGCCCTGGCCGCGCCGGCGATGGCCGATCTGGCCGTCGATGCGTCGGGCAACGTGACCGATTGGGGCATTACGCCCTTCACGCACAGCAACGTGACCAACGCCCTGCTGGGCAACATGGTGTACACGATCGCCAACAACTACGCGCCGATCGACTATCCGTCCGGCGTGGGCCACGTGCCCAGCCCCGGCGGCAGCCTCGGCGAAGCGTTCGACCTGGAAGAAATGTACATGCGCGTCAGCGGCAACAGACTCCAGGTGCTCGTGGTCACCAGCTCGGCCTATACCAAGACGGTGGACGGCACGGTAATCACCCTCGGCGATCTGTTCCTCGACCTGGGCGGGAGCCGCTTCGGCGTGGTGACCCAGTCGGCGTCGCAGGGATTGACGGCCGGGAGCGTGTACCAGATCGCGTCCGACTCGGACGTGGTGGCGCTTCAGCCTGCCGGTAGCCGCAGCTACTACGGCACGACGTACACCCGGCCGAACGACTACGGCCCCGACGCTACGGTCGGCCGGATTGCCGGTCCGTGGGCCGTCGCCGGCACGATTGACGCTGGACAACGAATCGGTCAAGCCGACATTGCCACGGCCCTGTTCAACTACGGCGGCAACGAGAACGGCACCTTCCTGATCGAGTATTCGCTCGACCTGGGGCTGTTCGGCGGGATGCTGCCCGGTTCGACGGCCGGCGCCCACATCACGTGGGGTTGCGGCAACGACGTGATCAAGACCCAGACGTCAGCGATTCCCGAGCCGGCGACGATGGCTCTGCTGGGCTTCGGCCTGGGAGTAATCCTGTTGCATCGCAAACGCTGAACCGCGGCTCGGCCGCACAACACGCTCACGCACCCTCCGGCTCCGGCCGCCCCTCGGCGACCGGGGCCGCGAGGCGTTTTATCGGGCCCCCTCTGCGGCACCAGCCCGCCTCGCCGTGACGCACGCCCCTTGTCCGTGAACCGCAGAACCAGCCCGCACCAGCGCCTTGCCGCCGGCAGCACGATCGGCTACACTGGCGGCATGAAGCCGCTCCATCGCATTGTGCGTCCGTGGTGCGTCGTCATGGCGGCCGCCGTCCTCGGCGGGTGCGCCGGCGACGCGTCGCAGGTGCGCCTGGTGGTGCCCACGGGCCACACGAGCCGCATCGTCCGCGACGCCGAACTCATCACGCTGCCGATCTATGAAGAGCCGTCGCACGACATGGACCCCGAGGCGCTGACGATTCAGGGCGTGTACGTTCGTCGGCCGCACGGTCTGCCCGAACCGGCCCGGTGGTCCGTCACGGCGACCGGGGGCGGAACGCGCGGGCCCACGATCGGCCTGGTGGTGACGTTGCCGTCGGAACCGTCCGGAACGCTGGCCATCGAGGCCGACCTCCAATACCGCCGCCGCCCGCAGAAACTGACCGCCGATCTTGTCCGCACCAGTGTGGGCGGGCGACGGGTCTGGCTCCTGAAGCAGGCTTCCATCGGTCCGCTCGACCACTGACCTGCCGGCACGAGCAGCCATGAACAACCCGTCACAACATGTATCGACGAGGTGAGGCCCAAGGCAACGACCGGCCTCGGCGGAAGACATGAGCGCCGCCGACCGCGGCACGAAAGCGATCCGGCCTGGGCCTGACGTGTGGCAACACGCGTTGACTCGGTTGGATGTTACCGGCCACGAAGCCGGCAACGGGTGTCAGGCACCAGGCGGAACGCCGCAATCTCTGCAAGGGCACCAATGCCTCTCAGATACCCTACAGTATGACGCCACCGCAGAGGTTCGACAAGAAGGCGACATTCCGCCGGAGCCGGCCTCGAAGCCCGACCCCGAATCGCCGTAAACAATTTCCGGCTAATGGGTTACATGCGACCCGAGATGTCTCGGCTACGCCATGGCGACGAATTTCTTGACCGCTGCCAAGGCTCCGACTCGGGGTTCCGCCTCTGCCGCGCTCCAGAAGACCACTCCACCACAAATCGACATGCGTGATTTCGACAAGGACCGGTCCACCCGATCCCACCGCTTGCATTGGAAAGACGCCACGCGCACGGCCACGGGACGGTGAGGGTTCAGCGCCCTCACAAGAAAGCACGAGAGCCGTCCTCCTTGCGAAGGGCGGCTCTCGACATACGCTAACTGCTTACTCGCTCTGTGTTACTCGCCTCCCAGCACTGCCTCTACCGTCGGCTTACCGGCTCCGGCGACGCATCGCCAGACCCACCAGGCCGAGGCCCAGCAGCCCCATCGTGGCGGGCTCGGGAATCAGCACCCCATAGACCTGCGTCGAGCCGTCATGCAGCGTGAAGATGGCCCCCTTCGGGTCGGCCGCGGCATAGCTGACCAGGCTGAAGGTCAGGTTCGTGATCGGAGTACCGGCCGCCGAGTCGGCGAAGTAGAACCGGGCCACCACGTCGCCGGGCAGCAGGTTCGCGAACGGAACACGGTCGAACTTAGTGTTGTTCGGATCGCTGAAGTTACTGTTCTGCCCGAACGCAGCGAACCCGGCGCCGGCAACAGCCGTCACAGGCAGAGCAAACCCCTTGGACAGCTTCGTGGCCAGGGTCTGCCGCCAGGCATAGCGCGCCGGAGACACAAACTCGACCATGTCCGCAGTCGATGCGCCCTGAACATAGGAAACATCGCCCGTGAACCGGGCCGCATCGGCCCCGCCGAGAACCAACCGGGCGCCGAACGCGCTGATCAGCTCGCCCGACGTCGCATGGGCGCCGAGATCCTTGATCACCAGGTCCCAGTACACCAGACCGCTGCCGTAAGCGTCTTCCTGCATCGGCGACAATTCAAGAATGACATCGGCCGACGCCGGCACAGCCAAAGCCAGAACCACCAGAAGACCAAGTACCCTTTTCATGGACGTTTCTCCTCCTTTTGTGACTTCCCGTACGACACGATCTCGCTTGTTTGTGACCTGCGTCGGCACACCAAGGCACTTGCCGCAATACCCCCCTTTTGCGGCATACGCACGTCATCCCGATATGTCTACACCTCTTTAGACGTACATTCCACGGCCCGCCAGTTCAGGCCGCCAACTGCCAGAAGCGAGTGAAGAGAAATGCCGAGATGTCAGGCGAGATGCGCAGTCACGATGTCCACAACTCGGGCCCTACTCACCCACGAGCGGCATCGGTGAACAGCGTCAAGGATGTGTCGTCACGGTGATGTACCAGATGCCCGTACAAACAGCCTAGGCCCTGCCCATCAAGAAGCGCCAACACGGTGGCAAAAGAGAGGTGCAAAACGTGGTGAAAATCAGACAGTCATGCAACCGGTTAAGCAGCCTCGACCCCCCGAGGCACCTGCTCGCTCCTCTCCGAGCGCCCTCCACAGCATGGTGTTCGCACTGCCGTCGTACAGCGGTCCGATGCCAACGCTTCAATTGACACCGGCCCTCGACGGCCGCACTACTTCCTGCTAACCGACCTAATTATGACCCAGAAAACGGCGGCAGTCAAACGCTTTTTTGTTTTTTAAGACCACTTCCTGACGCCTCTCGAAAAAGCCAAAATAAGGCGCAAGTTACAGTTTCTCAACCACTTACGAACTTCTGGCCAACCATGCCAACGCGCTGCGCCCGATTGCTGACCATTTTCCGGGACGCCGCCAACGCCTGAACTGCGACCAAGCTCCTACGACACATCTCGTGAGACCGCAGATCTCCTGTGTGCCGAGTGCCATGCAACGCCCCTGACCATAGGGGCGTGCTAGCGTTTGCAACGTGTCTCCGGGGTGCCGTCCCTGCCCAGGTCAGGCCCTGGGGGGCATTGTCCTTCTCCGGGGGGGCGGTGCGGGTCCGGTCTCCGGAGCTGTCCGTTGTTCTTCGCCACGAGGACGGCGTTGGGCTTGTCGACGAATGCGCGGAGGAACGGGACCGCGTGGGGGGGATGCGTGATCAAGCCCGCCCGCTG
>CAZCOA010000060.1:0-14334 GCA_964500225.1 uncultured Anaerolineaceae bacterium | reverse complement strand
GGCGCCCACCGCGCGAAGCGCCTGCCTCCCCCGCCCTGACCCCCTTCGCTCCCTACTCCCCCATCGCCTTGATGACCAGTCGCTTCGGCCGCCGGCCGTCGAACTCGGCGTAGAACACTTCCTGCCACGGACCGAGGTCCAGTTTGCCGCCGGTCACCGGCAGAATCACTTGGTGGTGAACCAGCAGATTCTTCAGATGCGAGTCGCCGTTGGTCTCGCCGGTGCGATGGTGCCGGTAGTCATCGCGATACGGCGCCAGCCCCTCGAGCCACTCGTCGATATCCTGGAGCAGGCCCGGCTCGTTGTCGTTGACGAAAACCCCAGCCGTGATGTGCATGGCCGACACCAGGACCATGCCCTCGGTGATGCCGGCCTCGCGAACCACGGCGGCCACGTCTTCCGTGATGCGAACATACTCCCGGTGCTTGCGGGTGGTGAACGTCCGGTACTCGGTTCTGACTTTCATGGCGTCTCCTTCTCGGGTTTCGATGCATGCCGCACCGCTGATCATAGACGAACCCGCCCCCCCGGAGCAACCGCCCTCGCGTATGCCGATGGCAGCGAAATGGCAGATGACAATTTCCAACGGCAGGCTAGAATGCCCTGCCTAGGATGACGTCACCGACATTTTAACCACGGCATCGCCTGGGGGAGGTTGGAGCCCAATCATGGCAAAGAAGCAATCGGACCAGACGAGACGCGTGAAGGCATTCTACATTCAGGGAACCCACTGGGATCGCGAGTGGTATTTGCCGTTTCAGCAGTTCCGCGCGCGGCTCGTGTTCTGCATCGACAAACTCCTGGACATCATGGAACGGAACAAGCAGTTCCGATCGTTCTTCCTCGACGGGCAGACAGCCGTCGTCGGCGACTACCTGGCGATCCGTCCGGAGAATGAGAAGCGGCTGACGAAACTCATCCGCTCGGGCCGCATCCTGGTGGGCCCGTGGTTCGTCATGCCCGACGAGTCGCTCGTCAGCGGCGAGGCCCTGATCCGCAACTTCCTGCTCGGTTTCCGTCAGGCGCGGGCCATGGGCGTCGAGCCGATGCGTGTGGGCTACGTCTGCGATATGTTCGGCCACAACAGCCAACTTCCGCAGATCTTGCGGGGGTTCGGCATCGACAGCGCCGTCTTTTTCCGTGGCCAGAGCGATTCGGTGCAGCCGCCGCCGTACCAGTGGGAGGCCTCCGACGGCAGCCGCGTGATGGCCGTGAAGCTCCCGGACAGCGGCGGGTATGGCATGTGCACCATGGTGACCCGCCTGCGAAGGCGAGAGCCGGGCGAGGAGCCTCTCGGCAGTAAGGCCGATGCCGAGGCTGTCGTCGCCCTGGCCGCCGCCGAACGCCAGCGCACCGGCCTCGACGCTGTGCTCCTGCTGGACGCGCACGACCATATGCCGCCCGAGGAGGCCATGGTGGATGTCCTCGCCCGCGCCAACACCATAAGCGCCGACTGCGACTTCCTGTGGAGCGACTTCAATGAGTTCCTTGCGGCCGTGCGGCCCACATCGGACCGGTGGCCGGCCGTCAAAGGCGAGTTACGCGAACCGGCCAAGGTCCATGGCAACGTTCTCCTGAACAACGTCCTGTCCAGCCGCGTTCACCTGAAACAGGCCAACGTCCGATGCCAGACGCTGCTGGAATCGTGGGCCGAGCCGATGGCGGTCCTAGCGTCGCCGTACGGATTCGACGAAGCCGCCACGAGCATTGCCCTTGCCTGGAAGTACCTGCTGCTGAACCACCCGCATGACAGCATCTGCGGGTGCAGCCTCGACCAGGTTCACAGCGACATGATTTACCGCTTCGACCAGTCGCGCATGCTGGCCGAGATTGTGCGTCGCGATGCGGCTGAGGCTGTCGCCCAGGCCACGCGAATTGATCGCGAGGGCATGGCCCTGACGGTCCAGGTGTGGAATCCCCTGCCCGTCGAACGCGACGCCGTAGTGGACCTGCGACTGCCCCTGCCCGAACGCGAACAGGCTCGCCGCTTTGTGCACGACCAAATGCGGTTCCAGACCTTCGAGCTTCTGGACGAGGACGGCCACGAGGTGCCCTATCAGAAACTGGCCGACCTGCCTCTGGAGCCCGCACCGTGGATGTCTGCCAAGGGAACGCCTCGTCTCGCCAATGTGACGCCTGTCGAAATCGCCGTGCACTTGCCGCTACCTGCCTGTGGCTACCGGACGTTGCGTGCCCGGTGGCTGGAGCAGACCCGGCTAATCGTCGGCACGATGAGCCCTGGTCCCGGCGTCATGGAGAACAAGCATCTGCGAGTCGAGATTCAGCCGAACGGCACGTTCGACCTGACCGACAAGCGCAACGGAGCGGCGTACCGCGGCCTCGGCCTCCTGGAAGACATGGCCGACATCGGCGACGGGTGGAACCATTTCTCGCCCACATGCGACGAGATCCACAGCAGCTTGGCCGCGGCCGCCTCGGTGGCCAAGGTGGCCGACGGCGACCAGAAGGTGACGTACCGCATCACGCATCGCCTGCCGCTGCCGGCTCGATTCGACAATGAGTCGCGGCGACGAAGTAGTCAGATGATCGACCTCATCGTGGCCACCGAGGTGACATTACGCCAAGGAGCCGACACCGTGGAATGCGCCACAACCGTCCACAACGTCATCCGCGACCATTCACTACGGATCCTGTTGCCGACAGACCTCCACACCGACGAAGTCCTCGCCGAGACGCCGTTCGACGTGGTTCGCCGCGGCGTGGCCTTGCGCAACCCAAGCCAATGGCGTGAGCCGGACCAGGACGTCAAGCCGATCACAAGCTTCCTCGGGGCCCACGACGGCAAACGCGGTCTGTTCGTCACCACCGAAGGGCTCCACGAAGCGGGCCTTCGCGACGACCGGCGCCGCAGCCTGGTCCTGACGCCCTGCCGAGCGTTTCCGCGCAACTGGAACGCGAACGTTCGCGATCAGGTCGGCGGCCAACTGCTGCACGACGTGACTCTACGGTGGCAGATCGTCCCGGTGGCCGGCCCCTGGAAGGCCGCCGAGATGGCACTGAAGGCCCGGGCCCTGACGGCAGGCGTGTACCTGCACCCCGTCCGCCAGGCCGGCGAGAAGCCCTCGCTGCCTCCGACCCAGAGCCTGATGACGCTGGACAAAGGACGTCTGACCCTAACCGCCCTGAAAACGTCCGAGGCGGGCACGACCGCTGTGGCACGCCTGGTGAACCTGTCGGACCACGCTGCCCGCGACTGCCTCCGGTTCGCCCGGAAGGTCCGGCGGTTCCGGCCGTGCACACTGGAGGAGACGCCCGCCGGCGCCTGGCAGAAACCAAAGGACGGCCGCCTAGACGTCGAGGCTCGCCCGCGGCAGATCGTCAGCCTGGAAATCGAGTGGGCCGACTGAGCTGAACAGTCTGCGGCTACAGGCCGGTGGCCTCCCGTGCCGATAAACCCTCGCAAGGGGCCGTCGCGGCTGCGCGGTCGCCCCCCTCCCCGCGAACACAAAGCTAGTCAGGAGTGAACCATGTGTGGAATCGTCGCCTATCTGGGCCAGCGCCGCGCACAGCCCATTCTGATCGAGGGTCTGAAGCGCTTGGAGTATCGCGGCTACGACTCGGCCGGCGTGGCCATCCGATGCGCCGACGGAATGCATCTGGCCAAGGCGGTCGGACGCATCATGATGCTCGAAAACGAGGCGGCCCTGCGTTCCTGCGACGCCGGCACGCTGGGCATCGCCCACACGCGATGGGCTACGCACGGCGGTCCCTCGGTTGCAAACGCCCATCCACATACCGATACGTCCGGCAAGCTGGCCGTTGTCCACAACGGCATCATCGAGAACCATGCGGCCCTTCGCAAGCTCCTGGAGCAGGAAGGCGTCGTGTTCCGCAGCGAAACCGATAGCGAAGTGCTGCCCCACCTGTTCGCGAAGTATTACCGCGGCGACCTGACCGAAGCCGTCCGACAGGGCCTGAAGGAAGCCCGCGGCACCTATGGCATTGCGGTCATTCACGCCGACAATCCCGACGTCCTCGTGGCGGCACGCAACGGCAGCCCGCTGATTGTCGGCATCGGCGACGGCGAATTCGTCGTCGCCAGCGACGCTTCGGCCATCATCGCGCACACCACCCGCGTCGTGTACCTGGAAGACCGCGAAATCGTCACCCTCACCCGCGACGGTTTCTCCACCTCAACCATCGACGCCGTACCGACGAGCAAGGAGATCCAGGAAGTCGAGTGGGATCTGGAGCAGATCGAGAAAAAGGGCTATGCCCACTTCATGCTGAAGGAGATTTACGAACAGCCGGAGAGCCTCGCCGATACGATGCGCGGCCGCATCGACATCGAAGAGGCGACGGCCGTGCTGGGCGGCTTGCGGGCCTTCGCCAAGGAACTCACGCGCGCCAAGCGGATCATCCTGACCGGCTGCGGCACCGCATGGCACTCAGCCCTCATCGGCGAATACCTGTTCGAGGACCTGGCACGAATTCCCGTCGAGGTCGAGTACGCCAGCGAGTTTCGCTACCGCAACCCCATCATCGAAGACGGCACGGTCGTCGTGGCGATCAGCCAAAGCGGCGAGACGGCCGATACGTTGGCCGCCGTCCGCGAGGCCCGCAACAAGGGCGCTCTGACACTCGGCATCGTCAACGTGGTCGGCTCCACCATCGCACGAGAAACCGATGCGGGCGTCTACCTGCACGCCGGACCGGAAATCGGCGTCGCCAGCACCAAGGCATTCACCAGCCAGGTCATGGTGCTCTTCCTGATGACGCTGTTCCTCGGGCGGCGGCGGCACATGGCCCATCACCACGCGGTCAACATCATCCAGGCCCTGACCCGTGTGCCTGACCAAGTGCGCGAATTGCTCAAGCAGGACGCACACGTCGAGGAAATCGCCCGCACCTACAAGGACCGCGAGAACTGGCTTTACCTGGGCCGCGGCTACAACTTCCCGATTGCCCTCGAAGGAGCCCTGAAGCTCAAGGAAATCAGCTACGTCCACGCCGAGGGGCTACCCGCGGCCGAGATGAAGCACGGGCCCATCGCCCTTATCACCCCCGACATGCCGGTGGTCTTTCTGGCTAATCGCGGGCTCCAATACGACAAGATCATGAGCAACATTGAAGAGGTGCGAAGCCGAGGCGGCAAGGTCATCGCCGTCGCCACCGAGGGCGACCAGGAAATCGGCCGCCATACCGACCACGTCATCTATGTACCGGATGTCAGCGAACCGCTTCAGCCGCTGCTGAACGTCGTGCCGTTGCAACTGCTGGCCTACCATGTAGCCGTGATGCGAGGCTGCGCGGTGGACAAGCCGCGGAATCTCGCCAAGAGCGTCACCGTGGAGTAGTTCTCCAGCCGCTACCGAACGCCCCCTTCAAACAAAAAACGCCCGACTCGCAGGAGCCGGGCGTTTTTCGATGTTAGACCCCCGCCGTGAGGCCGTAAGAAGCATTTGAAATCAACCCACAATGAAGGTGGTGACCAAGTGCTGCAAGTCATGGCTGCTCCGCCGTGCGGAGCGTGCTCGTCGCAGCGACATTGCCGGTCCCCGTGTGAGCGTATCGGTTGTTTCAATAGGCTTCTAAACACGAACCAGGCAGAGGCTCTATTCACTTGTCAGCATCGCCGCCATGCTCGCGGCGTTCCTTAATATTCCTATCGGGCAAGCCGTCCGGAAACTTTAGGCACTTCCGACCATGGCCGATCGGCCGCTTTGGCCTGCCACCGGCATTATAACTGATTACTGTCCGGCCGCGCGCAGTTCTGCGGCTAATTTCTCGCAAAATGTCGCCAAAATCCGCTTCTGGAATGCGTCGGCCTGCTCGTGGGTCAATGTGGACGCCTGGTCGCGAAAACGCAATCGCAGAGCGACGCATTTCCTGCCCGCCGGAATCGGTTTGCCGCGATAGAGACTGACGAACTGCACATCTTCCAGTTGCTCCACCCCCGCCCCGCGTGCCACAGCGTCCATGTCGCGCCACAGAACGCCCTCGTCCACGATCAGAGCCAGGTCGCGCTCGATCGCTGGAAGCTGCGGCACTGGACGGTAGCGCGGCGTCAATTGGGCCGCAGCTACCAGCGGCTCAAGCTCGAACTCGGCCACCCACGGCGTGTGACGGAACTTGAAGCGTTTGCACACGGCGTCGCCCAGCAGGCCGCAGAAACCGATCACCGCACCGTCGAACACCAGGTCCGCCTGCCACTGGGAATCAAGCTCGGCCACCCGCGCAGTCGGTCGCCGCTCGAGACGTCCCTGGACCCCGAGCCGCGACGCCAGTGTTTCCAGAACGCCGCAGCCGTCCTCAGGATCGTCGTCGGTCAGCAGGGCCAGATGTACCGCCTCGTAAGGCATGGTCCGGCCAGGCCGGTCGCGGAACGCCCGGGCAATCTCGAACATGGCCACTTCGCCCCGGCCTGCGTCCTGGTTGTTGCGCTTGGCCTGGAGCAGCCCCGGCAGCACGCTCTTGCGGACAAACGTCGCCGCGGCCAATGCCGTCCCGCGTGTGGCCAGCGGCGCCGTGTCGTCGCCCGGCGAGAACATCGACGCCGACTCGGCATCCGTCAGCGTAATCGTAATCGCCTCCTGGTAGCCCGCGGCCGTCAGCGTCGATTCGATCACACGGCGCACTTCTTCACGTTGCATCGTCACAGGGGCCGCTGTCGGCACATGCTCCAGGTACGGTACCTTGTCGTAGCCGTAAATGCGGGCGATCTCTTCCACCAGATCAATGTCGCGTGTCAGGTCGCGGCGGAACGCCGGCGGCCGCACCGCCACCGACTCGCCGTCCTCGCCGAGCACCTCGATGCCCAGCGCCCGGAGAATCCGCAGCGACTCGTCGCGCGGCACATCGATACCCAAAACCCGCCGAACCAGGCCCCAACGGAACCGTATCACCGACGGTGGCGAAGGCGCCGTATGCACGTCGATTACGCCGCGCGCCACCGTGCCGCCCGCGGTCTCCACAATCAGCCGGCACGCCCGACGGCTTGCCCAGTCCACGCCGTCGTAATCCACACCGCGTTCGAAACGGTAGCTCGAATCGCTCATCAGTTGCGTCCGACGGCTCGTCGTCCGCACGCTTAACGGATCGAACTTCGCCGACTCCAGCAACACGTGGACCGTTCGCTCGGTCACTTCCGTGTCCAGCCCGCCCATGACGCCGGCCATGGCCACCGGACGCCTCGCGTCGGCAATCACCAGGTCGCCCGCCGCCAGCGTGTGCCGCGAATGGTCGATGGCCTCGAACAGCTCGCCGTCCCTGGCCCGGCGAACCACAATCCGGTGCTCCGCCATGCGGTCGTAATCGAAAGCATGCAAGGGCTGCCCGTGCTCGTACAGAACGAAGTTCGTCACGTCCACAACGTTGTTCACCGGCCGCAGGCCGATGGCCTCGATGTGCCGCACGAGCCACTGCGGGCTTGGGCCGACCTTCACGTTGCGAATAACACGGGCCGTGTACCTCGGACACCCCCGAGTGTCGGCGACCTCGACGGAAGCCAGGCCGCACACGTCCTCGGCCCCTTCCTGGAAGTCCGCCGACGGGACGACGAATTCCGACCCCGTGATCGCCGCCAGCTCACGCGCCACGCCAAGGTGCCCGAGACAGTCCGGACGGTTGCTGCCGACCTCGACATCCAGCAGCGCGTCGCCATCGGCCAGCGGTTCGACGCTGTCCACGTTCAGCCCGGCCAGGGTCATGCACCGCACGGCCTCATCCAGCGACCCGCCAAACCTGACGTACTCGAGCAACCATTTCCACGATACGTTCATGACCATTCCTCGCGTGTATGGGGAAGGCGACGACAACCCTCGAAGCGGGGATTATAGGACATCACATGGGGGTGTCAAGTTTAGGGGGGACGCGGCAGCCCGATTCGACTCGGCCACGAAAACAAGCCGGAAGGCCCTAGGAAGAAGCAACAGCCGCCGCAGCGGCCCGGGCGGCGCCGTGCGGCCGAGCAGGACGCCCGGATGTGGCCGGCGATGCCGCGGATGCGGCTGGGGAAGCCGGAGAAGCGGCCGGGGACGCCGTCGCCGCAGCTTCCCCAGTCTGAGAATCGCTGATGTTTCGCTTCTTCTCGGCAAGCATCGCACGAATCTTCTCGGCAGCCTGTTTCTTCTGCTCCTCGATCTCGCGCCGCCGCTTCTCAGCCAGTTCCGCCTGCCACTCGTTGAACAAATTCACCCGCACCTGCTGGGCGGCCCCATTCACCACCAGGATCGCCAACAACACCAGTGTGAGGATAATCCATACCATGGCAGCCATCCGATGACACGGGAAACAACATCGTCCTGTACCGGGTTATCGACCATCGCCCGTCGCGAGTTTAGGTGCCTTCCAGCCTCGTCATGCGGGCGAAGTAGCCGCCGTCTCCGTCGGCCGAAGGCAGCGTCTCGCGTTCGACCTGGAGGACCATCTCCGGTCGGGCGGCCAGAAACTCGCGCACAAGGCGCTCGTTCTCCTCGGGCTCGATGCTGCATGTCGAATAAACGCACAGGCCGCCAGGCGCGGTCAGGGCCGCCCCCTGTGCCAACAACTCCATCTGCAACGACCGCAGCGATTCCGACGTGTGATCCTTCAGACGCCACCGTGCCTCCGCCCGACGCCCCAGAACGCCGGTGTTACTGCACGGCACGTCCACCAGCACCCGGTCGAACCGGTGCGGCATGTCCTCGGGCCACTCGGCCGGCACATTCGGCGCCACGCGCACCGTCGCCAGGCCCAGCCTGCGGCACGTGTCGCGCAGCATGTCCAGACGCGGCCCCGGCCTGTCCAGCGCCCAGACCGTGCCCTGCCCTTGCAGCAATTCGGCAATATACGAGGCCTTGCCGCCGGGAGCCGCGCACAGGTCCAACACCGTCAGCCCAGGCCGCACGTCCATGGCCTCCACCGCCCGCATGGCCGTCGGGTCTTCCACGGTGACCAGCCCCTCGCCGAGCAGCGCCAGCAGATGATCGTGCGGCAGGTCCGACACGTCGGCCGCCCGGTCGCCTACCCAACGCACCGCATCGCGGACCGACTCGGGAAGCCGCGCCGCCAGGCTCTCGCGCGAGGCCCGCAGGGCGTTGATCCGCACAAACGTGCGCGGCGGACGGTTCAGCGAAGCAAGCACTCTCTCCGTGCGGGCGACTCCCCACCGCTCAACCCACCGCGCGACCAGCGGATGCGGAAAACTGTATGCATCGGCCAATCGCCGCGTCGTCTCCCCCGGCAAAACCGATTCCTTCAGAACCGCCGCTCCGCCGCGCGGCAAAGGAATCAGCCGACGCACGTCGCGGACGCTCTCGGCCCGGGCCTCGCGGTCGATCATCTCCGACAGGCGGCGCAGCACGGCGTTGACCAGGCCGCTCATGCGACCTCGCGTCGTCCGCCGTGCGAGGCGGACCGCCTCGTTGACCACCGCATAGTCCGGCACGCGCTCCAGGTAGAGAATCTGATAGGCGGCACTCTCGAGAATAAAGCGGATTGCCGGCGACATTTCTCGGATGGGCTTCTTCAGATGCCGGTCCAGCAGCCGGTCCAGCGTTCGCCGGTGCCTGACCGTGCCGGCGGCAATCTCCGTGGCCAGCGCACGGTCGGCCGGCGACACGAAATGCCGGGCCATCAACTCGTGCAGACAATCCTGGACATAGGCGCCGCGGTCGTGCGACTCGGTAAGGGCCAGGAGTGCCAGTTCGCGTGCATTCATGGGCGTGCGGTCGGACAGGGGCTTGCTTGGGCTCAACGCAGGAAGAACTCCACGGCCTTGCGGACCTCCGCCACATCCACCCGCGTATCCTTGCATGGACCGTTGGGCGTACACAATTCCTGGGCCAGCACAGGCTTGGGGAACGTGGCCCGGATGCCTTCCGAAAGTTCTTTCGAGCAGGCCACGGCCACAATCGCCTTGATCTTGGGGTCGCGGGCCCGCTGAGCCGCCAGCCGGCCGCCGGTGGCGATGAAGGCATGGCAGCCATACTCGTCCGCCAGGTCCAGCAAGTCCTTGACCACGCATTGGCCGCAACGGCGGCAATTGGCCAGTGAATCCGCCAGGTTGCAGTCGCACTTGGACCGCTGAAGGCACGAGGAGAACAGCAGCAGCAACTCCTCGGGCTTGCACCGCGTGCGGCGCAGGCGAACGCTGAGGTTGTTCAGCGACTTAAGCATCGAGTCTCCATATCATATCTCGCCCTCGGCTCCCGAGGCAACGAATTGGTCGCCGGGCCGCACTCCGCGCCCATTGCAGAATGCCTCGGCGGTCATGGATCGGCCGGATTGCGGCTTGACCCGCATGATGTCCAACGCCCCCTGCCCCGTGGCCACCAGCAACCGATGGCCCGCCTGAAGAATCGTTCCGGGCGCCTCCCCATGCGGCGCGGTCTCGCCGGCGGCAGCAGGTATGGCATCCTCGACGATCACGCGCAGCGGCTCGTGCCCACCCTGCGACAGGAACGTAAAAGCCCCGGGCCACGGGCTCAGACCACGAACCAGGAAGTCCAGCCGCTCCGCCGGCAGCGACCAGTCGATAAGGCCGTCGGCCTTGGTCAGCCGAGGCGCCAGGGTCACCAGCGATTCGTCCTGGGCGACGGGCCGGTGCGTTCCGGCCTCCAGTTGTGCGAGCACGTCCAGCACAACGCCCGCGCCCAGCGATGCCAGCCGATCGTGCAACTGTCCGGCCGTCTCGCGCGGGCCGATGGCCGTCTCGCGTTGGCCCAGCACGTCCCCGGCATCCATCCGCGGCGCCAGGTACATCACGCTGACGCCCGTGCGTTTCAAGCCGCGGATAATCGCCCAGTTGCACGGAGCGGCGCCGCGCAGCTCCGGCAGCAGCGACCCGTGCAGGTTGATCGCCCCGTAGGGCGGCAGACGACAGATCTCCTCGGGAATTTTCTGCCCGTAAGCGATAACCAGAAAAACGTCAGGGGCCAGTTCCGCGATACGAGCCACCACATCGTGGGCGGCGATACGCAACGGCTGCATGACGGGAATCCCGGCGTCCAAGGCGGCCTGTTTGACAGCGGCAATGTGCACTTGGCGTCCCCGTCCCGACGGACGATCCGGCTGGGTTATGAGACCGATCACTTCGTGTCCGCCGTCGGCCAGACTCCGGAAGGTGGGCATCGCAAAATCGCCCGTAGCGGCCAGGAGAATCTTCATGGGTGGGCCGGCGCCTCCGGAGGTTCGGCGCCGGGCGAGGCGGACCGTGCGGACTCCGCGGCCCCCTGAGAGACCGAGGCAGTACGCCGCCGCAACATCTCAAGGGATCGCCGGTTGGCCAACCGCTGAATTGTCGTCATCTTGTCAACCAGCAGCACCCCGTTCAAATGGTCGATCTCGTGCTGAAGGGCACGCGCCATGAGCCCTTCCCCCTCAAGCTCCTGCGGACGGCCGTCGAGGTCTTGGTATCGGACCCGGACTCGCATGGCCCGTTGGACGTCAACAAAAATGCCTGGAAAGCTCAGGCAGCCCTCCTCGCCGTTCTGCCGCCCTTCGGCATGGACGATCTCGGGATTGACCAGAGCCAACTCGCCGTGGGGATCCTCGGGGACATGAATCACGCAGAGTCGGATGGCCAGGCCAACCTGCGGTGCAGCTAACCCGACCCCCTGACTGTCGTACATGGTCTGAAACATCTGTTGTGCAATAGTCCGCAGCGACTCGTCAAAAACGGTGACTTCGCCGGCCCTTTGGCTCAGGATATCGCTGGGGTAGGTGACAATAGCCAATAGGCCCCTCCCTTCGGCCGCACGAACAACGTAACCAACGGTTGCTTTCCATTTTAGACCCGTGGCACGTACGGTTCAAGGAGCATCTGTTTTTTGTTGACTTGCCAACGGCCAAAGATAGACTATAGTGCTCGCACGCGCGCCGGACCGTGGGTTCGCATGTCCTGGGAAACCGGCAAGCTACGACGGAGGTGAGCAGGTGGCCAAGGAACCCGAGAAGCCGGATAGCAGCGGCTCCGAAGAAGAGTTCTCTATTTCACCAGAAATCGTTGCCCGCGCCAAGGGCTGTTTCGACCGCGCCGACGACGCAGCAAGACGCAACAACTTCGATTACGCTATCGAACTGTACCTTGAAGGGCTTCGCTGTACGCCGGACGACGTAGAACGAGGCCACAAAGCCCTTTATGAAACCGCCGTCCGCCGCCAGGCCGCCGGCAAGAACAAGGGCTGGGGCACTCGGACGGCCGGCATCAAGTCCAACATGCTCCAGATGACCGGAAAAAAGAAAGAGGCCTTCCTGGAGATGGAACGGGCGATGGCCGGCAAGCCGGACAACTATCTGGACCTGGCTGCTTTGGCCCAGATGGCGATGAATCTGAATCTTCAGGAAACGCCGCTGTTCTTCGCCGACCGGGCCATGGAAGTCGCCCGCCGGGCAGGCAAGCTCAACGAGACGCTCTGCGTGCAGATGGCCGACATCTACGAAGCTCGCGGCAAACACCGGACCGCCATGACGACGCTCATGGAAGCCGAGCAGTTCGACAAGAGCGGCACCGGCCGACACATGAAGCGCATCCGCGACCTGGCCGCCAAGACCACCCTGGGAGACGGTCTGGAAAACGCCGAAGATTTCCGCGACCGCATCCGCAACCAAGAACAGGCCCGCGACAGTGCCAAGCAAAAGGTCCTGACGGCCGAAGATGAACTGGTGGCCAAGGCCGAGAGACTGACCGAACAACTCAAGGAATCGCCGGGCGACATTAACCTGATGATCACGATCGGCGACACCTACGCTCGTGCCGGACGCGACGAAGAAGCCATGAACGCCTACCGCAAGGCCCGGACGGCCTCCGGCGGCGCCGACTACCGCATCAAGGTCAAGATAGACGACCTGAAGATGCGGCAGTTGCGACGTGAGCTTCGCGCGATTGAAGAACAGTTGGAGAAAGAGCCCGGCAACGCCGACTTGCAGGCCAAGCACAAGGAACTGGTGGACAAACGCAACCAGTCTGAGCTGGCCATTTTCGAGGAGCGATCGCGCGAGTATCCGACCGACATGAGCGTCCGTTACGATCTGGCGCTGCGGCAGTATCGCTGCGGACGGATCGAGGACGCCATCAGCTCGTTCCAGTTGTCCACTCGCGACCCGAAGCACAAGGTGCAGTCGCTGAACATGCTGGGCAAGTGCTTCTTCAAGAAACGTCTGCTTCAGGAAGCGGCCGCCCAGTTCAAGGCTGCGATCGACACCTATGAGCTCCAAGGCGATGCCCTGTGGAAGGAGCTTCGCTACAACCTGGGCATGACGTACGAGACCATGAAGAAGCTCCAGGAAGCGATCAACTGCTTCAGCGAAATCGTGATGACCGACTTCCAGTACCGCGACGCAGCCAAGCGGCTCGCGAAACTGCGCAAGGATTTGGAAGGCGACACCGGCGAGATGCCGGATCTCGACACCGGTTTTGACGACCAATGAACGGATTAAGGGAGGTTGACAGCAGATGCCGCATACCGCCAGTGCCAAGAAACGGGTTCGCCAGAACGCCAAGCGTCACATGCGCAACAAGGCCATCAAAAGCGCATTGAGCACGCGCCGCCACAAGTTCGCCGAGGCTGTGACGGCCGGCGACCCGGCCAAGGCCGAGCAGATCCTGCGCGAGGCCCAAAAGGCATTTGCGCAGGCAGGAGCCAAGGGCACCATCCACAAGAAGACTGCGTCGCGCAAGATCTCGCGGATGGCCAAGAAGCTCAATGCCCTGAAGGCGTCAAAGGCCTGAGCGCAGCCAACCGGACAGCATCGGGCGCCGAGGAGTGCGCGGAGCGGGCCTCGGCGCCGTTTTTCTGCGCCGTAGTAGTCTTGTGCCGCCGGAAGATTGCCGATAGACTGAACGCCTGACGCATTCGCCGCACCGCCGGCGAATGCCCCGGAGGTTGCCCTTGCATTGCACCCAACCGACCAATGACCCTGTCGTACGGTCCTCAATGCCACAGAAGCGTCCGCACCTGCTGCGGCGGCTCTATTACTGGGTGCTGCACTGGGCTCACACCCCCTACGGCGGAATAGCCCTGTTTCTGCTGGCCTTCACCGAATCGAGCTTCTTCCCGATTCCGCCCGATCCGCTCCTGATGGCTCTGGCCATGGGCAACCGCCGCAAGGCATTTCGCTACGCCGTACTCTGTTCCGTGGCATCCATCCTCGGAGGCATCCTCGGCTTCGTCATCGGGTATTACCTGATGAACTTGGTCGGCCGCCCGATCATCGACTTCTACAACGCCCAGGACGCTTTCAACAAGGTCGTCGCGCAGCTCGAAGAAGGCATCAACCTCTACGTCTTCGTCGCCGCGTTCACGCCGATCCCCTACAAGGTATTCACGATTGCCGCCGGCGTGGTCGCCGAGAACCAGGCCGCCAATGTCTGGACGTTCCTGGTGGGCTTCA
>CAZCOA010000059.1:8078-15015 GCA_964500225.1 uncultured Anaerolineaceae bacterium | reverse complement strand
TATGAATGGGGCACGCCCCGGCTTGGTGCGGTTCGGCGGGTTAGCCGGGGCGCTTGGGTGGTGAAAGAACCAAAAACCGTTGGGTGATGCCGCTACTAGTTGACCAGCGTCGGGTTCGCCACAACGACCTAACACCTGTTAAGCACCCGTGTGGCATTGAAAGTATCGACTGTTCGCGTTTATTATAGATGCTCCGCAGACGCTGTCCAGAAAAAATCTTCGACTTAAACTGACTAGCTTCTTCAGGTTGCTCCGATTCCTGCGGGGCTGCGGGGAAAGAGAGGGGGCTGCCCTGCGGCAGCCCCCTGGGACAGTGGTGACCCCAACGGGACTCGAACCCGTGTCGCAGCCTTGAAAGGGCTGTGTCCTAACCGCTAGACGATGGGGCCCAATCAGTCGATCCATCCGTTTCTGCGCCAGCCGTATCGGGGCCAAAGGCTGTTTTCTGACGCAAAAACCACTCTTGTGCGGAGTTGGCCGAGGCCACCCCGAATCTTTCCTGGTGAGGGAGCTGGGACTCGAACCCAGGACCTACTGCTTAAAAGGCAGTTGCTCTGCCGACTGAGCTACTCCCCCGAACGCCCTCGTATCCACAGGCTCCCGGCCGCAGCACAACCACGCCCGAGGCGGACATCCGAGCAAGGCATTATAGCTGCACAACGACTCGCTTTCAATCAAAACTCCCATGGCAGATTCTGATAGCGCCGGAGGAGAATTCCTATAAGCAATAAACCACCACAGTAAACCAAGCGGGTTCGATAGCGTCATCAGACCGAAACCGTTGTCACGGGGGTCATGAGCCGAGCACTTCCTTGGTCTTGATCTCCAGGGCTTCGTCCACCAGTTTCTCATACTTATGGATCAGTTCGGTGGCGCTCTCTTTGCCGTCCTTGGCCTCGTCCTCAGAGACCGTCTTGGCTTTGAGGTCGGCGTCGATGGCTTTGATCGCGTCGCGACGGACGTTACGCATGGCCACTTTGACTTCCTCGGCCATTTCCTTGAGTTGGTGAACGATCTGCTTGCGGCGCTCTTCCGACAGCGGCGGCACCTGGAGGCGAATCACCTTGCCGTCGCTGTTGGGCGTGATGCCGACGTCCGAGGTCTGGATTGCTTTGATGATCGTATTGACGCTCGTGGCATCGTACGGCTTGATGACGATCATCAGCGGATCGGGGCAGGTGATCGTGGCCATTTGGCGCAGTTCGGTCGGGGCGCCGTAGTAGTCGATCTTCATGTGCTCGACCAAGCCTGCACTGGCCCGTCCGGTGCGTACCGTGCGATACTCGCTCTTGAGCCGCTCGAGGCTCTTTTCCATGCGCTCTTCCGCTTCCAGCAGATGGTCGTCAACGGCCATGGGGCTGCCCTCCGTCCTAACTGGTAATGGTCGTTCCGATGTTTTCCCCGGCAATGACCCGCGCGATGTTGCCTTCTTTCTTCAGGTTGAACACCACAATGGGGATGCGGCTGGCCATGCACATCGAAATCGCCGTCAGGTCCATCACGCCGAGCTGTTTTTCGAGCACTTCCTGGTACGTCAGGCGGTCGAATTTGCGGGCCGTGGGATCTTTGACCGGGTCGGCTGAGAAGACCCCGTCCACCTTCGTGGCTTTCAGAAGCACCTCGGCCTCCAGCTCGCTGGCCCGCAGGGCGGCGCACGTGTCGGTGGTGAAGTAGGGGTTGCCCGTGCCTCCGGCCAGGATGACAATGCGGCCCTTTTCCAGGTGCCGCACGGCCCGGCGACGGATGAACGGTTCGGCGATCTGTCGCATTTCGATCGCCGTCAGGACGCGCGTCGGCGCACCGAGGTCTTCCAAGGTGTCCTGGAGGGCCAGCGCGTTGATGCACGTGGCCAGCATGCCCATGTAGTCGCCAGTGGCCCGCTTAACGTGTCCGGCCTGGCTCAGCACCTGTCCGCGGATGAAGTTGCCGCCGCCGACGACAATGCCCAACTGGGTGCCGCCGGCCACGACGGCCTTGGCCGCCTGGGCGATGCGGCTGATTTCCTCCTGGTCCAGGCCCATGCCCCCCGGCTTACAAAGTCCTTCGCCGCTGATCTTCAGGATTACTCGACGATACTTGGGTTGACCCATGCTGCGTTCCTCGGTGGGAGTGCTTTGTCGGAAACCGGCGCGACGGCGACGCCGTCGCAACCCGAGGGTCGCGCATAGCTCGCCCATGCGTCCGGAGCGGCCATACATTACACTTGACGAGGCCCTCCCGTCAAGCGAAAGGCCGAAGGGCGGTCGGGGGGCATGACCCGTGAAAAAGACGCGCCGCCCGGCCGAGTTGCTTGCCGCCCCTGAGATTGTCGGATGGTCTGACGCGAGAGCCAGCGTGCTGCGAGTCTCCGGTCCTTGTCAAAAAGACACAGCCCGGCACGGGCCGGGCTGCGCGGAAGACTGTGTTATGGGGCGGCTGTCGCTAGGGGACTGCACCGCGGGGATTATCCTTCCATCGTGTCGCCAATGTCGAACCGGGCAAAGCGGACGATCCGGATGTTTTCGCCGATCTTGCCGATCAGGCCCTTGAGGATCTGCTCGACCGACTGCTTGTCGTCGTGGACCCACGGCTGCTCCAGCAGCACGCGCTCGGCGAAGAACTTGTCGAGCTTGCCTTCGATGATCTTGTCCTGAATGGCGGCCGGCTTATCCTTGACCTGCTCGCGGGCGATGTCGCGCTCGGTTGCGACGATCTTCGGATCCACCTGGTCGCGCGAGACCGAGATCGGGCTGAACGCGGCAATGTGCATGCACAGGTCGGCGACGAATTTGCCGAAGTCCTCGTTGCGTGCGACAAAGTCGGTCTCGCAGTTGACCTGGACGAGCACGCCGACGCGGTTGTTGTGGTGAATATAGCTGCGAACCAGGCCGTTAGCGGTGGCCCGACCGGTGCGCTTCTCGGCCGTCTGAAGCCCCTTTTTGCGGAGCAATTCGACGGCTTTTTCCTGATTACCGCCGGTCTCTTCAAGGGCCTTCTTGCATTCCATCATGCCCAGTCCGGTCGCTTCGCGCAATCTCTTGACATCTGCGGGTGAAATGGCCATCGGTCAACATCTCCCTTGTATCGTCAGACTTTCGGTTATCGGGTTCTCCGGCGTCGTCGCCGGGCACAAACGGCTCCGTGGGCTGCGCGGCTCAGGCTTCGGTCTGGGGCTGCCCGGCGGCAGGTCCTTCGGCTTCGGGGGCCTTGGCCGGCTCGGCGGCAGCCTCGGGCTGTGCGGGGGTCTGCGGCTGAACGACCGGCCGCGGCGCACCGCGCTCGGCCAACTGCATCGGGTCCGGCTCGCGGGGGCCTTCGTCCCGACCGCCGCGATCTCCTCGGCCGCTCCGTCCGCCGCGCTGTCCGCCGGTGCCGCGCCCGCCGCTGCGACGGCCGCGAGGACGACGATCCTGCGTCTTCTCCTCCGTCTCGCCGGCGACTTCCTTCATGCGTTCCGGCGTCATCGGACGGGCCGCGCGGTTGGCCAGGCCCTCGACCACGGCGTCGGCCA
Organism: uncultured Anaerolineaceae bacterium; assembly: GCA_964500225.1. Lineage (GTDB taxonomy): Bacteria > Planctomycetota > Phycisphaerae > FEN-1346 > JAACEH01 > JAAYDY01. Next base: position 11,525 of record CAZCOA010000059.1, on the reverse strand, counting down.
GATACTTGACCACCAGCTCGATGCTCCGCATGGCATCGTCGTTGCCCGGAATCACCAGGTCCACCTCGTCCGGATCGCTGTCGGTGTCCATCAGCGCCACGGTCGGGATGCCCAGCTTGCGGGCTTCAAGAATCGCGTTGCGCTCGCGCCGCGGATCGACCACGAATACCGCCCCGGGCAGCCGGTTCATCGTGCGGATACCGTTCAGGTTGCGCGTCATCTTGCCGATTTCGCGTTTGATCTTGGCGATCATCTTCTTCGAGTACGACTCGATCTCCCCGCTCTTCTGAAGGGCCTCGAGTTGCTCCAGGTACTTCAGCCGCTCGCGGATCGTCCGGAAGTTGGTCAGCGTGCCGCCGAGCCAACGCTCGGAAACGAACGGCATTTTGGCCCGCTCGGCCTCGGCCACGATAATCGCCTTGGCCTGGCGTTTGGTCGCCACGAACAACACGTCCTTGCCCTCGGCCACGATCTGCGTCAGGAACTTCCGGGCGCGGACCAGCCCCTTGATCGTCTCTTTCACATCGATGATGTGGATCAGGTTCCGCTTGCCGTAGATGTACGGTTTCATCTTCGGATTCCACCGTGAGACCCGGTGGCCGAAGTGGATGCCCGCGTCGATCAGTTCGCGCACAATGATTTCGCTCAAGGGAGTTCTCCATTCGCTACAGGGCCTGCGTGACCGGCCATAGTGGATCCCTTTTGGGTCGTGGCTCGCCGCGCGGCGAGCAGGGTGTCCAGCCGACCAGCAGACGGTTAAGAAACCAGTTCCAAACAAGAACCGCCATAATATCTTGTTTCCGGCGACCAGTCAAGCGCGGCATCGTGGATGGAGCAGGGGAGCTCAAAAAAACGTTTTCTCGCGGCCGGCGCAGGTTATCGGACCAGGAAACGATGTCGTCGCGGTCTCGTTCATGTTGTAAGGCTCATAGTTGGCTTGACTTAGCCCACGTTTTGAGCTATTATTCACGATATACGGTCGGGACTGATTTCACACCATGACGCCTCCTCGGCGCGATTGCCGGCCCCATGCGGATCGGTGTCCGGCAACCCCTCGCTCGCCCGATGTCCATCCGTTCATTTCGTGAAGGGGTAGTTACTCATGGGCGTTCGTCATGTCGGGTGTGTCGGAGCGCGTACGGTCGTACGGATTGCGGACCGTGGCCTGGACCAGGGGCGGTTGACCATGGGCCTGGCCTGGCTTCTGGTGCTGACGCTTGCTGCTGCGCAGGCGTGGGCGGCCGAGCCGAGCCGCATCTGGAGCTGGGGTGCTAACGGCCGTGGACAACTGGGCGATGGCACGGAGACTGGCAGCAATGTGCCTATTATGCTTCAGACGCTGGCAGTGAAGGCGGCCGCGGGCGAAGAGCACTCGGTGTCTTGCGATGCGTCCGGCTATGTGTGGGTCTGGGGCAGCAACGACTGGGGCCAGTTGGGCAACGGCACTTGGGACAGCAGCTCGACGCCTGTGCGTCTGACATCGTTGACGGCGGTCCAGGCCGTGGCGGCGGGCGGCTACTCATCGGCGGCGCTGGACTCCGGCGGCTATGTCTGGACCTGGGGTGACAACTGGATCGGCCAACTCGGTCACGGCGACCCCGACGAATACTGGTCGCTGGTTCCGCTACGAGTGGTCGGACAGGGCGGCTCCGGTTATCTCTCGTCCGTCAAAGCCATCGCCTGTGGTTACACCCACATGGTGGCCCTGAAGCAGGACGGCACCGTCTGGACGTGGGGCTCGAACCAGTACGGCCAGCTCGGCAATGGCAGTGCAGCGGGATACTCGCTCACGCCGGTTCAGGTCACGTCGCTGACCGACGTCAAGGCGATTGCGGCCGGGTGGGACCATTGCGTGGCCGTGAAGAACGACGGCACGGTCTGGGCCTGGGGTCGCAACAACAACGGGCAACTCGGCAACAACTCGACCACCAGCCGTAACGTGCCTGTGCAGGTCAGCGGCCTCAGCGGGATCAGTGCGGTGGGGGCGGGGGCCTGCCATTCGCTGGCTGTCAAGAGCGATGGGACCGTGTGGGCGTGGGGGGCCAACGGATCGGGGCAGTTGGGCGACGGCACCACGACGGAGCGTCACACGGCCGTCCAGATGGCCATGCCGACCGGCGCCGAGGCCGTGGCCGGCGGCCAGGAACACACGCTCATCAAGGGCGCCAACCGCTGGATCTACGCCTGCGGCGCCAATGGGTCGGGGCAGTTGGGCGACGGCACCTACGACACCCGCACGACGCCCGTTCGTGTCCAGGAGTTGCGCAAGGATATGACGGTGGCCTGCGGCAGTTGGCACACCGTGGTGGTGATCGAGGATCCGATCCAATATACGCTGGCGCTGAAGGCCAGCCCGGCGTCCAAAGGCACGGTAGCCGCATCGCCGACCAAAGCGACGTATGACGAAGACGAATTGGTGACGATCGAGGCGCACGCCCATCCCGGCCAGACCTTCACGGGGTGGGACGGATTGCCGTCGGAGATCGTCAGCGGGACGACCAGTTCGGGAGGGTCGGTGATCCAGTTCAACATCAACGAGAATCTGGATATCACGGCCAAGTTCGAGGGGCCGATGGTGTGGTTTAGCTACGAGGCCACTGTCGGCGGCTCGGTCACGTGCCTGAACATGACGCCCGGGCGCTACGAGGTGACCGAGCCGCCGCTGCAACCGTTCCTGATGGCGTCGGCAGACTCGGGCTATGGATTCCTGCGGTGGATGATCAATGGGGAACCGGCGGGAACGAGCACGACGTTAGCCTTCAGCCTGGTCAAGGACAGCCACGTGGTGGGCGTCTTTGCGCCAAGACGCACGGTGATTGCCGGCGTCAACCCTACCGGGACGGGCACCGTGACGAAAACGCCGAACAAGACCTTCTACGTGGATGGCGAGACGCTGACGCTGAAGGCCAATCCGGCATCGGGATACGCCTTCTCGCATTGGACGGGGCTGCCGGAGGGGCCCATTTCGGGGCTGGGCGTCGGGGACGGTTCGCTCATCTCGTTTACGGTGAACGCCAACCTCAACATCAAGGCCAACTTTGCGTCGGCCACGGTGACGCTGGCCTATGGCGACCATACCGGCGGCGACATTACGGGGGATCCGCCGGGGACGTATCCGTTCGGTACGACGGTGAATCTCCACGCGTCGCCGCACGCCAACTACCGATTCGTCAAGTGGACGGTCAACGGCGCGGACGCCGGAACGGACGATGACCTGGCGCTGGTGCTCAATGGCAACAAGACGGTGGCGGCGGTGTTCGCGTACCAGTACGCACTGACGGTGGTCAACGGGTCGGGCAGCGGCGTGTACGACAGCGGGGCCGTGGTGCAGATTGTTGCGAATTATCCGCAGGCCGAGTTCGACCGGTGGACGGGCGACGTGGCAACGGTGGCCGATGTGCAGAGCGCCGCGACGACCATTACGATGACGGGCAACTACACGGTGAC
>CAZCOA010000059.1:0-7978 GCA_964500225.1 uncultured Anaerolineaceae bacterium | reverse complement strand
CGACGACCATTACGATGACGGGCAACTACACGGTGACTGCCGCCGCCAAGCAGACGGAACCACTGGAGGTGACCGTGACGACGGAGGACGATCTGAACTGGGTTTACCAGAACATTCCGGCGTCGATCAACAACGGCGGGCATTGCGTGTGGCTGGAGGTCGCGGTGGTTGCCTGGGGCGGCAACGAGAGCGTGACGGTCAGCGTCGCCAAGCAGGCCGGCAGCGGTCCGGGCGAGGTGATCATCGAGGACGACGAGGCGGATCCGATGGTGAAGTGGATCGTCGGGCCGATGCGCGTGGACAATACGACCGGCGTCGGGTCGCTGGTGCTGCGGGTGACGGTAACGGGCAACGTGCAGGGCGAGGACGTGGTGCTGGTGCCGATGACCGTGCGTCCGTTGGGCGACGTCGATGGCAACGGCGGCGCCGAGCCGACCGATACGGCCATGCTGATCAACAGACTCAACGGCATGGATACGTCGGGCATGCACCGTTACGCGTTCGACCTCGACAGAAACGGCGGCGCCGAACCGACCGACCTGTCGATCCTGACGAACATCCTCAACGGGATGCTCTAGTCTCCAGGCTTCGATACGAGTTGTGCTCCTGCGAGGCTTGCCTGCGGCGATCGTAGGCAAGCCTCGCTTTTAATCCTGACGCCAAGAATTGAGTGGACGCCGGCCCACATGTTGGCCGATAGACCCGATGCGCGACGCCGGGCAGTGGGCACGGTATTGCGACCCCGCAGCGAACTTTATCGTGGCGAGGACACGCCTCATGAAGTGGGCACATGGCATCGGCCGGGGCGACCCTGTCGCTCGGCCCCGCTTGTGGTTTCGATGGCTCGGAATACTGGTGGTCGGGACGTCGGTGGCGTTGTGCGCCGCGGTGGCTTCGGCGCAGCCGTCCCCCGGTCCCATCTGGTCCACTGGTCAGAACAACTACGGACAACTCGGCGTCGGCGGCACCAGCGGCAGTTTTACCCCTGTACGCACGTGGGGGATTTCGGCGGCAACAGCCCTGGCGGCAGGGCGGTACCACAGCCTTGCGCTGGACGACCAGGGGGCGGTCTGGGCCTGGGGATACAATTGGGTCGGTCAGCTTGGCGACGGTACGACCACCGACCGCCACGAGCCGGTTCCGGTCACCGGTCTGGGCCGGTGCAAGGGCCTCGGCGCGGGCAACTACCACAGCTTGGCGATTGCCGAGGACGGGACGCTCTGGGCCTGGGGCCGCAATGCCAACGGCGAACTCGGCGACGGTACAACGCAGGACCGGGCGACGCCAGTCCGCGTGGTCGGATTGGAGGACGTGGTGCTGGTCTCGGCCGGTCGGTCCCACAGCGTGGCATTGACGGGCGACGGATCGGTCTGGACCTGGGGCCGCAACAACTACGGCCAGCTTGGCGACGGCACGACTACCGACCGCCTGACGCCGATTCGAGTGGGTACGATTCCTGCGGCCGCATGGGTGGCGGCAGGCTATAGCCACACGGTGGTTGGCGCCGAGGACGGCACGGTCTGGACGTGGGGCCGCAACAACTATGGTCAACTCGGCGACGGGTCCACGGTGGACCGGCTGTCGCCGGTTCGTGTGGCATCGGTCGAAGGGGTCGCACGGGTGGCGGCGGGGTACTACCATACGGTGGCCGTCCGGAGTGACGGGACCGTGGCTGCTTGGGGCCGGAACCTCGAAGGCCAACTCGGCGACGGCTATGTGGTGAATCGTTTGCGTCCGGTCGCCATGGCCACTGTGACGGACGTTTGTGCTGCGGCTGCCGGCAATAACCACACGCTGATCCTCGGCCGCGACGGTCGCCTGTGGGCGTGCGGCTACAACGAGAACGGTCAATTGGGCGACGGCACGACGGTGAACCGGCCCGTGCCTGTCCGAGTGGCCGGCGTCGGGGGGCAGGGGTACCTGCCGAACGCGGTGGCGGTGGCTTGCGGCGGATACCATAGTCAGGCCGTGATCAACTGCACCGCGAGGCTTGAGGTGGCGTCGCGGCCGCCGCAGGGCGGCACGCTGGTCTGGGGGCCTCAGAAAGAGGTGTACGACTACGGCGACCTGGTGACGGTGGAAGCGTCGCCTGAATCGGGGTGGGAACTCAGCGGCTGGAGCGAACTGCCGTCGGGCTTTGCCGCGGGGGGCGGCACGGCCCCGCAGGGACTCATTTCGTTCAATGTGCTCTGCGACGGTCGCGTTGTGGCGGATTTCGTGCAACGATTCTGCAACGTGCAGGTAGTGTCGTCGCCCGGCGGCAGGGTGGCCGGCGACGTGTCCGGTGTGTACGAAGTCGGACGGGTGCTCGCGTTTCGAGCGGAGGCCGACCCAGGGTATCGCTTTGTCGGTTGGTTGATCAACGATCAGATGGCCGGTGAGGATGCCGACCTGACGCTGACGGTGGAGGCCGACACGACGGTAGAGGCGCTATTGGCCCGTCAATGCGTCCTGACGGTGGTGGACGGGTCCGGAAGCGGCGTGTACGACGAAGGGGCGGAGGTGGAGATCGTAGCGGACTGTCCGGCGGACTACTTTGCCGGCTGGACGGGGGACGTGGCGACGGTAGCCGATGTGTCGAGTCGCTCGACGACCGTTACGGTGAACGATCACCTGACCGTGACGGCCTCGGCGACGGCCCGGCTGACGATTGCCGTGGTGACGGAGAATGATCTGGATTGGGTCTATCAGAACACTCCCGGCTGCATGGTTCGCGGCGGGCACGGCGTGACTCTGGAGGCGGTCGTCGTGGAGGCTGCAGGCAACGGTGCGGTGAGTCTGTCGGTGAGCAAGGTGCCGGACAGCGGGCCGGGCGAGGTGGTGGTGACGGACGACCCGTGGGGACGACCGCTGGTGCGGCGGATTCTCGGCAGCTCGCAGAGTGCCGGGGCGGCCGGATCGCTTGTTCTGGCCGTGACGGCCACGGGCGACGTCTGGGGCCGGACGACCGTATGGGCGCCGTTTATGGTGCGATGTCTGGGCGACATCGACGGCAACGGGGACGCCGAGCCGACCGACATGGCTATGCTGATTATGTGCCTGAACGGTGCGCCGCCGGCCGGGGTCCATCCCCGGGCCTTCGACCTGGATGCCAACGGCGGCGCCGAGCCGGGCGATTTGGCCATGCTGGTCAACATTCTGAACGGCGTCGAGGTGAAATAGGTCGGGCGAAAAATCGGGTGGGTTTCCTCTGGCGTTGCGGTGACCGGCAAGCTACACTCCCACATGCGATCGGTCGGCGTTGTCGCCGCTGTGGACCGGTCGCGCTGCCGACGTGCGTCGACCGGAGCAGATGCGTTCGGCGGCGTCCACTCGACGGCAGTGAATCACACATCACAACATGCACGGGCTAAGGAGAGGCAGATGGCGAAGTCTGTGGAAGCAGCCGGCGACCCCAAGGCGTTGGAACGTGTTCTGATGCAGATCGAAAAGCAGTTCGGCAAGGGATCGATCATGCACCTGGGCGAATTCCAGACGGCGCCGGTGGAGGGCATTCCGACCGGAAGCCTGAGCTTGGACCTTGCGCTGGGCGGCAACGGGGTGCCCCGTGGCCGCGTGGTTGAGTTGTTCGGCCCCGAGTCCAGCGGCAAGACCACGCTGGCGCTGCACATGATAGCCCAGGCGCAGAAGCGGGGCGGGATTGCGGCGTTCATCGATGCCGAACATGCCCTGGACCCGTCGTGGTGCCGGCGGCTGGGCGTCAACGTGGAGAACCTCCTGATCAGTCAGCCCGACAGCGGCGAGCAGGCCCTGGAAATCTGCGAAATGCTGGTCAACTCCAACGCCGTGGACATCATCGTGATCGACAGCGTAGCGGCGCTGACGCCGCGGGCCGAGATCGAAGGCAACATCGGCGACCAATTCGTGGGGCTTCAGGCGCGGCTGATGAGCCAGGCCCTGCGGAAACTCACGGCCGGCATCGCCAAGTCGCGGACGACGGTCGTCTTCATCAACCAGATCCGGATGAAGATCGGCGTCATGTTCGGCAATCCCGAGACGACCCCCGGCGGCAACGCCCTGAAGTTCTACTCGTCGGTGCGGCTCGACGTGCGTCGTGTGGCCGCCATCAAGGAAGGCGAGCAGGTGATTGGCAGCCGCACACGCGTGAAGGTCGTTAAGAATAAGGTGGCGCCGCCGTTTACGCAGGCGGAATTCGACATTATGTACGACAGCGGCATCAGCTACGAAGGCGACCTGCTGGATCTGGGCCTGGCGATGAACGTGATCCAGAAGAGCGGCGCGTGGTTCAGCTACGGCGACGTGCGTCTGGGGCAGGGCCGCGAGAACACGCGGCAGTTCCTGAAGGAGAATGCCGACCTGGCGCTGGAAATCGAAAAGGCCATCCGAGCCAAGAAGGGGCTGTTCCCGGTCGGCGGGACGGGTTCGGACGATGCGGAGTCCCAGGATGCCAAAGCAACCGAGAAGGCCCCGGCGTCGTCCAAAAAGTAGAAATCTTGCGTGTGGGTTGAGCGGCCTTGGTCGTATGATATTACCAGGAGCGGCGACCGGCGAAAAAAAGTCGCCAGTCGCCGTTTGCATGGTGTTGCGGCCGGATAGGATCGTGTTGCTAAGGAATTGCGATAAAAGAGGTTGTGGGTCGGAAGGAGCGATACACATGGAACGGACGAACTGGGGCATAAAACGCATGGCCGCGGTGGTGGTGGTGGTGGCGGCGGCAATGATGCTGTGGTCTTCAGTGGCGCAGGCGGGCGACGATGAGACGTATCAGGCGCTTCAGGACCGCATCGAGAAGGTGGCCGACGAGGTGGGCCGGAGCGTGGTTAGCATTCAGACCAAGTCGAAGGTGCAACAACAACGGTTTGACTGGGATTCTGACCTGTGGGACATGTTGCCGGACCAGTGGCGTCGGCGGTTGCCTCAGCCTCGCCGCCAGACGCCTCGGGAGGACGACGGCGAACTGGTGCCGCAGGGCATCGGCTCGGGAGTGATTATCTCGGCCGACGGATACATTCTGACGAACCAGCACGTGGTTCGTGACGCGGCGGAGGTGGAGGTCGTCCTGTCCGATAAGCGCCGATTCAAGGCGACCGTCGTGGGGCAGGATCCGCGGAGCGACCTGGCCGTGCTGAAGGTGGAGGCATCGGATCTTCCGGCGGCAACGCTGAACGGCACGGCCGATGTGCGTCGGGGGCTGTTCGTTCTGGCGGTAGGGTCGCCGTTTGGATTCGGGGCCGACGGCCAGGCGAGCGTCAGTTTCGGCATCGTCAGCGGCACGCGCCGGCGGTTGGCCCTGGGCATGGAAGAGGATGACCGGTTCTACGGCAAACTGATCCAGACGGACGCGGCGATCAATCCGGGCAACAGCGGCGGGCCGCTGTGCACTCTGGACGGCAAGGTGATCGGCATCAACGTGGCCATCGCGTCGCGCGGCGGCGGGAGCCAGGGCGTCGGCTTCGCCATTCCTATTGACGAGGCGACCCTGGACATTATCCGGAAGTTGAAGAAGGGCAAAGCCATCGAGTACGGTTACCTCGGGGTGGAGATTCGCGATCCGCTTCCGGCCGAGAGCGAGACGGCCGGAGCGCCGGTGGGCAAGGGGGCTTTTGTCAGTTCGGTGGTGCCCGGCAGCCCGGCCGACAAGGCGGGCATTCTGCCGGCCGACCTGATCGTGGAGATGGACGGCAAGCCGGTGCCCGATGCGGATGACCTGGTGGCCCGGGTCGGCATGACGCCGGTCGGGGGAACGATTGAGCTGGTACTTTATCGCAGCGGCGAGAAGAAGACCGTGAAGGCGACTGTCGTTCGGCGCGACCCGGCGAAGATCGCCTCGGGCGGCGGCGGTGACGACCGCGACAACGGGCCGGCGCCGACGGGCTCGTTTGAGTGGCGCGGCCTGACCCTTCAGGAACTGACGCCGGCTCTGCGTCAGGAGGCGGGACTGGACGACAGCGTCCAGGGCGTCTATGTGGCCCGCGTGGACAAGAACAGCAAGGCCTACGAGAACGGCCTGCGTTCCGGCATGGTCATCAACCAGGTGGCGTCGCAGAAAGTCACCGACCTGGAAACCCTGAAGGCCATCAGCAAGAAGCTCAAGGGGGCCGTGTTCGTCAATGTCGTCGGCCAGGGACCGATGATTGTGGGCGAGTAGGCCGTCGCCATGGACCTTGCGCGCGGGTTGATTGCGGCATGGCGGAGCCGATGGGCTCCATCTGAGCCGCACGCAAGGCATCGTAGTCGAGTTGAATGAATGGGCGGCTAAGGGTGCATCCGCACGGCCGAGCCGCAGACTACTGTGCCCCGTCGGGTTTTCTGCCCGGACGGGGCACTTTCGTTTTACGGTTTCGAAAAGCATCGTGCTGTTATTGTCTCAGCGGCGAGCGGTGCAGGGGTGTGTAGGTGGGCCCGCCGCGGGAAAGCTCTGAGCGGATGAGGACGATTTCATTGACAGGCACGGCGGCCGCCGAGGCCATGCGGTAGCCGTCCAGGAGGCGGGCGAGGCGTTCGGCGTTGCGTTGCGAGCGGACGCGGCCGAGGGTCAGGTGCGGCGTGAAGCCGCGAGGGTCCGGCGGGACGAGGTCGGCCGTGACGTCGTCCACGGCTTTCTGGAGTTCGACGAGCCGTCCGGTGGGTTCGTCGAGTCCGACCCAGACGACGCGAGGCCGTCGCACGGTGGGAAACGCGCCGACGCCGCCGAGCATGGCGGCGTGTCGGGGGCAGGCGGCCGTGGCGGCATCGAGCGCAACGGCAATCTCGCCGACCAAGTCCTCGGGCGTGTCGCCCAGAAACTTCAGCGTCAGGTGCATGTTCTCGGGCCGCGACCACGAGACATCGGCGTCGGCCTGTCGCAGGTCGCGCTCGACGGCGGCCAGCAGGCGGCGGACCTCTTCGGGCAACTCGACGGCGATGAACAGTCGCAGGTCGGCCATGGCGGGATCAGTTCCTCCAACCCTAAAATCTCACGTCGGGCCGCCTCACAGCGTCAGCATGGCCCGGTACTGCTCGTAGCGGCTGCGGATGTTGTCCATGCCGATCTGCCGGAAGCGATCGAGGCTGAAGTCCTCCACGCAGAACGAGGCGACCACGGTGCCGTAGGCCATGGCCCGGCGCAGCCGCGGTTCGTCGAAGACCTCTTGCGTGGCCAGGTAGCCCATCATGCCGCCGGCGAACGAGTCGCCCGCGCCGGTCGGATCGACGACGCGGTCGGTCGGGTAGGCCGGCAGGACGACCACGCCCTTGGACGTGACGAGCATGGCTCCGTGCTCGCCCTTCTTGATAACGACGAATTTCGGCCCCATGGCCAGCACCCTGCGCCCGGCGTCCACCAGGTGCGAGGCCCCGGTGAGCATGAACGCCTCCTCGTCGTTGAGGACCATGCCGTCGATGCGCCGCATGAGCTTCAGCAGGTCGTCGCGCTGACTCTCGATGTAGAAGTTCATCGTGTCGGCGACGACAAGCTGAGGGCGTGCGACCTGTTCCAGGACGCGCATCTGGACGCGCGGGCTGCCGTTGGCCAGGAAGACGAACCGCGAGTCGCGGAAATGCTCGGGCAGCATCGGATCGAACGTGCCGAAAACGTTCAGATCCACCTCGAGCGTGGTCCGCTTGTTCATGTCTTTTTCGTATGCGCCGCGCCAGAAGAACGTCTTGCCTTCGACGGTTTCCAGGCCGGCGGTGTCGATGTTGCGGCTCTGGAGCAACTCGCGATAGGCCGGCGGAAAGTCCGTCCCCACAACGCCGACCAGCCGCACAGGGCCGAAGAAACTGGCGGCATAGGAGAAGTACGTGGCCGACCCGCCGAGCACCCGGTCGGCCTTGGCTGTGGGAGTCTCCACGGAATCGAAAGCGACACTTCCGACAACGATCAACGACATGGGCGATCCTTTCACCTGGTCACGGGCACCTTGCTGCCGACACCGCACAACAGCAGGGCAGGATAGCCCATGCTGAGGGCTTTGGCAAGCGCGGAGCCGGGCGCAGAGCCGGGCCGCTATGGGCCGGGAGACAGGATGGGCCCCGG
>CAZCOA010000058.1:0-15052 GCA_964500225.1 uncultured Anaerolineaceae bacterium | reverse complement strand
TTGACGAACTGGTCCATGGCGATGGTCATGAAGTCGAAGTACATGATCTCGGCCACGGGCCGCATGCCGGCCATGGCAGCGCCGACGGCGGCACCGGCGATGGCGGCCTCGCTGATGGCGGTATCGCGGACGCGTTCTTCGCCGAACTCTTCCATCAGTCCCTTGGTAGCGCTATAGGCGCCGCCGTAGACAGCCACGTCCTCGCCCATGACAAAGACACGCGGATCGCGCCGCATTTCCTCAGCCAGGGCGTCCCGGATCGCTTCACGATAAAACATTTGAGCCATTGCCAATCTCTCCCGTCTTCCATGGCAGTTTGCCCGGCGACGTTGGCGCCATGGCAGCCGTTGTCGGTCCTCACTTCTGAATGGGTTCCAGGCCGTACTTGCCCTGGATCCAGCCCACATATACGTCTTCGTACACGGCCTCGGCCGGCGGATAGGCCGACTCCTCAAGGGCGAACTTCTCGGCCTCGACCATTTCCTGGTCCACCTCGGCTTCGACGGCATTCATCTCGGCCTCGGTCATCACCTTCTCGGCGGCGAGCAACTCGCGGAACAGTTTGATCGGGTCGCGATCATGCCAGTAGGCTTCTTCTTCTTTGGTACGGTAAACGCGCGGGTCGCTGCGGCTGTGACCACGGTAGCGGTACGTCTTGGCTTCGACGATCATGGGGCCTTTGCCCTCGCGGGCGTGCTTGACCGCCTCGGCGACCGTGGCCTGTACGTCGAGCACACGCTGGCCGTCAACGATGACGCCGTCCATGCCATAGGCCGAGCACCGGGTTGCAATGTCCTCGACCGCGCAGGCTCGTTTGACGGAGACGCTCATGCCGTACAGGTTGTTCTCGATGATATAGACGATCGGGAGTTTCCAGACGCCGGCCATATTGAGCGACTCGTGGAAAGTGCCGTTGTTGGACGCTCCGTCGCCGAAGAAGCAGAGCACGACCTGGCCCTGGTTGCGCATCTTGCACGCCAGGGCGGCGCCGGTGGCCACGGGGATGTTGCCGGCAACGATGCCCGTAGCGCCCAAGTTGCCGGCGTTAACGTCGGCGATATGCATCGAGCCGCCGCGACCGCGGCAGTAGCCGGTTTCCTTGCCGCACAGTTCGGCGAGCATGAGCTTGAGCGTGCCGCCGCGGGCCAGACAATGCCCATGGCCGCGGTGCGTGCTGGTGATGAAATCCTTGTCGGTGATGGTCCGCATCGCACCGACGGCAACGGCCTCTTGGCCGGCGTAGACATGGCTGGCCCCCTTGAGGATATCGCGGGCCAGAAGCTCGAACACCTTGTCCTCGAACGCCCGAATCTGCATCATCTGCTTGAGCAGAAATCGCATTTCGTCCTTGCTGCCGACTTTGCCTTTGACCGGATCGCGCATCGCCATGAACAATTACTCCTTCTTCCTTGCATGAGGCACAGGTGCGTCAGGAAAATAAGCTCTCATTGTAGCACTCGTGCCGCAGGCAGGCAACGCAAAATGCTCTCGGCCGTAACAGCCGCCTCGCCGTCCTGCTTGGCCGCGAGGTCTCCGGCCGCTCCGTGGACATGGGCGGCAAGGACGGCAGCTTCGAAACCGCTCATGCCCTGGGCCACCAGGGCCGCCACAACCCCGGTCAGGACGTCGCCGCTGCCGCCGGTGGCCATGCCGCTGTTGCCGGTGTGGTTGACATAGAGGCGACGGCCGTCGGTCACCAGGGTGCCCTGCCCTTTCAGCAGCACTGTGACGCCAGCCTCGGCCAGTCGTGCGGCCGCTGTCTCGCGATCAGCCTGAACCGAAGCCGTCGTGGTGCGGAGCAACCGTGCCGCTTCGCCGGGATGCGGCGTAATGATCGTGACCCCCGGTTTCGACACAAGGGCTTGGAGGCCGCCGATCCGGGCCACGGCGTTTAGCGCGTCGGCATCCATAATGAGGGGGCGGTCGAGGTTCTCGACGATGCCGCGCACAGCCATGATGGTGTCGCAGTCGCAGCCCAGACCCGGTCCGAGGGCAACCACCGTAGCCTCGGCGGCGGCGCGGAGCACGTCGATGGCGCTCTGCGGATGCAGGCGGCCTGACGGAGTGCCAGGCAAAGGCACTGTGGTACAACAGGGAGCCATGGCGGCCACGGTATCGAAAATGGCATCAGGGACGGCCAGCCTAGCCAGCCCGGCCCCGGAAACCAGGGCAGCCCGGCCAGCCAGGGCAACAGCGCCGGCCATGCCGCGCGAGCCGCCGACCACCAGAACCGTGCCAAAAGTTCCCTTGTGACCGGACGCAGGTCGCGGCGGGAACGGCGGCAGTCGGGTGATTTGTTCCATGGTCAGTCCTCGCAGTAGGGCAGCGCGCCGCCGGGGTCGGTCGAAACCTTGGCGCACGGTGCGGACACTCGTTCGGCCGTCGTCGATACGACACATGGCGGCGGCATGCGGCTCAGGGTATCGTGTGCTGGACGAGCCTGGCGGCCGTGCGGCACACCAGGGCGGCATTGTACGCCGCGCCAAAGCCGTTGTCGATGTTCACGACAACGACGCCGCTGGCGCAACTGTTGAGCATGGCCAGCAACGGCGTCAGGCCGCCGAGGTGGGCGCCGTAGCCGACGCTCGTGGGCACGGCAATGACAGGCACATCCACCAGCCCGGCGACGACGCTCGGCAGGGCGCCTTCCATGCCGGCAATGGCGACAACGACGGTGGCCTTGCGGAGTTCGTCCTGATGGGCCAGCAGGCGGTGGATGCCCGCCACGCCGACATCGCTGAGACACCGAACCGAGCAGCCCAGGGCTTCGGCCGTTTCGCGGGCTTCCTCGGCCACCGGCAGATCGCTCGTCCCGGCACAGACGATAAGAACCATCCCGGGCAACCGGGACGCGGGTTCCGTGCCGGGCAGCACCACGGTGCGCGCGACAGGATTGTGGCGGCAGGCCGGGAACGCCTCGGTCAGTGCGGCCGCGGCCGCGGCGTCGGCACGGGAGGCCAGGACCGTGTGCCCGCGGGCCGAGAGGCTACGTGCAATCTCCACGATCTGATCGGGCGTCTTGCCGGGGCAGAAAATCACCTCGGGGAAGCCGCACCGCGTGCGGCGGTGATGATCGACCTTGGCGAATCCGAGGTCTTCGAAGGCGGGAGTCGCCAGACGGCGCATGGCTTCGGCGACGGTCAGATCGCCGGCAGCCACGCGGTGGAGAATGTCGTTCAGCTCAGCGTCTGCCACGGGCGATCTCCGCCGGTCAATTGTCGGATTCTTCGGTTTCGTCGGCGAAGTCGATGTTCTCGACGGGCGCGACGACGCTGGAGGCGATGTTCGACAGGTGTGCGGCAACGCGTTTCATGTGGCGGCAGAGCATGCCGTAGGAGACCGCCTCGTCCGTCGGCAAGTTGTCTTTCTGCCGTAGCAGTTGCTCAACAATCAGGTCGCACTTGGTTTTGATTCCCTCGAAGGCATCGAGGACGGCGTGGGCCAGCTCGGCATTGCTTTCGCGGAAGGCCTGCCGTGTTTTGTCGAACAGTTCGCTGACGGCGCTGTGGATTTCCTTCAGGGGCTCCAGGTAGCGCGGCGCGGTGTACTCGAAGCGGAACAGCTTGCCGACCTCGAAGATGTTCTTGCAGTAATCGCCGATTCGTTCGGCGTCTTTGACAACACTCATCATGATCAGGCACGCGACGACGTCGTCGCCCGGATGGACGACGAGGTGCCGAACCACCTCGCGGCGGATGGCGCGTTCGAGTTCGTTGACCTGCTTGTCGCGGGCGTAGAGCGGTCCCTGGACTTCCTCCCACGGGCGCGTCCGCATGTAGGTACTGATGGCCTGCTCGAACATCCACTGGTCGTGGGCGAGCATCTGGTCGAACTGGTCGAGCATCAGGCTGAGCGTGTTCCTGCCACGCCAGGCATCCATAAGCCTCTTGAACATGACTACCCTCCCACGAGTCGGACATACAGCCAATGAAGCACAATGCCCAGCACCGGCCCTCCGAAGAAGACGCCGAGTACGAACAGGACCGCATAGCGTCGCGACTCGGCCGCCTTGTTGGCCAGGCCGTTGGCCATGGCAATCGGTATCCATCGCAACGGATAGAATATCATGGCGCCAAGTGCGTTGAAAAGCAAGTGAACACAGGCGAGAGTCAGGCCCAGCTTGGCGCCTTCCTCGGTGGCGGCGCTGGTAGCGAAGGCGGCGATCAGGGCCGTCACCGTGGTCCCGATGTTGGCCCCCATCAGGTAGGGAAAGATCTGGTTCAGCGTCAGCATGCCGGCGGCAACCAGCGGCACGACGAGGCTGCTGGTGACGCTGCTGGACTGCACGGAGGCTGTAAGCAGGAGGCCCACCAGGAAGGCCACCGGCGCATTGCGGAAGAAGACCCGGTCGAAAAGCGATTCGGCGCGGCGCAGGACCAGCTTTTTCAGAACGCCGACCAGCAGAAGCAGCGACACGAACAGCAGCGTCACCGCCACGACGGTCATCACGGCGCCGACCGGCGTCTCGCCAAGGGAGATCAGATCGGCCAGAAACCATTTGACGAGGCCGATGACCGGACTAACCGCGACGCCAATCCAGTTGGTAGGCTCTTCGGAGAACGAAGCCCTGCCGCCGTGGTAGACCAGCCCGGCCAAGTGCTCGGACAGGCGCTGGAGAATATGCGAGCTCAATTCCAGGGGGAACAGCACCACGACGGTCAGAATCTTGAAGAAGTCGTGAACGGTGGCCCCTGCGAATGCACGGCGGAACTCGTCGCGGCGGCGTATGTAGCCGAGAGACACCAGAATGCACGTGACGCTGGTGCCGATGTTGGCGCCCATGATCAGCGGGATGGCCAGTTTCAGGTCGAAGCCGTTGATCGTGGCAATCATCCCGACGGCAAAGCTGGTGGTGAACGAGCTGGACTGGAACACGGCCGTCACCAGGACGCCGACCAAGAGGGCCACGAACGGGTTTTCGGCGTAGCTGAAAAGTGTATAGAGCCACTGTTTGTGCTCGGGCACAGGCTCTACGACGAGAAGGTCGCCGCGGAGATCGACGATACGGACGCAACCGCGATGCAAGGCGACACCTTCGACGCAGACGGCCCGGACCGTCCGGTCGCCGATGGCGACGTATCCACCGTCTTGCCCTACAGTGCCGATGGCGCCCACGGTGCGTCCGACCAAGTCGCGCCCCCCCGCTTCGGCGGGCACAACGGCCATTCGGGAAGCCCGCTGCGGATCCTTCGCGCAAAGGTCGAAAGCCGGATCATTGGGAAACACATGAACGTACTGGGGATTCTGGGCAATGGTCTTGATCCCCTTGCCCATCATGTTGATGGCAGCCAGGAAAAAGTAGATCAAAACGGCCGCCTGCACGCCCAACCACATGGTGTGTCGCCACTGGGGCCCCCGGCGCAGAACCTGGGTCCATCGGTGAAGGACGCCGGAACGGGCCGTCACCGCCGCCGTCTTGGATGTTTCCGGAGGCTCTTGCGTCAATGGGTTCCGCCTGTTTTCCTGTTGCGGCATCGACCTTGACGTAACGCCATGTCCGCCGCAAGGACTACGCCTGCGGCAACACTTGTTCGTCAACGAAATCTAGGTTCTCCACGGGCGTCACGACGCTGCTGGCGATGTTGGACAGGTGGGCGGCGGCCCGCTTCATGTGGCGGCAGATCATGCCGTAGGAGACCGCTTCGTCGGTCGGCATGTCGTCCTTCTGGCGAAGCAACTGCTCGACGATCTGATCGCACTTGGTCTTGATCCCTTCGAACGTACGGATCACCTCAGTCGCCAGGCCTACGTGGCTCTCGCGGAAAGCCTTGCGGGTTTTATCGAACATGCCCATGACCGTCTCGCGTATTTCCCGTAGCGGTCCGACGTACCGCGGCGAGGTGTACTCATGCCGGAACCATTTGCCGACCTCGAAGATATTCTTGCAGTAGTCGCCGATGCGTTCAGCGTCCTTGACGACGCTCATCATGATAAGACAGGCCGTGACGTCGCTGCCCGGATGCAGGACCAGGTGCCTGACGACCGCTCGGCGGATGGAACGTTCAAGCTCATTGACCTGCTTGTCGCGGGCGTAAAGCGCATCGCGCACTTCGGACCAATCGGCCATACGCCAGTACGTGCTCGTGGCACGTTCGAACATCCACTGATCGTGAGCGAGCATCTGGTCGAACTGATCCAGCATGAGAACCAAGGCGTTGTCGCCGCGCCATGCTGCCAGCAGCGCTTTCAACATGGTCATTTCCCCGCAAGGATGTATACGTAGAACTCATAGGCGCCGATGCCGACCATCGGCAGCACGAAAAACACGCCCACGACAAAGAAGATAGCATACCGCTTGTTCTCTGCGGCCCTGGCGGCCAGGGCGTTGGCCATGCCGATGGGAATCCAGCGGAGTGGATAGAATATGATGGCCCCCAGAACATTGAACAGCAGGTGGACGCAGGCCAACGTCAGGCCGACCCTGGCCCCCTCTTCCGTGGCGGCACTGGTGGCGAAGGCGGCGATCAGAGCCGTGACGGTCGTGCCGATGTTGGCCCCCAGGAGGTACGGGAACACCTGGTTCATCGTCAGCAGGCCGGCGGCGATCAGGGGCACCACCAGACTCGTCGTGACGCTGCTGGACTGGACGCACGCCGTCAGCACGAGACCGACGACGAAGGCCGTCGGCGCATTGCGGAACAGAACGCGATCAAAGAAGGACTCCGCCCGCTTCAAGACCAGCGTGCGGAGCACCCTGACAAGCAGCAGCAGAGAGACAAACAGCATCACGACGGACAGGATGAGCATAACGACACCCGTGACGTTCTGACCGAACCCGAATGCGTCGGCCAGGGTCCACTGGATAGCCTTGATGACCGGCGTCACGGCGATCTTGATGTAGTTGGTGGGCTCGCTCTCCACGGCCGCGGAACCGCTATGGTACACCAGTCCGGCCAGACCTTCGGCCAGTCGGTGGAGCACGCCCGTCGTCTCTTCGAGCGTGAACAGGACGAGCACCGTCAGCACATTGAAGAAGTCGTGGACCGTGGCGCCGGCAAAGGCGCGGCGGAACTCGTCGCGGCGGCGGATATAGCCGAGGGCTACCAGGATGTTGGTGACGCTCGTGCCGATGTTGGCCCCCATGATGATCGGAATGGCCAGCTCGATACCAAACGCGGGCATCGTGGCCACCATGCCGACCGTGAAGCTCGTCGTGAAGCTGCTGGACTGGAAAATGGCCGTAATGAGGATGCCCACCATCAAGGCCATGAAGGGATTCTTGGCGAATTCGAAGATGCAGTAGAGCCAGCTCTTGTACTCCGGCACGGGCTCGACAACCAGGACGTCGGGCCGGACCTCCACAATCCGCGCACAGGCATGATGGAGCACGGTTCCCGACGGGGCAATCGCCCGGACCACTCGGCCGCCGACGGCGACGGCTCCGGCGTCGGCCGTCACGTCGCCGACGGTGCCGACCTTGCGGCCGACCTCGGGCAATGTGCCAAGGGTACTCGGCTCGACCGCGGCCCGCGCCGCATCGGCCGGTTTGCGGGCATACTCGGCAAAGGCGGCATCATCTGGAAATTTGCTCTTGTAGTCGGGATTGGCCGCTGTGACCGAAATGCCCTTGCCCATCATGTTGATGGCGGCCAGGAAAAAGTAGATCAGCACGACCACCAAAACGCCGTGCCACAGACTCGTGGTCCAGGGGACGCGACGCGTCAGGGCCTGAGACCACCGGTGAATGCGGCTAAAACTGGAAACGGGCGTCGGCTCGGAACGTCGGTCTGGGGAATTGTCACTGCCTTGTCTTGGCTGGCTCATGGGTCGCATCGCAGGAATACGAGGTTCGAGTCAGGGTTGGCCACGTTACCGGAACCGACATTCTAGCGGGTTCCTCATGGCAGGCAAGTGATATTCCAACGATTTGCGGCAGCCGCTTCAGGCCTTGGCCTCGAAGGCCGGATCGGCGACATGGCCCGCACGCATCATCACGTGTGCCAGCCCGGCCACCATCGCGGCATTGTCGGTGCAGTACTTCAGCGGCGGCACGTGACACACCATGCCGCGACGGCGTGCCGTCTCGGCCATCTTCTCCCGAAGCCGCCCGTTGGCCGAGACGCCGCCGCCGAGGATGATCGTGTCCACCGCGCGCGACTCGGCGGCGCGCAGCGTATTGGCCACCAGCATGTCCACCACCGCCTCCTGGAAACTGGCGGCCACGTCGGCCTTGCGGTCGTCGGCCATGTCGGCGGCGGTTCGCGAGAGATCATGGCCGCACACTTCATAGAGCACAGCGGTCTTGATGCCGCTGAAGGAGAAATCGAGTTGCTCCGGACCGACGGCCGACCGCTTGAAGGCGATGGCCTGCGGATTGCCGTGCCGGGCGAGCCGATCGACGCTCGGCCCGCCGGGATACGGCAGATCGAGAATGGCGGCCACCTTGTCGAAAGCCTCGCCGGCGGCATCGTCCACCGTACGACCAAGACGCTGCATCTGGAGCGGACCGGCGTGATGATACAACGTGGTGTGCCCGCCCGAGACCACCAGGCTCACGCATGGCCACGGCTCGATGTCGCTGTCCAGGCAGACCGCGTAGGGATGGGCCTGGATGTGATTGACCGCAACCAGCGGCTTGCCGTGAAGCCACGCAAGCGTCTTGGCGGCCGTAACGCCGATCAGCAGCGAGCCGATCAGGCCTGGCGTGTTGACCACTGCGATAGCATCCGCATCGGCCACAGTCACGCCGGCCGCCCGACATGCTTCGGTCATCACCGGTATCATGTACTCGATGTGTGCCCGTGCCGCCAACTCGGGCACTACCCCGCCGTAACGAGCATGCAAGTCCACCTGGCTGGCCACCACCGAGGCCAGTACGCGGCGACCATCTTCCACAAAGGCCACACTCGTCTCGTCGCAGGAAGATTCGATGCCCAGGATCAGCATGTCGGAAACCGGCAGCCCTCGCAACAGCCATGAACAAAAGGGCCGCCGGCGACGGCCCCGAGAACACACGCAACAATCGACGGGCCGCTACTGGGCAACTGCCTGCTTGACCTCGAACCGCTTCAGCAGCGGCCACATGCGCAACACGTCGATGGCTCGCTGCAACTGACGATCCACGACCTCGGACGAGGCGTCCGCGACGCCGTCGTCGGCGAGGTTGCCTTGACGCCCGGGGCGGGTCTGGCTCCGAATGTCGTCGGGCGATTTCGACGGCGGCGGGACCGTACCGTCGTCATGGCCGGCATCCCCCTTGTCGTTCTGCTTCTGACCATTGGTCTTGCCGTTCGTGTGAATCACCTCGCTGTTGCGGCGAGCGATGAAGACCTCGGCATATTCCTTGGGCGTCATCTTCACTTCAATCAGCGGATCGACACCCCATTCCTTGGAGTCGTCCTCGCGGTGCAGGCATCGGCCGCTCGGCAGGTAGTACTTGGCCACCGTGAGCCTCATGGCGGCGCGGCCGTTGTCCAGCGGGAAGATGTTCTGCACGCTGCCCTTGCCGAAGGTGCGTTCGCCGATGACGATCGCGCGGCCGTGGTCCTGCAACGCGCCGGCGACAATCTCGCTGGCGCTGGCGCTACGGTCGTTCACCAGGACCGCCATGGGGAAATACTCCAACGTTCCCTCGGCCGTCGCGCGATGCACTTCCTCGGGATCGCTGCGGCCGCGCGTCGAGACAATCACGCCTTCGCTGATGAACAGGTCCACCATGCCGATGGCCCCCTTGAGCACGCCGCCGCCGTTGAAGCGAAGGTCGAGGATCAGGCTCTTCATGCCCTGCCGCTTGGCCTCTTCGATGGCCTTGCGCAGGTCGTCCACGGTATCGTTGGTAAATGAGGTGACGCGAATACACGCGACGCCGGCATCCTTGTCCACGATGTATTGCCACTGGCTCTGCTCGTCGCGGGTCATGCCTTTGACGGTCTTGACGTGGATGATCTCGCGGGTGATCGTGAACGTCTCTTCCTTCAGGTCGGCCTCGTGGATTACCTTGAAGGTGACCTTCGTGCCCGGCTTGCCGGTGAGCATCTTGACGGCGTCGTCCAGCGTCATGCCGTCGGTGCTCTTGCCTTCGATTTCGATGAACCGGTCGCCGGCGAGCACGCCCTCTCGATAGGACGGGCCGTCCTCGATCGGGCTGATGACCATGATCCAGCCGTTCTGCTGGCCGATGACCACGCCGATGCCGCCGAAAACGCCCTCGATCTGCTTGCGGAAGTCGGGCAGTTCTTCCTCGCTGATGAAGGCGGAGAACCGATCCTGGCCCTGGAGCATGCCCTGGATAGCGTGCTCGTAGAGCTTGCGGTTGTCCACTTCGGTGACGTAGTGTTCGCGAACGAGGCGGACAGCCTCGCCCAAGAGCCGCACGCCCCGATACACATCGTCGCCGTCCTGGCCGGAGGCAGCATTGTTGGCAAGGTTGCCGAAGCCCATGACGATGACCAGAAGGATCAGGGCCGCCGACAGGACAAGCAGGAGATTCCGTTGCACTTTCAACTCCTCCCCGGAATCCGGGGCGTGTGACTGACGATCCGGACACAGATTCATAGAGCCGGGCCCCCACGCATGCAAAGGCTTAAGAACGTTAATTCTACCACCACCGCCCGCGGAATTCAACACCGCCAGGCGGCACAGGTGGCGTCGCCGTTGCCCTGGCCGCAAGAGCCACGGTCATTCCCAGCCCACCGTGTCAAATGGGCATGCCCGTGATACGGGCCTGAAAGACCATCCTGCCCTCAACGACGCCCTGAGTGTCAAACACCGCCCGCCGGGGACGAAGCTCGATCACCTTCCCGAGCAAAATCAGTTTATCGCCCGGAACCACCTGCCCGCGAAACTTCACGTCATCCACACCGCCGAAACCAATAAACTTGTCGCTGGGAGATACCAGGCCGAAATACAACGAGCACATCTGAGCCGCAGCCTCAATCATGATGACGCCGGGCATCAGCGGCCGCCCTGGAATGTGGCCTCGCACCCAAAACTCATCCTGCGTAAGATCCTTGAAACAGACGATTTCGCCCGCCTCGGGATCGAAACGCAGAACGCCGCTGAGCTGCTCCATTTCGTAGCGTTGAGCGTTGTACTTGCGAATCTCGTCGATGGGCATCACGACCTTGTTCACGTCGTACGTCGATGCGTCGATCAGCAACTGTGGGGGCATCCGGCGAATCTCCTTTCGTAGTCTAGCTGTCAGAGGCGGTAGCTTAAGACCGTCCTGTCAGAAGTCAAGACGATGCGAAAGAAGAATGCGATGGAAAATGTGGGGATCGGTCCAGCAGCCCGTTCGCACGGCGAGTCGAACTATCGGCCGCCCTGGCCTTCCAGTACCTGGCGGACTTTCCAGCCGACCACGCTATCGTCCAGCAGGTCCGCCAAGGTCTTCTGGGCCTCGCGGCCGCCGAAAGCGCCGAGGGCCTCGACCGCCTCTAGGCGTGTCTGTTCCGTTAGCTGGCGGTCGGCCGCCACGGAACCAAGGTCCGGTACGCAAAAATCGATACGGCAGTGGCGGATTTGCTGCATGGCCAGGTCGCGGAGTTCGGGGCGTCGCAGACAGGCGGCCAGGACGCGGGCTGAGGTGCGCGTCCGGGCCATGGCCACCGCCGGCATCATCTGTCGGGCCCAGTCGCTCTGGGCACAGTGGCGGCGCAGCAGGCTTTCGGCGCTCGGCGAGTCGATCGTGGCGACCGCGTTAACGGCCAGTTGCCCAATCGTCGCATCCGAGTCCGCGAAGAGTCTTTCCAGAACCGCCAGGGCTCGGTCGTCGCCGAGTTGGCTGAGCATCTGGACCATGAGCTTGCGCGACGCCAGATCCTCCCGCATCACCAGTTCCGACAGCCTCGCGATCAGCGTCTCCTGCTGTCTGGACTGCAACAAAAGCGCCGAGGCTGCAAGGTGTTCCTTGGTCCTGGAGTTGTCCACAAGGATGCCCAACTGGGCCTCGATGTCGATGGCCGCGTCGCGCGGCGCGGCGGCGCCGCCCGATCCGCTGAGTCGGATGCCGGCGAGACTGATGCTGGGCTGTCGCACGAAGACGACGGCAAGAATGGCGATAATCACGAGGGTCGCCGCCACGGAGAGCACCTTCCAGTTGTGCAGAGCACTGTGGAGGAACCCATGAGGGCGCTGGGACGAGTCGGCTAGATCAGGTGGCGAGTGGCGAGACGCAGGCACGTCCGTCCGCGCAAAAACGGAGTCCACGGTCTCCTGCGACTCGCTCAGCGCGGCACCGCACTCGCACGTGCCGGGCTTCTCGCCGGCGGCGATTTCGTGCAGCCGGCCACATTGGGCACATTCAATCAGACGGATCTCGTCGCCCATGACGCCCCCCGCTGACACGAGTCGTACACCTTCTCATTCGAAGATATCGGCACGTCACTCCGCGGGAGTTTAGCTCGACCATGGGGGTCATCAGAATCCGGCGGCATGGGCCGACGGCGCGTCGGCCGCCCGTTCGGGCCGCGGCAGCCGCCTGGCTTCATCGATCAGCACAACGATATTCTCCAGGGGCGTCTCCGGAGGCAGGTCGCAGCCGGTGGCCACGACGAAGTTCTCGACCGTCTTCATCTGCTCGCCGAGGTTTCGGACGGCGCAACGCACGTCCTCGGGGGAACCATTGGCCATCACCCGCACGGGGTCGATGTTGCCCATCAGCACGCAATCGTCCGGGACGCGTTTCGCCGCCTCGGCCAGATTGACCATCGGCCCGATCGACAGGCCCTGGACCCCCGTGGCCGCCATGTCGGCGATCAGGTTCGTCGTGTTGCCGCAGATGTGCAGAATCGACATGGCATCGATGTGGCGGACGATCTGGCTGATGCTGCGGCCGGAAAACTGGCGGAACGCCTCGGGCGACAGGAAGGACGCCGTGGGTTCGAGAATGCAGATCATATCGGCGCCGGCATCGACCAGGGCCGAGGCATAGTTGATGATGATTCGCTCGGCGTAGTTGACCACGGCGTGAACCACGTCGGGCCGGTCGATGGTGTCGATGGCGATCTGATTGGCGCCCATCAGCAGCCCTGCCAGCGTGAACGGGCCGCTGACATAGGCCCCCTTGGGCATGCGCACCCGCCTGGCCAGACGCCGCATCGTTTCCAAGAAAACCCATACGCGGCAGTCGCCCAGCGGGTCGATCGCCTTGTACTGCTCCAAGTCGGCGATTTCACGCACCGGGTGATGCTCGACGCTGGCGGACTCGTCCAGCGGAAAACGCACCGGCAACCCGAGGGCGTTTGCCTCAACCGACAGGTCCATGATCATGAACAGCGCGTCCGGCTGCACGTACTCGGCCAGCTTGTACAGCGTGCGGTACTGAAGCTCGGCATTGAACTCGTTCTGTTTGATCGTCGAGCCGGTCAGTTGCGCGCCGGGAAACCCGGCCAGCGGCACCACCAGGCGACGATCGGCTTTGCGCACCCAATTGATCAGACGCATCGCAAGAACACCTCGAAAACGGCGCCCCCTGCCAACGCTCACTGCACGTTTCAGACGTCGCGGGAGTTATTGTAGCCCTGATCCGTTCCGGCGACGGTGACAGGCGTCACCGCATCCAGACCATCCATAGCCCGATGAGTTCGAGCAATCACAGCGGCCGGGTGTTCTTGGGGAGATCGGCGTCGCTTTGCGGCAAGAGGTCGCAAGGGCTGCGACCGAGGGCAAGGTTGACGGCATCGAGCACCTGGCGGCAAGCCTGAGCCAGCGGCACGCGGAGCCGGCAGCCGGCGGCACGGGCATGCCCGCCTCCGCCGAACGCGGCCGCCACCTGCGCAACGTCCACCACGCGTTTCGAACGCAGGCTCACACGGATGCCGCCGTCGCCTTCATCGACGAACAGCAAACCGACGATCACGCCGGCGATCCGCTGGCACTCGTCGATGATGTTTTCGGTGTCGGCGGCCACAGCGCCGCTGCGACCGAACATGTCGGGCGTCAACCAGAACCAGGCCACGTCGCCTTCAGGGTTCGTCGTGAGCGTGGCCAAGGCCTCGCGAATCAGTGCCATTTTGGCCGGAGACTCGCTCTGGAAAAGCTCTTCGTAGATGACCGGCGGTTCGGCGCCGAGTTCCACGAGCCGCGCCGCCATGCGAAACACCTCGGGCGTCGCATTGGAAAACCGCAACCATCCCGTGTCGCTGACAAGCGACACGAAAAGCGCCTTGGCCATGGTCGGCGTGACGATGGCACCATGAGATTCCAGAAGCCGAAAAACGATCTGCCCCGCCGCCGCGGCGGCCTCGTCCACCAGTTCCTGGTGTTTCAGGGCATCGCGCGTCTTGTGATGGTCGATGACCAGAAGCCGCCCCTCGTGCCGCTCGATCAGGTCGCGCAGCCCATTGAGTTGATCCCAGGCACAGGTGTCCACCACCAGCACCAGGTCCCACTGTCCCGCGACGGCCTCGGCGGTTGTCGTGCGACCAAGCACTTCAAACTGATCGAATCCGGGAATGCACCGGTACTTCAGGCCCGGTTCGCCAGGCAAAACGATGCGCACCGTCTGGCCCTGTCGCCGCATGTGTTCAGCCAGAGCGGCCAGCGACCCCATGCCGTCGCCGTCGGGCTTGACGTGGGTGGTCATCAGAATGCGCTGCGCGTCGCGGATCATTTGCCAGGCGCGATTGTAGGGCATTGAGGCCTCTCCGAGGTGCCGCACGGACCCAATGGTTCCGCGCGGCGCAAAAGTGGGGCCCGACGTTCTCTGCCGGGCCCTCGCGTCAATTCGTCACACGGAGGCTCAGGTGCCGGGCTTGATGCACTCGACCGGGCACACCTCGGCGCACGCGCCGCACTCGGTGCACTTCTCGGGGTCGATCACGTACTTGTCCGGGCCCTGGCTGATGGCTTCCACCGGGCACTCCGGTTCGCACGTTCCGCAACTGACGCAATCGTCGCCAATGACGTATGCCACGAAAGTCTCCTTTCCGATTCGGGGTTCTCACCCATCCACACAAAAAAGACCGATTATCCTACGTTGACCACTTGTTTGACGCCCGGGACAACTTCCTTCAGCTTCCGCTCGACGCCCATCTGGAGCGTCATCTTCGCCCCCGGGCAGCCGGCACAGGCCCCGCGCAGACGCACCTTCACGATGCCGTCCTGCCCCACG
>CAZCOA010000057.1:0-15062 GCA_964500225.1 uncultured Anaerolineaceae bacterium | reverse complement strand
CCCCTCCAGCCCCATGCCCACCCGCCGAGCCCAGACCTCCGCGACCAGGGCCAGGGTCGCGCCCGCCAGTATGCCCCCCAGCAGCAACCCCAGCAGCAGCGACGATCCCACGTAGTCCGGCCCCAGAACCACCGTCAGCACGTGATCGTTGCTCAGGCTCCACACATAATAGGGGACCGACGCCCGATCGGCCAACACATGCACCGCCACGCTCAGACTCAGCCCCAAGACCAATCCCGCCAGGATCACCGTGGCCACGCGTCGAAACAGCAGCGTCGCCAGCCCCGCCACCAGGCACGCCCCGACAATCGGCCAGATGGGATTCAGCGGCAGCGGCGGCGCCAACAGCATTGCTGCCGCGCCCCCAAGCACCGACGCCGAGAAAACCTCCGTGAAGTCGCGCCAGCGCGACCCGAGAACAATCAGGATCAGCCCCGCGGCAATCAGCACCAGGGCTGCACTCCACGGCACATCCAGCGTATTCAGTATCCGCTGCTCAACCATGCGACGCCCGTTCCTCCGGGGCACGATAGGCCGTCACGAGGCCGGAAGGCCGCCCGCCCGGGCTCCACGAGGCCGCCAGACGCACCGGCAGCCGGTCCACTCATGTTCTACCTTCTCCGTCCAACCGCGACAAATCAAAAAGCCCGCAAGTCGCGACCCTGCCGGGCGCCAGGCCCGCTCTGTCTTCACGCATGGAAGGCCTCGCCCCCTTTTCCCGGGCCAACCGAAGGCCCTTCGCAGTTGCGCAAGCGTGGCCATGCCTCGGCTATGAACCCGTCCCGTGCGACGCGGTCGGGCTTCTCTGGCTTGTCCTTGTTTGCGCAGAGGGGCCGCCCAGAGCTTTACGCCAGGGGCGACAAGAATCGAGCACGGGATCCCCGCGAACTCGCTGCCACCCGGCAGCGCCCCCGTGGCGGCGTGAGAGGCCGGCCGACTGCCATTTTGGCAGGATTTTCAAGGTCTGCTGCCACGTCGGGATCCCGCCGCCATATCGTATAAACCGCATCTGCTTTCCAGTAAACCAGTTACAAAACGATCGTCCATCCACGATGCCTCTGGCATGGCGTTTGCGGAACTCCTTGGGGTAGCCTTGTCGAGCCTGACGCGAAAGCCGGCCGATGGCCGGCGGCACCAAAGGCTCATCATGGAAAGGAGATTCGGGGATGTCGAAGATTATCGGTATCGACCTTGGAACGACCAATAGCGTCGTCGCGGTGATGGAGGGCGACAAGCCGGTCGTCATTGCCAACGCTCAAGGCAGCCGCCTGACGCCGTCGGTCGTCGGATTCACCGAAAAAGGGGAGCGTCTGGTCGGCCAGATCGCCAAGCGACAAGCCATTACCAACCCGCGGAACACCATTTTCTCGATCAAGCGGTTCATGGGCCGGCGTCACAATGAGGTCGGCGAGGAAGAGAAGATGGTGCCCTACAAGATCGTCGGCGATCCCGGCGAGCTGGTCAAGGTCGAGGTTCTCGACGGCAGAGAACGGTACACCCCGCCCGAGATCTCGGCGATCATCCTCCAGGACCTGAAGCGCACAGCCGAGACCTATCTCGGCGAGAAGGTGGACCGCGCGGTGATCACCGTGCCGGCCTACTTCAACGACGCCCAGCGTCAGGCCACCAAGGACGCCGGCACCATCGCCGGCCTGAAGGTCGAGCGCATCATCAACGAGCCCACGGCCGCCAGCCTGGCCTACGGCCTGGAACGCAAGAGCAACGAGAAGATCGCCGTGTTCGACTTCGGCGGCGGCACGTTCGATATTTCGATCCTCGAAGTCGGCGACAACGTCTTCGAAGTCGTGGCGACTAACGGCGATACACACCTGGGCGGTGACAACATCGACCAGATTTTGATCGATTACATCGCCGACGAGTTCAAGAAGGAACACAACATCGATCTGCGGAAAGATCCGATGGCCCTGCAGCGTCTGCGCGAGGCCGCCGAGAAGGCCAAGTGCGAGCTGTCGAGCAACAGCCAGACCGACATCAACCTGCCGTTCATCACGGCCGACGCCTCGGGTCCGAAGCACCTGACGATGAACCTCACGCGCGCCAAACTCGAGCAACTGGCCGAGCCGATTTTTGATCGTCTGCGCGGGCCCGTGCTGCGGTGTCTGGAAGACGCCAAGATGAAACCGTCCGACATCGACGAAGTCGTGCTGGTCGGCGGTTCGACGCGCATGCCCAAGGTCCAGGAGATCGTCAAGGACCTGTTCCATAAGGAACCGCACCGCGGCGTGAACCCGGACGAGGTCGTCGCCGTCGGCGCGGCCATTCAGGGCGGGGTCCTCATGGGCACGGTCAAGGACGTTCTGCTGCTGGACGTCACGCCGTTGAGCCTGGGCATCGAGACGCTCGGCGGGGTGATGACGCGACTGATCGAGCGCAACACGACGATCCCGACCTCCAAGAAAGAGATCTTCTCGACCGCCACGGACAATCAGCCGGCGGTGTCGATCCACGTGCTCCAGGGCGAGCGGCAGTTCGCCCGCGACAACCGCACCCTCGGCCGATTCGACCTGACCGGCATTCCGCCGGCGCCGCGCGGCGTGCCGCAGATCGAGGTCGCTTTCAACATCGACGCCAACGGCATCCTG
Organism: uncultured Anaerolineaceae bacterium; assembly: GCA_964500225.1. Lineage (GTDB taxonomy): Bacteria > Planctomycetota > Phycisphaerae > FEN-1346 > JAACEH01 > JAAYDY01. The sequence continues at coordinate 12,459 of CAZCOA010000057.1, read as the reverse complement.
AACGTTACGGCCAAGGATCTCGGCACCGGCAAGGAACAGTCCATCGAGATCAAGAGCTCCAGCGGCCTGAGCGAGGCGGAGATCGAACGGATGCGGCGCGACGCCGAGGCCCACGCCGAAGAGGACCGGCGCCAGCGCGAGCTGGTGGACAAGAAGAACCAGGCCGATGCCACGGTCTATCAGATGGAGAAGACCCTGAAGGAGCACGGCGACAAGGTCTCCGACAGCGACAAGAGGGCCGTTGAGGCGGCCATCAAGGAAGTCCGCGAGGCCGCCCAGGGCAACGACGCGGCGAAGATCGACGCTGCCGTGGAGAAACTGAACCAGGCGGGCCATGCCATCGCCAAGGCGCTCTACGAGCAGCAGGCCGCCGCGGGCGGCGGCGGATTCCACGCCGGCCCCGGCGGTTCGCAGGCCGGCGGCCCGCACGTCAGGCCCGAGCCGTCCTCGGGGGGGTCGGCTAAAGCAGGAGGCGACGACGAGGTCATCGACGCCGACTTCAAAGTCAAGGACTGATCCGGCCGCGAACGTTCGATCGGCGGCAGCACACGAACGAAGGGGCGCGGCCCAGGACGTCGGGGCGCGCCCCTTCTCTATGCGCCACACACGTGGCCCGCGGGACCGTCGCTCGCGGCCGCAAGACAGTGCCGTTGACCCGCTCTCCCTGAAAACAGGGACGGCGGCCAATGTCGCGTGAAGGGAGGATGAGCTCATGCAACTGAATCGTTATACGGTCCGGGCCCAGGAAGCTCTGGCTGCCGCCCACCAGGAGGCTGCCCGCCGCGGCCACCCGGAGATTGTGCCGCTGCATCTGCTCGGCGTCCTGCTGGCCGACGAGACGGGGATCGTGCGCTCGCTGGTCTCGAAGGCCGGCGGCAACGCGCGGCACCTGGGGCAGCTCGTCGAGGCCGAGCTCGCGCGGCTGCCGCAACAGTCCGGGGGCAACATCGGCATGTCGGGCGACCTCGCGCGGCTCCTCGGCGCGGCCCAGAACGAGGCCGACGCCCTGAAGGACGAGTTCGTTTCCACCGAGCACCTGCTGCTGGCCATGACGGATCCGAAGTCGCCCGTCCGCGAGGTGCTGCGCCTCTGCGCCGTCGATCGCGACGGCGTCCTGAAGGCACTGAAGGACATGCGCGGCGGACAGCGCGTCACCGACCAGAACCCCGAGGACAAGTACCAGGCCCTCCAGCGCTACAGCCGCGACCTTGTGGACCTGGCCCGCCGCGGCAAACTCGATCCGGTGATCGGCCGCGACGACGAGGTCCGGGCGGTGATCCAGGTGCTGTCGCGCCGGACCAAGAACAATCCGGTGCTGATCGGCGAACCCGGCGTCGGCAAGACGGCCATTGTCGAGGGTCTCGCGCAGCGGATCGTCGCCGGCGATGTGCCGTCGAGCCTCAAGGACAAGCGGGTCGTCGCTCTGGACATGGGCGCCCTGCTGGCCGGCGCCAAGTTCCGCGGCGAGTTCGAGGACCGCCTGAAGGCCGTGATTCGTGAGGTGACGGAATCGAACGGGCAGATCGTCCTGTTCATCGACGAGTTGCACACCGTGGTCGGCGCCGGGGCCGCCGAAGGCGCCGTGGACGCCTCGAACCTGCTGAAGCCGGCCCTGGCGCGCGGCGAGCTCCGCTGCGTCGGCGCCACCACGCTCGACGAGTACCGCGAGCACATCGAGAAGGACGCCGCCCTGGAGCGCCGGTTTCAGCCCGTGATGATCGGCGAACCGACGGTCGAGGATACCATCGGTATCCTGCGCGGCCTCAAGGAGCGCTACGAGGTATATCACCGCGTCCGCATCACCGACAGCGCTTTGGTCGCCGCAGCCACGCTCAGCCACCGGTACATCACCGGCCGTTTCCTGCCCGACAAGGCCATCGACCTGATGGACGAGGCCGCCAGCCGCCTGCGCATCGAAAACGACAGCATGCCGGCCGAGCTCGACGTGCTGCGACGCCAGCGGCTGCAACTGGAAATGGAGCGCGAGGCCCTGCGCAAGGAAACCGACGACGCCAGCCGCAAACGCCTGGCCGACCTCGAGCGACGCCTGGCCGACCTTCAGGAAAACGAGCACGCGCTGACCTCTCGCTGGGAACACGAAAAGGGGCTCCACCAGCGCGAAAGCGCCCTGCGCGAACAGATCGAGCAGGCCCGGCTCCAGGCCGAGACGGCCCAGCGCGAAGGACGCCTCGAAACGGCCGCACGCATCACCTACGGCGACATTCCGGCGCTGGAAAAGAGCCTGAAGGAAATCCAACGCGAGATCGACACCGTCCGACAAAACGGCTCGATGCTCCGCGAGCAGGTCGAGGCCGAGGACATCGCCGAGGTGGTCGCCCGCTGGACGGGTATTCCCGTATCGAAGATGATGGAGAGCGACCGGGCGAAGCTGTTGAAGATGGAAGAGCGGCTGCATAGCCGCGTGGTCGGCCAGGACGAGGCCGTCGCCGCCGTGGCCAACGCGGTGCGCCGCAGCCGCGCGGGGCTCCAGGATCCCCGGCGCCCCATCGGCTCGTTCCTGTTCCTCGGCCCCACGGGTGTCGGCAAGACCGAGCTCTCGAAGGCCCTGGCCGAGTTTCTCTTCGACGACGAGGACGCCCTCGTCCGCGTGGACATGAGCGAGTACATGGAACGCCACAGCGTCGCGCGGCTCATCGGGGCGCCGCCCGGTTACGTCGGCTACGAAGAGGGCGGCCGCCTGACCGAGGCCGTCCGCCGTCGGCCCTACGCCGTCATCCTTCTCGACGAAATCGAGAAGGCGCATCCCGATGTCTTCAATATCCTCCTGCAGATTCTCGACGACGGGCGCCTGACGGACGGCCATGGCCGCACCGTGGACTTCAAGAACACCGTCATCATCATGACCAGCAACCTGGGCAGCCAAGTCATCCAGCAGATGGCCGACGCCCGCGCCCCGGCCTGGGAGGTCGAGGCCAAGGTCAAAGAGCTCCTGCGCAACACCCTGCGGCCGGAGTTCCTCAACCGCATCGACGAGGTCATTCTGTTCCACAACCTCTCGGCCGAGCAGCTTGCCGCCATCGTGGACCTGCAACTGAATCTGCTCTCGCGGCGTCTGGCCGACCAGAACCTCAAGCTCGAGGTCACCCCGGCGGCCCGCAAGCTCATCGGCCAGTTCGGCTACGACCCGGCCTACGGCGCACGCCCGCTCAAGCGAGCCATCCAGCAACTCGTCGAGAACCCCCTGGCCCAGAAGGTCCTCGCCGGCGAGTTCCCGCCCGAGAGCACCATCGTCGCGGACACCGACGGAGAGCAACTCACGTTCGCCCCAAAGCGTTGACCGCCGCCGCGACGAGCGCCAAAACAAAGGAGTCGGCCCCACGCGGGACCGACTCCTTCTTCTCGTACTCGATGTGGCCTCGGATGCTCCGGCCGCCCGATCAGCTTTCCCACTCGTCGGTGCCGAGCTTCGCCTCTTCCTCGCTCTGGATGATGATCGTCGGCTTCACCAGGATCAGCATGTTCGCATGGCCGCGCTGCAGGCCGCGGTTCGTGAACAGGCGCTTCAGCGTCGGGATCTTGCTGAAGATCGGAACGCCCGCTTCCACGTCGTGCTCCTCGTACATCTTCAGACCGCCGATCAGCAGCGTGCCGCCGTCGGGAATGCTCACGCTGGTCTGTAGTTCGGTGATACGCACGGTCGGCACCTCGAGCACCGCATTGGCGATACCTTGCGTCGGCGTGGCGGCCTGGATCGTCACCTGCCGGAACGCCGGCGTCTGCGTGACCTGAGGCCTGAGGTCCAGATGCACATACCGGCGATCGGCACTGACGGTTGCCTTCACGTCCAAAAGCGACCCGGCGGTAATATACTCGATGGTCGGATCCCAACCGACGGCCGCTTCGGCCACAACCGGCTCCAGATCGCCGACATATCCGAAACGTGTGCCGTCGGCAATCCACGCCCGCTGACCGTTCCACAGCGTCAACCGCGGCGCGAACAGCGTCGTCGAACGGATGTCCGCCTGGATGGCCCGAATCAGGAAGCCCACCTGCACCTCGTCCAGGAACACGCCTGACAGGGCCATGCCGCCCTCGTTCGCCATGAAGTTGGCAAACGGCGCGTTCATCGTCTGTAGCCCAGGCATCAGGCGATTCACCCCCATGCCGTTGGAACTGGTCGAGTTCAGCGTCAGCGGCCGGCTTTGCGGCGCGGCGGTGGCCGGCAGGCCGGTCCCCAGGTCGATCAGCCCCGGCAGGTTGTTCAACGTGTTGCCGCCGGGCAGCGTCTCGGGGTTGCCCGTCGCCAGCGGGTTCTTCCGCCAGTTGGTATGGATGTTGTGCAGGAACGCCACGTCGAAGTCGAACGTCACGTCGTTCATGAACGAGTCGCTGACGGTCAGGAACCGCGCCTCGATCGACACCATGATCGCCCGCTCGCGACGGAGCGACTCCAGCAGGTCGCTCAGTTTGCGATGCCCATCGGCCGTCTGGCTCACGATCATCAGGCCGCTTTTTTCGTAGAACTCGATCGTCGCGCGGCCGCCGAGGCTTTCCCACGGCTCCGTCGACTTGACCGTCCGCTCGATGAGCTGCTGAAGCACCTCCGTGCCGGAGGTCTCCTCCTGCTGGTCCTGATCCGTCTCGAAGATGCCGCCGCCACCGCCGCCCTCGGCGCCTTCCAGGGCCGTGCTCAACTCCATGTGCGGCACCGTGCGACCGAAGTCTGGAATCGGCGTAATCAGGTCCTGCACGAAGTACGTCCGCACCGGCAGGTTCTCGTTCAGCTTGTCCAGGGCGCTGATCAGCACCGTCCCGTCATCCTGGATCACGTAGCCCAGATCGCTGCCCAGGACCATTTTCAACGCCTGCTCGATCGAAATGTCCTTCTGGTCCAGCGTCATCGTCTTCTGGAGGTCGCCGCCGGCCTCTTCGATCCCGCGCGTGTCGATCAGGATGTTGATCTCGCGCGGCTTGGCCCGGGCGACTTCGCGGATGAAGTTCAGCACGTTCTCCAGCGTGCTTTCGGTCATATTCAGGTGAATCGACCAGTCCACGCCGTTGATCAGCCCCTTCTGGGACATCCGGCGACGCGTTTCGTTCGCCGCCTCGCTGTCGCCCTGGCTGCTGGCGACCATTGCCGCACGCCGCCGCGTCAGGTCCGCCCACTCCCTGGCGTCCATGTACCGATAGATATCGGTCCACGGCGTAGCCGATAGTTCCGTGTCCCTCAGCGCCTTGGCCGTCTCGACGTTCCGGTTCACCCGGGTGTTGATCGCCTGGTCCATCCCGGCCCAGTACATGCAGTCGTCGCGGAACCGCCGCGCTCGCTCGTTCTGCGGGTCGATCACCAGGAGCTGGTCCAGCACGTCCGCCGCCTTCTGGTACTCCCGGACATCGCTGTACTGCCGCGCCGTCGTCCAGAGGCTCTGAATCTGACGTTCCCGGTTCTGCTGGTCGCGGTTTTCACGCTCCCGGATCCGGTCGGCGATCTGAACATCCCGCGCGCGGTCGATCTCAGCCAGCCGATCGGCCTTGGCTTGCTCGATCGCGGCCCACAGGACCATCACTTCCTCGGTCAGGTCCTCGCGCATCGTCGGGCTCAGGTACCGGTTGCCCTTGATGAACGTCTGCGCCTGACGAAGGTGATCGATGGCGGCGTTGTAGTCGGTCGGCTCGCGGGCTTCGGCCTTTGCCGCCTTCGCCCGATTCAGCTCCTCGCGGACCTTTGCCTCGGTTTCCTTGATCAGCACGGTGATCCAGTCGCTCTCCTTGGCCAGCAGCGACTTCGGCCCCAGGCCCATCATGCCGTCGGCCTTGGCCTTGCCGGCCTGCGCCTCGGCATTGTTCGGATCCAGGGACAGGGCATTGGTGTACGCCATCGCGGCGCGGGTCCAGTTGTGGTCTTCCATCGCCTGCCTCGCGGCGGCCAGTTCGGCCTCCACGCGGGCGGCCACCGCTTGGCGGCGAATGGCCTCGACGTCGGTCACCGGCGCGGCCGGAGCGGTTGCGGGCTCCGACGTCACGGCCGTCGTCGGCTGGCTCTCGGCGACCGTCACCGCCGGCGCCGGCACCATTTCGCTCAGGACCGGCTCGGCCGCCGGCGCGGGGGCCGCCGCAGGTTCCGACGCGGTTACCGCCGCCGGCTGCATCGCAGCCGCCGGTTCCGACACCGTCGCCTCAGGCGTGACGACATCTGCGGTCGGCGTGACCACTGGCTTCATCCCGTTGCCGTCGGCCACGTCCTGGGCCGTCGTCGCCGCAGCCGCAGGCTCGGCCTTCGCGGCCGGTTCCGCCGCCGGGGCCGTCGCCGCGGGCTGCTCGCCGCTCTCGGCCTGGCCCCTCTTGGCGAGGATGATCAGGCTCTCGAGCGTCTTGGCATCCGCAGCGCTGAGGTACTGCGTGTTGGCATGGGCCTTGTCGAACGCGGCCAGCGCCTCGGCGTACTGCTTGTTGCGAAGGCTCAGGCGGCCGGTTTGCATCAGGCTCAGCGCTTCCTGCTGCTTGGCCTGGGCTTCGCCGGCTCGCTGAATGTACAGCGCGGGTTTGTCCTGGTCGAACCGGGACAACTTCGAGGCGTCGACCTCCTTCAGGTGATCGAGCGCCTCGGCGTACTTCTTGTTGTTGAACAGCTCGATGCCCTTGTCGAGATGTTCCTTGTCGGAAAGCTCCTGGGCCAGTGCGACGGCAACGCCAAGAGCCAGCGTCAGCGTCGCCAGGATGGACACGAACGTCAATGAGCGCTTCAACATGGGACCTCCTTAGGCAAGGCCGTCGCGGCAACCGTGTGCCGACGAGCGGCGGCCTCCCAGACACCTGGCACAAACGACCCTATTCCTGACGTGTCGCCCGAGTCTTCGGGTATGGTAAGGATGAATGCCGCAAGCCAGTCGGGCCACACGCTTTCCGCACTGCTACTACTGAAAACCCCGGCCACATCTTGTTTTCGGCCGCACGCCTCACGGCCGCCGGGGGTTACCATCAGAGCGAGTTAGTCTACAGCCGGCAATCCTAAAGGCAAGAAAAAATCCAGACTTAGCACGGAATTCCCCCTCCCCTGTCCGGCGACGCTCGGCCCTCACCGCCGGCCTTGCCCTGGCGGCGGCTCTTCCGGCGGCGCCATGGGCTCCGGCATCTCCTCCGGTGGCGGTTCCTCCTCGCCCACCAGACGACGCGTGTCGCGGATCGTGCGGCGGCGAACCGTCTTCAACTGGTCCTCCTCCGCCTTCCGGTCTTTCTCGAACTGGCCCTTACGGTCACGGTCTTCCATGTCGATCCGCGAGTACAGTCGCCCGTCGTCCCCATCCAGGCTGTAGACCAGTTTGCTGACGCGCTGCTCGCGTCCGCTGTAGATCGTCGTCGCCTCGGTTACGTCCACCACGGTCGCCGGGGTCACAAAATCCACCCGGGCGCGGCCCGCCGTCAGCCACCCCCGCTTGTCCGGCACCTCGATGTCGTACACGCGGCTGAACACGATGGGCGAGCCGATTTCGAACTGCACCGCCTTCGCCTGGTACCATTTTCCGTGAATCCACCGGAACATGTCCACGCTCGCCTTCGGATCGGCCCCGGCCATCTGCGACCGGCTGTTGAAGAAGAACCGCACGGGCGAATCCGCCGTCACCGCCGCACTCGGCTCGCTCCACCGGCACGGCACTTCGATCACAAATCGTTCGTCTGCCGCCGCCTGGTCCGCCGGGGCTCCGAACAGCGGGTTGAAGATCCTCACCCGCACCCGGTACTGGAACGTGCGGCCCAGGTCCTCCTTGGCCAGCACATCGTTGAACCACCCTTCCACCACGATCTTCTGGGCCGGCTTCGTTGTGCTCTCCGACGCCAGCTTGTCCAGGTCCAGGAATCCCGCCTCCGCCGTCGTTCCGGTCGCCGCACCGCCGGCCGCCGGCGACGCCGTCGGGGCCACATCGTAGTTCAGAATCTCGTACGGCTGGAGCCACTCCTTGCCCGTCATCGCATAGAACGGCGGCCGCAGAATGTCCGCCTGCCGCTTTTGCCACACCGCCCGCATCCGACGGATCACCGCGTCGATGATCGCTCGACGCCGACGCTCGTCGGCATCCAGAACCTTCGGATCCAGGTCTTCCGGACGCGGCCGCTGGGGAATCAGCACCTCTTTCTTCACCGTCTCCACGTCCGCTACTTTGATGTCCTTCCAAGGACCGTAACTGCCGTCCGACAACACGTCGCGACGCTGCACGTCCACGCCCGTGAAGACCACATCGCTGATCGCCAGTCCTTTGGCATACTCGCGAATCCACGCCACCTGCTGACTGACGTCCAGCTTGAACTGACCCGAATTGTAGAAGTAGTCCGTCCCCAGTTCGCCGTCCTTCTCCCGGCCGGTGCCGGCGTACCCCTTGTCCGATACCACTTTCAGCTCGGTCGGCGCGATGCGCTTCGGGCGGCCGTCCTTGTCCTCCAGCGGCGGAATGCGATACAGCTCGCGCACCTCGCCCTTGCCCATGATCGGCGCCTTTTGCGGCACGCGACGGTCCTCGGCGCCCACCCACGGCTGCGGCAGCGTATCGTGAATCCGTTGGAACTCCGACGAGTAATCCACCTCCGGCAGGAACTGACGTGCCGCGAGCTCGGGGTGACGGGCGACTTCCCCGGCCAACTGCTTATGGAAGTACGGCGTCGCCTGCACCAGGCCCACCACGGTCCGCTGCTCCTGCGGCAGCGAGGCTTGCTCCTTCACCCCCACCAGGAACTGGTCCACGTGCGCCCGCGCCTGTTTCGCCTTCACACGGTTCAGTTCGTCGGCCACGGCGTCGTAGGCCACCTCCGGCTTCTTGTCGCCCATGACCAGCATCACCATTGCGAAGATCAGGAAAGCACTCGCCAGCGCCAGGAACGCTTTGTCGGCGTACTTGAACACGGCGTCCTGATCGAATTTCATGGCCATCGCTTCGTCCTCCGGTCCGTCGCTGCTTCCGGCCGCGGGACCCTCGCGGAACTCCGGTGCGCAGAGTGAAGTTCACCTCACGGTCGCATTGGCCGGCCGACACGCCGCGCCGACCGGCCCCTCTCGGCCCCTCAGACTCCCGGCGCCGCCGACTGTTCCGGCGGCAGCGTCGGACGCCCCGTCCCGTAGAAAATCAGGCTCTCGCCCACCACCGTCACCTGGGCCAGCGGCCTCGGCCCGTAGGTCGCCAGACGCGACGCCACCGAGTCCGATATCGTCAGCCCGTAGTTCTTGTACGCGCTGTCGGTCTCGGGAATCAGGTCCACGCGCACGCTTTCGACCACGAAAAACGACCGAGTCCCCGACAACTGACGCAACAGTTCGTGGAAATTCCCCGCATCGGCGATCACCACCAGCCGGAACGGCATCACCTTGTACTTGGCCCCATTGTTGTTCGTTGCGTGGCCCGTCAGCGTTTCGGCGCGCTTGTCGGTCTCCACCACCTGCTCGGACGCCGAGCTGCCGAAACCCGTCAACGCACCAGGACGGTCCGCAACCACCCGATCCCGACGCCCCCCCTGGTAAACCGGCGCGTCGGCCCGCGGCGAGTTGATCTCCGGCAGCCGGTCGTACGCCCGCCCGATCCCGATCTGGTGCAACTCCTTGATCACCGCCTTTGCGATCGTCTGCATTTCCGGCGCGATGCCCTGGGCCTGGAAATACAGATCGTTCGTCCGCTTGATCGCCTGGACGATGTCTTCCTGAATGTAAATGTCGTCCTGCGACTCCCGAAGCTGCTCGATCACCGTCTGATGGTTCTGGTTGATCGTCGGCTCGCGGATCCACTGAGCCTTGAAGAAAGCCTCCTCCTTATACAGCATTGAACCCGATATGCCCACCGTCGGAAGTTCTCGGTCGCTCACCGCCCCCAGCATCCGCGCGAATTCCTTCAACTGAAGGTTGTACTTGTTCTTGAACTCGTACACCCGCGTGTCGCCCGGATAGTTCGGCAGCACCCCGGCCACCAGCAGAGGCCAGTTCTGCGGCTTGCGCTGCGATTTCAGAATCTCTTCGCGCTCCTGCTGACGGTAGGCCGCCGCCTCCTTCACGTACTTCACCGACTCCGAGTTCACCACCTGGTCGATCTTGCTGACCTTGTCGCGGCTCGCCTTGTACACCTTGATCCGAGCTTCGCTCTTGCTGCGGCTGCCGAACCACAGCACCAGCGACGGAGCGCTCAGCACCACGATGACGCCCACCGTCACCACCAGCCACATCTGCCGCTTAATGAACTCCATGAGGATGTCTCCTGGATTCGTCCTGCCGAAAGCCCGTCCCGGTCAACCTCGACGTGCGTCCCCGGGCGATCACTGATAGACCGGCGGAGGCAGTTCCGGAGGCATGCCGCTGCCGTCCGGCGACACCCCCGTCGTCGGCTCCTGGTACCCCACCTCTTGGTTTAGTTGCTTCAGGTTGATGTAGTACCGCACGTGGAACCACACGTCGCGGCCGCGCCACGGACGCTTCACCTGCGGCCCCGCGGCCTCCTTGCTGGTGCGGCCCGTGGCCGCCGACCCCGCCGCGGCAGGATCCGGCGCCTTTAACGCCGGGTCTTCCTTCTCATACGGGTAGTCCGGCGCATTGCGGTATTCTTCGATGATCGACACCGGCTTGTACCCCTGAAGGATGCCCCCGTTGGCGATCTCCAGCGTTGCCAGCCGGTTCTTCACACGCTGCTCCACCACCGACGCCGACAACTCCCCGGGCTGACGCGGCGCCGTCCCCTGAATATGCACGATCATGATCGGCACCTTGTCCGTATCCGACACCGGCGCCGTCGGGTTGGCCGGATCCGACGCGGGCGTCGCGTAGTCGAACCGGGTCCACACCTTCGTCAGTTCCACCACCTGGAGCTGCTCCCACGGCACCGCCGGAGAATCCGGATTGAACTCCCGATACGGCTCATACTGCGGCGACTGCGTCGTAGCGGTCCAGAGGTCCCCCAGCACCTTGTACCAGATGTCCCGGTACTGCTCCACGTCCAGGTACCTCGCCAGCTCCGCCTGTTTGGCCTTCAGGTCCGCCGCCGCCGCCTGGCTCTCCGACACCAGCTTCGAGTTGTCGTCCACAAACTTCGCCACCTCCGGCAGCACCCCGCCCTTGGCATTGTCCGGATGACCAATGCTCCAGTCGTCCGACGGCGTCGTCGCACGCAGCGCCCCATACGAACCCGCCGCCAGCAACGCAAAACCCGCCACCACCGCCCCAGCCGCCGCAAACACGAACGGCCGCTTCCGCCTCAACTCCTTTTCTTTCAGAATCTCCGACGGCAACAGGCTCGTGTTGATCGTCCCCAGGCCAAGCCCCTGCAACGCCAGCCCGTACGCCACCCCGAAGCTCAGCACGTTCTCCTTGAACACCGGCGCACTGAGCACCGCGTCCCCCGTCAGCGCGTTGAACTGCTCGACCTTCGTCACCTCCACCCCGAGGTTCTGCGACAGGTATTTCTGCAAGCCCGGCAGTTGGAACGTGTTGCCCATCGCCAGCACCCGGTCGATTCGGCTGTCACGGTGCAGGCTCGTATAGAACCCGATGCTCCGCTGAACCTCCGTCAACATGTCCGAGAACACCGGACGCATCGCCTGGAACACTTCCTTGGCGTGCTTGCTGTCGCCCGCGTGACGCTTCAGGTTCTCCGCCTTCGCGAACGTCAGCTTGAACGCTTTCACCAGCGCCTGCGTGAAATTGTTGCCGCCCAGCGGGAAATTCCGGATCCACACCCGGTACCCGTCGCCGATCACCAGGCTCGTGTTCTCCGCCCCCACGTCGATCAGCAGCGTCGCCCCCGACCCTTCCTTGCGGTCGTACTGGAGAAAATTGTACAACGCCACCGGCGCCATCTGAACCACGTCCGGAACGATCTTCACCTGCGTAAAATCGTTCACGTAGTCTTGAACGATGTCGCGCTTCATCGCGAAGATCCCCACCTCGATCTCCGTCGTGCCGCCGCCCGGCATCGTCATCGTCTGGTAGTCCCAGATCACGTCTTCCAGGTTGAACGGGATCTGCTGACGGGCTTCGTACTGAACGATCTCCGGCACCTTTCGCAGTTCCACCGGAGGCAGCTTGATGAACCGGCTGAAACTCGCCTGACCTGGAACCGCCACCACCACCAGGTCGCCGCGAACGTCGTTCCGCGACAAAAACTTGTCCAGCGCGTTGCGGATCAACTGCTCCTCGTCGGCGTCGGGCTGGCTCAGAATCTTCGCGTGCTCGATCACGTCGAACGACACCGCTTCCACCTGGCCGCCGCTCTGGCGCAGCTTGATCGCCTTCAACGCGCACTGACCGACGTCGATGCCCCAGCATGCCTTCGATATCGCCATGGAAGTCCTCCGTCGACTCGATCGCAACGCCGCCGTGCCGGCAACCCGGCGAGCTGCCTGTCTGCACTCCAAACGCGTCGGCGCGCGGCCCGGAAAGGCGCAGCACCCCCCTACGGCTCGTGTGCTGCCGACCAGCTCCGACTCAAGCGACCTGCGAGTCTATCACCCCGCGCAACTGACCGTCAAGCCAAA
>CAZCOA010000056.1:0-15467 GCA_964500225.1 uncultured Anaerolineaceae bacterium | reverse complement strand
CTCCTTCGAGGGCGCCGCCCAGGGCGGCGCCGGTTTCGGTCATACCACCACGTTGACTTCGTTGTCCTCGGCGACCGGCGCGGTCCATCGCAGGACCTCGCTCTCGGGGGCCGGTTCCTGGTGCGGCGTCTGATGGTGCTGCTGCGTCTGGCTGCCGGTCTCGTGGCCGCCGGTGAAGCCGCCCGCGCCGCCGGACTGGCCGCCGGCGGCTTCGTTGCCTCCTTGGCGGCTTTCGACGGTGGCCTGGACAAGGCGGATGTTCTGGCCGGCCAGGGATTCGCGGAGCGCCCCGAGCTGGCTGTAGATCCAGTTGCGTGCGGTTTCGGTCTGCGTCTCGAACCGGGCGGTCATCTCGCCATTGCGAATCTGCATCTGGATGCGGAGTTGGCCGAGTTCGGGCGGATCGAGCTGCATGTTCACCCGGCTGCCTCCGCGGCTGATGCTGGCCCGCATGACGTGGACGATGCGTTCGACCTGTTCCTCGGCGTCGGACGCGGCGGCTCGGGAAGCGTCCCCGGTCTGCTTGACGCCGGCGGACCGAATCGGGGAGGCGTCGGCGGCGACTTTGGCGACGGCGGGCGTCTCGGAGGCGGCGGTGCTGCCCGTAGCGACCGACTCGGCGGCCGGCTGCGACACGACCTGGAGACTGACCACGTCCGCCTTGAGGACATTGGCCTGGGGCACGACGGGCGGCCGCGACTGGGAGGCGCCCGCGGCAGTCTGGGACGGCTTGGACGACGTGGCGGCAGCGTCGCCGGCCTGTTGTTCGGACGCGGCGGATCGAACGGCGGCGGACTCGGACGACGAGGAGACGGCCTGAGGCGCGGTCTGCTTGAAGGGCGAGGTAACGGCTCGGCGCGCCGACCGGCGGTCATCGTTTTGCCCCACTGCAGCCGCCGAGGCAGCCGACTCTAGCTGCGTCGGCTGCGTCACCACGTCGGCGTCCGTCGGCACGGAATCGGCTGACGCCGTCACCGGACGAAAGGCGACAACAGCCTTGGCCTGGCTGGGCCGATCGACCTGTCCGGCCTCGTCGGGAACGATTGCCTCGGCACCAGTGAGGGGGCTAGGCAGTCCCCTGCTGCCTTCGGCCAGGGCCCTGAGCAGGGCGACTTTGGTGCGCGTCTTGGAGCGGGTCGCAGCGGCCTCGTCGGGCTGCGGGGCCTCGTCGGATGCGGCAGCGTCGGGATCCTCCTTGGCGACCGTGGTCTGTTCGGCCGGCGCCGCTTCGCGGGCGACAGCTTCTCTGTCGGCGGCAGCGGCGGCAGCGGCAGGCTCGGTTGCCTGCGGCTCTTCGACGGGCGCAGCAGATGGTGCGGACGCCGTTGTCTCGGGGGCGTCCTGTCGTGCGGCGGGATCGTTCTTACGTCGCGGATCGGTTCGCGGACGCAAAGCCGTCACGTCCTGATCGAGCGATTCCTGCGACCGTCGCTGAGCAGTCCGGTCGCGTCCCGACAGGGCGCCGACGCTCTCGGTGAAATGCTGCTCGAAGCTGGGGCCGTCGGCGGCGTCGCTCCTCTTGAGCAGCGAGAACAGCGATCCGACCGCGCTTTGATGCAGCGTACTGCGTTCGACGAGCATGGTTGCCTTCCCTTCCGTTTGCAGCCCGTCACATGGCGACCTGGCCGCTCTTGAGCATCTCCATCCAGCGGCGGTACGTTTCGAGTTCCTGCGGCGTCTGGAATTCGGTGTACAGCTTGCCGGCCTTGCGCGGGTCGTAGTTTCTGAGAAAGTCCACGACCGTGCCGTCGTCCAGTGCGAGCAGCATCCTTTTGAGTTCAGCCGGTTTCATGTTGTCGAGGATTCGCGCCATCTTCTGAAAGGCCTCGTTGCCTGACGCGTTCTGGAGCATGCGCTGCTTCTCGTCCACGCGTTTCTCGAGCGTCTCCAGGGCCTGGCGTTTCTGTTCGAGTTCCTGCATCTTCACGGCGAGCAGGTCCTCTCGCGTCTTGAGCTGGTCGAGCTGCCACTGCAATCCCAGGCGCGAGGCCTCGGTCTGCATCTGCGTGACCAGAAGCTTGCGGGCGGCGGCATCGCCCGAGACGGCCTCCTTCTCCTTGGCAGCCTGCTGTACCAAGTGCTCGCGCCATCGCTCGGCGTCGGTCAGAGTCTCGGCGGTGATATCCCCCTGAAATACTTTGCGAGCGAGCCACAGGTGGTCGCGACTGACGCGCTGAGTGAGGATCACATAGCCGGCAAGAGCCGCCGCAGCGGCAATCTCCAGCATCATCAGCGTGGCCAGGATGTTGATAACGGTGCCACCGTGATGACGATTCATCGCCGACACCTCACGCCTCTGCCTTGTGGCCCGCGGCGACGATCCGCAGGCTCGCCTCGTCAAGCTCAGCCATGTCACGTCGGTCCTCGTCGCGGCGGAGCCGCTCACGGAACCGGTCTTCAAGAATCTCGATAGCCTTGCGGTCCCGCATGGCTTCAGTCATGTCGCCGCGTCGGCGCGCGGTCTCGCGTTCGGCCTGGGCGACGCCGCGCAAGCGGAAGCTGATCTCGCGGCTGAGGAGCCCCAGGTACTGTCGCTGGGCAACGACCGCCTGCATGTCGAGCGGACCGGCCTGCTGCTGGCTGCGGAAAATGTCGGTCTGCCGGCGCCGCAGGTCGGCCAGATGCAGGACGGCGTCCTTGCGCTGCTGCTCTTCGCCGATGGCGATGGCCAGATCGCGCTGGCGCAGTTGCTCGCGGTACTTCCTCAGCTTCAGAACCGGTTGGAGACGAAACTTGGCCATAGGGTCAGTGCCCTTTCACGCCTATGCTTTTGCGGCAACGGCAGCCTGGGCCGTTCGCTTGGCTAGAATCGTTTTGCGCGACTGTTCGAGTTTTCGTACGAGAGCGTCGAGTCCGTTGCGCGCTTCGTCGTACCGTACGGCTTCTTGAATACCCTGCCGCAGGAAGCCGAGCACGTCCTGTCGCGACGCCACGGCGAGGTCCACGTCGGGGTTCGCCCCGGGGCTGTAAGCTCCGATGTTGACGAGGTCCTCGACCTCGTTGTAGGCGGCCAGCAGCCGGACCAGCCAGCGAGCCGCCTCGAGGTGCTTCGGATCGACCAGGTCGGTCATCAGACGGCTGATGCTCTGGGTAACGTCGATAGCCGGATAGTGCCCTTGGTTGGCCAGCCGCCGGCTCAAGACGAGGTGGCCGTCGAGGATGCTTCGGACCGCGTCGGCGACAGGGTCGCTCATGTCGTCGCCTTCGACGAGAATGGTATAGAATCCGGTGATACTGCCCCGTTCGCCTCGGCCGGCACGTTCGAGCAGTCGCGGCAGCAGGGAGAAGACGCTCGGCGGATAGCCCTTGGCGGTGGGCGGCTCGCCGGCACTGAGGCCGACCTGCCGCTGGGCCATGGCCAGCCGCGTCACGCTGTCGAGCACCAGGAGCACGTCGCGGCCCTCGTCGCGGAAGTGCTCGGCCAGAGTGTGGGCAACCAGACCGGCCTTGATCTTCATCAGGGGCGGCTCGTCATTGGTGGAGACGACCACGACGGACTTGCGCAGGCCGTCGGGGCCGAGGTCGCGTTCGAGGAAGTCGCGGACCTCGCGGCCGCGTTCGCCGGCCAGACAGATGACGTTGACGGCGGCGCTGGTGTAGCGGGCCATCATGCCCAGCAGGACGCTCTTGCCGACTCCGGCGCCGGAGAAGATGCCGACCCTCTGCCCGCGGCCGCACGTCAGACACGCGTCGATGGCGCGGATGCCCGTGCCGATGGGCTGGTCGATGCGCTGGCGGCTGAGGGCGCCCAGGGCGCGGGCCTCGATGGGACGGCGGAGCGTGCAGCGAATCGGGCCGCGGCCGTCGATGGCCTCGCCGAGACCGTTAATGACGCGGCCGAGCATCTCGTCGCCCACGCCGATGGTCTGGCGGCGGCTGGTCAGGCGGACCACGTCGCCGCGGCTGACGCCGTCCATCTCGTCCAGAGCCATCAGCAAGGTCCGATTGTCGCGGAAGCCGACCACCTCGCAGCGCACTTCGTGCTGCGTCGCGCGGGCGCGGACCGTGCAGCGGCTGCCGACGGCCACAGGGAAGTGCTCGACGATGATCGACAGACCGACCACTTCCAAGACGCGGCCCTCGATGCCGAGCGGGCTGATGCGCCGGACGTCCTGAGCAAGGTTGGCCATGAGGCTGCTCATGAGTTGCCTCCTGTGGCCTCGGCGGCCGCTGAACCGGCGGCAAGCGGACACTCGACGCCGATGAGTTCGGCGGCGATGCGTTGGATCTGAGTCTCGACCTGGGCATCGACCTTGCCGTTGACGCGTTCGGCCACGCAGCCGCCGCGAGTGACGCTCTCGTCGGGAACGAGGGTGACCGGGGAGGCGTCGCCGCCGGCCATGGCGGCATGGAGCGTGCCGAGAAAAGCCCTGGCGGCGTCGGCATCGAGCGGATGAATGCGAAGGACCAGGCGGCCGCTGGTGCCGGCGTGGTCGATGACCTCTTCCAGCAGGGGTCGCACATACTCGTCGTCGGCGGCCAACTTGACACGGCAGATGCGTTCGGCCATGGCGATGGCCAGCAGGAGCAGATCCTGGCGGGCCTCGGCCAACAGTTCGTTGCGATGCGTCTCGATGGCGCGGAGGACCTCCAGGAGGGCCTCGTTGACGGTAGCGGTGGCCTCCTGGATGCGTCGGGTTTCGGCGGCCAGAGCCTCGACCTTTCCGGCCTCGTAGCCCTTGGCGAATCCGGCGTCGTAGCCGGCTTTTTCGCCGCGTGCCATGGCCACCTGTTCCATCTCCTTGGCCCTGGCGACGGCTTCGGTAAGGATTTCGCGCGCCTTGGCGCGAGCCCGATCGACGGTCTCGCCGGCAAGCTGTTCCATGTCGCGCAGGTTCAGGGGCACTGGTCCCTGGACCTTCTGCTCGGCGGCGACACGATGGGTGGCGACGCTAGACAACGAGCTCCTCCTCTCCGCCGCGGCCGGAGATGATGATTTCGCCGGCGTCCTCGAGGCGGCGGACCACATCGACGATCTTCTGCTGCGCGGCCTCGACGTCGGCAACGCGGACCGGGCCCATGTACTGCATGTCTTCCTTGATGAGCGTCACGGCGCGCTCGGACATATTCTTGAAGATCTTTTCCTTGAGCTCCTCGCTGGCGGTCTTCAGGGCCAGGGCCAAGGTTTCGTTCTCGATCTCCTTGAGGACGGCCTGGATGCCCTTGTCGTTGACGAGGATGATGTCCTCGAAGACGAACATCAGGCGACGAATCTGCTCGACCAGTTCGGGGTCGTCCTCGTCGAGGCTTTCCATGATGCTCTTCTCGGTGGCGCGGTCGGCGAGGTTAAGGATCTCGGCCACGGCCTCGATGCCTCCGGCCTTTTCGAGCTTCTGGGACACGATGGCGCTGAGGCGGCTTTCGAGAGCCTTCTCGACCTGGGCGATCACCTCGGGGCTGGTCTGCTCCATGTTGGCCACGCGCCGGACGACCTCGATCTGCGTCTTCGACGGCAGGCCGCTGAGAATCTCGGCCGCCTGGTTGCTCGGCAGGTGCGACAGGATGAGGGCGATGGTCTGCGGGTGCTCACCCTGGATGAAGGTCAGGAGGTTGCCGCTCTCGGCCCGCTGGAGGAACGCGAAGGGAGTGGCCTGCATGGACTTCTCGATCGACTGCATGATGGCGCTGGCCTCTTCCTTCGAGAAGGACTTCTCGAGGATGCTGCGGGCGGCGTTCGGGCCGCCGCTGTCCATGACGCCGCGGGCCAGGGCCACGTGGTAGAACTCCTCGACCACGGCGTCGCGTTCCTTCTGGCTGATGTTGCGAAGCTTGGCGATCTCGCGCGTAACGATCTCGATCTGTTCCTTGTCCATCTTGGACAAGATCAGTGCGGCCAGGTCCTCCTCGATGCTGACCAGAAGGATCGCCGCCTTGCGAGCATTGCTGTAGGTTGTTTCCGTCGCCACCGTTTACTCCTTGGCAATCCAGCGCTTCATCAACCCCGCAACCCCCTCGGGATCCTCGCGGATCATGTTGCTAATCTGATCCTGCATCTTGCTGGTGCGGATCGTTTCGGCCTCGAGTTCGACGCCTTCGAGGATGCTGTCGAGCGTCAGGCCGGCCTCGCCGACGCGCTCCTCGGCGGCCTTGGGCTCGGCGGGGACCTGCACGGGCTGGAGTTTGCTGATGACCTTGTAGACCATCAGGAGGGCCAACATCGCCAGGACACCCAGGGCGACCGAGGGGCCGTACTGCATGGCGGCCTGAAGAAGGGCGCTGCCGGCGGGCCCTTCGGCCGCATCGTCGGCCGTGTCGGCCACGTCGTAGAACCAATCCACGCTGACCGCCGAGCCGGCAACGGACCCGATCAGAGTCTCGGCCTGCTTGCGGACCTTGTCGAGCTCGGTGCTCATGACGGCCGCGAGCTTGGCTTCATCGACCTTGCCGTCAGTGGCCTCGCCTCGCATCTGGAGGATGTTGACGAAGTAGCTGCGAGGCACGCTGACGGTGGCCTTGACCTGCTCCAGGGCGCCGGGCGCCTTGTCGATGACGGTGTCGAGGCGTCCCCAGTCGAGCGGGTCGCCGAGATTTTCTTCCGAGGACTTCTCGAACCCGACCGTGGAGGCCGCGCCGCTGACGCCGACGCCGGTATTGCTGACGACGCCGGGTTCGCCGCCGCCGGATCCGCCCGTCACCTGGCGCGAGCGTTCCTTCATGCTGCCGGTGATGACCTTGTCCTTGTCGGGCTCGTGCTTGACGATCTTTTCGGGGTGGGCGCTGACGGTAACGCTGACGCCGACGACCACGCCGGGGATGAACGGGGCCAGACCATTGCGGAGGCATTCCTCGTAGTGCTTTTCGTACTCCTGCTGGACGCGGAGCACGGCACTGGAGGCGGCGCCGTCATGGTCGATGTTGAAATGACGTCCGTGGGTCCGGTCGATGACCGTGACCTTATCGACCGTCAGGCCGTTGGTGGCGCGGGCGACCCAGTGGGCGATCGTCGCGGCGGTGACGTAGGCCAGCGGCTGCGCGTGACTGGTATCGACGGCCACGGAAGCGGAGACGCCTTGCGGCACTCGGCCGATGGTACCGCTGGTGCCGTAGTTGATGTTCACGCTGGCGCGGCGGACGCCCGGCAGGCCGGCGATCCATTTTTCGAGTTCGCGTTTGCGGAAGAACTTCCACTGGCGGTCGCGTTCCTCGTTGGGCGTCCACATGCTGCCGCCGCTGAACAGTTGCTCGACGTCGATATCGCTATCGCTGGAGATGGCCTCGCTGGTGGCGAGCATGCCCAGGGCCATGGGCCGCATGTCCGGCGGAACGAGGATCTGGTTGCCGCGGACCTCATACCGGATTTGCTTGGCCCGGAGGACATCGACGGCCGGGGCGATCTCGTCGGCGGCGAACTGGACCGGCAACGGCGACAGGTCGGGCGTTCCGGCGTTCTGGGCGACCATGACCAGAACGGCTGCCACGAGCAGAACAACCATGACCAGGGCCAGGCGGCCGCTGTGGGTCAGGCCAAGCCACGTGGCTTTGAGCTGCTCGAATTTCTGTTGCAGGAACTCCATCGTGCCGTCTCCCGGTTCTCGTTACGTTGTCCGGCCGCACTCCGCGGCCGGGTTGCCGCTCACCCAGTCAGACTCAGATGCGCATATTGCGGATTTCGTCCCAGGCATCCACCAGCTTGTTGCGTATCTGCATCAGAGTCTTGAAAGCCAGGTCGGCTTTCTGTACAGCCGACAGGACCTCGGTGACGTTGCTGGTCTGGCCGGTGGCCAACCGCTCGAAAGCCACGTCGGCATCCTGCTGAAGCCGCTGCACCTCTTCCAGATTTTTGACGAGCATGTCCTTGAACGAGGGAGCCCCCTCGGCCGCCGGCTGGCGGGAGCCGATCTTCTGGGCGTCCTGAAGGAGCCGCTGGCCGATCTGGAAATTCCCGTTGATTTCGTTTGCCATGTCAGACTTCCCTGTCGCGACGGCCGGTCGCCGCGCTCCGCGCGGGGCCGGCGTCAGACGTTATCACGCCAGAATCCTCAAGGCGTTGGTCAACATGCTCTTGGTGGCCTCGAAGGCCGTCACGTTCGCCTCGAAGGCCCTGGAGGCCTCGATGGCGTCAATCATTTCGGTGGCCGTGTCCACGTTCGGAAACGAGACGTAGCCGTCGGGCCCGGCGTCGGGATGATGAGGCGCCTCGACGCGCCGCAAGGGCCCCTGCTGCTGGACGATGGCCGACACGCGGACGCCGGGAGTGTCGGGGCCCTGGGCGCCCTGCTCGAACACGGTGATGAGGCGACGGTACGGCTGCAACTCGCCGGCGGCATTGCGCGTCGTGTTGACGTTGGCCAGGTTCGACGCGATGGCCGTCATGCGAATCCGCTGGGCCTGCATGCCGCTGGTGCTGATGTCGAAGGTCTGAAACATCGCTTACTCCTAGAACTTGCCACGGATGGCGGTTTCCAGGGCGTTGAACTGGCCCCGGAGAATCTCGATCGCCGTGCGGTGCATCAACGCGTTCTTCGCCAACTCGCTCATTTCCTGCTCGATGCTTCGGTTGTTGCCGTCGTGGAACAGGAGATTGGCGTCCTCGCGCTCGACAGGCTTCAGCTCCAGGCTGTCCCCACGGCGACTGACCTCGATGTTGGCCGTGCTTTCGAGCCTCAGCGGGCCGCCCGTCTCACGGGCCTGACGGATGGCCTTGCCGAGCATCTCCTGAAACTCGGCCACCGGCAAATCGCGCACCTTGTAGAAGGGCGTGTCGATGTTGGCGATGTTGTCCGCCAGGATGCTGTGGCGGGCCTCGGCGAACTGGGCCACCTGCTGGGCCACAGCCAACCGACCACCGTTGAGAATGCCTGCCAACCAACTCGCCACCGTCACGCTCTCCGAAGCGCAGAACCCCTAAGGGCATTTTGCAAAGCCCGTACCAGAGCCGGCAGAGGACCCCCGGCTCGGCCGCACAACACACGTAACCCATTATTCACAAACTTCTTGCACGTCATCTCAGGCCTTTTTCCGGGTTCGTCTCCGGCCTCGGCCGGACACTCCGTCTGGAGTTTATTGCGCGGAGACCGGCAACTTCTTCGCGTCGCCGGCGTCCAGGCTACGGCCGACCTCGGCTAGGCGGTACGCCTTGATCTTCATGCCCAGAGTGCGGACCGAGATGCCCAGAGCATCCGCCGTCCGGGCCCGATGGCCGCCGAACTTCTCGAGCGTCGCACAGATCATTTCGCGCTCGACTTCTTCCAGCGAAGTTCCGGGAGCGAACTGCGGCCCGCCCACCCGCGGCGTTCCGTGGAGCCACAGGCGGATGTCGTCGGCGCGGATCGTCGGCCCCAGGCCCATGACGCACGCCCGTTCCACCAGGTGCTCCAGCTCGCGGACGTTGCCCGGCCAGTCGTAGCTGCACAGCAGCTCCAGGCATTCGGGCGCAAAGCGAATCTGCCCCCGTTGCTCTCGTCTGGCAAAACACGACAGGAAATGTTCGGCCAAGACGGGCACGTCCTCGCGGCGTTCACGAAGCGGCGGAATCCGAATCGGCACCACGTTGAGACGGTAATACAGGTCCTCGCGGAAGCGGCCTTCGGCGACGGCCTGCCCCAGATTGCGGTTCGTGGTGACCAGTACGCGAACGTCCACATGGAGCGTCTCACTGCTGCCGACACGCTCGAACTGCCGCTCCTGGAGGACGCGAAGGAGCTTGGCCTGGAGCCGCGGCTCGATCTCGCTGATCTCGTCGAGCAGGAGCGTGCCGCCATCGGCCAGCTCGAAGCGGCCCTTGCGACGGCGGTCGGCTCCGGTGAAGGCGCCGCGCTCGTGGCCGAACAGTTCGCTCTCGAGGAGGTTGTCGCTCAGGGCGGCACAGTTCAGGCAGAGCATCGGCCGGGCCGCACGCGGGCTGCCCAGGTGAATCAGGCGGGCCACCACTTCCTTGCCGACGCCGCTTTCGCCGTAGATGAGCACGGTGGCAGGACTGGGGGCGACCTGCTGAATCTGGGAGCGAATCTGCTCGACGACGGGGCTGCGGCCGACCAGCTCGACGGGACGCGCGGCGGCCACCTGGCTTCGCAGGGCCTCGTTTTCGGTTTTCAGGCGGCGATGCTCCAGGGCGCGGTCCACCACGGCCGTCAGTTGGTCGGCCTTGAACGGTTTCTGGAGGAAATCGTAGGCACCGAGTTTCATCGCGCGGACGGCCACGTCGATGGTCCCAAACGCCGTGATCAGGACGACCTCGATATCCGGCCATTTGGCCTTGATCTTTTCGAGCAGGTCCACACCGCTGATGCCGGGCATCTTCAGGTCCGTTACGACCAGGTCGAATCGCGAGGCGGACAAAAGGTCGAGGGCGGCGCGACCGTCGGTAGCCGTCTCCACTGCGTGACCGCTGCGACGGAGGGTGAGCTCCATGCTCTCTCGCATCAGGTCTTTGTCATCCACGACGAGTATTCTGGCCATGACTCAGTGCTCCTTGCAGACCGTGTGGACCGAACCGGCATCACCGGCGGCCGGGGCATCGGGACGTTGGCCCTCTGGCAACGTGAAAGTGAACGTGGCGCCACCGACACGGTTGTTCTGGGCGACAATTTGTCCGCCGTGAGCCTCCATGGTGCGATGAACGATGGCCAGTCCGAGGCCCGTGCCCTTCTCACGGCGGGTAAAGAACGGGTCGAAGATTTTGTCCAGGTCCTCGGGGGCAATGCCGCCGCAGGTATCTTCCAGAATCACAGCCACCTGCTTGGACTCGTGTCTGGGGACCGCGGTGATGCGCAGCGAGGCGCCGGGCCGGTTTTCGCCGGCCTGGGCCGCGTTGAGAATCAGATTTAGCAGCGAACGAATGATCAGCGAGCCGTCGGCTCGGACCCAATGGTCGAGTTCCCAGTCGCTGACGAGGACACGGAGGTTGCTGCGTCGGATATCGTGCGAGGCCAGATCCAGGGCCGAGCGGACCAGGTCGCCGAGAAGCCAGGGTTGGGCGTCCACGTGAAGATCGCGTGTGAACAGCAACATGTCCTCGACGATGCGGTTGAGGATGCGGACGCCGCTCTCGAGCCGCACGAGGATATCCAAGGACTCGCTGCTGCCGGCAAGATCCTCCCGAAGCATGTCGGTACAGAGCATGATGCCGCCGAGAGGATTGCGTATCTCGTGGGCCATGCCGGCGGCCATTTCCCCGAGCACCGCCAGCCGCTGGCGACGTCGCAGTTCTCGGTTCTTCTCCTCCAGCTCGCCGCGCAGACGGACGACCTCGCCCTTGAGGGCTTCGTGACTGGAGCGTAACCGCTCGGTGGCTTCGTTGTAGCGCAGCAGGATTTCAAGCAAGTCGTCGCGTGACAACTCGGTTCTCGCAGCAGCGCTTACGGCCTGAGAAGTCATCCGGCTGTCTCCATCGTTCGCGTCGCGTTCAGCCTTCCAGGCGGTTCAGAAACGAACCGTCGTCCCCCCGGACGTCGGGCGTCCGATAGGCGTTTTGTATCCGGCGTTTGCCGTCGAATGCGGCCAGTTCGCGTTCGGCGGCGTCCTTGCGCTGGGCCAGGGCCTCGGCGTCCTCAGTCTCGCGAGCAATTAACTCTTCGAGCAAATCGCGGACGCGGCGGAACGCGTCGGCAATCTCGACGCGCGCCACAGGCGGCAGCTCCTGCCGCCGCACGTTCCACTCGGCCTTGACGGGCTTGAGCAGCTCTTCGAGGCTCCCGACACGGTTGATGGCTTTCTGCTTCCGGGCCAGGACGGCCAGCAGGTCCTCGGCGCGGTCGGCGTCGATGAGGCGCCGCTGTTCGCTGCGCAGCTCGGCCAGCTCGCGGCAGGCGTCGGCTTCCTGCCGGAGGGCGTCAAGAATCTGTTCGGCGCTGAGGGTCGTCATCCGCACGGGGCTCCTGTGTACCCGTCAGTTTTGCTGCATGGTCTGAATCCAGTGCGTCCAGTACTGTTTGGAGGGCTCGCCGATACGCACGGCGAAGGCCTCCTCGGGAATCTTCTCCAGCGTCCAGCGTGCCCGTTCATAGACGGCACGGGCCTTGTCCTTCTGGCCGGCCTTCTCGTAGGCCGCGGCCAGTTGCACATAGGCCGCCATGACGCACGGGTCCGTCTGGAACCTGTAAACGACGACGTTGTAAAGAGAGGTAGCCTCGTCGAGGCGGCCGAGCTCGGTCAGACACTCGGCCTGTTCGAACAGGATCGTGCAGTATTCCTGCTGCCGCAGAGGCGTCATGGCTTCCGGGGCGAGCGTCTCGTAGTCTTTCGCCAACTGCCGGTACTGGTCGGCGGCACTGCTGGTCTTCTGGCGGTAGATCTCCAGCAGGGCATCCTTGTCGGCCTGGCGGACGGCGGACCGGCTTTTTTCGAGGGCCTTGAGCCCCTGCCGCCGCACGGATGACGCGATGAGACAGGCAGCCGACTTCGTGTCGGGATCGGTCGGATAACGTTGCATGTACTCGTTCAGCGCGAGGATGGCGCGGTCGTAGTCGCCGCGACGATGGAGCAGACGACCGAGTTGTAGCAGGCTGCTGCGGTACCAGAGGCTCTCAGGCTCGATCTTGGTGGAATCCTCGACGAGGCCGCGGTAGGCCTCCTCGGCCTGATCGTAGAAGTCGGGCCCCATCTGGACAAAGAGGTTGCCAAGGCGGTGGAGCCCCTCGAAGCCCGCGAGCGTGTCGCCGCTGTTGACGCGTAGTTCCTGAAGCACGCGGACAGCCTCGTCGAGCCGGCCAAGGACTTCGTATTGGCGGGCGATTTCCAGTTGCGCCTGTGGAACGCGAGTGTCGGTGGGTTGCTCGCGGACGAAACGGTCGAGGGTCTGGACGGCCCGCTCGTGGCTGCCGGCAAGGACAAAGCAACGGCCCGCTTCCCAGAGGTCGTTCGGATACTCTTTCTGGGTCTGTCCGTGAAACTCTTCGGCTACTTTCAGGTAGAGGTCGCCGGCCTCGTTCCAGTCGTGTTCCGCCTGACGGCGAAGCCGCTTGTGCTCGGCAGCATCGGCCTGAGCCTTGAGTTTGTCGGCTTCGGCGGCGAGGCCGTCGGCCCTCTCGGCCAGAATGCCCGCCTTGCGCAGCAGTACGTCCTCGTCCGGGTCTCGCAACAGGGATTCTTCGAGCATGACGAACTTCAGCGCATCGTCGATGCGACCGGTCTTTCGGGCGTTGTCGCTCTGGACTCGCAGGGCGGTGCGCGAAGCCTCCAGGTCGATCCAGCGGTTCTGCCCGGGACGCATTTGCCGCAACTCGGGCGTGATCTCGGCATAGACCTCGGCGGCCAGATCGCTTTCGTCGAGAACAAGGTACGTCTGGGCCATGCCGAGCTTGGCCGCCAGGGCGGTCTCCGTGCCGGGATACTCCGAGGCGGTCCGCTGGAACCAATAGAGCGCCCGCTCATAGTTCTTCATGTCGAGGCTGATGCGTCCCTGCATCTGGAAGGCCTGGGCGTCGATCGCTTCCTCGGCCTTGCGCTGGGCCTCGTCGGCCGGGACGCGGTCGAGCAACTCGAAGAGCGTATCAATGGCATCGGTGTACCGGCCGGCCAGCCGCTGCGTGTCGGCGAGGGCCAGCAGGAACACCTTCGGCATCTTCTGCCCGGCGACCTTGCGAAGGACGGCCTCGGCCTCGCCGTAGCGTCCCTTGGCATTCAGCAGGTCGGCTTCGATGAGGGCCACGTCACGGCGCTGGTCGTCGGTGGCCTGATCGCCGAGTTCCTTGTGGATCTGGGCCACCTCGGCCAGAGCCTCATCCAGCAGCGGCTCGGGCTCCATGGACCGAAGGGCCTGGATCTTCTCGCGGTGGATCTCGAAACGATTCTCGATTTCGTTTTCCAGGGCCCGGTCGTAGTGGACGACGGCCTTCTCGAAGTCGCCCATGGCAGCATAGGTCCGTCCCATTTTCAGCAGCAGCCGCGGCGAGGGGGCGCCCGACGGCCGGTGCTCCGCGGCGTCGTTGAAGCTGCGGCGGGCCCTGTCCAGCAGATCCATCTCTTTGTCGGGGTGCAGGGCGGCCAAGGCGAAAGTGGCGTCGCCACGGAGTTCGAGGGCTTCTGCGACAACAGCCTCGGCAACCGCGGAATCGGCGGAGAACTGCTTCAGGAACTCGTCGCAGAGTGCTTCGCAGGCGGCGAAGTTGCCCACTTGGCCGGCGTCGCGTGCCCGCTGGAGCAGCTCGTTGGGGTCCACCTTCTCCTGCCCCAGGCGGACCGCCAGAAGCAGAACACTCGGAACGAAAACGAGCATGCTCAGCAGCAGAAGCGGAATCTGCCACCGGTCGGCCAATTGCGACCGAAGCTGCGCAGCCGTGACGGGCTGGTCGGTTGGTGGTTGCTGCGCCATTGTCGGCGACCTTTCAATGGCACCAAGCAACACGTGGACGAACGAGGACGACCGTTGCGCCCAGGAGTCGCCTCCGCGTCACCAGAGGCCGGACTCCGTTGTTGCCACACTCTCACGAATGCCGCCGCGGCCTTCGCCACAGACGGCGCCCACAGTAACGCCAATCCCCTACCGAGCCGCTGCGTCGGCCGCCTGAATCGCGGCCACCGACGCCTCGGGCGTTTCTTCTTCCAAAATCTGTCGAATCTGACCGAGAGTTTTCTTGCCTCGGAGGGCCTTGATCACGGCGAGGCGACGGAAGACGTCTTCGCCGTACATGCGGTGCCCGCCTTCGGTCCGCTCCTCTTCGCGGATGAGGCCCATCGTGGTGTAGTTGTGCACCGTCTGCCGCGAGAAACCGCTGTAACGGACCACCTCTCCGATGCGGTAGAGTTTCGGAGGAGGACGCCACCCCATCCATGACGCGCACAATTCGCTCACAGCGAGAACCTCTCTTCAGCAGGGCCTGACATCTTGTTGTTCAGGCATCGACAGAATCACAGTTCGACCTGGCAGCCGCGTCCGCCCCCGCCGCGGCACGAAATGCATATTGCACTTTGCAAAATATAAAATACGTTTTGTAACGCCGTGTCAAGACTTTTTCGGTTTTTTGAAGAAAAAACGGGGGGTTTCCCAGGGTCAGGTAACAGACTCCAGGCAATTCCTTCCGACACCATGGGTGGTGCGCCGATCACAAAAGCCCCACTACATCCTGACCGGAATCGCGCCGCCCGCTTGGCACACAGAAAGGTTCGTCTCGCCGGAAGAAAAAACATCACATCGGTCGAGCCATCACCGCCCTGCTGCAGGGACGGGCGACGAATCTTGCCTGCTGAATCCTCTTCCGCCCCCTGCCCTTCGCCGATGAACGGCGCACCTGTGGAGTGGCAATTAGGTGGGAACGCAGCGGAGACGGCAAGTGACCAGAAACTCGCTCGCCCATAGCACCTGCAATCGCAACGGCGCGGAAACACACGCCTTGCAGCCACAGGACACAGGCAGTAGAATGTGCGTCGCTCGGCTATGACTCGTCGGGGTGTAGCTCAGTTTGGCTAGAGCGCCTGGTTTGGGACCAGGAGGTCGCAGGTTCAAATCCTGTCACCCCGACCATTCTTCAAAAACGGCCGTTCGGCGAGAAAGTCGAACGGCCTTCTCTTTACCAGGACGAGACTTGCGC
>CAZCOA010000055.1:0-15565 GCA_964500225.1 uncultured Anaerolineaceae bacterium | reverse complement strand
CCTTTTGGTACGGATGGTCCGCGCCCTGCGGGCCGTTCATTGGGTGGTTCCCCCTGCCCCTTCTGAGCAGCAGTGACTGCCGTTTATTGCACGGCACGTGTGGGCGGGTTGCTCCCGCTGCTTTTCTGAAAACATCCAATCCCCTGAATCGTGAGGGCGTTATGACCCGAGAGAATATTCGTAATGTGGCAATCATTGCCCACGTGGACCACGGCAAGACGACGCTGGTCGATCAGCTGCTTCGTCAGAGCGGACATTTCCGCCAAGGCGAGCTTCAGGGTGAATGCATCCTGGACAGCAACCCGCTGGAGCGAGAGCGAGGCATCACGATCCTGGCCAAGAACTGCGCGATCGACTACACGGACCGCCACGGGGACCGGTATCACATCAACATCGTGGACACCCCCGGCCACGCGGACTTCAGCGGCGAGGTGGAGCGTGTGCTGAAGATGGCCGACGGCGTCCTGCTGGTGGTGGATGCCTTTGAAGGCGTGATGCCGCAGACGCGGTACGTGCTGAGCAAGGCCCTGGAGGCGGGACTTCGTCCGGTGGTGGTGATTAACAAGATGGACCGGCCGAATGCTCGGCCGCACGAGGTTCACGAAGAGGTGTTCGATCTGCTGGTGGACCTTGGGGCGGACGACCATGCGTTGGATTTCCCGACGGTTTACGCCTCGGGCCGCGATGGCTGGGCAACGCTGGACCCCGACCACCTGCCGCAGGATGGCCGGGGCGATATCCACGACCTGTTCGACGCGATCATCAAGCATGTTCCGGTGCCGAAGCTGGACGGGGCGGCACCGTTGCAGGCCCTGATTACGACGCTGGACTACAACGATTACGTGGGCCGGATCGGCGTAGGCCGTGTTTTCGCGGGCACGCTACGCACGGCAACGACGGTGGCCGTGATCGACCGTCAGGGCAACCAGACGCTTCAGAAGATCGGGCAGTTGTTCCGGTTCGACGGTCTGGGCCGCAAGGAAGTGGACCACATAGACGTCGGGGATCTGTGTGCGGTCGTGGGCCTGAAGCGGGTGGACATCGGCGACACGCTGGCCGACGCCGAGCATCCTGTGGCGTTGCCGACTCTTCCGATCGACGAGCCGACGTTGCACATGACGTTCCGGATCAACGACGGGCCGTTTGGGGGCCGCGAGGGGCTGTGCGCCACGAATCGGCAGCTTCGCGAGCGGCTGGACCGCGAGTTGCAGTCGAACGTGGCGTTGCGTGTGGAGGACCGCGGGGACGAGTTTGTGGTGTCGGGGCGCGGCCTGTTGCACCTGGGCATTCTGTTGGAGACGATGCGGCGTGAAGGCTATGAGCTGACAGTCGGCAAGCCGCAGGTCATCTATCATTACGAAAACGGTCACCGGCTGGAGCCGATCGAATTGCTTGTGCTGGACGTGCCGACGGAGTTCGTCGGCCCCGTGATGCAACTGGTGGGCGACCGACGCGCGGAGTTGGTTCGGATGGACACTCGCGGGAAGCAGACGCACCTGAACTTCACGATCCCGGCGCGAGGCCTGATCGGGCTGCGGAACCGAATGCTCACGGCAACACAGGGTGAGGCAGTCATGCATCATCGATTCCAGAGCTATGGGCCGTACCGAGGGGAGATTCCACATCGGACAAACGGAGCGATGGTGGCAACGGAAACCGGCCAAGTGACCGCTTATGCGGCCGACCAGTTGGCCGACCGGGGGATACTGTTCGTGGTGCCGGGCGACCAGGTCTATGAGGGCCAAGTGGTGGGCGAGCACTGCAAGGAGGGCGACATCGGCGTGAATGTGGTTCGCCAGAAGAAGCTGACGAACATGCGAGCGGCCAACAAGGACCAGACGGTGGTGCTAAAGGCGGCGCGGCAGATGTCGCTGGAGATGGCGTTGGAATACATCGAGGACGACGAACTCGTGGAACTGACGCCGAAATCGATTCGGTTGCGCAAGCGTCACCTGAGCGAGACGACCCGTCGCAAGCTGAGTCGCAAAGCGGCGGCCACCTGAGGCCGCCGGCGCTTGCGGGGCGTAGTCAGTGCTGGAAGAGGTCGCTGCCGGAGAAGACGGGGTCGCAGGTCAGGTTGATGCCGAGGCGTCGCAGCCCGGCCTCGTCGCCGGGCCGCGGGATGTGTGTCAGATGAGCCTCGCACCCCTGGAGGTCGCCGAGTCGCTCCACGGCGACCTGAGCGGTGGGGTTGGTGGCGGCGCTGATGCTCAGGGCGATGAGCGTTTCCTCGAGGTCGAGGCTGACGGTCTTTGCCTTGAAGACGTTGGTCTTGAGACTGCTGATCGACTCGATGATGGCGGGCGACAGCAGGTGAATGGAATCGGGAATGCCGGCGAGACGTTTGACGGCGTTGAGGACCAGGCTCGAGGCGGCATGCATCAGCGGCGAGTTTTTGCCGGTGATCAGCGTGCCGTCGGCCAGTTCGATAGCCGCGCCGACAAAGACTCCCTTGTTGCCTTTGCCGGTGCGGCGTGCCTCGTCGCCGGCGTGTCTTGCGGGCGCGACGACACGGCGATCGGCCTCGTCGGCGCCCAACTCTTCCATGAGCAACCTCGCTCGCTCGACGGCGGGCCCCTCGACGAGCCCCATGGCGTGCTCGCAGGCATACCGGAAGTGACGACGGATGACCTCCTGGACGGCGGCCTTCCGCACAGCGGCATCATCCACCACTGCAAAACCCGCGCGATTGACGCCCATCTCGGTGGGCGAGCGATAGAGATCGTCGCCGCCCATGATGCGCGTAAGGATCCGTCGGACCACGGGGAAGACCTCCACGTCGCGGTTGTAGTTGACAGCGACGGCGCCGGTGGCTTCAAGGTGGAACGGGTCGATAAGGTTGAAATCCCCCAGGTCGGCGGTAGCTGCCTCGTAGGCGACGTTGACGGGATGCTTCAGCGGCAGATTCCAGATGGGGAACGTCTCGAACTTGGCATAGCCGGAGCGTCCTCCGCGGCGATGGTCGTGGTACACCTGCGAAAGACACGTGGCCAGTTTGCCGCTGCCGGGACCGGGCCCGGTGACGACGACCAGAGGATGGACGGTCTCGATGTACTCGTTGGCGCCGTAGCCGTCGTCGCTAACGATGGCGTCCACATCGGTGGGGTATCCTTTGGTGGCACGGTGTGTGTAGACGCGGATGCCTCGGTTTTGAAGCTTGGCCTTGAACATTTTGGCGGCAGGCTGATCGTCGAACCGGGTGATGACGACGGCTCGAATCGAGAGGCCCCAGTCGCGCAGGTCGTCAATCAGCTTCAGGGCGTCGGCGTCGTAGGTAATGCCGAAGTCGGCCCGGAGCTTTTTGCGTTCGATGTCGCCGGCATAGATGCAGACGATGATATCGGCCCGGTCCTTGAGCTGCTGAAGCAGCCGCATCTTGACGTTGGGATCATAGCCGGGCAGGACGCGGGCGGCATGATAGTCAAACATGAGTTTGCCGCCGAACTCCAGGTAGAGTTTGTCGTCGAACCGTTCGACCCGCCGGAGGATTTCGGCCGTCTGTTCGCGCAGGTACTTGTCGTTATCGAAGCCGCACACTTTGGTCATGGATAGCCTTCCCGGGCAAAGTGGCTGACCCTCATGGCCAGACCGGCGGCCAGTATAGCGAGGCGAAGCTCAGTGCAACAGTCCCGTTCTCAAGAATGCCGGTCAGAACAGTGAACGGTGTGAAAGGTCGCTGTTGACGTTCGGCGGTCGGCGGCTATAATGCCCTGCAAGCTGGCGGAGAGAGTCCTGCGTAAGCGGGACCGCCGAAGGGGCAAGTCCGGAACAGGACGAAACTCTCAGGCACCCAGGACGCCGGCGGGCAACCTCTGGAAAGTCGCGAGACACCGACGGGGCAAGGCCGCTAGGCCAATCTCTCAGGTACCCAGACAGAGGCTGAACCAGTGTAAGCTCGGCGAGTACACGGTCCAGGGGAGGTTGCCCTTTCCACCACCGCTTTCACTAGGGCTGGGTGCCTCACGCACCGCCTCCCCACCGTTTTCTTTCCGAGAACCCTCTAACGACAGCGCACGAGCAAACGACGGACGACAGAGATGCGCGGGTGCTGTTGCGTGTGCGGAATCCCGTGGAGGTGTTCTTCTTATGGCAACACTGTTGCGAACACCGTTATACGATCGACACGCGGCCCTGGGCGCTCGGATGGTGGACTTCGGCGGATGGGAGATGCCGCTGCAGTATTCCTCGGGCATCATCGCCGAGCACCTTGCGACACGGAAACGATGCGGTCTCTTCGACGTGTCGCACATGGGACGATTCACGTTTCGCGGCACACAGTCGCCGGCGTTTCTGCAACACGTGCTGACGAGCCATGTCGCGGCACTGGATCCGGGACAGGCCCAGTATGCCATGATTCCCAATAGCACCGGCGGCGCGGTGGACGACGTGTATCTCTATCGGTTCGTGCAGGACGAGTATCTGCTGGTGGTCAACGCGGCGAACCGCGAGAAAGATTGGTCGCACTTCCAATCGCTCCTGTCGCGTTTTCCACACGTTCAGATGATGGATCGCACGGACGAGCTGTCGATGATCTCGCTCCAAGGACCGCAGTCGAGGGAGTTGCTGGCGTCGCTGCTCTCGTCGGGCCGGTTGCCCGAACCGCAGCGCAACCGCCTGAGCGAGGGCGCCATTGGCGGGCACCGCGTGCTGATCGGCCGGACAGGCTACACGGGCGAACCGCTCGGTTTCGAACTGTTCGTTGCCGCTGCGGCGGCCGGCGACCTCTGGGACGCGATGATATCGCGGGGCGCACAGCCCGTCGGCCTAGGCGCTCGCGACACGCTTCGCCTGGAGGCGGGTTTGCCCCTCTACGGTCA
This sequence comes from uncultured Anaerolineaceae bacterium, assembly GCA_964500225.1. GTDB lineage: Bacteria > Planctomycetota > Phycisphaerae > FEN-1346 > JAACEH01 > JAAYDY01. The sequence continues at coordinate 10,748 of CAZCOA010000055.1, read as the reverse complement.
CGAACTGGGAACCGACCCGGATGGCCGCGAGATTCCGATCTTCGCGTGCCCGCTGGCCCGCTATGCTGTGAGCTTCTCGCCGCTAAAGGGAGACTTTATCGGCCGCGAAGCTCTTCACGAGCAGTTCGCCGCCTACTGTCGAATTGTGAAGGGCGACTACAGTGACGTGCGTGCCCTGCCCCGGATGATCCAGTGTGTGGCCATCGAAGGGCGAGCCGTCGCCCGACCTGGGGCCGCAGTCATGTCAACCGATGGCACTCGCCGTCTCGGGGTGGTGACCAGCGGGACAGCCGTGCCGCACTGGCAACTGGAGGGCCAGGGACTAACCAGTCGCCCCGCCGATGAACACCAGTTGCGATCGATTTGCCTGGCATATCTGGCGTGCGATGTCGTCGTGGGTGCTGAGGTGCTGGTGGATATTCGCGGCAGGCAGACCAAGGCCCAGGTGGTTCCGTATCACCTTCGCTCGGAGGCGCCGCCATATGCCCGGGCCATTGTGGGCGGCACATCGAAGCCGGCCGCCGCACCGCCACCACAAAATGACGCCTACTGCAAAGTGCGCGACTTGCTGGACCGGGCGGTTGCCAATACACTGTGGCGACAGCGTGAATGCATCAATCTGATTCCCTCGGAGATGACGTCCTCGCCGATGGTGCGGCTACTGTCGGTGATGGACCCCTCCTTCCGATACGCCGAACACAAGACCGTCAAAGCATTCGATGACGCGGACGTGTTTTATTATCAAGGAACCGACTTCATTGCGGAGGTGGAGCGGCAGTTGGAGGCCGAAATGTGCCGTTACCTCGGCGCAGCGGAGGCCGAGACGCGGTGCATCAGCGGCCAAATGGCCAATGCAACGGTGTTTGGTGCGTTGGTGGACCACATCAACCGCGCGGACCGCAAGAGCGAACCTCGCCGACTCCGCAAGGTGATGAACAACGACATCCTGAAAGGCGGGCACCTGAGCAGCCAGCCGATGGGAGCTCTGCGCGATTTCGTGGCGCGCGACCCTCTGACCGAAAAACCGGCCGTGGTGAACTTCCCTGTGCTGGCCGACAACCCGTACCGAATCGACACCACGGCGGCGGCGGAACTGATCGAGCGGCATCGGCCGGAACTCATCGTCCTGGGCAAGAGCCTGGTGCTGCATCCCGAGCCGGTGCGAGAGATTCGCGCCACGGTGGACCGCCTGGGTTTGGATTGTGTCGTCATGTATGACATGGCCCACGTACTGGGTCTCGTCGGGCCGCACTTCCAGCAGCCATTTGCGGAAGGGGCGGACCTGGTAACCGGCTCGACGCACAAGACATTCTTCGGGACGCAGCGCGGGGTGATCGCGGGCCGCTTCGTCCGGAGTGAGTCGGACTATGCGCTATGGGAGGCCGTTCGCCGCCGCGCGTTTCCGGGGGCCGTCAGCAACCATCACCTCGGCACGATGCTCGGCCTGCTGATGGCAGCCTACGAGATGAACTACTTCCGCGACCAGTATCAACCGGCAGTGCTGGCCAACGCCAAAGCCCTGGCCCGCGCGCTGAAGGACCGCGGTCTGGCGGTTGCCGGCGATCCCGCCGTGTCGTACACCGAGACCCACCAAGTGGTGGTCGAGGTCGGGTATGCCCGCGGACCGGAGATTGCCCGCCGTTTGGAAGAGAGCAACCTGATCGTGAACTACCAGGCGGGCCCGAGCGAGGAGGGTTTCTCGGCCTCAGGGTGCCTGCGGCTCGGCGTGGCGGAGATGACTCGGTTCGGCATGAACGCCGCCGACTTCGAGCACGTGGCCGACTTGATCGCCGACGTGGTACTGCGCGGTCGCTGTGTGGCCGATGAGACCCGCCGGCTCAGACAACGGTTCCTCGATCTGCGCTACTGCTTCTCGGAAAGCCAGTTCGAGGCTGCCGTCCAGCGGCTTCACAGCCTCATCTGATCATCCGGCCATCGGCACGGTCCGACAAGGCGCCACACTTCCCGAGCCCCCTGCCCCGCGCGCGGCAACGGCCCCTTGCATTCTCGCGGCAAACAGGCACAATACTGGTTTACGCATGGCCGACCGGTCTGGAGGCATGGCATGGCTCACGAGTTGATTATCAAGGCCGATTTCGGGGCAGCCCACCACCTGCGCCAGTATAAGGGCAAGTGCGAGCGCCTGCACGGCCACAACTGGAAGCTCGACATCTACCTGACGGCGGATCGCCTGAACGAAGACGGCATGATCATCGATTTCGTTGAGGCCAAACGGCATGTCCGGGATGTTCTCTCCCGGTACGATCACTATTATCTGAACGATGTGCCGCCATTCGACCGTCTGAATCCGACAAGCGAGAATATCGCCCGCGTTCTGGCCGAGGAGCTTCAAGGCGCCCTGCCCTCCGGGATTCGCGTATCGCGGCTGACGGCGTGGGAAAGCGACGGCTGCGGCGCGACATACGTTCCCGACGCACGGTGAAAGGACCGACGATGAGCGACACAGTCCGATTGCAGCTCGCCCTGGACTTCGTGGACATGAGCCGCGCCATGCACGTGGCTAAGCTGGCCGTCCCCGAGGGCGTCGATATTGTCGAGGCCGGCACGCCGCTAATCAAAAGCGAAGGGCTGAATGCGGTGCGGCAACTCCGTAAGGCGTTTCCCGACAAAACGATCCTGGCCGACATGAAGACCGCCGATGCCGGGCGCATCGAGATGGAGTGCGCCGCAAAGGCCGGAGCGCATATGGCCATTTGCCTCGGCTCATGCACCGAGCCGACGATTCGCGAGTCGATCGAGGCAGGACACAACTACGGCATCCAAGTGGGCGTCGATGTGTTGGGCGTCGAGGACTATGTCGGTCTGGCCCGCAAGTGCGAACAATGGGGTGCGGCGTTCATCAACGTTCACCTGCCGATTGACGAGCAGATGCAGGGCACGATTTCTTTCCAGAAGCTCCACGAGATCGCCCAGGCCGTGTCCATCCCCGTCGCGGCCGCCGGAGGCATCCATAGCGAAAACGTGGTTGAGGCGGTGGAGATGGGCGCCCGCATCGTCATCGTCGGCGGGGCGATCACGAAAGCCGCCGACCCGGCCGAGGCCGCCCGGCGCATTCGCCATGCCATCGACACACGCGTCAAGGTGCCGACCGAGTTGTTCCGCCGAACTGGCGAGGAGGGCCTCCGCGAGGTGCTCCTGCGGGTATCGTCGGCCAACCTCAGTGACGGCGCTCACCGCCTGCCCTGCCTTGAAGGAATACGATGCCGCACGCCGGGGGTGAAGCTGTGCGGCCCTGCCCTGACGGTTCGCACCGCACCAGGCGACTGGTCGAAGCCTGTTTTGGCCATCGATCGGGCGGCCGAGGGGCAGGTCATCGTAATCGACGCCGGCGGGCGCCCACCGGCCGTGTGGGGCGAACTGGCCAGCCAAAGCGCGGTCATGCAAAAGCTCTCGGGCGTGGTCATCGACGGAGCCATCCGCGACTTGGAGGATATCCGGAAGCTGCCCATCGCCGCATTCAGCCGAGACGTCTGCTCGCACGCCGGGGAACCCAAGGGGTTCGGCGAAATCGGGCAACCGATCCGAGTGGGCGGCCAGCGCATTGAAACGGGCGACTGGGTACTCGGCGACGACGACGGCGTGGTCGTGCTACCGAAGGCACGGGCCGTCGAGATGGCCAACCGGGCCCAGGATGTCTTGGAACGCGAGAACCGCATTCGCAGAGAAATCGTGGACGGACGGAGTTCGCTCGGCCAAGTGCTCGAACTCCTGAAATGGGAGAAACAAGGGTAACCCCAGGCAGACAAACAGAAGGAACATCCCATGCTGATCATCGCCGAAAGACTCAACTGCACCCGCAAAAGCGTCCACAGGGCCGTGAGCACAAAGGACGCCTCGTTCATCCGCGATCAGGCCTTGCGGCAAGCCGAGGCCGGCGCCGACTACATCGACGTAAACTCGGCTACGAGCGTCCGGACCGAAGTCGATGATATGAAGTGGATGATCGAGCAGGTGCGGGCCGTCACCGACAAGCCGATCAGCGTCGATACAGCCAACCCTGTGGCGATGCGCGAAGGCCTTCTGCTGCACGGGCCGGGCCAGCCGATGGTCAACTCGGCCACGGGCGAGCAGGCCCGACTGGATGCTGTGATGCCTCTTGCGGCCGAGTTCCAGGCCAAACTGGTCGCCCTGGCCATGGACGATACCGGCATGCCGGAAACGATTGATCAGCGGTTCGTGGCGATCGAGAAAATTCTAAAGGCAGCCGCCCACTATGGCGTCAGCACCGAAAACATCTACATCGACCCGCTTATCCGGCCGATTTCGACCAATCCAACGCACGCCGTGGACTGCATCGAGACCGTGCGGCGGATCAAGACCGAGTTTGCGCCGCTGAAAACCGTGGGCGGCCTGTCGAACGTCAGCTTCGGCCTGCCACAACGCCACCTGCTCAACCATGCATTTCTGACGCTGATGGTGCAGGCCGGCATCGACGCCGGGATTATCGACCCACTGGAACCCGGAACTGTGGGCGCGATTCTTGCGACCGAGGCTCTGCTGAATCGGGATGAGTTCTGCATGAACTACATCTGCGCCTCGCGCGACGGACGGCTGGGCTGACGTGGCGGCAAAATCTCGAATGTGCCTCGACTGTTTCCACGTCGGGGACCCATTTGCACTGTAAATGCCTTGACGCTTCAAGCAGGCTGTGCTAAGATGCTTTATGTACTAGATCGCGGGGTGGAGCAGTCCGGTAGCTCGTCGGGCTCATAACCCGAAGGTCGCAGGTTCGAATCCTGCCCCCGCTATATACAGTTTCGGTTCGGCCTCGGTTTCGACCGGGGCCGAACTTTTTTGTTGGGCAGGCTTGCGGGCGGCGTGGGGCGGGATGATGCGGCCGTCGGTTGTCAGGCACATCGGGCCGACATAGCGTTCGAGGAAGCCACGCATCTCGGCAGGCGAGGTCACGGCGAAGAGGGATTCCTTGGCTTCGGCAAGGGCTTGGCGGACGGCGCCGGCCAGGCGGTCGGTATTGTCGTGGGCGGCGCTGGCCAATTCGGCAACGAGTTGCTGCTGCCGCTCGCGCTCAGCTTCCAGTTCACCCATCTGCCGCGAGACGGCCTTCTTCGCCGCGGCGTCGATCTCGGGGTCCATGAGGAGCTTCGTCAGCCCGGCAACCTTCTTGTCGAGCTTTGCGATCTCAGCCCGCGTCTTCTGGAGTCGCTCACGACTGTCGTCAAGCACCCGGCGGGCTTCGCGAATAGCCTCCTCCACCACCGCATCGGCGTCGTCGAATATCGCTGTCCACGTCTGCCGCATCTCTTCCACCAGCAGGTCCTCGCGCACCCAGCCCCGGCTGGGGCAGGCTTCGTCGCCGCCCCGCTGGCGGCAGCCGCACTTGTAGTAGTGGTACTGCCCTTTGTGGTTGCGGCTGGAGACGCGGTAGCAGACGCTGCCGCACTCCTCGCAGAAGATCAGGCCGGTGAAAGGCCGGACCTGCCCGCCGCGGAACTGGCCGCGCTTACAGTGCTTTTGGGCGCGACTGGCGATCAAGTCCTGGGCTCGCTGCCACAGGGCGTCGTCGATGATCCTCAGGCTCTCGTCCTGGTGCACCATGTGGTCGGCCTCGTCGCGCCAGACGGGCACGCGCTTGCCGCTGTGCTTGCTGAGCTTGAAGCGGCGGCGGTTGTAGACCAGGCGGCCGATGCAGATGTTGTTGGTGAGAATCTGCCGCACGTTGACGTGGGCCCAGAATGGGCTCTTGCGGGTCGGCACGCCGCGGTCGCGGAGACGGTTGGCAATCTGCCGCAGGCCGACGGACTCGCTGACGTAGGTGGTAAAGATGAAGCGCACCACCTCGGCTTCCTCCGGGTTGACCTTGAGCCGATGGAGGCCGCTCTCGGTCTTCTCGATGGCGTAGCCATAGGGCGGCGGGCCGCCGGTCCAGGCGCCCTGCTCGAAGCGCTTCTTCAGGCCGTCGCGGGTGCGCTCGCTGAGGACGCGGGAATAATGCTCGCTGATTACCAGGTGCATGCCGCGAGCGAGGGCGTCCTTGCCCTCGGTCACGCTGACGACCTCGACGCCGCCGTCTTCGAGTTGAGCGATGATGGCGCTGGTCTCGGCCAGGTTGCGGCCGAGGCGGTCGTACTTGTAGACCAGGATACGATTGATCTCCCCGGCCTCGGCGTCGGCCAGGAGCCTGAGTAGCGCGTCGCGTCCGACCACCGCCCGGCCTGTCCTGGCCCGGTCGATGTACTCGTGGACGTTAGCGCCTTCGGCTCCGCGGCGGCAGGCGTCGAGTTGCACCTCGATGCTGGTGCCGCCGTCCTGGGCATGCGAGGAGTACCTGGCGTAGATGGCTGCTGCCTGTTTCATGCTTCCCCTTTCTCGTCCTTGACGATCTGGACGGCCCGCCGGGCGATGATCTCGACCAGCCATCGTCGGGCCTGCGGCACGTCTTCCACTCGCAGGCGAATCGACGGGTCGAGGATGCCTCCCGGCACCGTTCGTGGGGCACCATCAGGGCATTCCGGGCGGGGGAAGCAAGGGGATTCCGAGAGGGCTTGCGACCCGGTTTTCGTCCGGACGGACAGGAGATTCGGCCGTCTGCCGATGGTTGTCGAGACGGCAGCCACGTCACTGGCCATAGGGGCGCACCTTTCGTTGGGAGGACGGCAAGACGCTGTTCCGGCACCCTCTACATCTGCAGTCGCATCCGTTTTGTCAGGCTGTTTCTCAGATACGTCGGCCGGCGGGCAACGGAGGTGGGACCGGTGACGAGTTCCCGCCCCTGCCACGGCCGGTGATGAAATGACGGCGGAACCTGCCAGACTGGCAGTTGAACAGAACGGGGTCACACTGTAAAATGTGTCGCAGCAAGCGGTTGGGCCTTTCCCGGGGCAAGGCATGGGAATTGCTCACAACTGCTGATAGCGCGACAGGGGGCAAAGTCCAGGGAGGGACGTCGTCTGATGATTGAAGCAAACGAGGTGGGCGTTGTGACGGTGAAGGCGGAATCGGGCAGTTTGGAGGAGACATTCGACCGGCAGTTCTGGGAAGACGAGTTGGAGATGCCCCTGGCCCGACTGCTGGAGGTGACTGAGAACAAGCGGGCGATGACGGCCTGGTCCTCCAGACTGGATGGCCGGCAGTCAGCGGTGCTCTGCGGCTGTCTGGGCGAGCCGGGGCTGGAGAAGCTGAAGGAGCAGCAGGGTTTTCTGCAGGACAACTGGCGGCGGCTGGGGGACTACTACCTGGTCGACGCCTTCGCCTACCGCAAATCCAAGGTGGCCATTCAGGATGTGGCGCTTACCCCCGGAGCGCTGCCTGCGTCGGTCCTTGAGGCCTGCGAGCTCGGCTCCGGCGACTACGATGCAAAGGCTCTGCTGCTGGCGCTCTATGGAAGGTCGCCGGACCTCCTGCGGCTGGTCTTCCATCTCGACAAGGTCCACAAATCCGGCTTTGCACGGATGCGGCTCCAGAAGCCGCCGCGGGCGCCGGATCATTCCTTCCGTGAATTCGCCACCCCGCGAGCCATCGCCGACCTCCTGGCCGAGCATGACGATTCGCTCCGCGACCGCCGCCGCTGCGAACTGAAGCGCATCCATGCGGTGGGCGACGAACACCTGCTCATCTTCGTCCGTCGCCCGTACCGGAACCGGCACATACTGTCGGAGAACGGCGAGGCGGCCGCGGGCCAGCACGTCGTCCACGGCTACAGCCCGGAGTGGATCGTCCTGGACTTCTACGACAATGCCCGGTCGCTGGGCATCTGCTCCAGCAGCAACGACGTGCCGATGGACCTGGCAAACCTCTTCGCCTCGCGGTACTTCCAGAAGGACTGCGAGTACGCGAACGAGTGCCTGACGACGTATCCCGCCCAGATCGAGCGGCTGCTGGAGGCCCTCAAGGATAACCGGTGCGAGGGCCTGGGCCTGCTCCAGTTCCAGCTGCGCCAGGCACCCTTCAAGGGCAGCACGCCCCTGAAGGTCGGCCCGGCAGAACCTTCGGCCATCAGCAAGGCCGCGGCGGACCTGGAGGCCAACTTCGGCCCGCTCTTCTCCGACATCGGCAACGTCGAGAAGATCAAGGTGGAGTACCGGCAGAAGAAGGTGGAGATGCGTTTCGAGGCCGAGGAGGCCGCCGCTGAATCCGGCTCGCCCGTCTACGTCGTCCGGTACTTCGACCACCGGCTGAACCTCGAGCAGCGCTACGCTTTCGAGGCGTTCATGAGGAGCGAGCATGGCATCGAGGTCCTCTCGACGGAAAAGCGGTTCAAGCGTAAGTCTTGACCACGCGCAGCGTCTGCTGCACGACGGCGCCAGGGAGGACGCTCCCGCCCCGGACCTGATCAAGGCCGCGGAGTCTCTTCAGTCCGCCGGCGTCGTTCGGTTCCAGCTGCGCCGGTACGTCCGCTGCGCGAACCGCGGGGACCGCGACTTCGAGCGTCGCCCTAACAGGAATTGCGACGAGAGAATCTACCTTGTTGACGGGCTGGACGAGAACGAGGACGCCTTCGTCTGCCCGGCCTGCGACCGCCCGGTGTATCCCCGTTCGGACGGGAAAAAGGTCTTCTCTGAGCTGGCGGTCGAACTTCTCGACGCCGGCGTCGAACTCCATGTGGCGGGGCTTCTGGCGGAGACGTTCGGCAAGGAAAACGTCCGGCAACTGGACAGCGGCGTGTACCGCGTCGATGCCGACGGCGGCGAGGCGACGGTCTGCATCATCGACACCATGGGCCAGCGGCACAACCGGCTTCAGTCGCTGAGCGAGCGGTGTCATGTCCTGGTGCAGGCCGACACGAACACGCCGGCCACCCGCCTGCCGGCGGAATCCTGGCTCATGAAGGTCACGCTCGCCGAGTTGATCGCCGGGGCACGGAGCATCGCCGACTGCGTCCACGAGGCTCTGGTCGGCGACGAGCCCCGGACAGTCACCTCCGCGATCCCGATCTTCTCGGGCAACCGGCCCCTCCAGCCCACGGTCGAGCGGCCGTCGGCAACAGGCCGCCAGTTCGTGGTCGAGGTGCGAGAGAACACGGTGCTCGTCGAGGGCGCGGTGGTGGTCAATCCCCAGGCCGGCCCCCGGCACAAGCTGTTCATGCTCCTCTGGGACCGCTTCATCGCGGACCTGGCGGAGCGGCGGGCGCCGGCGGATTTCACGCGGTTGTCGGTCACCTCGATTGCCAACGAGTTGAAGTACGAGGATGTCGGCAATGCCCGGCGGCTCGTCAACAACCTCCAGTCGGACATCGCCGATCAGTTCCGCAAGCAGGTAGGCCTCCCGATCGACCGCGAGGACATCGTTGAGACCTGCCGGATGAAGGACCAGTCGGACGACGAGGCCGGCTACCGGCTCAACCCGCTGACGGTGGCCATTCGCCCGCCGCAGGCCTGACAGCGTAAGAGACCTGTCCGAAGAAAAACTGACCTGTCCGCACCCGCACGCCAAGGGGCCCTCACGGGCCCCTTTTTTTGCGCGCCCGCCGAGACTTGTCCGCTTCGTATTTGACCTGTCCTGCAACCGCCGGCCGCCATCGGCGAGAATGATCGCGTGATGAACACCGGTCGGCGGTGCTCACACGCGAGAGCGGCAAGTCGCCGAGCGAGGTGGCAGGGTGAACGCAAGGGCCAGGTCTCCCCCGAGGCAAGGGACTCTGAGATCGTCATGACAACCTGAACTGACAGACGTATCCAGAAACCCAGCGCGGAGGTCGTCTGGATGCCGGCCGGAAACGGCGGCACCGACGATATCCGCGCCCTCCAGCGCCGGGTTCCTTCGGATAGCCGGGGACGGTCCGCATTCAGACGACCTCCGCACGCCAATGCGGAGACATCCGAATGCATTCCGAGAACATCAGCCGTACCCGAGACGTTCGCAGTGAAGCCGAGGCCTTCATCGACGACTACGCCATGGAGCGGATCGAGTTCCGCCTCCGGGTGATGTCCACCTGGTGGGACCTGTCGGGGCACGACAAACAGGACTACCGCCACGACATGGTGGTCGAACTGCTGAAGGCCAGACGGCGGTTCAATCCGGCCAAGGCCAAGCGCGAGACGTTCATCAACCGCGTGCTGGACCGCTACCTGAAGTACGTTGTGCGGACGCGGAGCACCGACTCCGAGCGGCCGTTCGAGACGCCCATCGAGTTCGACGACGTCGCCCCCGGCTTCCAGCCGGTGGTCAACGATCCCCCTGGCGGCCATGGCAACGAGCAGAGCCGGCGCGAGCTGCGGCTCGACCTCGAGGCCGTCATTGCCCGCATGCCCGAGCGGCTGCGCCGCGTGTGCGAGCTGCTCAAGGTATACACGCCCGTGGAGGCGGCCGCCCGGCTGGGGATGACCCGCCAGTCGATCTACCCGATCATGCGCGAGATCAGGCGGTCGCTGAGCCTGGCCGGAATCAGAATTCCAAAAAACAGCCTTACAGATTCGGGCCAGCTGCAGATGTAGAGGGTGCCGGAAAGGAGGCAACTGTGGAAAACGCCCTCTGCATCGACCTGTCGATCCTCGAAGCCGAACCCGCCGACCGGTACCACCTCCGGGCGGGCGAGTTCCTCTCCAGCCATCAGCTGCTGGACTTCATGAGGTGCCCCTGGCTGTACCGCAAGAAGCAGCTGGGCCTCGTTGAAGACACGGACTCGCCCGCCTACCTCCTGGGCCGCGCGGCGCACTGCCGCATCCTGGAAGGCCGCGATGTGTACGAGAGCCAGTTCGGTCTCGGCGGCCCGGTGAACCCGAAGACCGGCAAGCCCTACGGCTCGGCCACGAAGGCCTTTGCCGAGTGGG
>CAZCOA010000054.1:0-16285 GCA_964500225.1 uncultured Anaerolineaceae bacterium | reverse complement strand
CGATGGCCGACAGGTACGGCTCGCGGACCTCGCCGCGCAGGCCGGTCCCGAGCAGTGCGTCCACCACCAGGTCGGCGTCCCCGGTCGCCGCGAGCACGGCCGCACGCAGCGCCGCCTCGGTCTCCGGCAGCCGCTGCACCGCGACCCCCAGCCGCTCCAGAATGTTCAAATTCGTCGCCGCGTCGCCGACGACCTGCGCCGGATCGGCCGCCAACAGCACACGCACCGCGTATCCGCGCGTCAGCAGGTGTCGCGCGATGACGAACCCGTCGCCGCCGTTGTTGCCGCGACCGGCTACGATCAGGGCTCGGCGCCCATGGGCGGCGCGGAGCAGCCGCTCGGCTGCGTCGGCCGCCTGTCGTCCCGCGTTCTCCATCAGCACGAGGCCAGGTACGCCCAGGTCCTCGATCGCATGCCGGTCGAACTCCCGCACTTCGTCCCGCGTCATGGGTCTCATGCCGGCCTCCGTTCAACACACCTCACGCAGCAGCGCCAAGGCCTCCTCGCGCGTCACGCGGCGCGGATTGGCCTTCAGGCTGCCGCTCGGAAGGCTCTCGTCGGCGATCGTCGGCAGGTCTTCCTCGCGCACAGCGAATCCCTTGAAGTCCGACGGCAGACCCACGCGATGGAGCAATTCGGCGCAGAACTCCGCCGGATCCGCACCGCCCATCAGCGACCGCAGCCGCTCGTACTTGAGGCCCATCGCCTCGCGGTTGTACCGCAGCGCCGCCGGAAGCATCACGCCGCAGGCCAACCCGTGCGGAATCTCGTACCGCACGCCCAGCGGATGGGCGAGGCCGTGAATCACCCCCAGCCGCGCGTTGCCCAGCGCCATGCCAGCCATCAGGCTGCCTTCGGCCATCCGCGTACGTGCCTCGCGGTTGCCGCCGTCCCGCACGGCCGTCTCCAGTGACGCCACGATCTCTTCGACGGCCCGCACGCTCAGGGCCTCGGTTATGGCAGTGGCGTGAATCGACGCGTAGGACTCGATAGCCTGGCACAGGGCGTCCATTCCCGCCGAGGCCGTGACATCCGCGGGGCAGGGCACCGTCAGTTCAGGGTCCACCACGGCCGCCCACGGCATCAGCCCTTCACCGCGGATCGACACCTTCACGCGACGGGCCCGGTCGCTGATTACGCCGTTGACCGTGACCTCGCTGCCCGTGCCGCTGGTGGTCGCCACGGCGATCATCGGCAGCCCCGGACGCACCGCCACGCGCCCCGCGTGGAACTCGGCCGTCGGCGCCTCCTCGCCGTGCAGCCCCGCGATGACCTTGGCCGCGTCCATGGCGCTGCCTCCGCCCAGGCCCACCACACACGTCGCCCCCCACCGCCGCGCCGCCTCGCGCCCGCGGTCCACCGTCGCCACCTCCGGTTCCCGTTCCACCTCGTCAAACAGAGTTACCGCGATGCCCGCGTCGTGCAACACCGCCACCACACGGTCCGTGATCCCCGCCGCCTTCATGGCCCGCCGTCCCGTAACCAGCAGCGCGCGGCCGCCCAGCGGCGACGCCAACTTGCCCAACTCCGCCACGGCACCCCAGCCGAATACGATTCTCTGCGGTACGCGAAACGTGTTGCTCATGGTCGTCTTCTCCTCACGGTGTTTGACATCCGCCTGCACGAACCGTATCATGCCCTCCGGCGAACCGGAAGACAATACCCCGCTGACGAGACTCGCGATGCGCATTCTCTTGACTAACGACGACGGCATCATGGCTCCGGGCCTGCTGGCTCTGCGGGCCGAACTGGCGACGCGCGGCGACGTCACGGTCGTCGCCCCCGCCACGCCGCAGAGTGCCGTCGGTCACGCCATCAGCGTCTCCCAGCCGCTGTTCTGCCAGGAGATCGATCTGGCCGACGGCGTCCGCGGCTTCAGCGTGGACGGCCGCCCCGCCGACTGTGTGAAGCTCGCGCTGCTGGTCCTGATGAACGATCACAAACCCGACCTTGTCGTCTCGGGCATCAACCACGGAGCCAACGTCGGCATCAACGTACTCTATAGCGGCACGGTGGCCGCGGCCATCGAGGGCGCCTTCTACGGCGTGCCCAGCGTGGCGGCCAGCCTCGCCTTCAGTCCGTCCATGCACTTCCGCGAGGCGGCCCGCATCGTCTGCCGTGTGATCGATCAGGCCGTCGCCCGGCGCCGCGGCGGCAAGAGCATGCTGCTGAATGTGAACGTGCCCGATCTGTCTCAGGGAAAGCCCAAGGGGCTCCGCGTCTGCCGCATGTCGATTGCACAGTCGCGGGAAGAAATGATCCGCCGCGCCGACCCGCGCGGACGCCCCTATTTCTGGATCACCGGCGGCGACGTGCCCGCCGAGCCGGCCGATCCCGAGAGCGATCAGGTGTCGCTCGCCGAAGGCTATGTCACTGTGACGCCGCTCCAGTTCGATCTGACCGATGCCGCACGCCTGAAGGCCGTGGCCGACTGGAATCTGTCTCTGGGCGAATGAGGCCGCCGGCGCCGGTCAGAGCTTGCGGACCACTCCCGGTAGTGTCCAGTGCCTGGGTTCGAGGCACTTCACGGCTGCAACCCGCCACTGGCCGTCCGGACTGGGCCGGAACGTGACCTGCCACTGTGTGATGAGCCGTTCCACCGGCTTATAGCGAGCGAACACGGTCACGTCCACCTGCGAATCGCTCTCGACCAGGTCGCCGTTGCTGAGAGTCACATCCTCCGGGGCGTTGGTCTTGAAGGCGGTGGCCACCAGGAGCCGCATCGCCTCCTTGTCCAGTCCGTCGTGGTTGAAATCGTCGGCCACATAGCTCAGTAGCCGCTCGGCCTGCCGCTCGTGAATTGCCTGGCGAATCTCGACCCACGCCTTGGCCACCTTCTCGCGAGGCGTGTCCACGAGCGTCGCCGCCACGTACACGCCCACGCCGAACGCCACCCAGAACGCCATCGCGTACAGCGGACCTCGCGTGCGGCGGCTCTGCCACACGGCGATCGTGACCAATAGCGCCAGGCCCGAGGCCAGGCAGAGCCACAACGGTTCCTCGAGAAACAAGGTCTTCAGCATGTTCGTGTCTCCAATGGGTGTTCGTGCCGGCCAGCCTATCGGCGGCCGCGCGAGCCGTCAAGGCGTCGCGTCACGCGTTGTCCTGTGAAATGTGGATTGACAACCGACCCCGCCGGCGGAGAATCTCCGGTAGTCGCGCCTCTTGCCCCGGCCCCATGATTTCTTGCCGTCGCATGGACTCACGGAGAACTCGCGATGCCGAACCGCCCGAACATTCTACTGATTCTCAATGACGACATGGGCTACAGCGACCTCGGCTGCTACGGCGGCGAGGTCCGGACGCCGAACCTCGACGGCCTGGCCGCCGGCGGCATTCGCTTCACCCAATTCAGCAGCACGCCGCGGTGCAGCCCGTCGCGGGCCAGCCTCATGACCGGACTGCATCCGCACCAGGTCGGCATCGGCATCCTGACCGGTTACGACGGCCCCGACGGCTACGAAGGCAACCTCAACCACAATGGCATCACGCTTGCCGAACTGCTCGGTGCCGGAGGCTACCGCACGTATATGTCCGGCAAATGGCACCTCACTCGCGACGATTACCAGAGGGATCCAGGTTGTGACTCCCGGCCCGAGCGCCGCGGCTTCGATCGCTACTTCGGCACCCTCTGCGGCGCAGGCAACTACTTCTCGCCGCGCATGATCGTCCGCGACGGACGCTTCATCGACGAGGAAGTCCGCAACGATCCCGACTTCTATTACACCGACGCCATCAGCGACCACGCCGCGGACTTCATCGACCGCCATTTTCGTGAAACGCCGGACCGGCCCTTCTTCCAGTACGTCGCCTACACCGCGCCGCACTGGCCTCTGCACGCCAAGCCGGCCGACATCGCCCGGTACAAGGGCCGCTTCGCCGCCGGATGGGACGAGCTGCGCCGCCAAAGGCTCCGTCGCATGATCGACCTGGGGCTGATTGATCCGGCGTGGCGGCTTTCGCCGCGCGACCCGGCCGTGCCGGCCTGGGCCGACGCCCCCGACAAGCCGTGGCAGGAGCGACGCATGGAAGTGTACGCCGCCCAGATCGATTGCATGGACCAGGGCATCGGCCGCATCCTCGACGCCCTGCGTCGCCACGGGCAACTGGACAACACGCTGATTCTGTTCCTGTCCGATAACGGCGGCTGCGCCGAGGAGTTGTCGGCCGAGTGGGGCCGACAAGCCGCCGGCCGCGAGATCGGCACAGGCTCATGTACGCCCGACGGTCGCCCTGTTCGCTACGGCAACGACCCCCACATCATGCCCGGCGACGAGTCCACGTACCAGTCCTACGGCGTCGAATGGGCCAACCTCTCGAACACGCCGTTTCGCCTGTATAAGCATTGGACCCACGAGGGCGGCATCGCCACGCCCCTGATCGTGCATTGGCCGGCGGGCATTACCGCGCGCGGCGAACTGCGCCACCAGCCGGGCCAACTCACCGATATCATGGCGACCCTCGTGGACATCACGGGCATCGGCTATCCCGAGGAGTTCAACGGTCGCCGCATTCTGCCCATGGAGGGGACGAGCCTGGTTCCGGTTTTCGAAGGACGCGACCGCGACGTGACGCTTCTGTTCGAGCACGAGGGCAACGCCGCCGTGCGGCGCGGCCGGTGGAAACTCGTCAGGAACTTCACCGGCGCCACCAGCGGCCGCGGCGGGTTCGATCCCGCCGACCGTCGCGGCGGATGGGAGCTCTACGATATGGACGCCGACCGCACCGAGTCGTGCGACGTGGCGGCCGCGCACCCGCGCCGGGTGGCGGAGATGGTCGCCGAGTACGAGGCCTGGGCCGCCCGCTGCGGCGTCATAGCTCGCGATGACTTGTTGCGTGCCGCCAAGGCCTGGCGCGAGCGGCAGCGGTAGCCGCTGGACCGGCCGCCTCGCTACGGAAGCCGCTACGTCAGGCTTGACGATCTCGGCGGTCCCTCTACAATGACGACGACCGGCAGCCTCGGGGGGGGGACGTGTGGTCACGTCTCAACATTGGGCCGTATCTGGAGCGGCGCATGCGCGCGATTGTGAACGACATTGCACCGGTTCGTTATCTTCCGATCAAGCTTCTGTCGCGGTTCTGGCGAGGCGTCTTCTGGAGCCGCCTGGCCAAACTCCGGTACCGGACCGACTGGCCAGAGCCGCAACTACCTTCGCCACAATGGGTGAAAATCCGGCCGATCCTCGGCGGCATCTGCGGCAGTGACATCGCCATGATCACCCTGGGAAACCCGCCCGATAGTTTTGCCAAGGCGTTTCTCTCGACGCCGATGGTCATGGGGCACGAGAGTATCGGCCGCATCATCGAGGTCGGCGCCGAGGCCGCCGGTTTTCGCGTTGGCGACCGCGTGAACGTGGAGCCGATCCTTTCCTGCGAGCCGCGCGGCATCGAGCCTGTGTGCCCGATGTGCCGCGAGGGCCTCATGGCTAGTTGCCACCGCCTGACCGAGGGAGGCCTGCCGCCGGGCATGTCCATCGGCTTCAACGCCTTCACCGGGGGCTTCTGGGGCGAAGCCGTCGTGGCCCACCGGTCGCAGGTGTACAAGGTGCCAGACCGCCTCACCGACGACCAGGCCGTTCTGGTCGATCCTCTGGCGTGCGGTCTCCATGCGGTGATGCGCCATCGGCCGCAGGACGACGAAACCGTCCTGGTCATCGGCGGCGGTATCATCGGCCTGGCGGTCATCGACGCCATCCGGGCCGTCGGGAGCCGCGCCAGGATCGTGGCGCTGGTGCGACACGATTTCCAGCGCGAACTGGCCGAGGCCCGCGGCGCGAACCTCGTCATTCTGCCGCGGGACTATGCCCGCAGCGACCTCATCACGTACCTGGGCAAGGTGTTCCAGACGAAGGTCTTCAAGGGCTCGTTCGGCAAACCGATCCTGTTGGACGGAGCCGACCGGGTGTACGACGCCATCGGCTCGCGCAACGCCACGGAGGATGCGCTGCGCGTGGCCCGTTCGGGCGGCCATGTGATCATTGTGGGCATGGGCCACGCCCGCTGGGTGGACTGGGACCCCGTGACGCACAAGCACCTGACCATCAGCGGCACGCACGGCCGCGCCCTGGAGGCGAGCGACCCCCAACGGCGGCACACGTACCAGATTGTGCACGAGATGATTCTCGACGGCCGCCTGAAAACCGATGGCCTGTTGACGCACACCTTCCCACTGGCCGATTACCGCGACGCGTTCCGCACCGTGACGGGCAAAGGGCGCACACGCTGCGTCAAGGCGGCATTCCGCATCTGACCGAGACGGTGCGAGAGACGGCCTGCGGCGATGCGCACACGATGCATTCATTGTTCGAGGCCGCCGGGTGAAAGGACGTGTTCCATGGATGACTGTATCGAAATCCTTGAGGATGCCTTCTACCAGGTGCTGCGCGACGACAGTCGTCTGGAACGCCTGGCCGACGGATTCGGTTTTACCGAGGGGCCGACATGGTGGGCGGCCATGGGGTGCCTTGTCTTCAGCGACATTCCCGGCGACACGATCTACCGTTGGACGCCCGCCGACGGAGTGGCGCCCTGGCGGCGCCCGAGCCGCCACGCCAACGGCAACACAATCGATCCGAAGGGAAACCTCCTGACATGCGAGCACGGCAGCCGCACCGTCACGCGAACGTCGCCGCAGGGGCAGGTGACTACCGTGGCGGCCGCCTTCCAGGGCCGCAAGCTGAATTCGCCGAACGATATCGTCGTCCAGCGGGACGGGACCATCTGGTTTACCGATCCGCCCTATGGCATCCAGCCCGATCAGTGCGAGCAGCCGGCCAACTATGTCTTTCGCCTCGACCCGTGGGCAAGCGAACCCGTGGCGGTCGCGTCGGATTTCTCGCGGCCCAACGGCCTGTGCTTCTCGCCCGACGAGCGGCTGCTCTACATTGCCGACAGCGACACGACGATCCACCATGTCCGCCGCTTCACGGTCAGCGCCGACCACTCGCTCGGCGGCGGCGAGGTGTTCGCCGTGATCGCACCGGGCGTTCCCGACGGTATGCGGACGGACGCGGCGGGGCGGCTATTTGTGACGGCCGGCGACGGCGTCCATGTGTTCGCCCCCGATGGCCGGATGCTCGGCCGCATCCGCACGCCGCAGACGGCTGCCAACTGCGCCTTCGGCGGCCCCGACGGCGACACACTCTTCATCACCGCCACCAGCAGCGTCTGGCGTCTCCGTCTGGCCACGCGCAGCGCAGGATGGCCATAGAAGCAGTGGCTCAGGCGCCATGGCCGCTTCAAGTCTATCCGACAATTCGCTGCGTGGTGTGTTGATGCGTAGGGGCGTGCCTGCCCGCTCGTCCTTTTCTGTTTCTGAGGAGAGCGTTCCGTCTCGGGGCAAGCTCCGTCAGGTCCCGACACCTTTTGCCCGTGGCTCGCGGTACGGTTGTCGCAAATGGCCGATCGCCTTACTCGCCAGGCATCGCATGGCCCAGGAAGGGCCGGATGGCCGCCATGTCCGCCGCCGTCACGGCGCCCGAACCGTCCACGTCCAGTCGGGCTGTCGCGGATTCGACGTCGCTGCCCGCTGCGGCCCGCACCGCCAGCATGTCCGCCGCCGTCACCGAACCGCTGCCGTCCACGTCGCCTGCCAGGACCTTCAGCGTCACGTCGGCGTCGCCTTCGATGGACATACCGAACGCGTCCTTGAGTTGCGGCGTGACGGCCACGGTGTACGTGTCTCCGTCGGGCAGCGGAACCGACATCGTCACCGTCAGCACCTGCTGCGACTCGTCCAGCGATAGGCTCTCGATCATCGACGTCTTGTCGCCGCCCACAGCGCCCGTAATGGTGACGATGCCCGGGACAATCGTCGCCGGATCGGCGGCGCGCGTGAAGGCGATGCGCAACGTTCTCAGCCCGGCGGCCCTAGGCTCGGTCCAGCCGTCGCTGACCTCTGTTGCCAGGATTCCCGCCTGCTCGTGGTTGGCCAACACCTGCCAGCCGGTCACGGCGAATCCCGCGCCCAGACGCCAGTACAGGGCGTTCGGGCTGGCATACGGCGGCGGGTAAACCCACGTCCCGAAACAACTGCCGTGCATCAGATCGCCGGTCAACGGATGCACGACGATGCCGCCGTTGCCCACGCGCGGCAGGTTCAACGTGATGTCTTCCCACGTCTCGCCGCCGTTGACGCTCCGGAACACGCTCGGCAACCCGGCCGCCTGCATCTCGACGTAGAGTATCTCCGGGTGACGCGGATCGACGGCCACCATGCGCACGAAATTGTGCACGAAATCGCCGCCCGCCAGCGCCAGCACGCCCAAGCTGCGCCACGTCGTCCCGTCGAACACCGCCAGATCGCCATACCGGTCCACCGTGTACACCCGGTCCGGATTGCCCGGATCGACGGCGAACGTCGGCTTGGAGTCCAACCGATTGAACGTCCACGAGGTGGTCGCGTACACGCGCCACGTCTCGCCCCGGTCGTCGCTGCGCAGAATGTCGTCGCGCGGCCGCGTCAGGGCGTAAATCGTGTCCGGATTCGAGCGGCTCATGCCAAAAATCGACGCGTTGCGACTCTCCAGGTAGGGAATACTCTGCCACGTCACGCCCGCATCCGTGGACCGCTTGTAGCCCGAGAATACCAGGTTCGGTTCCTGCGGATGAAACGCTACGAACAAGTGGTTCTCGCTGTCGTTATCGACGATGGTCCACGTCGCGCCGCCATTGGCCGAACGCACCAGCTTCGTGTCGAAGTACATCCCAACCGACCCGACAATCACCTGAGATCCTGGAATCGGCTGAATGTCCCCGGCGTACATGCCCGGCCAACTGATGAGCCCTTGCTGGTACCATTCCCACGGCACCCGGTATCGCGTGAACCAATCGCCGCCGGTCGTCGTCGCGTCCATGCTGATGTCGCAGCAGAACAGAACAAACCGGTTCGGATCGGCCACGTCGAAGCCCACGCCGTCGGCCCACCAGCCCCAGGCGTGGCCCGTATAGAGCGTCGAGCTGTCTGCCCAGTGCAGGCCGCCGTCGGAGGTCCGCCACAGGCACGCGTTGCTGTAGGCGACGGCCGCGTTCGCGTCGCGCGGATCGGGCGAGACGGCGCAGAACTCGCCCAGAAGCTTGGTCTTCCATTCCCGTCCCAACCCCGGCGCGGGCGTCACGGACACCGTTGTCCACGAAGCGCCCCCGTTCGAGCTCACGAGGCTGTTGGTGTTCAGGCCGATCAGAAAGATTCTGCTCGGATTGCTCGGACTCAGGAAGACTCGCACCGCATCAAAGCTCCGTACCAGCGAGAACGTCGCGCCGCCATTGGTCGAGCGGTAAAGCCCCGTGCCGCGCACCACGGCGTAGATCGTCTCGGCGTTCTGCGGATGAATGGCCACGGAGGTGACCGTGCCCGACGGCAGGTTGCCCAGTGCCGTCCACGAGGCGCCGCGGTCGGTGCTCTTCTCGAGCCCGCGGCTGGAGGCCATATAGAGCGTCTGCCCGTCGGAACCGTGAGCCCAGATGCCGTAAACGTTCTCCACGGAAGCCAGGCTGACGGCCAGGGTCCACGTGACGCCGCCGTCTTCGCTGCGGTAGAGGCCGTTGGTCGGGATCGCCACGTACCACCGCGACGCCCGCTCGGGGCCGATGCTCGCCGGGTCCCAGACGATGCAATGCTGGTAGAACCGCTGTACGATGCCCTGCGTTCTCAGGACCAGCGACCAGTTCTCCCCGCCGTCGGTCGAGCGGTAAACGCCCTCGTAGTCTTCGGCCAGGTAGTTGCTGGCAGCGTCCACCACGGCGACGACCGTGTTCGCATCCACGGGGTCGGCCTCGATGCCCTGGCTGTTGGCCACCCACATGCCTTTGCACAAGAGCTTGGCCCAGGTCAGGCCGTTGTCGTCGCTGCGCCACGCCTGCCCGCAATCGTGCGCCAGGTAGAGGCGGTCGGGCCGGCTCACGCAACGGGCGATGCCGGTGGGATGCTGTTCGCCTTCGCCGCCGACCATGCCGGCGTCCCATTCGGCCTGGCTCCGGATGGGCATGACGCGCCACCCGGCCTGGGCCGCGACCGGTGCTGCCGTCACACCGATCCCAACGACCATCGCCACGACGACCGCTGTCCAATGCACGATTTGTCTCATGGTCCGACTCCGCCCCTCTCCACGGCCCAGCGCACCAGCCGTACGGAGAGTATAACACGTTTGGCGTGCTCTACGATTCGAACGGATTCTCGCCCTCGTAAAGCACGCCTTGTGGCCGTGGGGCCGCGATCTCGCTCACGCCCAGTAGCCGCACCGCCTCGAACAGCACGCGCCCGGCCCGGGCAAATCCCACGGCCGCATGATGCGGGAACCGTTGCCCGATCAGCACGTGGCGATAGAACCGCGCGAAATCCGGAATCGCAATGATGCCGATGCCGCCGAACGAGCACGGGTCGATGTCCAGGATTTCGCCCTCGGCCACATAGCTGCGGAGCCGGCAATCTGCCGTCGATTGCAGACGGAACAGCGTCATCGGCCCCGGTCGCAGTTGCCCTTCGAGCGTGCCGCGCGTGATGTCCGCCTCGCGGCCGTCCTCCATCAGGCGGTTCATGATGAGCTGGTACTTCAGTTCGCACGTCTTCATGCACTGGCTGCACGTGTTGCCGCAATGGAAGCCCATGAACAGGTCCGCCGCCGCGGCGCCCTTCAGGTCCGCCCCCTTCGGCAGCACGTCGGCCGGTACGCTGTTGTTGATGTCCAGCAGCGTCGCCGGATGAAGCGTCGCCAGTTGGGCCATGTACTGGCTCAGCGCCCCGTACAGGTCCACCTCGCACGCCACCGGAATCCCGCGGCCGGCCAGGCGGCTGTTGACGTAGCACGGCACGAATCCGAACGCCGACTCGAACGCCGGCCAGCACTTGTTGGCGAACACCGCAAAGCCGCTCGCCCCGAGATTGGCCTCCATCAAGTCCAGCAGCGCCACCTCCAACTGCGCCATCTTCGGCAACAGGTCCGGGTACGCGCAGCCGCTACCGAGTTCCTTTTTCATGTCGGCCGCCACCCGCGCGATCCGCTGCTTATGCCGCCCCGCCTTCTGGTAGAGCTGGTACAGATCCAGCTCGCTGTTCTCCATGACCTCGACGCCAAGCCCCAGCAGCGGCTGAATCGGCGCATTGCACGCCAGGAAGTCCTGCGGCCGCGGACCAAACGACAGAATCTTCAGGTTCTGCACGCCGATGACCACTCGCGCAACGGCCTCGAAGTCAACGATCCTTGCGGCCAACTCGTTGGGCAAACCGACCGGCCTTTGCGGTATGTAGGCTGCCACGTTCCGCAGGCCGAGGTTGTAGGAACAATTGAGCAGGCCGCACAGAGCGTCGCCGCGATCGGAGGCTAGGACCGCCTTGTTCTCTTCGGCCGCGGCGCAAACCATCACCGGCCCCGGAAACCGCTGGGCGAATAAGGCCGTCGGCCCCTCGGGGCCGAAGTTGCCCAGGTAGATCACGGCGGCATTGCAGCCCTTGGCGGCCAGTTCGTCGAGCGCCGCCAGGACGCCGGCCTCCGACTCGATGACGACCGAGCACCTGTGCGCGCCGCGAAGCCCCGCCTTCTTCATCGCGGCCGCCAGCGCCGACGTCCGACGCCGCGTCAACGCCATCGGAAAACAGTCCCGCGAAACGCCCACCACGCCCAGCTTTACCTGCGGAATGTTCATCAGTTTTGCCATGGTTCGCTCCTTGCGATGAGATGGCGACGGTGACACTGGCCGCACGCCCACACAAGAGCCGACCGTCGATGCCGACAGGATACTTGATTGCGGACGAGAAACCAATCCGCTGGTACGCGGATTCCTTCGAGCACGACGGCGGAACGGTTTCTCTCGGATTCCCGTAGTGTCCGCCAGGGGCGGTTGATAGCATATTGATCCGGCAGACGCTCCCTTTACCGGCCCGTTGTCGAAGGAGGAATCCATGCTCGCAAACGCGCTCAGGACATTGGCTCCGTCCGCAATGGCGATCGCGGCACTTGCCGCGGCGGCCTCGTGGTGTATGGCCTCAGGACCACTGTTTACCCTGTGGCAGGAAGCCGAAGATTTCGCTTCGGCTTGCAAGGATGTCGAGAAGCAAATCGACCTGCGCCCGTCGGCTTCCGGCGGCAAACTTCTCTACAGTGCCACCATCAACCAACCCGGCAGCCAAGTGACCTACTCCCTCGATCTACCCCAGGACATCGCCAACGCTCGAATCGTCTTTCGCTACGCGAGACTCCACTGGCGCGAAGGTATGGTTCCTGCCGTCCTCGAAGTGGATGCCGCCGGCGGCGGCCTGTCGATCAAACGCGAAGTGGTCTTCGACAACACCGGCGGATGGGGACGCAAGGCTACCGATTACGGTCTGGCCGCGGCCGACCTTGGCATCCTGAAGAAAGGCCCACTGACGATCACCTTGTCGTACGTCAAAGACGGCGATCTGAACATGGACGGTTTCTTCCTGACCGAAAGCGACGTCCGTATCAACGCCCAAGAATTGTCGCGACTCGTCCGATTGCAGGTGACGTCCCAGGGCTACTGCGGCCTCCTGAGCCGCTCGACCGTCATGCGACAGGGCGAGGGCGGTCGAGTGGCCGTTGCCCTGCGAAGCTTCGCGCGGCCCCTGGGCGACGTGGGCGTGACGCTTAAGGCCGGCGGCAAGACCATTGAGCTGAAGCCCGTGGATGATCAGCCTGCGTCCGAGGATCCCACATCGGCCGTGCGACTGTTCGCCCTGCCCGAGCTGGACGACGGCACGTACCAGATGACGGTCGCTTCCGAATCTCCGCCGTGCTCCCTCACCTGCGAGGTGATCCTGGCCGGCCAGTTGCTGGCCACGCTCGAAAGCGAGATCGCCGGCATCGAGGCATTCACGCAGGAGATGGCCAAGTCCGGCGGCGGGCTGTCGCCGGCGTACTTGCCCGACATGCAGCACATGGTCGAGTACCTCAAGGAGGGGCATAGGAAACTCACCGAGAGCGCCGCTTCGACGGCCGGGGCGTGGAAGGCCGGCCTGGCCGAGCACGAGGGCCTGACCGAGGCCGAGCCCGTGGCTGCCCTGCGACAGGCCCTGGCACAGGCCCGCGAGACCGTGCGCCGCCTGAAGGCCGGCGAGGATCCCTATCAGGGCCGCATCGGCGACCTGCGACGGGCCTACCGGTCGGCTGCCGACAACGCCCTGGTGCCGTACCGCGTCTTCCTGCCCGACGGCTACTGGACGCGCGAGAACTCTCCGATGATCTACATGCTCCACGGCGGCGGCGGCGACGAGAACTACTGGCCCGAGATGGACGGCGGCAAACTCCTGGCGATGCTCAACGACGCGGGCTACGTGGCCGTCATGCCCAAGTGGCACTCCCGCAACCGTCCCGAGGGTGACATCAAGCAACTGCTCGACCTGGTCCTGGCCGAATACACCCGCGTGGACCGCGACCGCGTCTACCTGACCGGCATCTCGATGGGCGGCTTCGGCACCTATGCGCTCGCCACGGCCCACCCGGAGTACTTTGCCGCCATTTGCTGCGTGTCGGGCAGCGCGCGCGAGGGCGAGGACGGACGGCCGGTCGGCGTCGAACGTCTGAAAAACGTGCCGACGATGATCATCCACGGCGGCGCCGACGGCGTCGTACCCGTCGAGGGCGCCCGTAAGCTCGAGGCCGCCATGAAAGCACTCGGCATGACCGTCGAGTTGCACGTGTTCGACACGCACGGCCACGCGTACTACACCGACCAGTACCTGCCGCTGACGCTGAAGTTCTTCGGCCGTTTCACCAGGGCCGCGCGGAGCCAGTAGGCCCAAAGAAGGGGGGCTGGCCTGTAGCTATGCCGAAGCATGAGGAGGCTTGTGATGGCCGGGCAACCGAAATCAGCCAAACAGCCGATCAAAACGATGCTCTTCAGCGTCGGCTACGCCGGCCTCTGGGGCCAGGCGCAGCTGCCGCTCGATGCGTTCATCGACAAGGCCGCCGAGCTGGGCTACGACGCCGTCGAGCTGATGTGTAAACGCCCCCACCTGTCGCCGCTGGACTGGGACACCCGGGGCCTTCGACGGCTGGCTCGCCGGGCCGAGGCCGCCGGCGTCGAGATCGGCACCCTGGCCGCCTACACCGACTTTACCGCCGGCTTCCGCCACGCCGAGGTGCCGCAAATCGAAATCCAGATCGCCTACGTCGAACAGCTTTGCCGCATGGCGGGCGAACTGGGGGCCTCGGTGGTCCGCGTCTTCACGGGCTATGAAGTCGATCCGGCCAAGTGGCATCTGGAACGTCGCACGTGCATCGAGGCCCTGCGCGAGTGCGGCGAGCGGGCCGCCGCGTGCGGTGTCGTCATCGGCGTCCAGAACCATCACGACTACGGCGTCGGCGTGGACGACTACGCGGCCCTGATGGACGAGATCGGCCACCCCAGCGTCCGGGCCATGTTCGACGCCTGGAGCATCACCAAGCAGGACGACGTGGACGTCCGCGCAGCGGCCCGGCGCATGGCGCCAATGATGGTCCAGACCACCACGGCCGACTACGAGCGGTTTCCACAATACCGCTACGAGGAAGGGGTGATCCATTACAAACGCTCGATGGACGCCTACCGGGCCGTGGCCATGGGCCGCGGCTGCTTGGACTACAAGGCGTTCTTCCGGGGGCTCAAGGACGGCGGCTTCAGCGGCTACGTCTGCTACGAGATGTGTTCGCCTCTGCGCGGCGGCGGATCCCTGGTAAACCTCGATGCCACGGCCCGTGAGAGCCTGGCCTGTCTGAAGAAGCTTATCTGAGGCCGCTCAGCGCCTCAGCAGACGCCGCAGCCACGTCAGCGGCCGCTGCATCGAGAGGCCCAGCACGGGCGTCCAAAATACGAACGTGGCTTGCCGCGAAAAGCCGCCGCTCGCCACGGGGCGCTTCGGAATCCACTGAATCTGGTCCGGATGCGCCAGGCCCCAGGCGATGAACGCACTGGTTTCGGCGGCCATCCGGCGGCGCGAGTCCTCGAAACTCAACGACGGCATCACCACCGGGTGAGTCCTTTCTGTTGGGCGCATCGGACTCCATTGTACGGGACGACGGCTCCTTCGACCAGACGCCCGCGGCCGATATTCTACAAAACCACCTTGTCAGGAGGGCGGAGGCGGCTATTATGAAGGGCAGGGGGAGTGACCTTCGTCACTGCGATAAGCGCTCTTTTATGGTACGAATGAATCATGAAGAGCCCAAGGCCGGTTAGTCACATCGAGGGAATCCGCCGGATTCCCATCTTTCGATCCCTCAGCCCCCGGCACTTGCGCCTGTTGTCGGGGCTGCTTAATCGTCTGGACGTCCAGAAGGGCGACGTCCTCTACCGCGAAGGACAGCCCTGCGACCGCTTCATCATCGTCCTGGAAGGCCGCTGCAACGTCATCAAGGTCAGCACCGAAGGCCGCGAGAAAACCGTCGCCGAAATCCGACCGCACCAACATTTCGGCTTGGCCGAAATCATCACCGGTCGCCGTTCCAACGCGACCGTCGAGGCCACCGAGCCCGGCGTCGTCCTCACCTTGTCCAAGGACGACTTTATCCGAGTTCTCCTCGACAACCCGCGCATGTGCTTCCGGCTCATGCAGACCATGGCCGGCACCATCATGGACCTGTCCAACCAGATCCAGGAAGTCAGCTTCGAGTCCGTGAGCGTCCGCCTCGCGCGGCTCCTGGTGCTCCTGGGCGACCGCGAAGGCGCCTGGATCGACGGACGCCTGGTCATCCGCCATCGCTACAGCCACCAGGAAATTGGCCGTCGCCTCGGCGCCTCACGCGAGACCGTCACGCGCATGCTCAAGCGGTTCCGCGACATGGGACTGATCGACACGCGCCGCCGGATCCTGACCCTCACCGACCGTGAGGGGCTGCTCGAAGTTATTGACAACGGCGGACTGGAAGACGAACACGAGAACTACTGAGAGGCTGATCCTCGGGAGAAACCATGGCTGAAAAGACACCCAAACCGACAATGACCATTCTCTACTGGGGCGGCTTCGCCGTGGCGATCATCGCCTTCGGAATCTGGTGCGTTCTGGACGGCTGGTTTCACGAAGGCTACGAGCACGCCGACGCCAACAAGCTCATGGCTGTCGGCTCCTTCGTCGGCGTCGCCTATGTCCTCTGGTTGGGCTTCAAGGAGTACCGCAAAGAGTCCGAGCGACTGAGGGCTGCGAACCGGCCCACTGCCGACCAGGGCCCCGCCGACTCGTCCAAGCCGTAGGAGGAGTAGTGGCCCTGTTGCGGGTTGATTTCAGGCCAAGGTCGATTACACTGCACCATGGCTCGCATAGCCACCTGTGCGTGTTGCGGGTTGATTTCAGGCCAAG
>CAZCOA010000053.1:0-16415 GCA_964500225.1 uncultured Anaerolineaceae bacterium | reverse complement strand
AGGCGACTGGACGGCGGCGTGTCGGCCGACACGGGCAGCCGCGGCAGGGGGGGCAGCGTTCCGTAAGGCAGCCAGGCCCGTCGGCCGTCGTGAACGATCCGCAGATCGAAGCAGGCGAGTAGCCCTTCGAGGATCGGCGCCGCCGTCTGCCGCATTGCTCTCAGATTGTCCAGGGCCGTCATGGTCTTTCCCGTCGGATACCGTATGCCACAGCGACGACCTCATTATCGTTTTCGGCGGCGCTGCGGCAAGAGACTATACCCCGGACGAAATGGCCCGGACTAACCGCTTGCCGCAGTGAGGGCATCGGGCTTATACTGAGGGTTGTCGGTAAGCGCCGCAGCCGTGGGGCTGCGAGAGTCCCGCATTCCCACTGTTGCCGGGAGTTGCCGCCATGGGAAAGACCTTGCTCCGACACGATCCGCCAGACCCTCCGACCTCGCATCCTCCGGGAGGCAGCAGCCTGATGTGGACCTATGTTGCCGGCCACGAAGCCTTGCAGGATGTCCAGTGGGCCCTCGACCGCGAGTACCTTCTGACGAACGGCCTGGGCGGCTACTCGTCGAGCAGTATTCTCGGGTGCGACACCCGGCGGTACCACGGGCTGCTGGTGGCGGCGCTGAAGCCGCCGTTGGACCGGCGCGTCCTGTTGAGTCACCTCGACGAGATTCTTGTGCTCGCCGGCCAGCGCCATAGTCTCAGCACGGTCGAGTACCGCGATGGGTTTTTCCCGGGCGGCTACACGCTGCTTGAGGAATTTTGCCTTGATCCGCTGCCAATGTGGCGATGGCGCGTCGGCGACGTTCGGTTGACCAAGCGTCTGGTCATGGTCCACGGGCAGAACTGCGTGCTGATTCAGTATGCGGCCTCGGGGCCGCTGGGCGATGCGCGGCTGATCCTGTCGCCATTTGTGGCGATGCGGGACTTCCATCACCTGGGGCACGAACGGCGCGATCTGAAAGCCGACCTGAGCGGCGCGGGCATCGGATTCCGTCTGCCTATCGACGAGGGACGTTTCCTCTACATTCATGCCACCGAGGGGCAGGCCGAACTTGGCCCGATCTGGTACAACCGGCTGCATCGTCGTCAGGAAGCCTTGCGAGGGCAGGATCATCTGGAAGACGTGCTGCGCGTCGGCACGCTGACGGTGGATCTGGCGGTGTCGCCGTCGGTGACCGTGACGGCCAACGTCAGTTCATCACAAGATCCGGTGACGTTCGCCGAGGCCCGCGAGGGGGAGCTACAGCGACGTCGAGAGCTGATCGGCCTGGCCTCCCCGCGCGACCTGCGCGAACAGGCCCTCGTCATTGCCGCCGACCAGTTTCTGGTCCAGCGCGGCCAGGGCGACGACCAACCCGTCAGCATTCTGGCCGGCTATCCCTGGTTTGCCGACTGGGGCCGCGACGCCATGATCGCTCTGCGGGGTCTGTGTATCGAGACGGGGAGGTTGGACCTGGCTTGTGAGGTGCTGTCCCTGTTTGCAGGCCTGGTCAACGAGGGGATGCTGCCCAACCGTTTTGAGGATTCGGGCGACCACGTGTCGTACAACTCGGTGGATTCTGCCCTGTGGTTCATCCAGGCGGCCGAAGCCCTGATCCGCGAGACGAGGTACCGCGACTTTCTGCGCGACACGCTGTGGCCCGCGGCAGTCGAGATCATCGACCGGTATTATCGCGGCACGCGATTCAACATTCACGCCGACGCCGACGGCCTGATCGTGGCCGGCGACCCGGGGACGCAGTTGACCTGGATGGACGCCAAGTGCGGCGACACGGTGTTCACGCCGCGCTGGGGCAAGGCCGTCGAGATTAACGCCCTGTGGGTGTCGGCTCTACACGTGGCGGCCGACTGGGCCCATTGGCTGGGTCTGCCGCCGCCGGATGCCGTGCGCCACCGCAAGGACATCACCGAGGCGTTCCGCCGCGTTTTCTGGAATCCGTCGCTGCGGTGCCTCTACGATTGCGTCAACGAACGCGGCGCCGACGCGACGATTCGGCCGAACCAGTTGTTCGCCGTATCTTTGCCGCACGCGCCGATCACGGGCGAGCAGGGCCGGCACGTGGTGGACATGGTTCGCCGCAAGTTGCTGACGCCGTTCGGGATACGCACCCTGCCGCAGGACGACCCGAATTACCACGGAAGGTACGTTGGAAATTGGTTCGAACGTGATCGGGCTTATCACCAGGGCACGGTCTGGGCTTGGCTGCTGGGAGCCTATATCGATGCCCTCATGGCCACGGCCGAGGTGCCGTCGGTGGCGCGTCACGAGGCCCAGCAACTCGTCGATGCCGCCCTGGGCAACCTGGACGACGGAGCGCTGGGGTCCATCAACGAGATTTTCGACGGCGACGCGCCGCACACGCCTCGCGGATGCGTTGCCCAGGCCTGGAGCGTCGCCGAATTGCTACGAGTCAAACGCACCTATGAACTCTAGGCTTTGCCTGAGAACCTATTCCGCCGGTCGCGCCGCAGGCATCCTGCCTATGTCCTTCGGGGTCCTTGCGAGGGCAAGACATCCGAGCCGCGACTTTCCGGCAAGGTTCGATGCCGCGCGTCATTCCGGCCGAAGATGCACCGGCCGCCTGTTCTCGTGCTGGTTTCTGCTGACGACGGCTCTGGCGGCATCGTGTGCGGCCCAGGAGCTTGGCGGTTCGGCCACTGTGCGTTTTGCCGTCACGGACCTGGCCCTCAGCGGTCGCGCGGTGCCGCTCGAGATCGATCTGGTGAACAGTTCCGCGTCGGACCTGGCCGGGCTATCTCTGACGACGAACCAGCTTCTGAACTACCGGTTGGACGCCCTGACGCCGGCCGGGCGGCGAGGAACCATCGGCTTCGCGCTATGGTACTTCGACGGCGCGATCGAAGTAGGCTCCTTGCGAAGCGCTGACGGGTCGTTGCGCTTCCGCCTCGGCGGACCTGGCGATGGTGAGGCTTCCGGCCTGATCGCCGGAGCCGTCGCCTTGGAGCCGCGACCCTTGGCTGCCCAGGCGGTCGTGATTCTCTTCGACAGCCGGTCGCTGGATGCCGCGCAATTGCACCGGCACCTGGCGTCGTGGACCGACTACTACACGGCTGTTGCCGGATCCGGGGCGCGCGGTGCCTTGGTGCGCCTCCACGCAGTCGATCCGGACGAGCTCAGGGCGGATCTTCTGACCGAGGCCCCTGTGGCGGCTCTGGCGATTCCGGCAGCGTCCCAGCGGCGCGAGGACATGGCCGCGCTGGCACGCAGCGGCGGTCTGGACCTCTGGACCGTCGATGCCGAGGGACGGTTGGAGCACGTCGTTCGTGCCTCGCCCCTGCTGCGGAGCCTGGCGAGCGGCACCCATCTGCGACCCGATCTGTTCAATCCGGCCGTGGGCGAGCAGGCCGGTTACGTCGCGCCGCACCTGTTCCAGTATCGACCGTGGTCGCCGGCGGCAAGGCTGCGGCTGGTACTGCCGGCTGTGGCCCTGGGCGGGGCGATCCTTGTTCTGACGCTGCTGGGCGGACGCCTGCGAAGGTTCATCAAACTGATGCTCGTAACGCTTGTGGTCGCGTCCGCGATGGTCTGGACCCTGGTCGTCCTGAACGCCACGTCAACCCGTTTCGCCGACACGGTTTCCGTCGTCCAAGTGGATTTGGGCGCAGGACAGGCGGTCAGTGAACACCTTGCGGCCGTGTACGCTCACCGCGGCGGGCTTCAGGCGTTGCGGTTTGAGGGCGATGCGTGGGGCATGCCGCGGCCCCTGATGATGGACGACGGCGGGCGATCGTTTTACCAGGGCGCGACCCTGCATCGGCACGCGGACGGCCACTGGTCGGTCGAGTGCGTTCCGCTCCACAGCGGCTCGTTTCTGGCGTTCGGCACCACGGCCTGGGAGGCCTCCCCCATCCCGCCCGAGGGCGTGCAGGTTTCCATGCAATCCGGCCGCCCCGTGGTGCGTTGGCAGACAGGAGAACCTTTGGCCGATGCCTGGCTCTATCTGAACGGACGAGGCTTCCGGCTCGGCGACCTACAGGGGCAGGGGACGTATGCAGCTCTGGGCGACGGCGTGTTGACCGATGCGGCCGGCGTGAGCGACGCTGCGCCGCGCGATCCGTTTCGTCGGCGGGCCATGCGGTGGATCGCCCGCCGGCACTACCGGGCCGACCGTTGCCTGCTGTTTGGCTGGCAGAGCAACTCGACCGCCATCATCGAGGCCGAGGGAGCCGAAACGGCACGGCACGGACGGTTGGTCATCCTCATGCTGCCCTAATCCGCAGTGCAGTCCGACGGGCGGGCGGATTGACCGGGAACTGGGCATCGCCTATAATCTCTATTGACAGCAGGGGCCGGCCGCCCGGCACCATAGGCATTGTAAGGTGTTGTTAAAAAAGGACTTACCCTGAACACCCACGAGCCCAAACGCAAGAAGCTATCCGTTGTCCGGGAACGGGCGGTACTGGTCGAGGTAGTCTTGGACGGTCGGGCCGGATCGGCCGACGTGGAACCCCTGAGCGAGTTGACGCGGTTGACGGAAGCGGCCGGCGGCATCGTCGTCGGCACGCTGGTCCAACGGCGGCGCGAGATCGATGCCGGACTCTATGTGGGCCGCGGCAAGGCCGAGGAGATTCGTCTGCTGGCCCGGGCCCGTCAGGCGCATGTGGTCATTTTTGATAACGATTTGACGCCGGCGCAGGTTCGCAACCTTGAGGAAGCGATCCAAGTCAAGGTGCTGGATCGCAGCGAGCTGATTCTCGACATTTTTGCGACGCGGGCTCGGACGGTCGAGGCGAAGCTCCAGGTGGAACTGGCCCAGTTGGAGTACACCTATCCGCGGTTGCGGCGCATGTGGACCCACCTGTCGCGCATCGAGGGCGGCATCGGCACGCGGGGGCCCGGCGAAACACAGCTCGAAACCGACCGGCGAATTGCACGACAGCGCATCACCGACCTGAAGGCCCGCATCAGCCAGATCGAAAGCCGCCGCGAACGCGAGGTTCGCAGCCGCAAGAGCGAATTCGCCGTCTGCCTGGTCGGCTACACGAATGCGGGCAAGTCATCGCTGCTGAACGCTCTGACCGATGCCGACGCCTACGTCGAGGACCAGCTTTTCGCCACACTCGACACGCGGACGCGAACATGGATGCTGCCGTTTCGGTTGAAGGTGCTGCTCAGCGACACGGTGGGCTTCGTCCGCAAGCTGCCGCATCACCTGGTTGCTTCGTTCAAGGCGACGCTGGAAGAGGCCTTGCACGCGGACCTGTTGCTTCACGTGGTGGATGCCTCGGCGCCGGACGTTGACAGTCAGGTCGCGGCCGTCAACGACGTTCTCGACGAAGTCGGTTGCAAGGATCAGCCACGGCTGATCGTGCTGAACAAGATCGACCGGCTGCCTTCGCGGGACGACATCGACGTGCTGGAGTACCGGTACCCGGGAGGGGTGCCCGTCAGCGCCACGACCGGCGATGGGCTGGAGTCGCTGCGCAGGGCGGTGCTGTCGCATCTGGGCGGTCGGGTGCGCGATGTGACGATCCGCGGCCCCAGCGGCGACGGCGTCTGGCAGGCCACGGTGGCACGCCACGCCGAGTCGGTGCGGCGCGAGTTCGTGGACGCAACGACCATCGTGCATACAAGACTGCCCCAATATTTGGCCGATTACCTTCTCCAGGAGCATCCGGAACTGGAAATTACGCTCCATCCCCTGGCCGAGGGGGACACGGGCGGCGCCAGGAGGTCCGCATCATGAGGAGGCGGTCGTTGCGGCGAATCTTGATAATCTGGGCGGCTCTGGCCGTGGTCTCGGACGTGCCGATCGTGTCGGGCGGAGCGGAACCGGAGCGGATCGACCGCACGGTACTCGAGTCGCCGGACCCGGACCTGCCGCAGTTCGACCAGGAGGCCATCCTGACCGAACAGCGGGCCCGTCTGGAGCCGATCCGCCGTGAAGTCAACGTGAAAGCGTATGCGGCCGAGTCGGACCATTTTCTCCTGATCGCCGATCTGGACGTCCGCGTGCGCGGAGCCATCCTCCGTTGGCTCGAGGAGCTTCGCAGTAAGACGATCTCGCACCTGCGGCTGCCGGCCGGCGCGAGGTTGTGGGACGGCAAGTGCCTCGTCGTGGTCTTCGCCGCGCAGGAATCGCTGGTCGCTTATGCGAAGACCTTCGACAACCACGACGTGGGGCGGTCGCGCGGGTACTTCGTTCTGGAAGCCCGCCGCAGCGACGAGCCGCGACTGGTTCACATCGCCACGTTCCAGCCCGTGCAGGGCGGCAACGAGGCCCTGCGTGAGGTCCTGGTCCACGAGACGACGCACGCCATTATCCAATTGTACCGCAAATCGGTGAAGCTTCCCTTGTGGGTCCACGAGGGGTTGGCCGAGTACATGACCGTGGCCATGGACCCGAACCTCCAGGAGTCCAAACAGTCGCGCTCCTACCAGCGGGCCTCCGCTAATCCGTACGTGCCGCTGGGCGACTTCTGGACACGCGACTTTCCGGCGAGCGACCTGGACGGCTACTCCATCAGTTTTAGCCTGATCCAGTGTCTGCTGAGCATCAAGCCCGAAGGGGTCATGAACTTCGTGGTGCTGATGAAGGCGGGCATGGAACCCGAACAGGCTTTGAGCGAGGCCTTCCAGGGGCTCACCTACGCCGAGTTGGAGCGCCGCTGGAGGATCTTCTGTCTGAAGACCTATCTGCCGAAAGACGTGCCAGGGCGCACCCGATAGCCTTCCGCCGGCAAGAGCGTCTCGGACCAAAAAAAAGAAGCGAATCCCCTGACAGGACTCGCTTCCGGATCGGACGGATTCCTGATGCGGCTGCTCACTTCTTGGTCTTGGCGGTGCCGGCCAGGGCCGGAACGCTGCTGGCCAGGCGGCTGGTGAGGCTGTTGAGCATGTCGGTGTTCAGACTGTAGATGACCTGTTTGCCGTTGCGGCGGTTGATGATGAGTCGTCCCATCCGCAGCAGACCCAAGTGATGGCTCACCGTGGGCTGGGCCAGGCCGAGAATCTTGCACAGGTTGCCGACGTTCTGCTCTTCGTCGGCCAGGTGGAAGACGATCCTCAGCCGCGTCTCGTCGCTGAGCAGCCGGAACGCCTGGGCCAACTCGCTGATATGCTCATCCGTGAACGAACCCTTCTTCGCCATGACACTCTCCTCGAAAAGACGTACAACATACCAACATAACTATACTCATTCGTATGCCCCGGCGGCATAGAAAAATACTTCTCCCGAAACGCTGGGTCACGGACTTCCCTGATAAGTCGTGTTTTTTCGGGGGTGGTCATCCAGCCGACAGGAGGGCACCGACAGGTGTTTGACCACATCCCAGCGCACTTGGCAACCAGCCTGAAGCCGCCGCCAACATATGAAGTCTAACCAACCGCATTCGCAAGTCAATAGTCCTGTGAGGCGTATTTGCTTTTTTCTTATATCAAGGTGGACGTTACGACATGACACTTTTTCGATGCGTGTGTCCTTTGTCTTTGTGTCATCCCGCCACCTCGTCAGCCGCGGATCAGTGCCATGGCCTCAGCGCGGGTTGCCGGGTTTTCCCGGAAGATGCCCCGCACCACGCTCGTTACGGTCAACGTGCCGGGCTTCTTCACTCCCCTGATGGTCATGCACAGGTGCTCGGCCTCAAGGACCACCATGGTTCCGCGTGGTTTCAGCGTTGTCATGATGTCGTCGGCGATTCGCATGGTCATCCGCTCCTGGACCTGAAGCTTGCGGGCTTCCAATTCCACAATGCGTGCCAGCTTCGACAGGCCCGTGATGCGGCCGCCCGACGGCAGGTACGCGACATGGGCCTTGCCGATGAACGGCACCATGTGGTGCTCGCACAGGCTACAGAACGGAATGTCCCGGACCAGGACGATCTCGTCGTAGTTCTCCAGTGTCAGAACCTTCAGTACGGATTTGGGATCCTGGCCGATGCCCGAGAGGATTTCCTCGTACATCCGGGCCACGCGGGCGGGCGTCTCCCGTAGGCCGGGCCGGTTTGGGTCTTCACCCACGGCCTCCAGGATCATCAGGACCGCCTTGGCGATTTTCTCTTTATCCATGACCCGCACACGCCTCCGCTTGCCGTCTGCCTGGTGCCCTGTGCAAACGCAACACGGACGGAACGTCCCGTCCGTGCGCTATCGCGGCCGACCATCCGTCTGTGTCGCGGCGGCGCCAAAGCGCGGAGAAAACACCAACGGCTCGGGCATTCCGTATCGGTTTCTGCCGCCGCAATCGTCTGATGCTATTGCTGGTTCTTCTTGCGGATGACTACAAACGCCACAATGGCCGCAACCAGCAGAACCACCATAGCCGCATAATACAACGTGCCAAAGCCAAGGGTAAGCATGCCCAACCTCCTCACGATTTCTTGAGTTTCCGTGGACACGATTCCGACAAGCGTCACCAATATTGCCGCCGAAGGCGATGCTGTCAATCGTTTTTCGCCGATTCCGGACCTCCCCGCAGACCGGGCACGGTCTATTTCCAGTTGAAACCGGCTGCCGGCCACGCTATAATCCCGTCCGCATACGGTGGGGACGTAGCTCAATTGGGAGAGCGCCGCGTTCGCAATGCGGAGGTTGCCGGTTCGATCCCGGTCGTCTCCACCATTTTTTCCCTCGTTCGTCCGACTCGCCGTCAGAAGCTCCTGAAGGGCGAGTTCTTTTTTCTCGGGACGCGCAACATCATGAAACGCACGCTCGTAATCAACTGCGCCGCACTGTCGCCGGCATACCTGGCCGACCCGGCCGTGACGCCGCATCTGTGCCGCTTGGCCGCCAAGGGCCGGGCGATGCGGCTGATGCCCAGCTTCCCCGCCGTCACCTGCTCGGTCCAGGCCTCGATCGTCACCGGGCGGCCGCCGTCGGGCCACGGCATTGTGGCCAATGGGCTGTTCCTGCGCGACCTGGCCGAGGTGCGATTCTGGGAACAGCCGGCTTCGCTCGTCCAGTCGCCGCCGCAGTGGACCCGACAGACCCAGCGACCGCGAGTCGCCATGCTCTTCTGGCAGAACGCTCTTGGCGCTGACGTGGACTGCATGCTCACGCCCAAGCCGCTTCACGGCGAGTCGGGCTTGGTTATCGACTGCTACGGGCGTCCGGCAGGCCTCTACGCCGAACTGCGCGACCGCCTGGGCGAGTTTCCGCTGCACCACTACTGGGGCCCCATGGCCGGCATCGCCTCCAGTCGCTGGATCGCCGATGCCACGCAGCATGTGTGGCACTCGCAGCGCCCGGACCTGTGTTTGACGTATCTGCCGCACCTGGACTACAACACGCAACGTCTCGGCCCGGCGCCCGAGGCGCTGGCTGAGGACTTGCGGCAGCTCGATGCCCTGGTCGGCGACCTGGCCGATATGGCCCGCGACGACGGAGCCCGCGTCGCGGTCGTCAGCGAGTACGGCCTGTCGCCGGTGTCGCGGCCGGTGGCGCTCAACCGTGTGCTGCGCGAGGCCGGGCTTGTGGCGGTTCGCGAGGTGGCCGGCCGGGAGTATCTGGACCTTGTCGCTTCGGCCGCCTTCGCCATGGTCGATCACCAGGCGGCCCATGTGTACGTGCGGCCGGGGGCATGGGGGTGCACAGCCGTGGCGACCGAGACCGTGCGCGACATCCTGCTGGGCGTCGACGGCGTGGCCGAGGTGCTCGACGCTGCGGCCCAGGCCGCCCGAGGCATCGCGCACCCGCGCAGCGGCGACCTTGTCTGCGTGGCCGAGCCCGATGCGTGGTTCTCGTACTACTGGTGGTTCGACGATGCCGCAGCGCCGGATTTCGCACGCACCGTGGACATTCACGCCAAGCCGGGCTACGATCCGGTGGAGTTGTTCGTGGACCGAACGACGCGCCGCATTCCTCTCGACGCGTCGCTGGTGCGCGGCAGCCATGGTCGCACCGGAGCCGACGACCCGACGGGCGTCCTCGTGGTGGACGATCCGCCGCGCGGTTACGCGGACGGCGAGAGGGTGCGGGCCGAGGACGTGCTGGCGCCGCTGCTGGCCGAGCCGTGAGCAGTGAAAACCGTTGACAGGTTGGCGTCGGCCGCTACGATGGGCCCGCCCCATCTATGGGCCTGGCGGACGAGGGACTACGGCTTCCATGCAGATCATCGAACGCAAGCAGGTTGGCGACATACACGTCTGGTCCATCGACGGCGGACTGGACCACACGACCCACGACCAGTTCGTGGCGGAGATGGACCGCATTCTCAAGGCGGGCGAGCGGAAAGTGGTTCTGGATTTCAGCCGACTGACGTACATCAGCAGCGTGGCGCTGGGGACGCTGGTCCGTGTTCACGCCCGATTCAAGAAGAACGGCGCGTCACTGAAGTTTGCCGGCCTGCATACCAACGTCACCGAAATCCTGCGGTTTGCACACCTGGACCGAATCTTCGACCTCTACAAGAACGTCAATGAGGCCATCGCGGCGTTCTGACGCACACCGCCCATGCCGCAAGGCGATGTGCGTCAGCCAACGCCTCGCGTCGAGCCGAGGGCCGGCAAAAGCCCGCGAGCCGCCGGCGTGTCTTGGGCGGCCGCAACGTCACATCTTGCAGCACGCGGCGCACTTGCCGGCGCAGCACGTCGTGCACGACTCCTTGGTCTTGCCACATGTGGCGCATGCCTCGCCGCACACCTTGCCGCACGCGGTCTCGTCCATCTGGCAGCAGCCCTTGGCCATCATCGGGCCCCCCTCGGCCTTCATGCGGTGGCATCCGGCTTCGGGGGCGGTGTTGGTCTCGGGCGCGGGGTACGAGGCCTTGACGGCACAGGAGGAGCGGGCCGCCGGGGTCGTCTGATCGTCGGTGCGCTCTGCATAGGCGGCCACGAAGACGCCTGCGATGGCTAGAATCGCCACCAGGGCGATAAACGATAGAACGGTTTTCATGGCGATACTCCTTGGAAAGATATTAAACGGCGCGATTCACAAGCCCCAGGGGACCGGGGTCGTGGTCCTCTCAGGGGCTTCGTCAAGTATTCGCAGGGGCCGCACCGCGGTCAAGGCCAAGTCCTGGCAAAAATGCCGGGGTCTTGGGGCGGCGTGCCGCCATGCGATGGGAACGCAGGATTTCCTCGATTTGGCGCAATCCGTCGGTCGATACAGCCAATGAAGCGCAAACCAGAGGATTCGCCGTGCGCGCCCGGTGCGCGCCGGCCCCGGCGTTTCATCGCCTTGTCAGGGGCCGCTCATGAGTACGGATGCCCAGGTCCGCCGGACCGCCGACGCCATTCGCGGCCTGGTCCACGAGATCGCCCAGTTGGCGACGACGGACATTCCGCGTCAAGCGTTCTTTGCCGGCTTCATTCAGCGGGCCGTGAGGGCCATTGACGCCATGGGCGGCGCGGTCTGGATCGGACGCCAGGGCCGCTTCAACCTTGTGGCCGACGTGGACCTGGACTCAAGCCGCTTTTCGGACCATTCCGGGCAGCGCGACGCCATTCGGGCCGCTCTCCGCTGGGTCGCCGAACACGGCCGCAGCCTCATCATTGCCCCGATGGGGCCAGACTGGCTGGACGATCAGGGTGCCGCAGGCATTCCCAACCACACGCCCATGCCGTTCTTCTATGTGCCGATCCGTCACGACGACAAGGTCGTTGGCGTGGTGCAGGTGTGGCAACGGCCGGGGCGGGATCCAAAAGGTTATCGCGGTTTCATGGAGTTTCTGATCGCCGTCGTCCAGCACGCCGAGAGCTATCTCGAGTCGCGGCACCTGGAATCGGTGGTCCGGGAGCGGCAGCGGCTGGAGAATCTCCTTCTGGTGACCGAACGCGTCGGGGCGGCCGAATCGTCGGACGAACTGGGGCTGTCGCTGGTGAACCTGGGCCGCGACCTGGTGGCCGCCGACCGCCTGACGCTGTTGGTTTGCGAGGGCGACCAGTGCCGCGCCGTAGCCGTCAGCGGCCAGTCGAGCGTCGATCGCCGCAGCGAGACGCTTCAGGCCGTAGAGGACCTGGCTCGCGCGGCCGTGACGGCCCGCGATGCCAGAGCATTCCGGCGGCCGGCGCCGGGGCAGGACGCGTCGCAGGTCTGCCGCCGATACTTCATGAACGTCAAGTACGATCTGGCTGTGATGATGCCGCTTAAGGTCCGCGACCGGGTCGTCGGCGTAGTGGCCGCAGAATATCCGGCCGGCGACGGGCGGCCGACCGACGAGGACCTGGCCGCGTTGGAGTCCCTGGTCCGCCAATGTGGTCCGGCCCTGGACCGGCTGCGACGGCAGGAGTCGATGCCTCTGCGGCGCACGGTCCGGCTCCTGGCGTGGCTTCGTCCTCGTGGCCGCCGCGGACATCTTCCGGCGGTCGCCGTGGCCGCAGCGCTGGTCGCGGCCGCCGTGATACCGATTCGGACCGACATCGAGGGGCGATGCAC
The DNA here is from genome assembly GCA_964500225.1 of uncultured Anaerolineaceae bacterium. Lineage (GTDB taxonomy): Bacteria > Planctomycetota > Phycisphaerae > FEN-1346 > JAACEH01 > JAAYDY01. Next base: position 4,081 of record CAZCOA010000053.1, on the reverse strand, counting down.
CGTGCGGCCCGTGACGCGGGCGGTGGTCGTTGCCCACGAGGAAGGCCGCATTGTGGAGGTGCTGGTTCACGAGGGCTGGCGCGTAAAGGCCGGCGACCCCGTGGTGCGGCTCGAGAATCCGGCCTTGGAAACACAACTGGCCGTGGCCCGGCGCGACGTGGACAAGTGGCAGGCCGAGGCCCAGAGCCGCGAGGCCGCCGGCGACCCGTCCGGCGCGCAGATCGCCATGATCCGAGCCGACAAGGCCGCCGGCGAGGTGGCTCACCTTCGTAGCCGCATCGACGCCCTCGTTCTGCGCAGCCCGATCGCCGGGACCGTGGTGACACCCGATCCCCAGTCGCATGTGGGCCGCGTGCCGCAGCGCGGCGAAGCCATTCTGAACGTGGCGGCGCTGGACGCCTGGGACGTGACCGTCGAGGCGCCCGAGTCCAGCCTGCCGTCGCTTCAGCAGGCCCTGGCCGAGGCCGGACCCGAGGGGCTTGCCGTGAATTTCGTTCTGGCGTCGCGGCCCGACAGAACGCTGTCCGCCCGGATCCTGTCGGTGGACGACATCTCGCAGGTCGCCCGCGTGGCCGGTCGCGGCAACGTGTTCCTGGTGCGGGCTCGGATCGATCCGGCCTGCGCCGCCGACGCCGACCTTCGCGTCGGATACGAAGGCAAGGCCCGCATCGCCGGCCCGCGGCGTTCGGTTCTGGCCGCGTGGCTCGGGCCGCTGATCGACCGCTTGCGTCTGATGATGTTTTAGCGACTGACACGATGACCGACGCTGCCTTCCGCGCAACCTCGTCCCAACCGCCGGTGCCCTTGCCGCCGCTGCGCAGCGACATCGATGTCGCCCGTCGCGAGGCCGACGGCCGCACCGAATATATTCTCAAGGATCCCCTGAGCAGCCGCCATTTCCGGCTCGACGCCGTGGAATGGTTCGTCGCCATGCTGATGGACGGGCATCGCACGGCCGCCGAGGTCCACGCACGGGCTGTCCAACAATATCCCGAGGCGAATCTCACCGTGGACGAGATTGTGCGCTTTGCCCGGCGTCTGGCCCTGGCCGGGATGCTGCGACTCAGCGGCCGCGGCGACCTCGACCGCCTGGTGGCCTTGCGGCCGCAGGGCGGGGGACTGCGCCTGGTGAACCTCTTCTGGCAGATTTTCTACATCCGCATTCCGCTTTTGAATCCAGACCGGCTTATCACGGCGCTTCACGGCAAAGTGGCCTTTCTCGGCCGCCCGTGGCCCATGGCACTGATGGCGTCGCTGGTCCTGGCCGCCGCAGTGCTGGTCTTGTGGCACTGGACGCGGTTCATCGAGCCGCGGGCCGAGTTCCTATCGGCGCGCGGGCTGGCGTGGCTGCTGCTTGCCATGGTCGGCGTGAAGATTGTCCACGAACTGGCCCATGCCTGTGTGTGCAAACATTTCGGAGGCCGCGTGCCGGAGATGGGACTGGTGCTGATCGTCTTCACGCCGTGCCTCTATTGCGACGTGTCGGACGCCTGGATGTTCCCGTCGCGCCGCAGCCGCCTGGCCGTAACGGCCGCCGGCATCGCTGCCGAACTGGTCCTGGCCGCCGCGGCAGCAATCGTGTTCGTCGCCACGCGCGACGGTGCGATCCACCAGGCGGCTTTCAGCCTGATGATCGTCGCCGGCGTTTCAACGCTCCTGTTCAACGGCAACCCGCTCCTGCGGTACGACGGCTACTACCTGCTCAGCGACGCCATCGAGACGCCGAACCTGCGGCTGCGAGCCCGGCGCTACCTGGTCGCCGTGATCCGGAGGCTGGTGCTCGGCGACGACGTGCCCGACTTCGACCGTCCCGACCGCCGACGCGGTTTCATTCTGCTGTACGGCGTTGCCGCTTACCTCTACGGCTGGTTCATCCTGTATGCCATTCTTGGGATGATCTACCGCAAGCTCGAAGCCTACGAACTTCAGGCTCTGGCCGGCGCGTTGATTGTCCTGGGGGTGATTGTGCAGCTTGGGGTGCCGCTATGGCGGTTCGGAGCCCTCCTGGGGCGGCTCGTCCGCCAGAGCGGCAGTCCGTGGCGGTTTGTGCGGGCGGTGGCCGTTGCCGGAGGGCTGGTTCTTGTCGGGGTCACGGCCGCCAACGTCGAGTTCACCGAGACCCTGAGCCGCACGTGCGTCGTTCAGTCCGACGACCCCTACGACGTTCGCGCCGAGCAGCCGGGTTTCGTGGAGGCCGTCCTGGTGCGGCCCGGCCAGCGCGTGACCAAAGGCCAGCCACTGGTGCGTCTGGTCAACGAACATCTGGCGGCCGACCTGCGCGCCGCCGAGGCCGAGACGGCGGTCCACCGCGTTCTGGCCGACCGTGCCCAGGCCGACGGCGACCTGGTGACCGCAGGACAGCTTCGGACCCAACTCGACCAGCTTTGCGACCTGGTCGAACACGCCCGCCGCCGTGTCGCCCAGTTGACCGTCGCGGCACCCGGCGACGGTGTGGTTACTACCGACGATCTCGACCGCCTGCTCGGCCTATGGGTGGATCAGGGGGCGACGCTGTTGCGAGTCGTCCGTCCCGGCCGCTTCAAGGTGACGGTCCAGCTTGGCCAGAAGCAGGCGGAGCGCGTGGCGGTGGGGGCGCCGGCAGAACTGAAGGTGCGTGCCTGGCCCGATCTCGCGTTCAACGGTCGCGTCAGCGACAGCAGCCGCGTGGCCAGTGCCGCCACCCCGGCGGTGCTGACGACATTGTACGAGGGCGATGTGGCGGTGCGTCCCGGCGCCGACGGCTGGACGGCGGCCGAGACGACCTACCGCGCCGAACTGCAACTGGCCGACGGCCAGGCTATGCTTCGCGACGGCATGAGCGGCAAGGCCCGCATTTACCTGGGCCGCACGTCGCTCGGCCGATACCTGTGGCGAACTGTCGCCGACGAACTCAGCCTCGACCTGCTCCTGAAATGGGCGTCCTCGTGACGCCCCCCTTGTGCGACCGCATCACGACGGGCCGACCTTCTGTTGCTCCAATAAAAAAAACTATTTTCTGTGTTATGGGTCCGGAGGCAGTCTGAGGTCCGGTTCCTGCCGGCCCATGGCCTCAAACGGCAGTATCAGTATCGTCCGGGGCCGTGGGGAGGGTTTTCAGCGCTGAGAGGGCCGTCGCAGGGCCGCGTGGCCGACGATGGACCGTCCCCGTGATGAGTGTCGCATAAGCTGTGTTCTGAGAATAGGTTGCGGCGCTTTGGGGGTATTTTCCGGGCATGATGCAGCCATGTCGGCAATGGCCTCGTGGAAGCAACTTAAGTCCATGCGCCATAAGGGGCTGAACTCACCATAATGTGCCGTTCCGCCGATAAAACAGCTATGGACTGCCGAGATGGTTCGCGCCGGTCTCCGCTCGCACGGGGCAACGGCGGCGCGAAGCAACTGCCTTGAGGGATGGCGGGGCCTGTGTCTGACCGACCTAGACAACTTCACATTGAGCCGCTCGAGCAACGCATCGTGCTCGGCATCATTGTCTCCGCCGGTGAATATTTCCGGTACCTCGACGCCGACGGCGACCTTCAGCGCATCTACGTCGAGGCCGGGCAGATCGACATCGACGGCATCGAGGATCCCGGTGTCAACGATACGATCGACACCGTGACGATTCTCCAGAACGGTACCAGCTTCGACTCCTCCGCCATCACCATGGGCAAGATTCAGACCGGCGGCGGTGTGACCAGTTTCACCGCCGAGTTGGGCGTGGACGTGACCGAGGGGATGGACACGTCGGTTGGCAAGGCGGGCACCTTGGGCATGATCCGGAGCAACGCGTCCAGTGCGACGGTTTCCATCGGCACTGAAGCCGTTGAGGGGCACCTGACCACGCTTCGCATGGTCACGGGCAGTTGGTCCGGCAACCTCAACGTTCACGGCAACATCACGACCGTGGACATTGCCGACGACATTGCCGTGGGGGGACAGATCACGGCCGACCAGATCGGCACGCTCGGCGTGAACGACGACATCCTCGGCAGCGTCCAGACTCGTGCCGGCGGCAGCATCGGCACCATCAGCGCCGACGAGATTCAGGGCACGATTGCGGCAGGGGAGGCGGGTGCTCGCGGGGCGATCTCGGTGATCTGGT
>CAZCOA010000052.1:0-16875 GCA_964500225.1 uncultured Anaerolineaceae bacterium | reverse complement strand
TCGAAGTGGTTGCCGTGCTTGACGGCGTTGACGAGTGATTCTTCGAGGGCGAGCTTGACGGCAAAACAGGAATCGCCGTTGAATCCGGCGTCGTGCATGCGCTGCAAAATGGCGTCCTGCACGATCCTCATATCGCCCACTTCGGACGGGATCTTCAACGTGGCGGCAGCGTGATCCATAGGCAGCGACTACCTTACGAAACAAAGGCCTCGTTGGTCCTCAGCGGCCTGCCCGGGGGCCCCTGCCGGCACAGCGAGCCGCCCTTCGTGGGCAAGTCAAGCCGACAAGGAATGTTAGCCCAAGGGTGCGGGGAAGTCAAGACAGGTCCATTTTTCACTGGCGTAGCAGCCGCATTTTCGCCAGACTCATAGCCGTTTCTGAATCGTCATGGTTGTGGATAAGGACGGTCGGCATGCGGTGGTCGATACGCACACGAATGCTGGTGGCGACGAACCTGCTGGTGGCGGGCCTGGGTCTGGCCGTAGGGTGGATTGGGGTTCAGGTGGCGGGCCGGGAGATCGAGCGGAAGCTCGTGGACGAGGTGGCTTTGCACGTGGCGGGGCAGATCGGCGTAAACCGGTGGCCGTTGACGGACGATCTGTTTCAGAAGGTGAGCCAGATGCTCGGGGACGAGACGGCAGCTGGGCCTGCGAACCGGGCGGAGGTAGCGGCATCGAGTCTGGACGCGCGGCGGCGTGGGGAACTGTTGTCGCAAGTGGCAAGGACTCCCCTGCCCCGGGACGTGGTGTTAAGCGGCCGACAGTACCGGATGGCTGTGGCGACAATCATGCAAAAGGATTCGACCTCATCGGGCGAGGCGATGCGTTTGTGCCTGCTGGTGCCCGTGGATCGCATCCAGTCGGCCAAGGCGAGTGCGGCCCGAACGATTGCGTTGGCAACGGCTGCGGCAGTGGCTCTGGCAACGGTGGCATCGGTCTGGTGGTCGCACACGATCACTCGTCCGCTGCGGCAGTTGGCGGCGCGGATGGACCGGTTGAGCCGGGTGGCGGAGGACGTGGACCTGGATGCGCTGCTGGCGTCGGAGCTGTTGCCGTCGGATCCGTCCTTGACGGGCACGGGCGGCAGCAAGTCGCCGCGCGGTCCGCAGGAGGTGGCCAAGCTGACAGAGTCGTACGAAGGGCTGATGAGCCAATTGGCCGAGGCGCGGAACCGCCTGGCGCGGTCGGCGAGGATGGCCACGTTGGGACAGATGTCGGCGTCGGTGGCCCACGAGTTGCGTAATCCTCTGAGCGGCATCAAGATGAATGCCCGTGTGCTGGCCGACGAATTGGCTCGGCACGGGATTCATGACGAGAGCCTGGACATCATGCGTCGCGAGATCGACCGTATGGAGGCGTACCTGAACGAGCTTTTGGGCTTGGCGTCGCGTCAGGAGATGCCGGCGGAGGCGCCGGACCGCCGTTCGGCCGTGAGGCTTGACGAATTGGCGGACTCGGTGGTATCTCTTCTGGAAAGCCGTTGCCGGCAGGGGGCGATCACCGTGGAACGTCAGTACGACGCCGGTGCAGTACCGGCGTGGGGCGATGCCGCGAGGTTGCGGCAGGTCGTCCTGAATCTGGTGCTGAACGCGATCGAGGCGATGCCGTCGGGGGGCAGGCTTGGGTTGCGCGTTGAACCGTGCGAGGAAGGGGTGCGCCTGAGCGTGAGCGACACGGGGACGGGCGTGCGTGTGCCGGAGGGCACGGACGTGTTCGAGCCGTTCGTGTCGAGCAAGCGAGGAGGAACGGGTCTTGGGCTTCACATCTGCCGGACGATCGTGGAACGTCATGCCGGGCGGATCGGTTACAGGTCGTCGCAGGGCGGCAGCACGTTTTGGGTGGTTTTGCCGGGAGCCAGGGAATGAGCGATCCCAAGCGGATTCTGGTGATCGATGACGAGGAATCGATCTGTTTCGCGTTTCGTCGCTACTTCGAGAGCCGCGGTTTCGCGGTGACGGTGGCTCGGACGGGGGCCGAGGGCCTTGCGCGTTACGGCGAAGTGTGTCCGGACGTGGTATTCCTGGACGTTCGCCTGGGCGACATGAGCGGGCTGGACGTGCTGGAGGAGTTGCGGGGCAGAGACAACCAGGCGATGGTTATCGTCATCACGGCCTATGGTTCGCTGGAAACGGTGACACGAGCGATTCGTAACAAGGCGTTCGACTATCTCGTGAAACCACTGGACTTGGACCATGCGGCGGACCTGGTGAGTCAGGCACTGGCCCAGCGAGAGGCGTTGACGGGCCGCCGGACGGAAACGGTGGAGGCAGGGGCCGCGGTCGGGGAGCCGCAACTGGTGGGCTCGTCGTCGGCGATGCAGGAGGTGTACAAGCGGATCGGCCGGGCGGCACTGGTGGATTCGACGGTGCTGATCCTGGGCGACACGGGGACGGGCAAAGAGATGGTGGCACGGGCGATACACGACCACAGCCCGCGACGCGGCAAGCCATTCGTAGCGGTCAATTGCGGCGCATTGCCGGAAAGCCTGGTGGAGAGCGAATTGTTCGGGTACGTCAGAGGCGCCTTCAGCGGGGCCGATGCGGACAAACCAGGCCGGTTCGAGTCGGCCGACGGCGGGACGCTGATGCTGGACGAAATCGGCGACCTGCCTCTGGCAGTGCAGGTGAAACTGCTTCGTTTTCTGGACACGCACACCATTGAGCGGCTGGGGTCCGTGAAGTCGAAGGAATTGAACGTGCGCATCATCGCGGCGACGAACCGCGATCTGACGCAGGCGATCGAGCAGGGACAGTTCCGCCAGGATTTGTTCTACCGTCTGGCGGTGATACGTATTACGCTGCCTCCGCTGTCACAGCGTCGGGAGGACATTCTGCCCTTGGCGCAGCATTTTCTGGGGCAACTGGCGGCCATGGGCGAGGCGCCGGCATCGCTGAGTCCGGAAGCATCGGAGGCCCTGTGCCGGTATCATTGGCCCGGCAATGTCCGGGAATTGCGCAACGCCATGGAACATGCAGCGCTGATGTCGGGGGGCGGCCCCATCCTCCTGGGGCACCTGCCGGAGTCCGTGCGTCGCGGGGATTCCCATCCAAGCGTGCGAGCAACGGGCGATCTGGAGAAGGCGATCGATCAGTATCTGAGATTGGTCTGCACCGAAGAGAGTAATTTGTACCAAGCCGCCCTGGAACCGCTGGAGCGTGTCCTGGTGCAACGCACGCTGGAAGCCTGCAATGGGAACCAGTCGGCTGCGGCAGCGCGGCTGGGGCTGCACCGCAACACGCTTCGTAACAAGCTGCGGGAATTCGGATTCGACGCTCACGATGCACAATCGTGAGGCAGCCCATGGCCAGCGCCGGTGCATGTCAACCCCAAGCGTCCAGCGGTCGCCTTGGTCTGTGCCAGCTCTTAATCCATTGATTCAGCATGTGTTACAATAACGCCCGGCGACGCCCATTGAGCTGGCACAGACTTTGCCAGCATACTATAGGGAGAGAAGAGTCTCAACGGGACGTGCTATGGAAGCGGCTGAAGGCTGACGGACGTTTTCAATAACCCCTTTTCACCAGACACTCCGCCGACCCCAGCACCCGGTGGAGTTGGGCACGAGTCGGTGGTCCCTGCTAGGCCCGCTCGTGCCCCTGGTGTTTTTGGGGCTGGACACAGAAAATCCGACGGCCGGTCGGCAACGGAATCGTTACCGACCGGCCGCCTTTCTGCGTGCCTTGAACACTACAGCTTCACCCAGACTCCTCCCTTTTGTGCCGACTCAACGGCTCGGTGTATGAACTTGACGCCGCGCAAACCGTCGTAAACCGTGGGAAACCGGTAGTCGGCAATCGGCATGGGCTTGCCGTCGATGTGGCGACGGATGGCCTCGACGGCGCCGCAGTAGAGTGTGGCAAAGGCCTCCAAGTACCCTTCGGGGTGTCCGGCCGGCGTTCTGGTCACGGCCATGGCTTCGGGCGTCAGGTAGTCTCCGTGGCCGCGGCCGAGGATCCGAACGGGTTCGCCGAGACGGAAGAGTTTCATGTAGTTCGGATTCTCCTGTTCCCAGGCGATGCCTCCCTCGGCCGCATAGACCCGCAGCCTGAGAGCGTTCTCTTCCCCAGTGGCGATCTGGCTGCACGTGAGGATGCCCTTGGCGCCGCCGGCGAACCGCAGGAGAATGTTGGCGTCGTCATCGAGGCGACGTCCCTGGACAAAGGTGGTCTTGTCGCAACTGAGTTCGACGACCTGTTCTCCCGTGACATACTCGGCGAGGTTAAAGGCGTGCGAGCCGATGTCCCCGAGCGAGCCGCCGACGCCGGACTGGGCGGGATCGGTTCTCCAGCCGGCCTGCTTGGAACCGTCGCGTTCGACGGGCCTGGCGAGCCAGTCCTGGAGATACTCGGCCACGACCTTGCGGACGGTTCCCATACGGCCGGAGCGAAAGAGCTCGCGGGCGTGCCGGATGAGAGGGTGGGCGGTGTAGTTGTGCGTCAGGGCAAAGACCAGGCCGGTTTTTTCGACGCGGGCGACAAGGTCTTCGGCCTCTTCAATGGTGCAGGTCATCGGTTTGTCGCAGACGACATGGATGCCGGCATCGAGAAAGGCCGCAGCCACGGGATGGTGGGCGGCATTGGGCGTCACAATGGCAACGAAGTCGATGCGCTTGTCGGGGGGCAACTTCGCCTCGGTTTCGGCCATGACCTGGTAGTTGTCGTAGCATCGGGCCGGGTCGAGATAGAGTTGGGCGCCGGTCTTTTGGGTGTTGGCCGAGTCGCGGGAAAAACATCCGGCGACGAGTTCGACCTGCTGATCGAGCGCCGCAGCCATGCGGTGGACAGCCCCGATGAACGCCCCCTGCCCTCCGCCGACCATCCCCATCCGCAACTTGCGTTTCCACGATTCCATAGGAACCTCCCCTGTGCGGACGACCACTCGCCACACTTGACCGTTCGCACCTACCTGATGCAGCCGTCATTCCACCGGCCGGACCGCCGGTTGGAAGAACGGTCAGGCCATATACTTCACACGGGCGCGTCCCTGGAACCCAAAACGGACACAAAAATAGTCGTCGGTCCAGACGGATTCCCCCTCCTCGGCGTGCTCGACCTTGGTGGGGTCGTCGTTACGGTTCCAGGCGGTGCGCCAGCAGTTGTTGGGCTCTCCCTGGGACCGGTGGTGCGGTCCGAGCAGATTCCGCAGCCCGCTGGCCAGCTCGATGTCGATGCGGTTGTCGCCTTCGACGACCACATCGGTTATGTCAAGCTCGTACGGCGGCCACAGGATGGCGCCGGCCAGCTTGCCGTTGACGCCGACCTTCGCCAGGACGGCGGCATCGAGGTTCGGCAACTCCAGCACGACGCGTTCGCCGGCGGACGGTCGTGTGAGCCGGACGGTGTCGCTGAGAGTGACGCGGCCGGCGAAGAACGGGTAGCCGTTGGCCGTCAGGTCGCCCGAGACAGTGGGTTGCTCCTTGTCGATGGCGAACCGCGGGGCGTATCGGACGCATCGCGGCCGTTGCTCCTCGGCGGAGAGCGGCCCTGTGACGGCGAAGTCGCCGATCAGGTAAACGGCCTCAAGCTCGGTACCGTCTTCTTTTTTGAAGAGACTGGCCAGGTCGAACTCGGCCCGGGGAATGGCGTCGTAGTGGATGGACAGTTCGACTATGTTTTCGCCTTCGCGGACCAGACCGGCGATGTCCACGGGAAGGAACGAGCGGTCCAGGTAGTAGGGTAATCCGGCGTAGGCGACGGACTTGCCGTTGACCGCGATGTGCCACTTGGCGGCGTCTTCGACGACCAAGCAGATGTTCTTCGGGCGCACGGCGACATTGAACCGGAATTCAGCCGTAAGTGGGCCATGATACTGTGCATCCTCAAGCTCTTTCTGGGCCACAATTACAGGAAGCGGCTCGGACCACGGGGCGTCGGCCTTCTTGATTCGGCAGACGTCGAGGGTCATGGCGTTGGGATGGTGCCGCGTCAGGCGGAGCGACGGTGACAGGCTGACGCTGCGCACTTCGCGGAGCCTGCGGTGTGGCGTTTCGACGTCGGGCTTGTCGGTGCGAGCGACCAACAGGCACGAGCCGACGCGAGCCAATTCGACCGGCGTCGTGATGTATTCGCCGTCGGTGTGTTGCGGGGCCGGCGCGACGTCGCCGGTGTCGAGGTTCCACATTTCCAGAGCAGCCTTGCACCGCAACCTGAGGGTGCCGCGGACACCCGCGGCACGGTTGGTATTGACAAGGTAATAGAGGAATCCCTCGTCGATGCGGCGCGCGTGGACCCACACGTCGGCGGCATTGCCTTCGGAGGCAACCAACTCCACCTGCGGGGGGACGACGGCATCGATGGCCTGGCGGAGCGCTCCCGGGGTGTTCGGCACGGAGCGGACGTGTTTCTTGAGGAACACGGCGAGGTCGTTGCTCGGCTCTCCGTCGATGCGAGTGGGCAATTGCCCGGCAGAAAGAATGATTCCGCCCGCGTCGGCAAAGCGCGAAAGCAGATCGAGGGTGGTGCGTCGCATGGTCAACATGCTCGGCAGAATGACGACTTTGTAGGCCATGCGTCCGACGCGGATTTCGCGGCCCTCGACGCTGCCGTGCTGGGCAAGAATGGTTTCGTCGCCAAACTCCCAGCCGCGATGGATGCTTTGAAGGTTATCGCCGACCGTCATAAGGTCATCGTCCATGGCCTTGACTTCGGGGGGCTCGGTGCTGCGATCATGCGGCCGTTCCATGACGGTCGGATCGTAGATGCACATGGCGGACTCGACGCTGTGAATCAGGAGCACGTCGGCCAGGGTGGTCCCCCGTCGCAGGGCATAACAGACGCGGGCGAAGTGATCGGCTTCGAGGCGGCTGTCGTTCCACCAGGGCTGCTGATAGGACAGGTGCGGCGCGTAGCGGCGTTTCCGCCGCCCGCGAAGGGAATAGAACGTGGCATGGTAGCATCGGTAGTTGATGCCGAGAGCAACCATCCACTGGGCGATCTGCTTGCGGTCCTCGAAGGTAATGGCCTGACTGCTGACGCCATACATCTCGCAGAGCACCTCGGGAATGCCAAACTGGCTGGCGGCGCTGGCGGCCTGCTTCGGGGTGAGGATGAATTTCTTTTTGGCAGGCCACTTCAGGCTCATCGTCAGGTGGTCGATGCCGGGAATGTGCATCTTGCCGTAGCACGGCATGCACGCACCGGTAAGGCCAATCTGGTTGTTGAGTGTGTCCTCGCCCATGAGGTGGCCGCTGAACTTGACGTTGTGCTCGGTGCACCAGCGTCCGACGGCGTCGAAGTAGGCATCGACGAACATGCCGGTGACGGTCCGCCAGTATTGGTGCCGGACCTTGCGGAAATCGCCGACGGGCCGGAAGAGCGACGGCAGATGGTCGGCCAGATCGTAGCCCCACTGCTTGCGGAAGGCTTCGGGCAAGCGCTCGCACCACGGCAACAGCGGCGGGCGGAAGTGTGGTTCGTCCACCCAGATGGCCTCGACGGTTTTGCCGAATTGCTTGCCGAAGCGGCCGTACCAGGGTTTGATATAGGCGAGGTCGAGGTAGCTGGTTACGGCGCCCGGGTTGAGCAGGTCCAGGACGTGTCCAAGCGAGCGGACGCAGTAGGCATACTGGTCGTCCTCGGCCAGAACCACATCGCCGTCCTTGCCGGGGGCATTTTTCGGACGATAGGCCAGCCCCGTGCCGACGTCCTTAGGATCGAGGTTAGGGATGCCGCTGGGCATGTATCCGGCCTGGAGCCAGACTCGCATGTCGTGCTTGCCGGCCTGGCGGATGATGGCCTCGATAATTTCCATCCACTCTTCGCTGAGGTACTCGGTGAGCAACCCATAGAACGTGCGTCCAATGACGGCGCCCCAGCCGGCAGCATGGATGCCCTCGAACTGTCGCACGATCTCGTCCACTTCGAGCTTGTCGTTGAGCATCCACAGGGTGACGCCACGGTACTGCGGACCCGGATTTCGGAACTCCTGCTGATTCATTCAATTCTCTCCTGCACTCTCGCAGATACATGCACTGAGTCAACGCCGCCTTGCCGCCGAAAGGACGAGGCGGGCAACAGGATAACAGAAAATAGCGCCGGCAGGAACTGGAATCCGTGCAGATCAGGGGACGGCCCTCTGCGGGCGGGACTTCAGGGAAAGCGGCCGGGCAAAGACCCCGAGGTGATTGGCAACAGGGCGCAGGCGTCCAGGAGGATGAAGGCCGTGACACGGAGAATTCAAGACCTTGGGGCGTCCCCCTGCTCCTTCGATGACGAGGGAACTCGATCCGCCGCCGTCGAGGCTCATGGCATTGTGTCCGCCGCGGGATCGGATGAGGTCGGCCAGTTCGCAGAACGAGACGCCCTCGCTGTAGTTGGGCTGCCGGCCGTCCACGACAAACAAGAGCAGGTGTTGTGCAGACCGATCGAGGGCCACGGCGGTCCGCGGCGCGATACCCGTCAGGCGGGCAAGGTCGCCGCGGAGGACCGTGCCGTCGCGGATCAGCATACGATCGCCGCTGACAGCATGGTAAGCGCCGGGAACGGGGTCGCCGATGGCGGCGCGGTTGTTGCGGGAGATGGAGAGCACAGCCGGCGGGTGGATGCTCGAGGAATAGGTGCGGCCTAGTGAAACGGCAAGGCCCTTGACGTCCACGGGGTCGCCGCTGTGGGGATAGTAGTCGAACGGTCCGTTCGAGTGCCAGGGCGTGAAGAACATGGCGTTGACGGCAAGCTGGACCTTGTAGTCGCGGACAAACTCGGCGGTGGTGCGGGCCTTGAGTTGGCGCGAACTGTCAGGATCGGGAGGCGTGACCAAGAATCCTATGCCTGGAGCCATGAGGTCCACAGCAACGATATGAACGACCAGTGGACGCGGGGACCGCAGAATGAGACGATCATACGTCACGCCTTCGAAGAGCGGTTGTGTGATCGGCTCCGGGATCGGCCGATGAAAATACCAGTAGCGGTAGCCGCCGGCAGAGACAGAGGCGGCGCCGAGGACGATCAGGAGGGTCGCGACGGTGTTTCGCCAGAAGCGGCCGCGCCGGAGCACAACACAAGCAACAACAAGAACAGTCGCTCCGGGAAACAGAAGGATTGTCGTCAGTCGATCCACGCGACCGGTCCTTCGCTATCAGCCGCCTGTGCCATGCCTGCCGTGCAGGATACACAGTTTGGTCCGTGGAGCAAGCCTTTGGTTCCGGCACATTCGCCCCCCCCTTCCCGGCAGGCGCACGGGCCGTATCCTTTCCGAAAAAAGGGGAAAAGAAGGCCCGAACCGTTCCACAGACGCGGCCCAGCTCGGTCGTCTTGGCGGCCATGGGTCAGGCGGACATCGCTTCAGCGCAGGCGACGGTGTTCTTGAGCAGCATGGCCACAGTCACGGGTCCAACGCCGCCCGGCACGGGTGTGATGGCGGCCGCCCTGGCGGAGGCAGCCTCGAAGTCCACGTCGCCGACGGTCACCATGTCGATCTTGCCCTTGTCGTTCTTGAGGGGTTCGCCGGCGGCGTCAAAGCCCCTGGGAATGCGATTGATGGCCACGTCGATGACAATGGCGTCAGGCTTGACCATATCGCCGGCGATGAGCGGCGAAAGGTTGGGCAGCGGCGGGTTCTCGCCGGCCTTCTTGCGTCGGTTATAGGCAAGCCAGCGTGCCTGGGAAACGCCGGTGGCGACGATGAGGATGTCGGCCCGACGGGTGTGAAATGCCAGATCGGCGGTTGCGACGTGGCAGACGGTCACTGTCGGGGAGGCGTTGGGGCTGGCCAGAAGCATGGCAGCAATGGGTTTGCCGACGATTTCACTGTGTCCGACGACCACAGCCTCCTTGCCGGCGAGGTCGTGACACGTCTGCGTGAGCAACTCCACGGCGGCCAGCGGGGTGCAGGGGGCGACGTGTCCGCCGCCGAAAAAAAGGCGTCCCATGTTCACGGGGTGCATGCCTTCGACGTCCTTGTCGGGGGCAATGGCAACCTGGACCTTGCGAGCGTCGATGTGCGGGGGCAGCGGCATCTGAAGGATGATGCCCGTGACGGCGGCATCGGCGTTGAGGCGGGCCATTTCGGCGAGCAGGGCGTCCTGAGTCGCGTCGGCGGGGAGGGTCAGCAGGTCGTACTGGATGCCGACGGTCTCACAGCTCTTGGCCTGCATGTTGGTGTAGATTCTGCTGGCTGGGTTCTCGCCAACCTGGAGGGCGACCAAGTGGACCCGCCGGCCGGCATCAACAAGAGCCTTGACACGGGCGGCGACCTGTCGGTTGATTCGTTCGGCCACTGCGTTTCCGTCAATCAGCGTCGCACTCATCGGTCTCTCCTTTGGGGCTGGGGTATCCGACTATTGTGTGGCAGCAGCGTGTCGGCGGCGGTGACCTGCGTCACGACTCGTCGCGGATCGCCGAAAGAATGGTTTGGACGTCGACGTAATCGCGGACGAACCGCTGTGCGGCCGCAATCTTGTCGCGGTCGCCCGGGTCGATCTTGAAAACGCGGCGCGAGATTTCGGCGGCAACGCTGTAGGTGTCGTCGTTGCACATGAGAACAGGGAGTCCGGACTCGTTGAGCAGAGCCATGATGCTCGGCGGCGGCATGAGCCCTCCGGTCAGAACGATACCGACGATGTTCCTGGTGGCGTCGTTGCCGATGTGGTCCTTGCCGATGGCCAGAAGGATGTTGTCGATGCGGTCTCCGGGGATGATAACGAGGGAGTTTTTCTCGATGTAGTGGACGACGTTTTCGGGTTCCATGGCGGCGACCATGGTGTGGGCGGCCACCTTGCCCAAGGCGGCATGGCCGCAGAGGACGGTGGCGTCGAGATCCTCCTGAATCTGGTGAATCGTCGGATAGGAGAGTTCCGGTTCGTAGGGGATGGCGCCGAGGAGGCGGGTGCCGCGACGTTTGAAGCCGATCTCGAGGGCGCGGCGGACCTTGTCGTACTTGTCGCGATAGATTTTGTTGGCGATGACGCCGATGACAGGAACACCGTGAGCCTGGAATAGGGCGAGGCTGAGGGCGGTTTCGTCGAGGCTGCTGCCGACGCCGCCGGGCACGATAAGCAGGGCGGCGGCGTCAAGCATTTTTGCCACAACGGCGTTTGACAAGTCGAGGCAGGAGCCGACGCCGGCGTGTCCGGTGCCCTCGACAAGGAGAAGGTCTGACAATTGACGAAGGCGTGTCTGGGCGGTCATGATCTTGCGTCGGAGCGGCTCTGGGTCTGGATTGTTCAGATAGTCGGTGACGAACCCTCGCGGAATAATCACGGGGCTCATGACATCGGCCGGGACACTGGGCTCGACAAGGTCCTTGCAGAGCCAGACGTCCTCGTCGGCCTTCTGTCCGTCGTGCTCGGTCCAACGCTGGCCAACGGGTTTGAAGTACTGGCACCTGAGCCCCTGGGCCTTGAAAGCAGCCAGAAGGCCCAACGACATGGTGGTCTTGCCTACGTGCTGCCCCGTGGCGGCAATGTAGATGGGTTTCATGACGGTTCTCCCCTACCCTTGGCCGTCCCAGCAGTAGGTGCAGAGCTTGCTCTTGGGCAGTCCGATGGCTCGGACAAGGTCTTCGAGGCGTTGATAGCGCAGTGAGGTAAGGCCGAGTTGTTCGCGGATCACTTCGACCATGGCGGCGTGCTTGTCGGAGGTCGGATCGGCATACTCCTGGAGGCAATCGCAATGGTCTCCTTCGAGCCAGTGGATGGCCTTTCTGGCGGCGAGGTCGAGGTCGCTGCGGCTTCGGGAGAAGTTGAGGTACTTGCAGCCGTGGATGAGCGGCGGACACGCGGGGCGCATGTGAACCTCGCGAGCGCCGTTGTCGAACATGCGACGGATGATGTCGCGGAGCTGGGTGCCGCGGACGATCGAGTCGTCGCAGAAGAGAAGGCGGCGTCGCTCGATCAATTCACGGATGGGAATGAGCTTCATGTTAGCGACCAGATCACGAATGCGCTGGTCCTGGGGCATAAAACTTCTGGCCCACGTCGGGGTGTACTTGACAAACGGGCGGCGGTACGGGATGCCGGCGGCATCGGCGTATCCGATGGCGTGGCCCGTGCCGGAGTCGGGGATGCCGGCAACAAGGTCCACCGACACATTATCGTTGGCGGCAAGGGCGGCACCGCAACGGTTTCGGGCGACCTCGACGTTAATTCCCTCGTAGTGCGACGCGGGGAACCCGTAGTACACCCACATGAAGGAACAGATGCGGAGGGAGTCTCCGGGCGGACGTTTCTGCTCGCAGCCCTCGGCGGTCACGAGAACGATCTCGCCAGGCCCAAGGTACTGATGAGTTTCGTATCCGAGGTTGGCGAAGGCGCAGGTCTCCAGCGCGGCGGCAAAGGCGCCGGGCTTCTTTCCGATGACGACCGGCGTGCGGCCGTAGAGGTCCCTGGCGGCGTAAATGCCTTCCTCGGTCAGCAGGAGGATGGAGCACGACCCCTGGATGGCCTGCTGGGCCAGGGCGATGCCCTCGGTGAAGGTGGCCCCTTGGTTGATGAGGGTTGCGACCATCTCGGTCTGGTTGACTTCGTTGCCGCTCATTTCGGAGAAGTGGCTGACCCCCCTGCCAAAGGCCCGCTCGACCAGGTCCCCCAGGTTGCGGACGACACCGACGGTAACGATGGCGTAGATGCCGAGATGGGAACCGATGATGAGGGGCTGGTCCTCGTAGTCGCTGATGACGCCAATGCCGCAGAGGCCGTTCATGCGGCCGACGTCGTTCTCGAACTTGGAGCGGAACTGGCTGTTGGTGATATCGTGGATGAACCGGGCATAGCCGGCCCCGTCGCGGACGGCCATTCCGCCGCGTCGTGTTCCTAGATGACTGTGGTAATCGGTTCCGTAGAACAGGTCACTGACACAATCGTTCCTGGAGGCCACGCCGAAGAAACCGCCCATCAGTCAGCATCCTTTCGGTCATCGGTTGTGGAAAATGATACTGCGAAACACCTGGTGCATCGCGAACCGCGGAGCGTCGATCGGCAATCCAAAGGGGGTGCAGGATGCGTTCCGGGCACGGCGACACGACGGCATCATAGCGAGTTGGAGGGGTTCGTGCAACGCCGACGGCGAACAAATCGGAGTCGCGACCGAACTGGGGGCGCGATAAGCCATTTTCCATACCCGAGTAGGGCGAAACCGCTTGCAGGACGAGCCTGGGTTGGCTACTATTTTCCGACAACTCGCCCCCTGCCCGGGCGATCACGGCAGTCCTAGGAGCATGCCGAAGCCATTGTGGTCGCATGGAGCCGGTGCGCCGGGCATCTGTGAAGCGGCGGCGATAACTGCGGCCGTCGGGCGGAGGTAACTGTTCGAGCCTGTTGTGCGCCGGCGTCCCAAGATCCATCACAGAAAAGCGGAGCGTACCATGCCAAAGCGCGAAGACATCAAGAAGGTAATGATCATCGGGTCGGGGCCGATTGTGATCGGCCAGGCCTGCGAATTCGATTACTCGGGAACCCAAGCGTGCAAGGCGCTTCGCGAACTCGGCTACACGATCGTGCTGGTCAACAGCAACCCGGCGACGATCATGACCGACCCCGGCATGGCGGACGCGACGTACATCGAGCCGCTGACCGTGGAGTCGATGGAGCGGATCATCGCGAAGGAACGTCCTGACGCGTTGCTGCCGAACCTGGGCGGACAGTCGGGTCTGAACCTCAGCAGCGAACTGGCCGAGAAAGGAATCCTCGACAAGTACGGAGTGCGTGTGATCGGGGTGGCGGTGGACGCCATCAAGCGCGGGGAAGATCGCAAGGCATTCAAGGAAACGATGGAACGCCTGGGCATTGACATGCCGCGCAGCGAATTGGCGTACTCGGTGGAGGAAGCCGAGAGCGTAGCGGCGAAGCTCGGATATCCGGTGGTGATCCGTCCGGCGTATACGATGGGAGGCACGGGCGGCGGGCTGGTGTACAACATCGAGGAATTGCGGACGGTGGTGGCGCGGGGATTGGCGGCCAGCCTGGTGGGGCAGGTGCTCGTCGAGGAATCGGTTCTGGGCTGGGAAGAGTTGGAGCTGGAGGTCGTCCGCGACCACAAGAACCAGATGATCACGGTGTGTTTCATCGAGAACGTGGATGCGATGGGGGTTCACACGGGGGACTCGTTCTGCACGGCGCCGATGCTGACGATCGACAAGGCATTGCAGCAGCGGCTTCAGAAGTACGCGTATGACGTCGTGGAAGCGATCCAGGTGATCGGCGGGACGAACATCCAGTTCGCGCACGACCCGAAGACGGGGCGGGTGGTCATCATCGAGATCAATCCGCGGACGTCGCGTTCGTCGGCGTTGGCGTCGAAGGCGACAGGGTTCCCGATCGCGCTGGTGTCGGCGAAGCTGGCCGGCGGGCTGACCCTGGACGAGATACCGTACTGGCGCGACGGAACGCTGGAAAAGTACACGCCGTCGGGGGACTACGTGGTGGTGAAGTTCCCCCGGTGGGCCTTCGAGAAGTTCAAGGGCGCCCAGGACAAGCTCGGAACGCAGATGCGGGCCGTGGGCGAAGTGATGAGCATCGGCAAGACGTACAAGGAAGCGTTCCAGAAGGCGATCCGCTCGCTGGAGAACGGGCGTTACGGTCTGGGGTTCGCGAAGAACTTCCATACGCTGCCCCTTGAGGAGCTGATGTCGCGACTGAATGAGCCTACGAGCGAGCGGCAGTTCCTGATGTACGAGGCGCTGCGCAAGGGCGCTACGGTCGAAAGCCTGCACGCGAAGACGCACATCAAGGCGTGGTTCATCGAACAGATGAAGGAACTGGTGGAGCTGGAAGAGCAGATTCTGCGCTACAAGGGGAAAACCCTGCCCGACGATCTGCTGATCCGTGCCAAGAAGGACGGGTTTGCCGACAAGTATCTGGCCATGCTGCTGGGTGTGAAGGAGTCGGAGATTCGCCGTCAGCGTCTGGCGGCCGGACTGCACGAGTCGTGGCACGCGGTGCGCGTCAGCGGCGTGGAGAACGCGTCGTACTACTACAGCACGTACAACGCGCCGGATGCAGTGCCGACAACGAACCGCAAGAAAGTCATGGTGCTCGGGGGCGGCCCGAACCGGATCGGGCAGGGGATCGAGTTCGATTATTGCTGTGTTCATGCGGCGTTCGCGTTGCGGGACATGGGCTACGAAACGATCATGGTCAACTGCAACCCTGAGACGGTCTCGACGGACTACGACACGTCGGACAAGCTGTACTTTGAGCCGTTGACCGTTGAGGACGTGCTGAGCATCTACGAGAAGGAGAAGCCGGAGGGGGTGATCGTGCAGTTCGGCGGGCAGACGCCGCTGAATATCGCGAAGGAGTTGGAGGCGGCGGGCGTCCGGGTGCTGGGGACTTCGCCGGACACGATCGACCTGGCGGAGGACCGCGACCGTTTTCGGGGGATGATGGAGCGGTTGGGCATTCCGATGCCGACGTCGGGCATGGCCAGCACGGTGGAGCAGGCACTGGAGGTCGCCGCGTCGATCGGGTATCCGCTGATGGTGCGGCCGTCGTATGTGCTGGGCGGGCGCGGCATGGAGGTGGTGTACGACGACCAGATGCTGCGTCAGTACGTCGAGGCCGCGACGGACGTGACGCCCGAGCGGCCGATTCTGATCGACAAGTTTTTGGATCATGCGTTGGAAACCGAGGCGGACGCCATCAGCGACGGCACGAGCACGTTCGTGCCGGCGGTGATGGAGCACATCGAACTGGCGGGGATCCACAGCGGCGACTCGGCCTGCGTGATCCCTCCGGTGACGATACCAAAGCATCACGTGGAGACCATCTGCCGGTACACGGAGACCATCGCGCGTGAATTGGGCGTGGTGGGACTGATGAATATGCAGTACGCCATCGCCCACGACACGGTGTATGTGCTGGAGGCGAATCCCCGGGCGTCGCGGACGGTGCCGCTGGTGTCGAAGGTGTGCAACGTGCAAATGGCCCGGATTGCGACGGAATTGATGTTGGGCAAGAAGTTGGCGAATATGGGATTAGTGCATCGGAAGATTCCGCATTACGGAGTGAAGGAGGCCGTGTTCCCGTTCCCGATGTTCCCGGAGGTGGATCCGGTGCTGGGACCGGAGATGCGGTCCACCGGCGAAGTGCTCGGCATGGGCAAGTCGTTTGGGATGGCATTCTACAAGGCCCAGTTGGCGGCGAAGCAGACGCTGCCGACGCGAGGAACGGTGCTTCTGTCAGTGGCCGAAAAGGACCGCGACGGCGTGGTGCAGGTGGCCCAAGCATTCACGCGCCTGGGATTCACGATTCGCGCAACCCGCGGGACGCATGCGTACTTGAAGGACCACGGCATCGCATCGGAGATGATCCTGAAGATGCACGAAGGGCGTCCGAACGTGGCCGACAGCATCAAGAACGGAGAGATTCACCTGGTCATCAACACACCGATTGGCCGACTGGGCCAGACGGACGATTCGTACATTCGCAAGGCGGCCATCAAGCACCGGCTGCCTTATATCACGACGCTTGCGGCAGCGCTGGCGGCCGCCAAGGCGATAGAGGCGATCACGGCCGGCGATCCGCCGGTACGGTCGCTGCAGGAGTATCACGCGGATATCCGATGAGCGGATTGTCCATGTGGCGGGGGAGGGCATTCGCAAGTCGTTTTCGAAGCGCAACAAAGACGCCCACGGCCATCGCCTGACAGTGGGCGTCTTATGGAGCGGGCGATGGGATTCGAACCCACGGCCTTCAGCTTGGGAAGCTGACACTCTACCGCTGAGTTACGCCCGCTCGTATACTCCGGGATTATAGCATGCCGCCACGTCGAGTTGCAAGCCCCTGCGTCGAATCCTTTAGGGGAGTCGATGGAGTTTGACTTGGCGGGCTCGGCGCACTATAATGCTGTTCTATGATTGTTGTCACGCGTGTAACCAACCTCGTTTACAAACCCCTTTTGGTACGGATGGTCCGCGCCCTGCGGGCCGTTCATTGGGTGGTTCC
>CAZCOA010000051.1:0-16966 GCA_964500225.1 uncultured Anaerolineaceae bacterium | reverse complement strand
GGGGCGGGCGGGGGGGTGGCGGGGGGACCGTATGGCGGGCGGGCGTTAGTTGCTCGATAAGCGGAAGGGGGCTTCTTTTTTTTTGACATTGTCGCATCATATGTTATATTCACTACGGTTGAGAGGGGTTTTGCGACTCGCCTAAAGCACCTACCGAAGTGGGGGAGTGTTGGTTCGACTGCCGTAACCACTGTTCCTTGTTGCGGGGAGCAGCCCAGGGAACTAGACCACACGAGAGAAATCCGTTAGGAGTTGTCGCGATGCGGCTTTCTATCGTACGTGTTGGCCTGTGCTTGGCAACCGTTGCCATCTGCGCGGCCGTTGCCCATTCCGCGACGCTCACTGTCGGCCCTGGCGGGTATCCCACCATTCAGGCGGCGATCAACGCTGCCGGCGACGGCGATACCATCGTTGTCGCGCCAGGCACCTACAGCGAGTGTATCGACTTCTCCGGCAAGAGTGTCACCGTCCGCAGCACCAATCCCGGCAACCCGTCTGTTGTAGCGGCGACAATCATCAATGGATCGGCCGCGGGCACCTGTGTCACCATCGCCAACGGCGAAGGGCAGGGGGCCTATCCGGCGGTGCTGGAAGGGTTTACGGTGACCAACGGCGCCTATGCCGCCGTATCGCCCTCCCGGGCCGGCGGTATCCATGTGGCCAATGCCTCGCCGGTGATTCGTTTCAACGTCATCGCCCTGAACCAGACGGCGGCTGATGGCGGCGGCATCAGCGTGGTCGGCACATCGACGGTGGAAATCAGTAACAACACGATTTCAAGCAATACGGCCCAGGGTTGGGGCGGCGGCGTGTTCGTGTGCGGCGAAGGCGGAGTGGCCACGGTGGTTCTGTCGGGCAACCGCATTTCCGGGAATGAGGCCGCATGGGACGGCGGCGGCATCTGCTTGTTCGAGTCGGTCGTGGCCGAAGTTCGCAACAACGTCGTGGACGAGAATATCGCCGACGAAGTGGGCGGCGGGCTGTTCGTCGGTTACGATGTCGCGGCCCAGGTTGTCAACAATACGGTTGCCGCCAACGAGGCACGCGGCGTGGACCTGGAGGGCGGCAGTGTGCCGCGCGTCGGCCACGGCGGCGGAATGGCGTGCTTCCAGACGGGCAGCAGCGTCGTGGTGGACAGTTGCATTTTCTGGGCCAACACGGCGGCCGACGGCGGCAATCAGATGTCTCTGGAGGCCGGGGCGACGCTGTCGGTGGCCTACAGCGACGTTCAGGGCGGCCAGGCCGGTGTGTTCCTGGAGACGGGCGGCACGGGGACGGTGACGCTCACATGGGGTGCCGGCAACATCGACGTGCTGCCGCTGTTCGCATCGGCGGGCGACTATCACCTTCAGAGCGTCGGTGGCCGGTACGATCCATCGGTCGGAATGTGGGTGAACGATACCGCAACGAGTCCGTGTATCGATGCGGGCAACCCGGCGTTGGCCTATGCGATGGAACCGATGCCAAATGGAAATCGAATAAACCAAGGAGCCTACGGCAACACGCCGGAGGCATCCAAGCCCCAGCCCCAAGGACCTTTCCTGACCATCGGCACAGCCCAGTTCGACACCGAAAACGGGCTAATGTACTTCGACCTGCTCATGGAGAATACGAACGGCTTCACGGGCAACGTGATCGGGTTCGGAGCGCGTGCCGTCCTGAGCGGGGCGGATGCGAGCCATTTTACAGCCGATCCGGACCAGATACGCGGGTGGTCGGGACCGGATCTGGCGGACCGTTGGAGTCCGGCCGTGTACGCGTGGAGCCCGTTTATCCTCGGCGCGACATCCAACAGTAGCGACCCCACGACTCTAGCCTATGGACATAACGGCCTGGTCTCTAACGCCGTGTCTCTGGCCAGCATCGCGCCCGGGGCGATCGTGGCGCGGTTCTACTACGCGTGGGATGGTGTGGCAGTGACGGAAGTGTTTGTAACCATCGAGAGTTACGGCGGTTATGATCCAGCGCCGGCCTTCAGCTTCGTGGGCACGTCGATTGCACTACCGGGCACGGTGCTGAACGACGGCGCGAACATTATTGCCGCCACCGGCGACCCGGTGATCTCCGTGGCGACGGAAGATGGGCTGGACTGGGTGTATCAGAATACGCCGGCCATCCTTGCCAGGAATGGTCACAAGGTAAAGCTGACGGTGACGGTCAACGACTTGAACGGCAACTCGTCGGTGGCGATTGCGGTGTCGAAAGTGGCTGGCAGTGGGCCGGGCGAGGTGGATGTGTTGCCGGGCAGTACGGATCTGGAGAAGTTGATCTACGGCAGCGACCGGTCGCTTGGGGCGGTTGGCCCGCTGACGCTGTCGGTAGTGGCCACGGGCGACGTGGCGGGTAGGGCGGAAGTGCAGATTCCGTTCACGTGTCGAGTACTGGGCGATATCGACGGCAACGGCGGCGCGGAGCCGACCGACATGAGCGCCTTGGTGAACCGGCTGAACGGGATGGATACGACGGGGTTCCACGCATATGCGTTCGACCTGGATACCAACGGGGGCGCTGAACCGGGTGATATGTCGTTACTGGTCAATATTCTGAATGGGATGCCTGTGCCGTGAGGGGCGGCACGACGCTTGCGGAGTTGCGGACGATAAAACTCCCGCACCCTGATAGACACCTTGATTTGGGAGGGTACTAATGAGGAAGCTTCTTGCAGTAGTGCTGTTGACATTTCTGGCCGTACCGGCCTCGGCCGATGTGCTGCTGAGTCTGACCCAGCCTCAATGGACTACAGTGGCCGGTTACAACCTGATGTTCGTTGACCTGAAGATCGTGGATCTGGGCGAGTACGGACTGCCGAGTTGCGACCAAATGGTCAGTGCGTTCGGCGCACGGCTGATTCTCGGCGGGACGGACGCGGCGCGTTTCACGGGCTTCCCTTTGATGGTCCAAGGCAGGAGTTCTGTTTATATGGGGGCCCTGGTCGCTCCGAGCTACTATGCATGGTTGCGGACGGCCCCCGAGAGCATCGATGCCCACGGGTTCTTCAATCCCGTGGTGGCCGACGGCGGTGCCGGCTGGTCCTCATTTGGACAGGCGGCTGGACACCCGAATGCATACGACATATTAGGACAATACATCACTGACTATGATTATATTCGGTTCCGAGACCTGCAAGTGGGAGACGTGGTGGCCAGGTTCTACTTCGCGGATTCGCAAGCCGGCACTCCCATTACGGACTTGACGTACACCGTTCACAGCTATCAGGATGCCGAGATGTATCCGATCTTCACGCTGGGGTCCGGAACAAGTCAAGTGTACGGCATCGTGGTTCCAGAGCCGGCGACGTTGGGCTTGGTGGGAGTCGGCGTCATCGGGCTGATTTGGCGGCGGCGGAAATGATGACCGGCACGGGCTGCGGCCTTGTCGGTGAATGAGGTTGTATGCGAAACACGATCCCCCTGTCGGCCATACGTGGCCGGCAGGGGGATTGCTATTTCTCCCGTTGCGGGACGGGGGAACCTACCTATGCGGCGTGCGATTCGATCTCAGCCGCGTCCTCCGAGTGTTTTGGCGGACTCCTCGGCCTGTGCTGCCCATCGGTGGTCGGGGAATCCGGTTGCGAGCTGTTTGAACAGTTGAGCCGCCTTGGATCGGGAACCGTAGTTCTGCTCGTATATGGCCTGAGCACGCAGCACATCGGGCATCCAGATGAGCTTGTTGTATTTGTCGTTCAGGAGAGCCAGGGCTTTGGCGCTCTGTGCTTTGTCGTTGGCGTTGATGACGGCGACTGCGGCGGCAGTGAGCCGCTCGTCGTTCATGTAGTATTCCGGCCAGAGCGGGTACACCTGGAGCCACAGGGTCGCATCGATGCGTTGCTGCATCCGTCGCATGCCTTCCTCGATCAGGGCGACCATGCCATAGATGGCGCGATGCTCGGGCACCGGATGCACGTGTGGGCGCGGCACGTTGGCAGTGGCATAGGGGATGCCGCTCTTGTAGCCCTTGGGGCGGTTGACGGGGGCCTTGATCATCTGGTTGAGCCGTTTCTTGACGCGGTCCACAAAGGCTTGCGGATCGTTGAGCAGCAGGGCGTAGTCGATCATGTCCTCGGCGGTGTTGGCATATAAGTAGTTGCCGTATCCGCCGCTCATGTCGTCGGAGACGCGCTGTACGGGGTGAACTGCGACGGTTCCTCCGAAGAGGCCGCGGCTGTACTTGCTGAGATAGCGGATCATGTCGTGGCCGCAGGCCCCGATTTCATAGGCCGGATGTCGTGCGGCCACCTCTTCGAGGAGCTTGACGGCCTGGGCGGCCTTCTTATCGCGGGCGTAGGTGGTGGATAGGCTGATGCGAATGCGGTCGGCCTCGTCCCAGCCTTCGTAACGTGCGGCAAGACCTTCGAGGAGCTTAACTTCGCCGTCTTTTTGATTGGCGACGACGAGGAAACGATAGGCCTCGCCGGCCAGCGGACGATAGAGTGGATTCGAGGCGTTGCTGCCGAGGATACGGAGCATCTCGGAGGCGGCTTCGGCCCACTTCTCCTGGCGTTCGAGTCTGCGGGCCTGGAACGCTTCAAGGTCGGCGGCCTGTGGGCCGTTACCGAGGGACTTGGCCGCTTCGACGACCAGCTTGGCGGCTTCGTCGAGTTTGTTCTGGTTGTCGAGGGTAGCGGCAGCCGTGTGGACGTAGTCTCGCCAGTAAGGGCTGAAGCGGAAGTTTTTGACCAGAATTTCGTAGGCGGGTGTCGCTTTATCGGGCTTAGCCACGCCGTTGTAGGCGACGCCGGCGTCCTTGAGCCAGGTTTCGGCGGAGCGATGGAACGGCGACGACTGGGCGGCGAGCATGAGCAGTTCCGCGGCCAGTTCCACTTTGTCGGCGTCCTTAAGGGCCTTGGCTAGCTCGGCGCAGGCCGCGATGCCATGCGGGCTCGATGGAAACTCCTGAAGGAGCTTGTCGATGCGCCGCCTGGCCGCATCCACGTTGCTCTCGCCGGCAAAGGCCTTGTACTCGTTGAAGACCTCGAGGGCCTTGGCGGTCGGAGAATCCTTGATGTCGATCTGTTTCTGTTTTCGGATTTCGTCGGCTTCGAGAGATGCCGGATAGATTTTCAGGAACTCGTCTTTGAGCGCGTTGAGCTCGGCCGCATGGGCCTTGGCGTCGAATTTGGCGAAAAGCGGATAGACTTGGGTGGCAACGGCGGAGGTGTTGCCGAAGCCGGCCATGATCTTCATCAGGACGCCTTTGGCCTGGGCGGCATCGCCGGCCGCGAGATGGTTGGTGGCGATCCGCAGATGGGCGCCGAGGGCTACGCTGGTGTTGGGGAACATGGCGGCCAACTGGTCGTTCACCTGGTTGGCGGCGGCGGTGTTGCCCGCGGCGGCCAACAGGGCGTACTTGGTGTCGAGGAGTTCGCGTGCCTTGGCGGGCCAGTTCGGTTGGGCCAGGAGTCTGTCGAGGATGGCAATGGCGCCCTGGGTGTTCCCGGCCTTGCCTTCATAGTCCGCCAACTGTTGATGGTGCTCGGGCAGGACGAAGATGGAGTACTTCTCGATGGCCTGGGCCAGATGGGAGGCGGCATCGGCCCATTTCTCCTGCTTGGCAAGAATGCCGGGCCGGGCCTCCAGGCCGCAGTAGGCCGCATATTCGGACTTCGGCCGCAGCCTCTCCAGGGCATCGATCTCCTTAAGGGCGGCTTCGTAGGCCTCGGCCTGCCGCAGGTAGGTGACCTTCAGCAGGACAAGGACGGGATAGGCGGGGGTGCGTTTGTCCACGCTCTCGGCGGCGTTGCCCCAGAGCCTGGCGAGGTTTTCGAAGTCCTTGCGGCCGCTGGAGCCGCGCTGGATCATATTGATGAGGTTGCCCAGATCCTCGGGCGCTGTCTCGGCCAGGGCGTGGCTGAGCAAGGCGTCGGCGTTTTCGGTCTGGCCGTCCTGGATGAGGGCCTGAGCGAGTCGTTGCACGGCATCGGCGAAGTGGGGTTGTCCCCAGTAGGTGTCAAGGTATTCTTCCAGGAGGGCGATACGTTCCTTCGCGGGAACCTTGCTGTTGGGGCCGGCCACGCGCTCGACCTCGGCCCAGAGCATCCCCAGGTTGTGCTGGCTGTTGGGAAAGGTTTTTCGCATGGTTTCAAACATCTTCGTACCGTTGGGCGTGCTGCGTCCGCCGTAGTAGATGGACGCTTTGCTGAGTGCCTCGGGAACGAGTTCGCTGGTGGGGTGCTCCTTGACCAGGGACTCAAACAGGTCGGCGGCTTCGCGGCCACGGCCGGCCTGACTGAGGGCGGAGGCGTCGCTAAACATCTTCTGGGCCTTCTGGGCCCTGGTCAGGGGCTGGTTCTTGGTCTCGGCCTCTTGGTTCTGTTGTGGGGTGCTGGGCTGCTCGCGTCGGGTATTGCGCTGTGCGGCGGCAGGAACAGCCGTTGCGGCGCACAGGGCGGCAACCAGCGTGATCGTTGCGAACCATCGTGTGGTCATTGTGCTCCCTCCGAGCCCTTCTCAGCTTGTTCGAGGGCATAGAGATAAATGTTGGCGGCCACCTGCTGCGCGGTGTCGCCGGTGTAGTCCTGGTTGCCGAAGATCGGGGTGCCGAGCATCCCGAGGAAGATGTCGTATGGGCTCACCAGGGCGGCGATACGCGAGCCCGTGCGATAGGCCGTGAGTCGGACCACGCGGTCCTTGGCCAGTCGCGCGCCGCGGAAGTCGGGCTGATTGAGGGGTTTGCCGCGTTCGCGGTAGACCAGTCCGGTCATGATCGGGTCGTCGGGCAGAACGGTGGACGCCTGGACATCGGGCAGAATCTTGTTGAGAACGCCCTCGGCGGACTTTGCGAAGGTCTTGTCGCCTTTGTTGGGGCTAAAAGCCAAGAGGCCGCCCTTGCGGACATACTGGGCCAGGGCCTGGATTTTTTCGTCGGGAAGCTGGAAGGGACCGCTGCCATAGAGCCAGAGGACAGGCGTCTCCTTGGGCGTAAGGGCGGCCGGATCGTCGGCCGGGGCCTGTTCAACCATGATCATGGCGTCGGTGGCGAGTTTGTCGCTGAGGCGTTCGATGGCATAGGGCTCGCCGAGCCAGGTGCCGCTGGTGCAGAGGGCGGCTACCTTGCGGACGGTGGAGGCCGTGACGGTTCGGCCTGCATAGACCGGCCGCAGACGCATCCGCAGTTGTTCACCGGCGGTGGCGTATTTCAGGATGTTCAGGCCGAACTTGAAGGAATGTTCGTTTTTGATATCGTCCATCTGCTGCCATGCAGTGGCTTGATCGACAGGCAGAAGCAGGGCAATGGTGCGGATGGGGCTGTCCATGATCATTATCGGCCCCAGGCGTGCCCGATCGCGATCGTTCAGGTTATCGAGCAACGGGTGATCGGGGGGGACGGGATGCCAGGTGTAGTAAGTCGCCCCGGGCGCCGTGCCCTCGGGGAACGCCTTGACCATCATCTCGCGGAAGCTCTGGGCGAAGGCGGAGCTGGAGGTCGTGGCCTCACCGACGACGAATCCGCCGCGGTTGACGTATTCGCGGATCTTCCGGACGATTTCATCCTTTAGTTGCAGGGGCTGGATGCCGTTGATCAGCAATACCGGCGCGTCGAGGTACTCGGCCACGGGCCTGTCCACGTTGACGATCTGCCAGTTCATGCGCTGTTCGAGTTCGCGGTTCAGATAGCGGGTGAGGTTAGCCACGTCGCGCGGGGCGCAGTCCCAGTCGGTGCCCGGACGTTCGAGCTTGTTGAAGGTGATGGGCACGCGTCCTTGGGACAAAAAGAGCAGGTACATGGCGGCCTCGATGTCGGGACCATAGGGGCCCTCGACATTGCGTTTGCAGTCGGTGGTGATATCCATGAGTTCCTTGACGCCGAGGCGGAACCAATCGTGTTGCCCGATATACTTGTGCCCGCTGGCGGCGGCGACGCGCTGGACGGCAAACGCCGCATAGCCGTCCTTGGTGAATCCCGGCCCTAGATGGTCGGCGATCCATTTCATGCCGGAGTCGATGCCCTGGAAGACGTCGGTGCGAGGCGCGGGCTTGCCCGGGACCATTTTCGGAGCGTAAACCTTGTCCAGAACGATGAAGAGGCTGGACGTGCCGGCGGCTGTCATGACGAGAGTGCTTTCGACGTCGTCGCCGGCGACGGCCGAGAAGGTCCATCCCTTGTCTCGGCGTTGCCTGGACACCCACTGCTTTTCGATGAGGGGCCAGGACCGGTCGAGGTTTCGGATGACATTGGGCCAGACGCGGGCGGCGTTGAAGGCGTCGGTCGCTGCCGCAGGATCGGCGACGCGGGTGTTGCGCGGAGCGGGCGTCGGCGAGGGGGCCGCAGCGGTGTTGCCGGCGCCGCCGGCTGCATCGAACTTGCGGTTGCCATCAAACCGGGCGAGCTCGGCTTCCCAGAGGGCCAGCAGGCCGAACTGAGAGGCCATGTTGTTGCCGTTCTTGTCGGGGCCGCTGTAGTCCCAAGCGCCGTGGGCGGGCAGGCCCCGGGTTAGAATGTCGAGGTCCTTGACGATCTGGATTTCCCATTCCTTTCGCTGAACGGCCCTGTAGGCCTGGCACAAGGCCATGGCTCGGGTGGCATAGCTGATGGAGTCCTTCATGTCGGCGGCCATGAGGGCGGTGAGGGCTTTTTCCATACGCGGATCGTTGACTTTGACGCCGGATTCGAGCAAGGCCAGGGAGGCCAGGGCAGTGGTCCAGCCGACGCGTTTCTGCCAGTGCTCGGCCGTGATGTCGGCCCACGAGCCGTCGTCGAGCTGGCGGGTCCATAGGAAATCCATCAATCGTTTCATGGCCTCGTCCACGTCCTTGTCGGTGGTGACGAAGGTGAGCTTGAGGCCCTGAGCACAGGCACTGGACGCAGCCGCCGCAAGGACGGCCGCCGCCAGCACCATCACAATCGCATTGCGTCCGTGTCCGTGCATGTGTTTTTCCCTCAGTGAAGATCCGTCGTTGTAGGTCATGGGGCAGCCCCCGATTCGATAGAGCTTATCGACTGGCCCCGCCGGTGTCAATCGCCGCATCGCCAATGACGGAAAGCCCCATAGATTGAACACCATAGTAGACTCCAGGACGCCGGAAGAATTCACGGCCTTCGGGCGTGTTGTGGATTATTGCCCAGCGGCCTGGAGCATCTCGCGAGCCTGCCGCAGTGTCGTTTCGGTGACTTGCTTGCCGCTGATCATCTCGGCCAGCTCGGCGATGCGGCGGTCGCCGTCGAGCGGTTCGACGCGCGTGAACGAGCGGCCGTCGCGGGTTTCTTTGCGGACGGTCAACTGCCGGCGGCCGAAACTGGCGATCTGCGGCAGATGGGTGATGCAGAGCACTTGGTGGTGATCGGCCAGGGCGGCCAGCTTGCGGCCGATGACGGCTCCGAGGCGGCCTCCTACGTTGCCGTCGATCTCGTCGAAGACCAGGACGCTGACGCGATCCGACTGGGCCAGCACCCCCTTGAGGGCGAGCATCACGCGGCTCAGTTCGCCGCCCGAGGCGATCTTGCGCAACGGCTTGGGCGGTTCGCCGGGATTGGGAGCGAAAAGAAACTCCACCTCGTCCAGGCCTGTCGCCGTCGGCGACGGGCGGCCCTGGTCGTCCTCGGACGGGCGCACGACCACCTCCAGGCGAGCCGACTTCATCTCAAGCTGCCGCAATTCGGTCTCGATCTTCTTCTGCAACTTCGCGGCCACCTTGGCGCGGGCATCGCTCAGAGCGCGCCCCAGGTCGATCATCTGCCGGCTCAGGGACTCCAACTCGGCGTCCAGATGGTCGCGATCGTCCTCCTGGGCGCGAAGCGCGGCGATCTTCGACCGGAGGTCCTCACGCAGCGCCAGGATATCTGTCTCGGACGGGCCGTACTTGTCGGCCAGCCGTTTCAGGGTGTGAAGGCGGTCCTCGGTTTCGGCAAGGGCCTGGGGATCGGCCTCGATACGCTCGGCGGCGCGGCGCAACTGAAAAGCGAGGTCATCGAGAGCAAAGGCGGACTGGCGGGCTGCATCGGCCTGCGCCTGAAGCGACTCGTCCAGCTCGGCCAATTCGTCGAGGAGATGGACCAGTGCCTTGAGGCGGTCGGTGATGCTGCCTTCGGACTCGTAGAGGCTGTCGTAGGCCAGGCACAAGTTCGTCGTGAGCCGCTCGGCGGCGGTCAATCGTCGTCGCCGCGACTCCAGTTCCTCGATCTCGCCAGGGCGGATGTCGGCCTGGTCGATCTCGGCCGCCTGGAACTCATAGAGTTCGAGCTGCTGCCGGCGCAGGTCGCGGCCGGTCTCCAGATCGGCCTTGCGCTGGAGGGCCTCGCGGTGGGCCTCGAAGACCTTGCGGTAGGCGGCGCGGCGGTCGTGCAGGTTGCCGAAGGCGTCCAGGACGTCGAGCTGGTTGGACGGCTGGAGGAGGTACTGCTGGTCGTACTGCCCGTGGATGTCCACGAGTACCTGACTGAGTCGGCGCAGCATGCCGGCGGTGATGGGCTGGCCGTTGAGGCTGGCGCGGCTGCCGCCGGAGGCCGAGACGCGGCGTTGGATAAGGAGTTGGTTGTCGTCGAAGGGGAAGTCGATGGCGGCCTGGAGCTCGCGTCGGAGGTCGTCGTCGGCGATTTCGAACAGGGCGCTGACCCGGGCCTCGTCGGCCCCGGCGCGAACCATGTCGCTGGACGCCCGCAGACCCAGCAGCAATTCCAGCGCACCGATAACGAGACTCTTGCCGGCTCCGGTGGCGCCCGTGAAGACGTTAAGTCCTTCGATCAGGTCGATCTGCACGTCTTCGATGACGGCCAAATTCTGAATGGACAAGGTCCGCAGCACGACGGGCTCCGTCTGTGGCCGCTGGGGGCTCAACTGACCTTGGCGCCGGGGGCGATGGCCTTCTCCGGCGTCAAAAATACGACCTGATCGCCCGCCGACGCCGCCAGAAGCATCCCCTGGCTTTCCACCCCGCGGAGCACAGCCGGCTCCAGGTTGGCGATCACGATGATCTTGCGGCCAACGAGTTGCTCGGGCTGGTAGTGGGCCCGCAGGCCGGCCACCAATTGCCGTTCGCCCAGTTCGCCGAGGTTCACTTTGAGCACCAGCAGCTTGTTGGCGTTCGGGTGGGCCTCGGCGGCAACAACCTCGCCGACGCGGAGGTCCAGCCGGGCGAATTCCTGAATGGTTACGGTTTCGCTCATGAATTGTCCTTTTCTACCTATAGCCGTTGCGAGGCCAGGCTGGCCAGGTCGCTGCGTTCGCTGGTGACCAGGGTAACGTGACCCACCAGGGCCAGGTCGCGCATCTGCTCGACGGCGTACGACAGGCCGTTGCTCGACGAATCTAGGTACGGGTTGTCGATCTGCGTGGCGTCGCCGGTCAGGACCACCTTGGTTCCCTCGCCGACGCGAGTGATGACGGTTTTGATTTCGTGCGGCGTAAGGTTCTGGGCCTCGTCCACAATCAGGTACTGATTCGGGATCGAGCGGCCGCGGATGTACGTCAGGGCCTCCAACTCCAGGAGCCCGCGGGCGGTGAGGTCCCTGATGGTTTTGTCGATTGATTCGCTGGGCTGCTTGCGGTCCAGAGAGAAGATGAACGCCAGATTATCAAAGATCGGTTGCATCCAGTTCGCCAGCTTTTCGTCTTTCGACCCGGGCAGAAAACCAATGTCGCGGCCAAGCGGCATGATGGGGCGGCTGACCAGGAGTTTCTCGTAGCTCGGGGTATTGAGGACGGCGTGGAGTCCGCAGGCGACGGCCAACAGGGTCTTGCCCGTGCCGGCCTGGCCGACGAGGGTCACCATTTTGATCTTCTCGTCCAACAGCAATTCGAAGACCATCTGCTGCTGGATGTTTCGCGGCCGGATGTTCATAACCGTCATTTCGCTGAACCGCGTCGGGACGAGGGCCTTGACCTGGGCGTCATAGCGCGCGAGGGCCTGTTCGTTGCCGGCCTTCAGGATGGCGAACTCGTTGGCATTCCACGGATCGTCTGCCGGAACCTCGACGACGAGTTGTCGGCTCTGGATCAACGTCTTCAGGGCGTCGGATTCCACCGCGACTTCACGGTACCCAGTGTACAGCCGCTCGAAGTCCACCTTCTGCTTCTCGAAGTCCATCGTCTTGATGCCCAGCGAGTCGCTCTTGATGCGGGCATTGATGTCCTTGGAAACGAAAATGACGGGCTTGCCTTCCAGGTGCAGCCGCAGGGCCGAACTAATGATGCGGTTGTCGGGCGTGTCGTCGGCCATGGCGGGATGATCGATCAGGCCGTCCTCGATATCGACACGGAGCGAGCCGCCGGTTCCATTCAGCGGCACGCCCTCCGACAGACGTCCCTTCATACGCAGACTGTCCAGGTGGCGGATGACGGTGCGGACGTTGCGGCCGATGTCGGAGGTGTCTTTCTTGAATTCGTCCAGCTCTTCGAGGACTTCAAAGGGGATGACCACTTCGTTGTCGGCAAACGAGGTCAAGGCGGCCGGGTTGTGGATGAGCACATTCGTATCGAGGACAAAGAACTTCTTCTTGCTCACGGCGGCTCCTTCCTACCTGTCGGGAGTGTCGGAATCCACAGGCTCCGGGCATGATAACCCCGGTCCGAAAGGTCATCAAGAGAATACCCTGTGGTGTCAGGGCGTGGGCAGCTCGATCAGGGTCTGCGTCTTCAGGATGGTCATCTGGTCGGGGAAGCAGTGGAAGGCGTGCAGCAGAAATCCTCCCCGGGTGTGCGTCGGCACGGTCAGGGCGAAGGGCCACGTGCTGCGCTCCAGGCCGTCCACGCGGTACTCGCAGGCGACGCCCTCCTTGAGCCCCTGGGTGCGCAGCTCTTCGTATGTCGTGGCGAAGACATGCTCCTCGAGCTTCTCGCAGTGGAATTGCAGATGGTACTGAAATCCATTGCGCAATTGGATGCTGGTCTCGTCCTCGCCTCGCAGCGGCAGCGACTCGACCTGTCCTCGGTCGGGCAGGGACATGCCCGAGGGGCCGATGACTTCGGTGACGCACCGTTCGGCCGACCGCAACTGCGGGCCGGTCTGCCGCACGGTCAGGACGTGGCTGAGGCCGGTGATCCAGACTTCGGCTTCGTAGCCCGGGCCCTCGTAGCTGCGCCACGTGAAAATCTGAAAAAACTCCGGGTGGATCGGCCGCAAATAGAGCCGAACCCGCATGTCCGAAGGTTTGATGTGCAGCAGGTCAAACATCGCCATCCCCTGTTCCGGCCTCCCCTGCGGCCGCAATCATTCAATTATACCGCGATACGAGCGAAAACCCAGGAGATTTGCCGAATGCGCGAGCGGTTTTCTATGTTGTCGGGCAGGACCGTGGCATAGTATGATGACGTGCCTGTCCGGAGGGCGGCGTGATGGAGTGTGTGCCGGGAGGACGGAGGTGCAGGAGTGTCGCGAATCGTTGTTTCGATTCTGATGGCGGCCCTGATCGCTCTGGCCGCGCAAGCCGTCGGCTGTCGGGTGCATGAGGGCGCCGAGGACGATACGCCCAAGGATGCCGAGGTGATGCGCCCGACCCGCGACGATGACGCTTACCGTTCCCGCGGCTACAACGAAGCCATGCGGGAGTCTGAGGCCGGGGGCGCGGGAGAGGCGTCCGATGACGAGTGACCGTGCCACAGCCTCGTTGGGTGTTGTGGCGGCTGCAGCGGCGATCCTGGCCACGATGGCCGTCGGCGCCGCTGGGCAGGAGGCCGTTTCACCGGCGGCTCCCGCGGCCGCAGGCGATGAGACGCCCGCGGCGTCGGCCGCGGCGAACGCCAACGCCGCCGGCGCGGCTCCGGTGGACCGGGCCCGTGTGGCCGCGCTGGTCGCCCAACTGGGAAACGCGGAATGGACCGCCCGCGAGGAGGCTCAGAAGACGTTGGTTGCCATGGGGCCCGATACGTTGCCGGTGCTCGACGAAGGGTTGGCGGCGGTGAAGGATCCCGAGATTCTGCG
The DNA here is from genome assembly GCA_964500225.1 of uncultured Anaerolineaceae bacterium. GTDB lineage: Bacteria > Planctomycetota > Phycisphaerae > FEN-1346 > JAACEH01 > JAAYDY01. The sequence goes on along the minus strand of CAZCOA010000051.1, from coordinate 3,113 downwards.
GCGGCTCCAGGAGGTCTATCGGCGGTGGGTGCCGCAGGACCAGTATGCCGGCGACGACCTTCGCCCCGGGTTCCTCGGCGTACAGCTCAATGTGGTCGTGGGGGACGATCCGCGGATGGGCGAGCGGGAGAACGGCGTCCGAGTGATGGGCGTCGTCGCAAACACGGCGGCCGAACGAGGCGGACTGAAGGAAGGCGACCTGATCGTGTCGCTGAACGGGAAAAAGTTTCTGGGGGTCTTCGGCATCGACCATTTCAAGAACCGGATTCAGCGCATCGGGGCCGGCGGCACGGTGCGCATGGGGATCTGGCGCGAACAGGCGTACCTGGAGCTGGACCTTGTGCTCGGCGCGTCGCCGGAGCCGACCGGCAGCAGTCAGGCACAGGCGGATACGCGTGTTCTCGATCACCGGTGGAATACGTGGTGGCAGAACCACGTTGCCGAGGCGATGCGGTCCGCGGGCGAGGTGGATCGACCTGGCGGCCTGTCGTCGGAGACGGCACGGCCGGCGGACAGTGCAGCGACCAAAGAGGCCGCCTCTGGCGGCGAGCACAGCAAGGAGAAGCCGTAATATGCGATGGTTTATCACGGGCGGCGCAGGGTTCATCGGGTCGAATTTCGTGCGGCTGGTGCTCCAGGAAAGGCCGGACGTGGAGATCGTGAACTACGACGCTCTGACCTACGCAGGCAACTTGGAGAACCTGGCGGATGTGAGCGACCATCCGCGGTACAGGTTCGTTCGGGGAAGGATTCAGGACGAGGCCTCTGTTCGGGAGGCGATGGCCGGCGGCGTGGACGTCGTGGTGAACTTTGCGGCCGAGAGCCACGTGGACCGTTCGATTGTCGGCGCCCTGCCGTTTATCGAGACGAACGTCGTCGGAACGCAGGTGATGCTGGACGTGGCCCGGCAAGCGGGCGTGTCGCGGTTCATTCACGTTTCGACCGACGAGGTGTACGGGTCGCTCGGGCCGCAGGGCGCCTTCACCGAGAGCACCCCGCTGGCGCCGAACTCGCCGTACTCGGCCAGCAAGGCTGCGAGCGACCTGCTGGTCCGTGCCGCGTGGCACACGCACGGCTACCCGACGATCATCACGCGTTGCTCGAACAACTACGGGCCGTATCAGTTTCCCGAGAAGCTCATTCCGCTGATGATCTCCAATGCCCTGGACGACAAGCCGCTGCCGGTGTATGGGCAGGGAGCGAACGTGCGCGACTGGATTCACGTGGAGGACCACTGCCGGGGTATCCTGGCAGTGATCGAACGCGGCCGGCCGGGGGAAGTTTACAACCTGGGCGGCCGCAGTGAACGGGCCAACATCGACGTGGTGCGGGAGATTCTGCGGCAGCTCGGCAAGAGCGAGAGTCTGATCCGCTTTGTCAAGGACCGTCCGGGGCACGACCTGCGATATGCCATCGACTGCACCAAGGCCGAGGCCGAGCTCGGATGGACCCGAAAATGGGACTTCACGACCGGGCTGGCGCACACGATTCGCTGGTACCGCGACCATGAGGACTGGTGGCGGCGCGTTCGCGACGGGTCGTATCAGAAGTTCTACGATCTGTGGTACGGCAACCGCTGAGAACGGCACAGCACCGGGGCCGATCATGTCCCTCTTCTCTCAACCACCGGTCGTGCGCTACCGAGGTCCGATAGTGGACGGGCACATGCACGTGCGTACTGCCGCCGAGACGCGGCTGTTCGCGGAGATGGCCGCGGCTTACGGAGTGCGCACGTTTCTGGGCAATGGGGATGTGAACTTTGTCGCCGATTGCCGACGCGCATTTCCCGGCCGGTTCCACGGACTGATCAGGCTGCGCTATGACCTCATCGGCGATGGTGCGGCCTTTCGACGCTATGCGACGGACCTGATCGAGCGTGCGGTCGCCGAGCAAGACATCCGGGGCGTGAAGTTCTGGTTCAAACCGGTCTTTAATGCCGACACGGGCCTGTTCTGGGACGATCCGCGACTGGATCCGGTGTTCGACCTGATGGGCCGGCGGCGGTTGGTCGCCCTGGTGCATATCGCCGATCCGGACACCTGGTGGCAGCACGCCTACCGCAACACGGCCCGCTATGGCGACAAGGCCGCCGCCTACCGCCAACTGGTCAATCGTCTGCGACGCCATCCCGACGTGCAGGTTCAGGCGGCCCACCTGGGCGGCGATCCAGAGCATTTGGATCACCTCGACCAGTTGCTTGATGAGCATCCGAATCTCTGGCTCGACCTGTCGGCCACCAAATGGATGGCCAGGGAACTGTCACGGCAGCCCGAGGCAGCGCGGGACTTCATCATCCGGCGCGCAGAACGGATCGTCTGGGGCAGCGACCTGGTGGTCGGCCGACGGCCCGACATGACCTTCGACGATTACGCCACGCGGTACTACGTCCACCGCCACCTATGGGAGGGGAGCGGACCGCTGCTGTCGCCGATTGCCGATGAAGACGCTGACGAGGAACCGGTCGTCGTGCAGGGGCTTGATCTGCCCCTGACCGTTCTGGAGCGGATCTATCGACTCAGCGCGGAGCATCTGTACGGTATTCGCGCCGCCGAGTGAGACGGCACGGATGCGAGGGGGCCGGCACGGTCACGTATCATCAAGGTCAAGAGACTGGCGGGAGGCCGCGGACCCCAAGGCCTGGCTTCTGTCCTCCATCATGGCCTTGCGGTACGCTTCCTTGCGGCGGTGCTGAAGGTGGGCGAGGCCGACCGTGGCGATCACGGCGACAACGACCAAGACCGTGGTTGCGACGATCATCCAGAGATTGTGCCCGTCGTTGCCATCGGGGGCAGTTTCGTCGGGCCGGGGGTTACCATCGGCCGCCACGGCTTCCTGTTGGCGCAGGGACGGAGTGTCCCACGTGAGAGCCATATAGCTCACGACGACGAACGCCAAAATGAAAGTCCAACCCACATACGTGCGATTCAACGGAAGCTCCCCAGCAAACAGCGTAGACCGTTGATCTCAGACGTGTACGACTGAAGTGCGATATGCCGGCCGTGTTGTGAATCTCAGGAGCAAAGGTGGTGCTCGGGACAGGATTTGAACCTGCAAGCCCAAACGGGCACTACGACCTCAACGTAGCGTGTCTGCCAATTCCACCACCCGAGCAC
>CAZCOA010000050.1:0-17149 GCA_964500225.1 uncultured Anaerolineaceae bacterium | reverse complement strand
GGGGGCTGGTCGGCCGGGGTTTATCCGCGACGCGTGGACCGGTACGAGATGTTTCAGAAGATGACGATCTGCACGTCGCGGAAAAAGGGGTTCGTCTGTCCATACGATTGCCCGGCCTACGGAGGCGGGCGGATCGCGTACCGCGTGGACGACTGTCCGAATGTGGAACTCGTGCTCAGGACAAGCGTGATCGTCCAGATGAACGAGTTCTACGGGCGACGGGATATCGTGGAGACGGCTCAGGCGAATCGTAAGATGGCAGAGGCGTTTGCCGTGCGGCGGAGGACGTGACACGGGGCGAAATGGTCGGCCGTTTCGCGGCAGGCGGAAGGAGGAGCGGTGATGAGCGGCACTCGAACGCGGCACGGCGCGGTGGGGCGATGGGCGGCGGTTGCGGTGGCCGCGGCACTGGCCTCGGCGGCGGGCGTCTCGTGCATGGGCGAGGAAATCGACGCCTGGAGACCGCAGCCGACCTTGGCCGAAGATATGGCCCGGACGGACGTGAAGCTCGTCGAGGGATACCTCGGCCGCCGTCCGCGGCTGCTGCTCGACGCCGGCGACCGCGAGTCGCTGGCACGGAAGGCGGAGGCCGCACCCGCCCTGTGGAAACAGGTGCTGGCGGCGGCGGGCCAGTTGGGCGACCAGGCGCCGGATCGCAAGGAAATCCGCAGCGGGGCTCACTACTGGCGCATTGAGCGCGTGCAGTCGGGCGCCCTGGCATGGTTCGTCACGGGCGACAAGGTCCACCTCGACCGGGCCGCGCGATGGATGGTCGCCTACTGCAAGGAAGACGTCTGGGGCGACGGCCAGTGGCGGCCCAACGTGGACCTTCAGGCGTCGTGGTACCTCTATCACATCGGCATCGCCTACGACATTCTGCACGATCAGCTCAGCGAGGCGGACCGTGCGGTGATCCGCGACGGGTTGGCCGCTCATGCCAAGGCTATCTACGACGACCTGGACCCGAAGGCCCAGGACATCCGCTTCGACCAGAATCACACCTATATTCCGATGATCGGCATGACCACGGCGGCGCTGGCGCTGGCGGATGAGGTGCCGGCGGCGAAGGACTGGCTGAAGTTGGGGTACTGCGTGCTGCGTCGGTGCCGCTACGTGCTGGGGCCGGACGGCTATTACTACGAAGGCACGGGCTACTGGGCCTACTCGCTGCACTGGCACGTGCGGTACGCCGACCTGATCTGGCGGGCCACGGGCGAAAAGGCGCTGGACTTGCCGATCCTCCGCGAGAACTGGCGGTTTCCGCTCTACCTGACGGTGCCGGGCATGCCGAACGTGTTCGACGTAGGCGACGTGGACCGATGGCCCGAGGGGCGGCGCAGCGGCCTATCGCTGACCAATGCCGGTATGTTCTGGCGCGTGGCGTCGGTGCTGAAGGTGCCCGAGGCGCAACGGGTGGGCAATCTGTTGAGCCGCCGGTGGCCCGAGACCGATTATCCCTCGGCGGCCTTCCTGTGGTTCGATCCGACGGCGCCGACGGCGTCGCTCGATGATATTCCGCCGTACCATTACTTCCAGGACCACGGCTTCGTGGCGTGGCGATCCGGCTGGACCGACGACGCGACGTGCGTGTTGTTCCGCTGCGGCCCGCCCGAAGGGCATGCCGCCGTGGCCAAGCTCCACCAGATGCGCGACTGGGTGCCCAACGCCGGCCACGTGCATCCGGACATCGGAGCCTTCTGGCTCTATGCCAAGGGGGCGCCGCTGGCGTTCAACACGGGCTACACCGCCGAAAAGTGGACACGCGACCACAACACGCTGCTGGTGGACGGCACGGGGCAGGGCGTCGATGGCGCCTACCACAACGATCGCGGTTTCCCGTGGGACCGCTTCGGCAAGGTCCGCATCGACCGCGCGCATCTGACCGAGCACTATGCTTTCGCTTCGGGTGAGATGGGGCCGGCCTATGCGGCGAAGCTCGACCCGCTCGCCTTGCGGCGAACGTTCGTGGCGACGAAAGACTGGGTGCTGCTGGTGGACGACATGGAGGCCGACGCTCCGCGGCGGCTGACGTGGATCTGTCACAGCGACGGCCCGTTCGAGGCCGACGGTACGGGGGCGACGGCCAAGGTGGGCAATGCCGCCCTGCACGTTGTGCCGCTGGCGAAGGTCCCCGTCGAGACCAAGATGGACAAGACCGTCGTTGTCGGCGGGACGGGGCCCGGCAAGGGCACTGCAGCGCACCGCGGTTACGAGATCACGTACACGATGAAGGAACCGGCCCGGCGAGCAAGGCTCGTGACGATGCTGGTTCCGCTGGCTTCCGACGAGAAGCCGCCAACTGTCCAGGCTGCGGGCGTCGAGGTCGCGTCGGATGCCGTATCGCTGGACATCGCCTGGGGCAATGGGCGGGCAGAGAAGGTTGTCGTGCGCCTGACCGCCACGGACGCCGGGACCGAGCCGGTCGTGTGGCCGAAGTGACGGCGTGCGGTTCATCTGCGAGCGGTTCAACGTCTTGCCGGTGAGAAGACGCGAGCATAGAATGCACCGAAGCGGCGAGGGCTCCGCCGGCGGCGACAACGAGCCGCCAGTCCGCCGCGGTGCCCCGTTTCTGCCCACGGGAAGGGCTGTCGTCGGAGGTCGCTCCCGACAGTCTGGTTTCCCGGAGGCAGGGGCGCATGCGATGATCGGCTGAAAGCGAGGAGGTTATCCGAGATGCATCCACGAGAAATTCGACCCGGCATTCAGGCCATTGCGACGGTGCATTGGGAGCGGCGGCTGTTCGATTCGCTGATTCCGCTGCCCGACGGCACGAGCTACAACGCGTATCTCGTCCGAGGCACGCAGGCGACGGCTCTGATCGATTCCGCCGACCCCGCGCTTCAGGGCGAGTTCATGGAGCACCTGCGCGGCGTGGATCGCCTTGATTACGTCGTGTCGCAGCACAGCGAACAGGATCACTCGGGGGCGATTCCCCTGGTCCTCCAACGGTTCCCCCAGGCCAAACTCGTGTGCAGTACCAAGGCCAAAGACCTTCTGGCGACGCACCTGGGCGTGAGCGAGGCGCGCATGATGCCCGTGGAGGACGGCCAGACCATTTCCCTGGGCGGCAAGACGCTGCAATTCGTTTACACCCCGTGGGTCCATTGGCCGGAGACCATGTGCACCTACGTTCCGGAGGACCGGTGCCTGTTCTCGTGCGATTTCTTCGGATCGCACCTGGCGACCACCGACCTGTACGTGACGGACCGGGCCCGGGTGTACGAGGCCGCCAAGCGGTACTACGCCGAGATCATGATGCCGTTTCGCGGCGTGATTACGAAGAACCTGGAGAAGGTGGCGGCACTGGGTTTCGACCTCATCGCTCCGAGCCACGGCCCGGTGTACGACAAGCCGGTGTTCATCGTGGACGCGTACAAGGAATGGGTGTCGCCGACGATGAAGAACGAGGTGGTTTTGCCGTACGTGAGCATGCACGGCAGCACCGAGGCGATGGCCCGGCGATTGATCGACGCGCTGGCCCGTCGCGGCGTGACGGTCCACGCCTTCGACCTGACCGCAACCGACATCGGCAAGCTGGCGATGTCGCTGGTGGACGCCGCCACGCTGATCGTCGGCACGCCGACGGTCCACGTGGGCCCACACCCGGCCGTGTTCTACGCCGCGCACCTGGCGAATCTTCTGCGGCCCAAGGTCAAGTATGCGGGCATCTTCGGTTCCTACGGCTGGAGCAGCAAAGCCATCGAGCAGGTGACGGCCCTGATTCCACGCCTCGACGTGAAGGTGCTCGGCACGGTGCTTCAGAAGGGCGCCCCCACGGCCGAGACGTTCGCCCAACTCGACGCCCTGGCCGAGGCCGTCGCTACGACCCATCGCCAGGACGACCTCGTCATCTGGTGATCCGGCAAGGCCGGCGGGTCTCCTGTGGGCGACAGACCCGGTTCACGGTGCCGGAGGCGCCGGCATGGGGTTTGGCTGTGGCGGCGAGACCGACGTCGCGTCTTGCTGCGTAGGTTCCGCGGCGGGCCGGCGGAACGGTTTGGCGAACGGGCGGTAGAGCGGATCGCCGACAAAGGTCATGGTCCACGACAGCATTTCCTGCGACATGTACGCCGCCTCGGCGAAGGTGTATCCCTTCAGCAGCCGGTCGGTGAAAAGGTCCAGGTGCGGCGTGCCGCGCAAGTACGGTTCGTACACCGCGCCCATGCTGACGGCTGCGCCGCGGGCCAGCAGGGGGCCCACCCATCGCTCCTTGGTGCTGCGAAGCGTCCAGGCCGAAAAGCTGTGCAGGTGATAGGCCACCGCCCCGCGTTCGAAGCGGAACCCCGGGCGGGCGATCGCCCCGCCGACGTGTTCCGTGTACCAACCCATGTAGTAGCAGGCCTGCGGCATGGTCTGGCCGATGCTCATGACTTCGGCCTTCTCGTCGAGCGTCGTGGGGATGCCGGCCGCCGTCGTGAGTCGGGCGGCCTCGCGAATCCATCGGTCGCCCTCGGCGTAGCCCGTCTTGGTGATATTGCGCACGTCGAAGTAGGCACGCCCCGACAGGCCGCGCTCTTCGGCCCAGAGGGCATCGTCGATCATGCGGCGGACCACGTCGGGCGACGGGCCGTCCAGGCGGCACACCAGCAGCATGTGCCGCGCCAGGTACTGGTTGAAGGGGGCGTCGGCACTGAAGTAAGGATTGGCGATCGCGCCGCCAAGCAGGTGTCCGCGCTTCGGCAACAGGGCCAGCTCGCTGTCCACGGCTGCCGCCGTGGATTTGTACATTTCGTTTACGCTGACGAATCCGTCGATCTTCAGCGGCACGCCGTACATGGGTACCAGGCAGCGGATTTCCTTGCGGTCCATCAGGAGCACCAACTCGCCCTCGGGCAGCCTGACGCGGACCTGGCCGAGCCGCTTGTCGAGGAATTCGGCGACGGGGCCGGCAATCTGTTTCTCGTAGTCGTCGCGGGAGACGACTTCGGCATCGGTGGTTCGCAGGCGACAGATATTCTCGGGCGGGATGCCGCGCTTCTGGGCGTAGTACGTGCCCAGCTCGACACTCGGGGGCGACTGCTCGTTGACGAGAATCACGACGTGCTCCGGCCCGATGCCCGGGACGACCTCCGCCGCGGCGCACGGCGACAGACCGGCCGTCGCAAGGGACCACGCCGCAACTGCCGTGATCATCCATGCGACTCTTCCCGCCGCGGACTTCCGATCGTCGTCTCTCATGGATCCGCTCCTGGAATCTGGTCAACGTCGTTGCGTCGAGGTATTATAGGCAGACATGCGGAGGCGACGGAATCTCTTTTTGGCGGCGGCAATCGTTCTGGCGTCGTGCAGCGGATGCCGGTGGTTCGGCGGCGACGAGTCGCCCGGCCCCGTCGCGCAGTCCCCGGCCGTGGCGCGCCAGTCCAGTCCGCAGACCGATGCGAAAACCGAAGCGACGGATGCCGGCGGTGAGGTGGATCCGCGACGAATCGCCGATCTCCTGCGCGGTCTGGGGAACGAGTCCATTGTCGGGGGCAATCCGGCGGGCACGGTGCCGCTCTTTCCCGGCGAGTTCGATCGTCACGTCTGCGAAGCGGCCGACCAGTTGGCGGCGATGGGCACGAAAGCGGTCGGCGACCTTCGCCGCGCCGCTCGCGACGGCAATCCCGTCGTTCGGCGCAATGCCGCTATGGTACTTGCGCAACTCGGCGACGCGTCGGCCGTTGATGTGCTGTATGAGGCCGCCGAGCAGCAAGACCTTCAGCCGCTCATTCGCGGTAAGGCCATCGAGCGACTCGTGGACCTCGCGCGGCACATGGACAACCCCTCGAAGGTGATCGACTTCCAGCGGCTGATGGCCATTTTCCACCAACGCAAACGCGCCACCGACGGATCGCGGCACATCCGTCGCGCGATTCTGCACGCCGCGGCCCTGACGGACGATCCGCAGGGACGCAACGTTCTGGTTGCGATGCTCGGTAGCGACGATCCGGCTCTGCGTCATGCCGCGCTGGAGGCCCTGGGCGAGGTCCAGATGACCGAGACGCCGCCGGCGGTGGTCGCGGCCCTCAACGACCGCAATCCTCGGATCGTCCTGGCAGCCATCCACACGCTGAGCCGCTGGGGCGGCGACGAGATGGCCCGCCGCTACGGCGAGTTGGTGGCCAGCGGAGACGAGTCGGTGCGTCTGGCGGCCGTCAGGCAAATGGCCCTGGCACCGAGCAAGGACGCTGCGACGCTTCTGACCGGGTTGCTCAAGGATCCGTCGATTACCGTCGAGCGCGAGGTGGTGGCCACGGCCGAGAAGCTCGGCGAGGTGACCGTCCTGGAGCAGGCCCTGACCATCCCGCGGTGGCGCGTCCGCAAGGCGGCCGTCGAGGCCCTGGGCCGCATGAAGTCCGTCCGCTCACTCGGAGCACTGGCGGCCCTGACCGGCGACGACAGCTACAACGTGCGGCTGGCCGTGGCAAAGGCCCTTGGCGACATAGGCGTTCCGGCAACGGCGCCGACGCTGGTGACGTTGATGGAAGATTCGGCCGCCTCGGTGCGGCGCGAAGCCGCGGCGGCTTTCACGCGGATTTCCGGTGTGGATCTTCACGACTACGATCCGCTTCAGCAGCCGTGGAAGAATGCCGACGCCCTGGCCCGGGCCCGTGCCTGGGCCGACGAGCACGGCAAAACGGCTGCGCCCTCGTCGGGCGACACGAGTCGCGGAACCGACGCTTCCGGCGGCACGGGGGGAGCGGTCGGTACGGGCGGGGCAACGGACCCGGAAGTGGCGCGGCTAATCGAGGCGCTGGCCTTGCCGCCGGGCGAACATCGGCAACTGGCCGTGGCCTCGCTGGTGCGGATGAAGGGGGCGGCCGTGACGCCGTTGGAGGCCGCCGTGGACGCCCGAAGCCCGGAGATTGCCACGGCGATCCTGGACGACGTGTTGCCGGCCATTGATCCGCTCTATGCGGCCCTGAAGGAGCTTCGCGCGGCGGACGAGTCTGTGCGGCGGCAGGCGGCCATACGGTTCTCGATTGCCGCCAAGGGACGCCGGTTGCCGCAGGCCGCGTGGCTGCGGGCTCGCGAGGCACTGGCCGGCGAAACCGACGGCCAGGTGCGGCGATTGCTTACCGAACGCCTCTACGAGGCCGGTTGTACGGGGCTCGACGACACCTTGATCCATGGACTGAAACTGGCCGATCCGCGGTCGCGGCAGAGCGCTGCCCTGTTCCTTGGGCGGCTGAAGAGCCTGAAAGCCGTGCCGCACCTGATCGAGGCCTTGAAAGATGAGCGGACGAACGTGCAGCATGCCGCCGCGTGGGCCCTGGGGCAGATTGGCGATCCGGCGGCCGTCGATCCGTTGCGGTTGGCGCTGAGAACGTCCGACATACAGGGGCGGCTGGCGTTCGGAGCGGCCTTGGCGCGGCTCAATCAGCAGATCGGACGCGACGAACTGATTCGCATCATGGACGAAACCACCACCGCCGTCCAGGTCCAGGCCGTCGAGGCCATGGCCGACGCGCCACACGCCGACTATGTGCCCATCCTGATTCAGCGACTCAACGACGCCAATCCGCGTCTGACGGCCGCGGCGACCGAGGCCTTGCGCAAGATTACGGGCCAGGACTTCGGCTATCGGCCGCAGGCCCCGGCCGACGTGCGGGCCCGGGCGTTGGACGCCTGGCGACGATGGTACGCCGAGAGTCGTCAAGTCCGCACGCCTGACGGGGCGGGGCGGCCCTGAGGGCCCGGCCTGGGCCCGGATTTTCCGGTCCGGCAGGTTCACCGGAGAGTTTAGTTCTCCATGGGATGGCTTGATGCGGCGACACGGGCTCGCCCGTGCTGGGGGGTGGGAGCAAGGCGCGTCATGGAAATGTCAACGATTGGCGGCGTCAAAGTGTCGAAGTTTATCCTGGGCGGCAATCCCTTCAGCGGGTTCAGTCACCAGACGCCGCAGATGGATGACCGGATGCGCCATTGGTTCACCGTGGCAAGAATCAAGGCGCTGTTGCGGCAGGCGGAGTCGCTCGGCATCAATACGGTGATCGCGCGGGCCGACCACCATATGGTTCGGGTCCTGATGGAGTACTGGGACGAGGGCGGCACGCTCCAGTGGTTTGCGCAGACGTGCCCGGAGCTGGGCCCGACGGCCAACGGCGCGCGGAACGCGGTGCAGGGCGGGGCACGCGGGTGCCATGTTCACGGCGGTGTGACCGATCACCTGCTGGCCGCGGGCAAGCTCGGCGAAGTTCAGGCCGATATTGATGCATTGCGCGCTAAGGGGCTGGTCGCCGGCATCGCGGGCCACAACCCGCGCGTCTTTGAGTTCGCCGAGAAGCATCTCGACGTGGACTATTACATGTGCTGCTACTACAACCCGACGGTCCGCGACAAGAACCCCGAACACGTTCATGGGGCCAAGGAGACGTTTGCCGAGGAGGATCGACGCCGGATGGTGGAGGTGATTCGGGGGCTGTCGCGGCCGGTGATTCACTACAAGATTCTAGCCGCCGGACGGAACGATCCGGCCGATGCGTTCGCCGTGGCGGCCCGCGCGATGCGCGCCGACGACGCCGTGTGCGTGGGCATCTACGACGAGCTCATGGCCGATCAACTGGCCCGCGACGCGGCCCTGCTGGAGCGGAGCCTCAAGGCCGCCCGTGCCGCCGGATGACCGGCCGGCAGCGCCCCTATTTCGGCGTCCGGGTGTGCATCGTGTTGTACAGGTCCACCTGGGTCCCCAGGGTGAACAGGTCGATGAGCTGGCCGATGCCGAACAGGCCCCAGGTCAGCAGCCAGAGGATGCCTGTGCCCACCTTGCCGAGATAGATGCGGTGTAACCCCGCCAGTTTAATCAGGCAGAACAACCACAAGATCAGTGCCGACGTCTTCGTCTTCATCTGAACGCCTCCGTGTCTGCGGAAACGGCGACGACTCATTGCGTCGCTTCCGATGATAACGTCTGACGGGTCAGGATTCTTCCTCGGGCCAGTCGCCGGAGAACACTTCGACGGCCGGGCCGGTCATCAGAACGTGGTTGTTGTCGGCCCAGTGAAGTTCCAGGTCGCCGCCCGGCAGGTGAGCCAGAATCCGCCGCTCGCCGCGGCCCGTCAGTACTCCCGCCACGCACACGGCGCTGGCTCCTGTGCCGCAGGCCAGGGTGATGCCGCTGCCGCGTTCCCACGTGCGCATGACCACCTCGGCGGGCGACTGCACTTGGACGAAATGGACGTTGATCTTCGCTGGAAAGAGCGGGTGCGTCTCGATCATTGGTCCGAGACGCGGCAGGTCCACGGCGGCCGCGTCGTCGGTGTAGAAGACGGCGTGTGGGTTGCCCATGCTGACACAGGTCATGCGGAGCTCGCGTCCGTCCACGCGGATCGGCGTCTCGACGACGTGGTCGCCGTCGAGAGCGACGGGAATCTCGGCGGCTCGCAGCCGCGGCTCGCCCATGTCCACTCGGACGCGATGCACGCGGCCGTCGGGCCCGGTGAACAGATCAAGCGTCCGCACGCCCGCGCCGGTCTCGATCCGCATCGGGTTCCGCCGGGCCAGGCCGTGATCCCAGGCGTACTTGGCCACGCACCGGACGGCGTTGCCGCACATCTCGGCCTCGGATCCGTCGGCGTTGAACATGCGCATCCGCAGATCGGCTATGGTGCTCGGCAGGATCAGCACGAGCCCGTCGCCGCCGATGCCCATGTGACGGTCGCTCACGCGGCGGGCCAGGCCGGCCGGGTCGGCGACCGTTTTCTCGAATCCGTTGACGTAGATGTAATCGTTGCCGGCGCCGTGCATCTTGGTGAAGCGCATGACTGGACTCCCGCGACAGGGCCTAATGATTGGTCGGCATTATAGCATGGTACTGAAGGGCCGCACGTGATTTTGCCGGGGCCGCGGGCCGGGGCATCCCGTTTTTTCATGTTTCGTCCGTCGGGTGGCCGATAAAATGAATACTCGCGGCAAGGCTCCGCGAGGCCGCGGCGTTGCGCTGGCGGCGGCATGTTTGACAGTGGAAAACGTGTTATGGCGGACGAGGAAGTCCAGCAGAATCAGTCTTCGGAACCTGCGGCGGCTGCGGCGGAACCGGCGGCCGAGGTCGTGCCCCCGGCCGGCGGCGAGGCGCCGTCGTCGGACGCGATGGCCGAGGCCGAGGCCCTGGCGGCGTCGCTGAATGCGGGTATTGCCGCCGGCGGCGCGGCCGGCGCCGAGGCGGCTGCCCCCGACGCCCCAGGCAGCCCCGACGAAGGACCGAGCATCGAGTCGCTTCTGGCCGGAGCCGGCGTTGACGGCGGAGGCGGTGCTCAGGCGGTCGTTGATCCGCTGGCGGACCTGTCCGATGAGGTTCGCCGCATTCTCAAGATTCAGGTGCCCGTCATCGTCAAGCTAGCTGACAAAATGCTTCCCCTCGGCGATATCGTGGACCTGACGCCCGGAAGTATCGTAGAGTTCTCCCGCAACGCTGAACAGCCTCTGGAATTGATGGTCAACAACAAAACGATCGGCCGTGGCGTGGCTGTAAAAGTCGGCGAGAAATTCGGCCTGCGGATCGAGGAAATTCTGCCGGTGCAGCAGAAGATACGCTCCCTGGGCGCCTGAGTCGTGCCCGGAGCCGGCCCCACACGAACCGACCCGTGCCGCCCCCGAAGGGCGATGCGGGTCGCAGCGTTTCATGCAGCCGCCTCACGGCCTGAGGGTCTCGGTGAAACTGCTGAGGAAGTGGAACCCCAGCATCGCATTGAGCCGCAACAACTCGTCTTTGCTCTCGGCTGTCAGGGCATAGTCGCGGGCGACACGCAGGAACCAGAGCCCCACGCCGAAACGGCCGTTCTTGCTCAGAGCGTACTCGACGGAAGTGTCTTCGGCGGCGGCGAACCCATACAGGGAGCGGAGAATCTCCATGGCGGCGGTGTGCAGTTGCTCGATGGCTTTCTTGTAGTCCTGCAGCTCGAATTGCTCGGCGGCCACCTCGACGTGCCGCGCGCTCAGCCTCAGTGGATCGGCCTGGGGCGCCCGTGGGCCTGCGGCCAAACGCCGGGCCACGCGCTCAATGTCCTTGCGCGTGCGGCGGGCGAGCTTGAAGACCTGTTCGCCCGGGCTTCGGAACTCGCTATTCATCAGGTGATAGAACTCGGCAGGGCGCCCGATGAGGTCGCCGACGGCGGTGGCCAGTTGCCGTCGCAGGGCCACATTGGTGGTCTGGTGCATTTTGGGCAGGATTTCCCAGATGGCGTCCATGACGCCCAGCTTCGCCAGCGCGGAGGCGCCATGGCCGAAGACCGTGGGAGACTCGTCCTGACGCAGCAGGCCCATGAGAGGCTTGGCGGCTTCGGTGGACTGAAGCTCGCCGAGGGCTTCGGTCACACGCTCCCGGACGATCTGGTCCGGATCCGACAGGAACCTCACCAGCAGCGGCACGGTGTCTCGGTCGCCGGTCATGCCGAGTGCCCTGGCGGCCTCAGGGCGGATGTCCGATTGCGGGTCCTTGAGCTGTGCGGCCAATGCTTCGACCGCCTGCGGACCGCCTTTGCGGCCGAGGGCCAGGGTGGCCTCCTGGCGGACTTCCAGATCGTCGTGGTTCAGCATGGCCACCAGCTCCCTCACGTCGAACTCGTCGCGGCGGATCATCTCCAGCAAGGGCTGCTGAGCCTGGGCGTCCGGCAAATCCTCCAAGGTCTGGGCCGCCTGCTTGCGGAGGCTCAGGTCCGGGTGGGCGAGCGTCTGCTTCAGCGTCGCAATGGCCGCCGGATCGCCGGTCATGCCCAGGGCGCGGACCGCCTCGGGCCGCACGTCGCTCTCGGGGCCGGTCAGTTCGCGGACCAGTGCCGCGACGGCCTCGGGCCCTCCAATACGTCCCAGGGCCAGGGCAGCCTCCTGCCGCACGCCCGGATCCGCGTCGTCGAGGTGCTCGATCAGGTCGCTGACGGCCAAGTGGTCGCTCTCGGCGCCCATGCGACGCATGGCCTCCACCTTTTTGTCGGCATCGCGGCCGGCGAAGATACGCATGGCATACAACGTCCGAAATTGCGTCGGGCCGAACACTGTGGAAAGGACCGTACCCATCGGTTTCTCGTTGCCCTCGCGGATGCGCAGAATCATCGGATAGACCAGCAACCGTGACACCATGCCCACGATCACCAGCACCTGCATGTGCGTGACGACGGTGCCCCAGGGCCAACGCCATTGGAAAGGGAGACTGTCGAAATAGTCGCGCGCCACGCCGCCCACCGCGCCGGCCAGCAGCGGGCCGATCAAAGTGGCCAGGCCCGTGATGACGCCGTAGGTGGCGACGTAGCTGTTGCGCGTCTTCTGTGGCGAGAGCGTGAGCATCAACTGCGGCACGGCCAGGTTCACCCCCGACCACATAAACCCCGCCAGAAGACCCCCGATGGTGTAAACCAGCAGGGTGGCGTTGCCCGGAGTGATGAAGAGCAGATAAACGCAAAGCAGGCCGGCACTGTACGTGATGGCCAGGACCGGTTTGGCCCCGAAACGATCGACCAGGACGCCCCAGTACCGCGATCCGATCATCATGCCGAGTCCGGCCAGGGCCGTGGTGATCAGGTTCGCCGAGTAGGCAATGTCGATGGTCGATTTGTCCTTCAGGTACGGCCAGACAAAGGGCGACCAGAACATGACCGAGAAGGCGCCGAAGGTCATGGCGACGGTGAACTGGCGGAAGTCCTTGTCGAGCATGGGGCTGATGAGGTTCCGCACCGTGTCGCGGAGGGTGAGGCTGTCGGGCCGGTCGAGCCGCGCGGGCTCGGGGATGTAGGCGTGGATGATGATGTCCACGATGCCGCTCAGGGTGCAGACGGCGAAGATGCCGATGAAGACGTAATCGGCCGCATCCGTATAGTTGCCCTGGGCATCGGTGCCGATCTTGTCGATGAGGATGACCGGCAGGGTGCCGACGAGGGAGGCCAGCGTCGCGGCCAGTTGGCGGTTGGCGAAAAACTGGCCGCGGGTGGATTCCGGGGCCAGGTCGGCCATCCACGACCACCAGGCGTTGGCGGTCATCTGGGCCATCGAGAAGCCCAGCGCCAGCACCGCCAGCATGGCCCAGACGAGCGTCGAGCTGGTTCCCTGGGTATGTGCGTACAGGGCGAATCCAACGACCGAGAAGCTCAGCACGCGATAGGCCAGCACCAGGGTCACCCAGAGCACCTTGCGCGTTTTGGTTCGGTCGAAGATGTAGACGCCGACCAACTGGAACAGTTGCCCGATGCCGATGATGGCGGCGAAGAAGCCGACCTGAAGGTCGGTCGCCCCGAGCCGCTCGGTCATGTACATCGAGAACAGGGCGTTGCTCGGCCAGAACGCCACGGCGAACAACGTGCCCAGGCCGCAACAGAGGATGTTGATGTTCATGCCGCGGCGTCGCATCCGCGGCGTGATCGGACGCCCGTTGATGTCCAGCGGCTGGCTGCCGTCGGGCAGCAGGCCGGTGCTCGTCAGCTTCGTGTCGCCCATCAGACCCACCACAAACGACATCGGCGGCCTGCGGAAGCCGCCTCGGTCGGATCATGCCTGGAAGTACCGTTGGCTGGAAGTGCCGCCATGGTGTATAGCGCGCACTATACCCGGACCGGCGACCCGGTCAAGACTGTTTATCCCGACGGTCGGCGGAATCCGCCTCTGCGACCAGCCGCCGCGCCGCCGCCAGGGCCGCCCCGCGGGAGGGCAGGGTTCCCTCGAGTTGGCGGTCGTACAACTCGCCAAGGATCCGCCCCACGGCCGGTCCGGGACGCATCCCCATGGCCAGCAGGTCGTGTCCGGTCACCAGGGGTTTCGGCTTCAGGCCCTCGGCCAGCGTCCGCCGGTAGGCCCTCATGATATAGCGATGGTCGGCCAGAGTGCATCGGCTGCCCAGGGCGTCGGCGCGCTGTACGCGAGCCAGCGTCGGAAAATACGGGTTCTGGAAGATACGTTTGAGCGTGGCCGGCCGCATCTGCCGCACCTGGAGAAAGTCCAGGTGGTGCCGCACCACCCAGACCAGTTCGTCGGTCTGGGCCGCCGAGAGCCGCAACCGGGCCGCAATATTCCGGGCCATCTCGGCGCCGACCTGCGGGTGCCCGTAGAAGTGCACGCCGCCGTCCGAGTAGTCGGCCGTGGGCGGTTTGCCGATGTCGTGCAGCAGCGTCGCCAAAGCCGTCAGGAAATCGGTCCGGCCGAGCGACTCCAGACACAGCATCGTGTGTCGCCAGGCGTCCCCCTCGGGGTGGACGCGGCCCTGCTTGCAGCCCTTCATGGCCGTCACTTCCGGCAGAATCTGCTCCAGCAGACCCAGCCGTCGGGCCATCTCCATGGCCTTGGCGCGCGAAGCGTCGGTAAGCATCAGGGCCAGCTCGTCGCGGAGGCGTTCGCCGCTCGTGCGTCGGATGAGCGGCGCGAGGCGACGTATGGCCGAGGCCGTGTCGCGGTGCAGCCGAAACCCAAGCCGCGACGAGAACCGCACCGCCCGGAGCATCCGCAAATGGTCCTCGCGGAACCGCTCCTCGGCGTTGCCCACGGCCCTGACGAGGCCGCGCCGCAAATCCTTCAGGCCGCCCACGTAGTCGAGCGTCCGCCGTCGCAGCGGGTCGTAAAACAGGGCATTGATCGTGAAGTCCCGCCGCCGGGCGTCCTGGTCGGCCGACGTGAAGCGGACGGCCGTCGGGTGACGGCCATCCGCGTAGCTCTCGTCGCTGCGGAACGTGGCCACCTCGACCCGTGCCTTGCCGCTCAGCACCACGACCACGCCGAACTGGGCACCGACGGCCAGCGTCTTGCGGAACAGCGGCTGCACCTGATCCGGCGTCGCGCTGGTGGCCACGTCATAATCCTTCGGCCGTCGGCCGAGCAGCCGGTCGCGGACGCAACCGCCCGCCAGCAGCGCCTCGTGACCGTGGGCTCGCAACCGTCGAATGATGAAGATGGCCAGTTCGCGGTTTGTCATGGTGACGCCGAGGCATCGGACGGTGGAACCGGTCGCAGAAAGTCGAGGGTCATCGACCCGTACCGCCGCGAGTCCGTCACGCGCAGCCCCGGCCAGCGGTACTCCACGGACGTGCGCGACTCGTGCCGCACAACAATAACCGCCTCCGGCGCAAGCGCACCGAACGAGGCCAATTGCGCGAGGCTCTCGCCGATCCGTTGCCGGTCGGTCTCGTTCTCCATCATCCGGTACGGCGGGTCGAGGAACACCAGGTCGAACACGAGCGGCCCGGCCGGATCGCGCATGGCCGTCTCAACGATTGCCGGCCGAAGGTGCAGGGCGTCGCCCCGGATCACCCGCGACGATTCCGTGAAGCGGACGTGTTCGATGTTATGGCGGAGCAGGGCGGCGGCTTCGGCGTTCTGCTCGACGAAGGTTGCCCAGCGAGCGCCGCGGCTCAGGGCTTCCAGGCCCAGGCTCCCGGTTCCTGCGAACAGGTCCAGCACGGTCGCCCCGGGGACCTCGGTCTGGAGGATGTTAAAAAGGTTCTCCTTCACGCGGTCGGTGATCGGCCGCGTGACGTCTTTGCCGCGCGGCGGCTCCAGCTTCATGCCCCGTCGAAGCCCTGCAATGATTCTCATGGCGTCACGGTTCTCCGAATAGCTGTGTCTCTGCCGCCGAGAATATCGCCGCCGGCCGGGCGGTTCAACCAAATTGCAGGGCGGGCGTCTCCGCAAGGCACTGCGGCCAACAGAAGGCCCCGCGCCGGTCATCCGGCGGCGGGGCCCGTTAACCTAGGCTGTGTGCGATAGACTCAGACTTCGGTCGGGATGCCGAACAGGGCGGCCCATCGCGGATCCTTCCGGGCGGCCTCCAAGTCGGGGTCCAGGGCCATGTGCTCGTATTCCCGGTACCCGAGGCGGATGGCCTGGTTCAGCCGCTCGAAACACTCGTCCAGCCGATTCGTCAGGGCCAGGCTGCACGCCAGGTTGTAATGGGCGGTGGCATCGCGCGGCAAGGCCGCCACGATCTGCCGATCCAGCTTCAGGCCCTGGCGGTACTGCCGGTTTCGCGTGTAGAGATCGGCCAACAGCTTCATGGTGTCCAGGTGCGTCGGGTTGCGGGCGAGGATATCTTCCAGGAACCCGATTTCAAACTCGATCTGCGACTTGTCGAACCGCCGCAGCACGCGAGACGGAGCGTCGGCCGCGTTATCAATAGTAAAATCCCAATGTTTCCAGAACGGGCGAACAGTCTCAGCAGGTTTGCGGTTCATCGGTTGACCCCTCAACAGAAGAACGTCCCCACCTTCATCCCCAGTATAGCATGGCCTGCGGCCACAATCAAATCCGCCTCGTTTTCAGTATCATTTTCATCAGATTCCGTATGGTGTCCGTCGCATTATCGGACGTGACACCTGGGGCGGATATTCACGGAGAGGTCGATTCCTGGGATTTTTACCTGGATGGAGTCATTCGGCGCGCCGTTTGCCCCGCCCGCGGCGTGGCAGGCGGTCGGCCCGGGCGCCCAGGACGCTGCGGCGGCGGAGGATGTGGTGGTAGTGCTGGGCGAACCGATGGGCCTCGTCCCGCACATACTGGAGAATCTGAAGGCCGGCGTGTGTTCGCGGCAGCCGCATCGGTTCGCGTTGCCCGGGCAGGTAGAGCTCCTCGGCCCGTTTGGCCAGGCTGATGACCGCCACGCCGTCGATGCCCAGGCTCCCGAGGCTCGCCAGAGCGGCATGGAGCTGCCCCGGCCCGCCGTCGATCAGTAACACGTCCGGCGGCGGCAGACCCTCGTCCTGGAGCCTCCGAAACCGCCGGGACACCACCTCGGCCACCGAGGCGAAGTCGTCCTGCCCTTCCACTGTCCGGATGCGGAACCGCCGGTAACCCGACTTCAACGGCCGCCCGTCGATGAACGTCACCAGCGACCCCACCGCCTCGCGGCCACTGAGGTTCGCGATGTCCACGCCCTCGATCGTGCGGATCCGCTCGCGGCCCACCACGCGAGCCAGCGCGGCCAGCCCCTGCTCGGTGTCTCGCTGGAAGACCTCCGGCTGCACGTGTACGTCCACCAGCCCGCGGTTGGCCAGGCTTTCGATGGCCTGCAACTGGTCGCGGATGCGAGCGGCCTCCTCGTACCGTTGCGCGTCCGACAGGGCCTTCATCTCACGCCGCATCGCGACCAGCAGTGGCTGTCGCTTGCCTTCGAGGAACCGCCGAAACCGTTGGATTGTGCGCCGGTACTCGTCGCGCGAAATCCGGCCCGCGCACGGCCCCCAACACCGCTTGATCGGGCAGA
>CAZCOA010000049.1:0-18337 GCA_964500225.1 uncultured Anaerolineaceae bacterium | reverse complement strand
ACCTGCCGCCCCCCCTCCGCCAGTTGCGCTTTCAGTCTGGCCGAGCAGAGTCTGCGGCGATGGCTCTCGCCCGTGACGGCGTAGCCGCAGACGGCGCAGCACAGGACGCGGCCTGAAAGCATGATCTCCCGGTTGCCGCCTCGCAGGCCACTTTTTGGCCGGCATCATCGTGGATGATCGCCAGAGCAGTCTTGCGGATTTGCTGCCACCCGATGGAGGAGATGCTCCGTGACTCCAACTGCGAAGCACCGCGCATTGCTCCACCCGTCTGGAGTCCAAGATCAGTCCGCTGGTCCATGCTTTGTTGTGGTCCGTCATCCGTCCAGGGGGTTCCTCCGCCGTCAGTCTATCGGAGAAAACGCGGCGAAATTGATCTACGTCAAGGCCCGCGAACGGGAATTTCGGCATAATTGGAACGGCAGGCCGAGGTCATCGGAACCTTTTCAGGAGAAATGAACATGAGCATGTTCTGCTACCAGTGTGAACAGACGGCCAAGGGCGCCGGGTGTACGGTTCAGGGGGTGTGTGGCAAGACGCCGGACGCGGCGGCGCTTCAGGATCTGCTGATCCACGTGGCCGAGGGGGTCGGCCAGTACGCGTATCGGGCCCGCAAGGTGGGCGTCAGGCCGGGGGAGGCCGACCGATTTGTCGTCGAGGCGCTGTTTGCAACCGTGACGAACGTGGACTTCGATCCGGAGCGTCTGGCAGAAACGATTCGCCGCGGTGCGGCCGTGAAAGACAAAGTGCGGACCGCCTACGAAGACGCTTGCCGCAAGCAGGGCACAAGACCTGAATCGCCATCGGGCGCCGACGCGGCACTGAGGCCGGCGGCGAGCGTCGCCGAAATGGTCCGCCAGGGCGAGTCGCTGAGCATCAAGAAGCGGCTGGACGGCCTGGGCGCCGACGTGGCGGGGCTTCAGGAACTGGTCACCTATGGGCTGAAAGGCATGGCCGCCTATGCTCATCACGCCTGCATGCTCGGCGTGGAAGACGACGGCGTGTACGCCTTTATCCACGAGGCCCTGGACTTTCTGGCGGGCAATCCGTCGGACGTCGATGCGCTGGTAGGCATGGCCCTGCGGGTGGGCGAGGTGAACCTGAGGGTCATGGAGATGCTCGACAGGGCGAACACGAGCGCCTACGGCCATCCGGAGCCGACGCAGGTCCGCGTGACGCCAATCAAGGGCAAGTGCATTGTCGTCTCGGGTCACGATCTGAAAGACCTCAAGATGCTGCTGGAGCAGACCGAGGGCAAGGGCATCAACGTCTATACGCACGGCGAGATGCTGCCGTGCCTGGCGTACCCGGAGTTGAAGAAGCACAAGCATCTGGTGGGCAACTACGGCGGCGCGTGGCAGGACCAGCAGAAAGAGTTCGACGCGTTTCCCGGGGCGATCCTGATGACGACCAACTGCATCCAGAAGCCGAAGGAGAGCTACAAGGGCCGCATCTTCACGACCGGCTTGGTGGCGTGGCCGGGCGTGACGCACATTCCATCCGGTCCCGACGGGAAGAAGGACTTCACCGCGGTGATCGAGGCGGCGCTGGCGGCCCCCGGATTCGCCACGGACGCCGAACCGAAGACCATCACGATCGGGTTCGCGCGGAATACGGTCATGAGCGTGGCCGACAAGGTGATCGAGGCGGTCAAGGCCGGCAAGATTCGCCGGTTTTTCCTGATCGGCGGCTGCGACGGCGCCAAACCGGGACGCAACTACTACACGGAGCTGGCCCAGAAAGTGCCCCAAGACTGCGTGATCCTGACGCTCGCGTGCGGGAAGTATCGTTTCAACAAGCTCGACTTCGGCGACATCGGCGGGATTCCGCGGTTGCTGGATTGCGGACAGTGCAACGACGCCTATAGCGCGATCCAGATCGCCGTGGCGCTGGCCAAGGCGTTCCACTGCGGCGTGAACGACCTGCCGCTAAGCCTCGTGCTGAGCTGGTACGAGCAGAAGGCCGTGTGCATCCTGCTGACGCTGCTGCATTTGGGCATCCGGAACATGCGGATCGGCCCAAGCCTGCCGGCATTCGTGGGGCCGAACGTGCTGAATGTGCTGGTGGAGAAGTTTCACCTGACGCCCATCACGACCCCGGAGGCGGACCTGGCGGCCATGCTGGGCTGATCGCCCGCGGCCGCCCGAGCGACGGACGGCCAGACACCGCGAGGCGAGAACCTTCGAGCGAAGGTCTCTCGCCTCGCGGATTTCTGGGCATGAACGACCGCCCGGCAACGGGCAGTCACTTCTGGGCGGTAATCTTGTAGAGGTGAACGGCGTAGCCCGTGAAGGCGTCCTCGAACTTGCCGTTCTCGACGTTGATGGTGCGCCCCTCGCCGAGCACCTCGGCCTTGGCCTTGTCGGGGAGCCCCTTGACACGGAAGGCCGCTTTCGTATCGGCGTTGCGCATGGCTACGGCAAACAGGTATGTCGCGCCGCCGTGTTGTTTGACCATGATGTCCACCGGGACGTCGGCGTTGCTGGAGGCGACCGCGGCCCCGTTGTCCACGGTGCGGGAGTTCAGAACCGGGGCCAACTCGTGAATCTGTTTGTTGATCTCACCGACGCCCTTGGCGATCTCGGGATGAGCGAAGATGCCGGCCTCGATGAAACTGGGTTTGAACTCGTGGACAAAGTAGATCAGGCCCTGGCTGCCGTGGATCAGGCTCATCCAGACCTCGGCACGAATTTCGCCGACCGTCGGCAGTGCCGGCGGGTTGCTGATGTGCGTGCACTCGATGCAATTCCAGACGATCTTCTCGCCCTTGCCCCACTCGCGAAGCCGGTCCACGCCGCGCGGCACATATTCCAGCTTGCCCTTGACCTCGGGCTTGTCGTGGACCACCGGGTAGATGTCAAACGACACCAGGTCGCAGCCCTTCATGTATTCGGGATAGTCTTCGAGTTTGCCGCTGCGAATGCCGCGGCCTTTGTAGCTCTCGTAAGCCACGCCTTGGCCGAGGTTCAATAGCACCGGCCTTGTCGGGTCGGCCTTGCGGATGCGCTTATAGTTGGCGACGATCTCGGCGGGGGGAATCGGCGGCCCGTAGGCGCCCCACTGCTGAAGGGTTTTCATGGCCGTGCCGGGCCATGCCTTGTTGGCCGCGTCGGCGTCGTTCTTCCAATAGGACTTCATGTCCTGGGCATTGTCAGGCTCGTCGCCGTGCATCCAGCCGATGATGATCGGATCGTTCCTGTGCTTCATGCCGACCTCGTTCAAGTCGCAGATCACCGGCATGCCATGCTTCTTTAGTTCCTCCAGGTCCTTCTCCTCCGGCCCGCCGAACAGGCCGAGGTAAATGTTGATGCCAATGGCCTTGAAGCGCGGGGCGTTCCTGGGCGCCTGGCACCACACGGCAATGGGGAAGAAGTTGGGTTGCGTGGAAGGGCCGTTCTTCCACTTGGCATAAGGGCTCTTGCCGTCAGACTTATCCATCGCCGCTCCTCCGGTTGAACGGTCCTGGGCAACCACGGCGTTTTTTACGGCCGCAGCGCCGGCCAAGATCGCGACACAAACCAACGCAACCGCACCTATCTGCTTCATGGCTGCCTCCCGTGATCGCCTATGGCCCCCTCGGCATGGTCCGATGCCCTTGCGTCGAACCGACAAGGCCCTATTGTTATGTAACCTCCACCAGGGGCCGGGGATTGCGTGAATTATCGGCGCATCACCCGGCAGCGGGCGTGTGTCCCGTCTTCATCTCGCGCAGCAGGCTCTGGTCATAGGTTGATGGGAGCCCCGGCCCGGAACGGCAGAATGGCTACTCCTCTTCGACCACCTGGTCGTAGAACGCCACATAGTCGTCCGGCGTCTCGCCGGCCCGCCACTTCATGGCGGCACGCGGATGTTGGTTCAGCATGCCTGTGATGAGATAGGGAATCATGTAGCCCCACTCCATTTTGCGGCTCTCTAGGAGCGGGAGGAAGTGGTCGCGGATGCACTGAAGGACCGGCCGCAAATGGAACTTGGGGTTCTTCAGGAAGGCCAGAAGCAATTCGAGCGGGCAGTTGCCGGCGCCGCGGCCCATGCCGTTGATCGTGGCATCGAGCATGCTGGCACCGAGGATGAGTCCCTCGATCGTGTTGGCGTAGGCCAGTTGCATGTTGTTGTGCATGTGCATGCCGATCTTCTTGCCGGTGCCCTCGACGGCCTTCAGGTACGTCAGGGTCAGGTCGCGGACCTGCTCGCTGTAGAACGAGCCGAAGCTGTCCACCATATAGATCGTGCCGACCTCGCTCTTGGCCAGCGTCTCGAGCGCCTCGAGCAGTTCGCGTTCCTGCACGGCCGAGACCGCCATCAGGTTGACGGTGGTCTCATAGCCCTTGTCGTGGGCGTCCTTGATCATGTCCATGGCCACGGGAATCTGGTGAATGTAGGTGGCCACGCGGATCATGCCCAGGACGCTCTCGTGGCGGGGCAGGATGTCGGTGTGGTAATCGGTACGCTCGGCGTCGGCCATCGCGCAGAGCACCAGGTCGGTGTCGTTGTCGCCGACGATGCGGCGCACGTCATCCTCGGTGGTGAACTTCCACGAGCCGTACTCGTCCCGCGAGAAGATGCGGCTGGATCCTTTGTAGCCGAGCTCCATGTAGTCCACGCCGGCGGCAACGCAGCAGTCGTAGACGGCCTTGACGAAGCCGTCCTCGAACATGTGGTTGTTGATGAGCCCCCCGTCGCGGACGGTGCAGTCGAGAACCTTGATGTCCGGACGATAGGTCAACCATGTGCCCTTAGCCAGTTCGCTCTTGCCCTTGACCATAACTCTCCCCTATCCGAAGCGCGTTTAAAGGCGAAAGAACCGGTAGTGTCGCATCGTCTCTGCGGCGTGTCAACAGCAGCTTGCCCATGCCAGACATAACTATTATTACAACAACGGATTACGAATGTTCCGAAGCTGTCCTTCGCACGGCATTATCGGACCGAGCCACTAGAATATGTCGCTGCTTCAGCACGACCGACGCGGCTCGGCGAACACAGTCGATCCGCGCGGTCACGCCGGCCAGAATGCCGCCCCGAAGCCGCTGCGAGTCGTCGGACGACGCCGCCGGCGTCAGTTGATCCGTAGCAGCG
The DNA here is from genome assembly GCA_964500225.1 of uncultured Anaerolineaceae bacterium. Lineage (GTDB taxonomy): Bacteria > Planctomycetota > Phycisphaerae > FEN-1346 > JAACEH01 > JAAYDY01. The sequence continues at coordinate 13,267 of CAZCOA010000049.1, read as the reverse complement.
GTTTCAGCAGGAATGAGAACGGCAGAACGATCACAAGATAACCGACCATCCACGCCTGCATGCCGATCCAGGGAATGCCCGGGATGACACCGAAGAGCTTGGCTTCCTTCATCTTCAGCTCGGCGCACAGAGCGGGAGCCCCCTTCTCATAGAAGGTGACCGGCTCGGCATACTTGCGGCCATCGACGATCAGGTCCTTGGTGAACGTCCGCCCGTTGTAACGAAACTCCAGACGGTACGGTTGCTCTTTCCGGTCGGCCCTGAGCCGCCAGCGGGCCACGCCGCTGTTGGTCGGCTTGCCGTCGGCATCGACGTCCTGGACCACTTTCTGAATCCAGCCGGTCTCGGCCTGCAGGTTTTCCTGCGGCACCAGGTGCGTGAGCCGCCCGATGGCTGCCGGTTCGTAATACACATAGACGTCCACAGGCTCCCCCGGCACGGGGGCTTCGTAAGCGATGCGCGCCCAGGCCCAGCAGGCAATGATCGCGATCGGCACAATCGAGGCCAGCAGCGGCTTGCCCTCGGCCTTCATCGTCTTCATGCCGATCTGGCCAAGGGTCGTGCGGTAGCGGGCCACGGCCTCCTTGTCGCCGGCTTTCTTGGCCTCCTTCATGAGTTGCTTCAGGCGGACCTTGTCCCTCTTGCATCGGCCCAGCAAGTCCTGGTTCGTCGTCCAGAGGCGGACCACGGTCAGAATCAGGGCGGTACCGATGGCGATGATAAACAGCGCGGCGCTGCGCGGCAGATTCAGGAGCCAACCCAGAGCCGGGTCGCCAATCGACATCAGGATGGAATTCAACGTGTCAAGAAATGCACCCATTCGGTCACTCCTCGATAATCGTCACGTGGCCGCGGTCCCCGTCCACGCGCACCTTGGCGCCGTTGCGAATGAGCTGCGTTGCATTCGGACAGGCGACGGCCGGAATGCTGAAGTCGCGGGCCGTGATGGCCCCGTGCGACAGCACGCCGCCGCGCTCCACGATAAGGCCCTTGATCTTCGTGAACAGGGCGGTCCAGCTCGGGTCGGTGCTCGGGCAAACCAAGACGCACGCGTCACCCAAATCCTTGGCCTCGCCGGGTTCAAAAACGATGCGGGCAATGCCCGTCATCACGCCGGCCGAGAGCGACAGGGCGTCCATCTCGTTGGCGGCCTTGATCTGCCGGGGCAGGCCCAGGGAGTCCAGATCGCCGCTGCTGATGACATCGGGCAGGTCGAGCCGCTGGGCCGACTGCCACCGGATTTTGCGCTGGGCAATGAGCGACTGGAACCGCTCGCGATCGCGATCGAAGTGCGGCAACTCGTCCAGGTGCAGATAGAATACGTCGTCGCCAATGGTCCAACGACGGCCGAGCTCCAGAATCGCCAGTCGGATCAGTTCGTAGCCCATCATGAGGTAGTGCTTGCCGATCTCGCGATAGGGCAACAGGGCCTGGGCCTCGCGGGCCAGGGCCTCGATTTCCTCACGCATGGAACTGCCGCCCCACTCGGCGAGAATGCCGGGAAGCTGTCTCATGGCCTCTTCGCGGCGTTCGGCGTTGCGCCGATGCAGTGTCGCCGGCGAATGGTCCTCCTCGACGTTCTGATTTTCGATGATTTGCCTCAGATAGCTGTCGTCCTCGCGCCAGCGGGGGTTCGCCAGCTCCATCTCGCCCACGGCCCGATGCCCGTAGCGGGCGAGGAACGTTTCGAGGCTGTCCTTGCCCTGAGCCACGCGGAACAGCATGGCATTCTGCTCCACGGTGGAATCGCCTTCGAGCCCCGACGTCAGCGTCTGAGCCAGCTTGGCGCCTTCCATCGGCCCGAGCACCTGGACCAACTTGGTTTCCAGCTCGGCCCGAGCGCAGCCGCCGAAGAACCCCGGCTTCAGCGACTCCTTGCCGAAGTCGGTCATCACGCGCCGGATGCGGTCGTGCAACTCGGCGATGACGGCCTCCGTCGTCATGTCCCACAGGTTCTGCTCGCGCTTCTGGCTGATGTATTCGCGGAACGGGGGCAACTGCTCGTGCTCGAACACCTCAATAGCGCGGCGGCGTGCCTTTTTCATCGCGCGGGTTGACCGCAGCATGGCCATCAGCGTGCCCGGCAACCGCAGCAGGAACTTCTCGTCGGCACGCGACGCCTCGAACTTCGTCGGCGCCGCCTCCAGCAGCCGCGGGTTGGCCAACACTTCCCGGTGATCATACTCGAACGGCATGCCTTCCCAGAACAGTTCGGCCGTGCGGTCCGAGTCGGCGTAGATCCGGCCGCAGATCAGTTCCAGGAATCCCTCGCGGCAGACGCGGTCGCTCGGACGGTAGCCGAAGTCCTTGTACATCCTTCCGAACCCGCCATGGCCGCTCATGAAGCCGCGGATAATGTCCCAGGTCAGCGGCTTGGGCTTCTCGAGCGTCTCGGCCAGGTTGTGAACGATCCAGACCTTGCTCTTGGTGCGGGACTCGGCGACAATGGCCTTTAGCCGCGCGATCTCCTCCTGGCGACCGACCTCCACGTCGCGGGCCACGTCGAGGCCGCGGACGGCGCGAGACTGCAGCAGCGCGAAACGCCCGTTGGCCAGACCCCATTCGATATCCACGGGGAATCCGAAGTAGTCCTGCACCTTCAGCGCAATGCGGGCCACTTCCAGAACTTGAGCATCGGTTAGCGAAGCCGCCTCGGGATCGAACGCCTCCCCTTCGCTGTCGGCCTGCAACCCCGTCATCACGTGGTCCTTGCGGCCGATAACCTTCTCTTTGAACTCCAGCGTCTTGGAATCGAGGACAAACCGGTCGGGCGTCACCTCTCCCGATACGACCGACTCGCCGAGGCCATAGGAGCTCTCGATGACGATCTCGTCGGCCATCGGCTTGGCCGGGTTGGCCGTGAAGGCGATGCCCGACACCCGCGAGTTGAACATCGACTGGACGTTGACGGCCGTGCCTTCGAGGTTCTCCAGGCCGTGGGCCTTTCTGTAGATGACCGCCCGCTCGTTGCTCCACGACGCGAAGACGGCATTGATACACTGGCACAGGGCGTCCCACGGCGTGGTCGGGAACGCCTTGCCGGTCTGTCGCTCATAGAGCTCGATGTAAGCCTCGGCCAAGGCTTTTTCAAATCGCCCGTTCTGGCCCAGCTTCCGGGCCACTTCGTCAAAGGCCGGAATCGGAATGTGGGCCACGGTGTTGGCGAACTGCTGAATGAAGGCCGCATAGACCGACCAGAACCGCCCTTTGTCGGCCACGTGCTCGGCCAGCCCCGGATGCAGGCCGCAGTTCAGGATCGTGTCCATCATGCCGGGCATGGAATGCGCGGCGCCGCTGCGGACCGAAACCAGCAGCGGCCGGGCCCCTTCACCGAACGTCATCCCCGTGCACTTCTCCAGGCGGGCCATGTAGGCGCGCAACTCGCCTTCGAGACCGTCGGGCCACCGACCGTTATGCTCGTGGTAGTAGCGACAACACTGGATCGCAATGGTGAATCCCGGCGGCACGGGCAAACCCGCGCAGCTCATGGCGGCGAGGCTCGCTCCCTTGCCGCCCAGGATGTCCTTGCGCTTCGGATCGCCCTCGCAGGTGTTGTCGCCGAAGAAGTAGATCAGCCGCGATCCACTCAGCGCTTCCTGGGTTTCATGCATACCAGTCCCTTCTTGTCCGTTGCAAAGAACACGTGCGAATCGGCCACCACCATGGGCGACGTCAGCAGCCCTGGGAACGAACTGCGGATGACAGCCCACTGGGTATTCTCGCCGAGTTTCAGGTCATAGTGCCGGATCGAACCGTCCGCGACATAAAGCAGTACGTCGTCGGTGAGCACCGGTGGCACGCTGCCCACGGCATCGGTGAGGCGAAGCACTTCCTTGGCGTTGGCTGCATCAACGACCACAATCGCCCCGTCGGCGGCCTTGAAGGCCAGTCGGTCGCCGTTGGCCGCCAGGGCGCCCATCGGGTCGCCGCAGGCCACCGTTACATCACGCTCGCCGACCAGGAGGCTGACGCCCACGAGACCGCCGGACTGGCCGATCCAGATGCGGCCGGCGGCATACACCGGCCCCGTCGTCGGCGCCGAAGGCAGCGGCCGCTCCATGATCGCCGACCCGTCCACCTCGTCCAGAACCACGCATCGAGCCGGGTTGGCCGTGGCCGCTATCACCAGGCCGTCCATCGGCAAAGCCATGCCGACGCACTGGCCGATCTTCGCTTGCCATCGCACAGCAGGCCCGCCCGCGGCCGAGATGTCCAGACACGTCAACGCGTCGGCCGTGTCGGCGATCAGCAAGCCGCTGTCGCCGAGAACCATGCTTCCGCTCGCCTCCGCCGCCACGGGACGCTGCCACAGAACGCCGCCGTTTGTCGGATCCACACATCTCAGCATGCGGTCCGCGCGACCTCGGTCGCCGTCCACGAAAAGCACGGCCGACGGCGTCGCCACTGCCGAGAGCGTCACCGGGTTGCCGCACTCGACAAACCAGGACTCCTTCACGGCCGCCCCGTCGGCCAGATCCTCGCCGCACTGGACCTTGGCCAGACCGTGCTTGCCATCGCGCGTAAGACCGACGAACAGGGCGTTGCCCAGGACCGCCGCAGGGGCCGTGATGGTCGGCACGGAGGGCGTCTGCCCGTCGGCCGCTGCCGGGCCGGCGTAGCCCCAGGCATACGTGCCGCGAGCCGCCACCAGGCTGCCGTCGATCCACCCCGAGGCCCCCGGACCGCCGAGAGCACCGGCCCACCCTTCGGTCTTCTGCGCGCCGCCGGGTTGGCCAATACACATCAGACCATTGGTGGTCGTACCGACGTAAATGTGGCCGCGCGCCGTCACCGGCGAACTGAACACCTCGCTGTTGAGCGAGACGTTCCAGACCATCTCCATGGTCTGCTTGTCCAGGCCGTACAGATCGCCGGAGGTCGTGACGACGTACACATGGTCCTTGCCCACCGAGCATGACGTGATGATCGGCGCGTGGGCGTTCCACTTGCGGACCTGCTTGCCGTCGGTCGTTACGCGGTACAGATGCCCGTCGCGCGAACCGAAATAGATGAAATCGCCGTCCACGGCCACCGCGCCCAGGATCACGCGACCGGCCTTGACCTTCCAATCCACGGCATGCGTGGCCACGTCGATGCACCACACTTCGCCGACGGGGAAGATCTTTGACGCCTCGGCTTCGATCTCTTCCGGCGTTTTGCCCTGCTCTTCCAGCTTCTTCCTGAGGTTGGCCTGCACCTGTTCGGCCGTGTTCACAAAGTCGCCGTGGCCCATGCCGACGTACATTTTCCCATCGGCGATCGACGGGCTGCCGAACACCGGGTACGGCGTCTCGATACGCCACTGCTCGGCGCCGTCCTCATCCACGCAGACGACCGCCTGGCCGCCGATGCCCAGACCGAAGAACACGAACCCTTTCGACGCTCCCTCCGGCTTGTAATACACCGGCGATGTTTCACAGTCGGGGTACACCGTCGCCCCCGGCTTGGCGTCCTTGCTCTTGGTGCCCGGCAGGTGCCAGAGCATCTTGGCGCCGCCCTGGCCGTCGCCCTCCAGTGCGAAGCAATAGAACCCGTCGTCGCCGGCCCCGATGAACACCTTGCCGTTGGCCACGCACGGAGACGACTCCACGTGGCTGTTCGTACGAAACGACCAGAGCTTGACGCCGTCCTGCCGGCGTTCGCTTTCGGTGACGTCCAGGCAAAACACCCGGGCATTGTCGGTCAGGTGGAGCCCTTCGCCGACAACGAGGTACTTGCGGCCCTTCTGCTTGTCCTCGTAGATCGACGGGCTGGAGAAAGTCGAACGGTAGCCGTCGCCCTTGAAGGACCAGGCCAACTTGGCCGAGTCGCCGTCGAGGTCGAGGCAGTAGATGCCGCCCTCGTCCTTGAAGTATTCATAGCGAGCACTGGTGACGTAGAGACGGTTGCCGGCGACGGCGGGCGACGCGTAGAACGTCTTGGTTTTGCCGTCCGTGAACGTCCAATTGATTTTGCCTTGAGTGGGATCCTCGGCGCCGCCGACATGGGCCCGCCGCGAAGGATCGCCGCGCCACAGCGGCCAGTCGCCGGCGGCGGCGACCGAAAGGTCGGATGCCACCGACGGGAAGAGCGCATCGGCCGCATGGACCAGGCCCCACCCCACGAGAACGATAGCCGCCACGGCCGGTAGCACGATCAGCTTCTGCGCCCACAGCAACAGCGCAATCCGCTTCATCGTGGTCGGCTTGAACATCGTAACGATCAGTCCGCCCAGGGCAACCAGAATGCCCGGCAGAATGGCCATCAGCGCCTGGAGCGGCCCGACCAACACAGGGACCACGGCCAGCGGCGAATCGGCCGCCGACCACAGGACATTCATCGCGTCCATAAACAACGCCTCACCAGTCTGTGATGTTGGGAATCGCCTACTTCTTGTTCACAAGCACGCGGACCGGCCCTTGCTCGGCGACCACTTCCTTCTGCTCGACCTTCCCGCCGGGAAGCTGCCACTTGAGCATGATCGGACCGGGCTCGTCCATGCCGAAGAAGGCACCTGGATCGCCGGGGCGTACGGGCATCGCGCCCAGAGGCCGCTTGTCGCGCCAGCCGGCGATATTGACTGGGCCGGCCGGACCGTCCATCGCCAGGCCGCCGATCACGGCCAGGGCCTGCCCGTTATCGACCTTCCTGGGGAACAGCCACGCCTCGCCCTTGGCCAGCACAATAACCATGTCCAGGGCGCCGTCGCCGTTGAAGTCGCCGAGGCAACCGGCCTGCTGACCGTCGCCGGCCTGTGGCAGGCGGCGCTGCTGCGCCAGGTCCACTTCATAGGCCTGGCCGAAGCTGCGGAACCCGCGGTTGAAATACAACTGCGGCGCCATCGTAATCGCATACGCCACGAAGATGTCCTGCCGCCCATCGTTGTTGAAATCGCCGGTGGCGGCGCTGCACCCGCCGCCCTGAGCATGGTAGCTGATTTCCCCCGAGACGTTGAGCATATCGACGAAGTTGGCATCGCCGAAGTTGTGCCACAGCCGGTTGCGGTCCTCGCTGGTCACGAAGATGTCCAACAGACCGTCGGCGTCCCAGTCGCCCAGGCACGCGACGCTGCGCCCCTGGCCGGCGAAGAGTTGCCGCTTCACGGGCGCCTCGAACACGCCGGGACCGGTGCCCTTGTAGAACAGGCTCCCGCGCGTGAACAACTGCACGATGTCGGCGAAGCCGTCGCCGTTGAAATCGGCTACAAGGCACTTGCTCGCCTCACCGAGGTCGTTGCCCGGGAAATCCTTCTCGACCAACGGCTTGCCGGCAGCCGAGCCGTCGGGCTTGACCTCCAGCAGAATCGGAGAAGCCTTCGTGCTGACCAGCAGGGCCGGATCCCCCTTCTCGCCCAGGCCGACCACCTCCAGCGCCAGGCACCCCTCCTTCAGAGCGTCGCCCGTCGCACACGGCTTGGCCTCGAACGAACCGTCAGCCTGCTGGAAGGCCAACGTCAGGGCCGCGCCATCCCAACTGGCCAGGTCCAGCTTGCCGTCGCGGTTGAAGTCGCCCCACGCGTAAGCCGCACTCTTGGTCGTCAACTTCACCTTGGCCGTGATGTCTTCAAGTTTGCCGTCGTTGAACCGGTACAGCTTGTCGCCGTCGTCGGCCGCAACAAACAGGTCGGCCCGGCCCTTGGCATCGGCGCCGAGATCCAGGGGCCGCACATCGCGAACCTTGCCGGCGAACGTCGCGAACTGGTTCTCCTTGTCCCATTCCACGCCGCCGGTCACCGGCACCGTGGCGGCCTCGTCCGAAAGAATGTAGCGGACGCATCGCAGCAACATATCGGTGCTTCCGGCGAACGTGCCAAGCATCGGATCGTTGATCTTGGCCATGTCCCAGGCCTGCTCATACTGCTCGAAGTTGAACCACTGACTCGATCCGCTGAACTGGCCCGACAGGTGCAGGAACCCCACCGTCTGCTCGTCGCCGCCCTCGATGCCCATGCCTTCACCGCGATATTTGCCGATAAACAGCAAGCCCTGCTTCTGTCCGTCGCGAATCAGTTTCGAGACCATCTTGCCCTGCTCGGCGAAGGCATCAGGCATAGCCAGAAGTTCGAACGTCAGGGTCTTCTGCTCACAGTCCCCTTTGAGCACTTCCTTGACAGCGGCCACGGCTTGCCCCTCATCGGTGACCTTGTCGAATTCCAACAGCAAAATGGCCTCCGATTGTTCCACCAGATCCAACGGTGTGAATCCGGGGTTGATCACCGCCTGGGCCGTCGAACCAAAGGCCAACAGCGCCAGAACCGCGATCGCGACACTCGTGTTGCCGATTCTCATGATCGATCTCCTTGACAGCCCGAAGGCCCGATGCCAGTTCACATCGCCATCATCATTCTATAAAACCCTGCGGCGAACATTGTGATTCTATCATAGTCACTACCTTTGCCGCGACAATTTTCCTTCCACCTCAGCGGCAAGCCGGTACAAACGTTCGCTGCGTTGGTGCCATGGCGAGGCAGCAAACCACGTGTTTCCGGCGACTCCATCGTCGCCGCGCCAACTGATGGCCTGGTCCCACCAGTGGCCCGACAATTGAAGGTTGCTCAACCCTCGGTACATCTGTACGATCCGCTCGTCCAGCGCCTTCTGACACCGGTCGGCCAGGTCGTCACCGAGGGTCTCGCGTAGAACCTTGTCCGTCAGGGCCCGCTCGATGAAGATCCTCGCCTCGCACTCCTGGAGCCCCTCGCGAAACGCCTCGTAACGGGCCGTCGCCACAGGCCCCTGCGGCGCCGCAGCCAGAAGCGATGTGTACAGATCCAGGTTCCGCCGGCTGCTTTCAGGGTAGCGGGCCCAGACCTTCCCCTTCCGATTGCCGCGCTTGTCGCGGATCACGTCCCAGAAGTCCGCTCCCAGGCGACCCACGCCGCGCTGGCTCCCCGCGATGTTGTACTCGCACAGGTGCCGCCAGTATGTGCAGCCAATGTCGTTTGTGCAACTGTTCCGCTCGTAGTCGGCCAGCAGGTAGTCGCTCTTCCACCCATATTGGCGATCTTTCGATGGATCGTCCGACGGAAACTCTACATTCCAAACGCGCGTCTGATACATCACGGGAACCAATCCGTGCAGCAGGTTCTTCGGCGAGGCGCCGCCCCAGCCGTGGTGGCTGTGGCACACCCACGGCACGTTCGGCGCCATCTCGGCGATAAACTGGACCTCTTCCTTCGTCGGCACCGCGTCGGTGATCGTGCCGACCATCATCGCCTCGTACAGGCCGCGCCGCTTCATCCGCTTCAGCAATTCGTCGTACAGCGGCCGCCACAGCCCCTTGCTGCGCCCGTCGGCATAGGGCGGCAGGTACTCGTTGCGAGTCTGACCGGTCTTCGGGTCGATCATCGTCACACACGGCCCGCGGCCGATCTTTACGTCACGCTCCTTCAGATGGGCAATGGCCCGAGCCTCCTGGCCGCCTGCCTTCTTGTCGCTCGGGACCATGTACACTTCCCACACGTCGAAAATCACGAGGCGCGGTTTGCCCATCGCCTTTGCAGCCGTGTCGAGATACTTTTCCATGACCGTGAAATCGTACTCGTACGTGCCGTTGCCTTTGTCGATCCAGCGAACCATCGACTGCTCGTTGCCGTGGTTCGACTGGGCAATCAGCGGCACATAGACCACGCGGCTGCCGACCTCTCGGAAGTATGTGAACGACCGGGCAATCAGCTCCCAGTGCTTCTCGGACCATAGCGGCACGCCGTACTCGATGGCCACCGAATCCGGCGACTGGATCAGCTCGACCCATGTGCGGTAGTCGTCCGGGTTCGGAAGCGTCCAGTCCACCACCGTCACTTCCAGTGGCACGACGATATCTTTTTCGCCGGCGGCGCTGAGAGTCGCTTGTCCCTTATACAGTCCCGGTTTGGCGTTGGACGGAATACGGACCGTGAACCACACGGGAACCACGGCCCCGAAGAAGGCTTCCGGCTCCTTCGGCGCTTTCAAGTATGCCTGGCCGCCTGTCTTGACGCGGACAGGGTACTCCTCCAGGGGCTTTTCGGCGAGTCCCTCCAGCAAGTCGGCTTCGGCCGTGTAGGGCGACACCTGGCCGGAATACGGAATGACAAGGTACTCGTTGCCCCAGGGGAACCCGTAGCGAACGCTCACCGACGACGCCGGAAGCCTCCCACCGGTCCCGTCCAGATCGCCAACGGCCGCCTTCAGGCCCCGAATCGGTTTGTCGCTGCCGAGAACCACCTTGCCCGAAAAGGCTCCGTTGCGGACGGCGCACAGGCTCACCGGCCGAAGGGGCTCGCACGGGTCGCCGATGTCCATGTCGAAATCCGAGGCCAATAGATTCTGGTTCCACGCTCGAAGCCCGGCCGGACGCCCTACGTTCGGCACCAGCCCGTCGGCCACATCGGCCGTCAGACGCAATGAAATCACTTCGCAGGTGTTCCAGCCCATCTGGTAGGGCATCTTCATCCCGGGATCGGCCTTGTCGCGCACCACCACAGGATACGGCGACCTGAACATCTCGATCGCCAACACGTTGACGCCCTTGCGAAGGCCGTCGGTAGGAATCTTCAATCCGTCGATGCTGCGCTTGCGAAGCGCAATGCGGCGTCCTTTGTCGCCGTCGCCGTCCCGCGGGGAAATCAATCGGCCGCTGGGCGTCAGGAAGGCATCGGCCGGATACTCCTCGGCGATTGTTGACCCGTCGGGAGCCTTTGCGCCGACATGGCGACGCGCCACCTCGCGGCCATTCAGATAGACGATCATCCCACCATAGTATTCCGCCGACAATGCCAGACCATCCACCTTCGTCGGATCCGTGACGACAAACTTGCCACGCAGACACAAACGCGCCAGGTACGGCGTGCGGCACGACTTCAAGGCCGGCCCGCGCATCCACGAACCGTCGTCGAACTCCGGTTGCGCCCATCCCGCCGCCGGATCGCCCGTCGGCTCGTCAAGCCAAGGCTTATTCATCAAAGCCGGCTCCAAGCCCTGCGCGGTCCGCAGCAGCGGCGGCTTCAGCGTGTGATGCATCCGCCAAGACCCGGAGGCATCCAGTACCACCGTCTTGGCTGGTTCCTCCGCCGCATCCCCCGGCCGTGCCGCCTCCTGCTGGGCCGTCGCCGGAACCGCCCATACAGACACATTTGCCAGAAATCCAATAAAACACCCAAGAATATGCCGCATCGCTTGCATCGGTATCCGCCCCCTGATTGTCCCATGGCCACTTGTGCGGGCGACTCGCCGTCCGGCACCGGCCGTCAACGTCTCGGCGGCAATGCTTAAACACGATGGGTTTCGGCCGGGATTCGGCCTTTTGTGTTCCGGCGAGAACCCCGCAGAGGGAAGACGAAACGCCTGGGCTGCGGCGCAAAAGACGGGCCGTCCGCCTCTGATGCCAGGCGGACGGCCTCGAGAAATCGGGACAACGGATCAGACGCTAGAAGTAGAACCACAGGGCGCTCTGAACGCGCACATTCTCGCCGTCGGCCTGATCCAGGTAGTTGGTCCAGATCTTGGAAAGCTCGACGCCCACGTGCAGTTGCTTGGTGATCTGATAGATCGCGTTGGCATAGAGGATTTGGTTCGAGGCGATGTTGCCGACCACCAAATCGTTGTTGTCGGCATCGTCAACACCATAGCCCAGGTTCAATTCGAGCTTCGGCATCGCCTGCCAGCTGAATTGTGCCCAGCCGCCCTGGGCCCTGACCTCTTCCCCGGTCACGGCATTGACGCCCTGGTTGCAACCGCCGAAGAACTGGTCCAGGTTCTCGCCGCTGTAGTATTCGCCCTTGAACGTAATCGTTTCAGTAATTGGCAGCACGAAATCGAGGTTGCCCGACGAGGTGTAAATTCGGTTATCAGCATTGCGCAGCAGGTCGTCCACTTCCTCGCGTCCATAGTGGCCGCTGGTGCCAATCTCGATAAACTTGCTGGTCCATCCCTTGAATTTCAGGGCCGTCCGCCCCTCGAAGACCGGCAGGTCGCCGTCAACGCCTTCATCAATGCCGCCGCCCCACCCCTGCGGGCGGTTGATGCTGCCCTCGAGGATCCAGACAACGTTCTTTTCCTTATCCAGCGGCACCCGATGCGTCAACCGCACCTGAGGCCGACGATACCCCATGTTGCCCTGCCACGCCATGTAGGCATAGTTAAACACCGTCGGATTCAGCGGCGACAGGATCTCCCAGTCCTGGCCCGCACGGATCATCGTGTTCGGATTACTGATCTCAATATAAGCCAGTCTCAGACGGAGGTTGTTGCGGACTTCATTGGCCTCGCCGTACGGGGCGTTCCAGAAATCCACCTCGAACCGTCCCTTCAGGTCCCAATCGCCGGCCTTGGGACCGTAGATGTCCAAGCCGATACGGCTCTGGCGAGCCGTCAGTCCGAATTCGTTATCGTTGGGATACGATCCCCTGCCTGCCGGACTATTGGCGAAGATGGGCATGTCCACGTTGTTCGTTTGATCCGTATTCAGCGACATGTCGGTCTTCAGGTAACCGTACAGTTTTAGCCGCACGTCGCCGTACGTCGTGCTCAGCACCGGCTGCGTCTCGCCACCGTTGGCCGCCCGCAGTTCCTTCAGCAACTCCAGCTGGCGGACCCGGGCTTCCTGCTTGACATCGTCGGCCTCAAGCTTCTGAAGCCTCCCTTCCAGATTCTTGATACGCTCCAGCAGTTGCTCCACCTGCTGTCCCTGGACACTTGGGGCTGCACTATCCTCAGCCCACACAACCGCTGCCCCCGGGAGCATCATGGCCAACATCGCCACCAGACACAATAACAGCTCTATTGCCCAACCACGCGATTGCACCATAGACATGTCTCCTTCCGGAGTGTGCGCCCCGACAGACAACAGGACGCGCGGACAAAGGTGTGAATCCCCCGACTCACATGGATACGCTGAAACGATGTCCGACTGAAACTCAAATAACCCACTGTCGCCCCCGGCTGCCATGAAATGCCTAGCGGCTGCGGACAGGATGTGACGCCAGACCACTTTTGGCGTTTATCGGTGCTCTACGACCAGGAAATTCAATCGAACCGCAGAAAATCCAGGATGCCTCCATTCTCACGGAGTCTTTCACAACCGCTCGCCCCTATATAACAAGCGGCCTCCCCACCGACCACAACGGGGGTGGGGAGGCCTCTGGGAACCACTTGCAATCGTATTGTTGCTCAAAACTGCGGGCAGCCCCCGCTAACGGGGGGCAAAATCGCCGGGGGCTGCCCATCAGGACCAACTCATCAGAACTGCGACAGTACGGCTTCTTCCGACGCTTCCAGCGGGATCGCCTGCTCGGCCGGCGCCTTGTGAC
>CAZCOA010000048.1:0-19521 GCA_964500225.1 uncultured Anaerolineaceae bacterium | reverse complement strand
GGCGACGAGTTGCGCGCCGCCGCCGACCTGTGCTACAACTGCAAGACGTGTCTGGTCGAGTGCCCCAGCGGCGTCGATACGCCGGCATTGATGCTTGCCGAAAAGACGTTGCGGACGGACCGCGAAGGGCCCACCCTGGCCGACCGGATGTTCGCCCACGCCCGCTTGGCCGGCCGCTTGGGCAGTCTGACCGCGCCGCTGAGCAGTCGCATCGCCGGCCTGTCCGTCGTTCGCCGCATCAACCGCCGCTTGATCGGCATAGCCGACCGTCCTTTGCCGCCATTCGGCAGACCGAGCCTCGACAAGTATCCCCTGCCCTCGCCGCCCGAACCGCGGCACAGGGTGGCCCTGTTCGCCGGCTGCTTCGGTCTGTTCAACGATCCGGCCAGTGGCCGCGCGCTGATCGACGTGCTGGCAGCGCTGGGCTGCGAGGTCATCCTGCCCCGCCAGCGGTGCTGCGGCCTGCCGGCCTACACCTCGGGCATGAGAGCGGCCGCGATGAAGGACATGCAATTCAACGCCGACGTGCTCGCGCCGCTTGTGGAGGCCGGATACGACATCGTCAGCGGGTGTCCGAGTTGCGTCCTGTCGCTCAAGGAAGACTCCCCGGAAGCACTTGGCACCGAAGCGGCGAGGGCGGTTGCGGCGCGCGTGTACGATGTCAACGCCTACGTGGTACGATTGCTGGCCGAGCGCGACGATCTGCCGCGAACTGGCCACATCTTCGCCGGCAAGCGGCTCGCCTACCACGCCCCGTGCCACCTGCGGGCCATGGGCGAAGGGCTCGTGCCCCAAGAGATGCTCCAGCGGGCCGGCGGGCTGCGGTTCGCCCTGGTCAACACGACCTGTTGCGGCATGGGCGGCACCTTCGGCATGAAGGACCGCAACCATGCCATCAGCCTGCGGATTGCCGAGGAGTTGTTCGTGCGGCTCAAGGCGGCCGAGGTCGAGGCCGTGGTCACACCGTGCGGCATGTGCAAGACGCAGATCGAGACCGGCGCCGGCCTGACCGTCTGTCACCCGATGCAGGTGCTGGCAGACATCATGCGATAGCCAGCGTGTTCGTCCAGGCTCGGCGCCCCTGGGCGTCCTCGATCTCGATGTAGGCGTATTTCCACTTGTCGGGAATCTCGAACGTGGCCTCAGTCATCAGGCGGCCCGCCTCAAACGACCCGACGCGCAGGCCGTCCCACCCGCGACCGGCCAGGCGCACGAATTGGACCGGCGACGTCCGCACCGTCACGGTGTTGCCGTCGAGTCGGATGTCCTCGAACTGCGGCCCCATGGTCGAGTAGAAGTTGCCCGATCGCAGCGACGCCATGATCCCCTCGGCCGACGCCTCCCGAACGTTGACCATCACCCAGCCGCCGTTCCAGCCTGGATGGTCGGGGCGGATGTGGGCATCGTCCACGGCCAGGCCCACCGTGTTCGGCCGCACCTCCAGCATCTTGTTCCAGTGGTACGTGCCGTCGCTCTTGCCGTTGAGCCAGCGACAGACGTGGTTGTAGATTTCCACGGCGTCGAACGGGTGCCGCAGGGCGTCCTCGTGCGTGTTGCCCATCCAGTGCGGATGGGCCAGGACGATGTAGCCACCCTGCTGTCGTGCCGCGTTCATAGCAGCTTCGAGGCCCATGTCGCGGTTGATGCCCGTGAACCGACCGATGCAGACGACGTGGTACCGTGAACCGCAGGAGTCCGGGCCGTCCAGCTCAACGCCGTCGAGCCACAATAGCGGATAGTCGCGTCCTTCGGCGGCAACGTCCGACGGCGCCCAATGGTCGGCGCGCACCAGGAAATCGTACCCTTCGCCGGCATACATCGCCGCCAACTCCACCGGCGTTTTGCCGCCGTCGGAGGCCGTGCTATGAACGTGCGTATTGCCCTTCAGCCACTGTCCGCTGCAATCGTAACGTGGAACGGCCATGGTTGCTTCCTTGCCTTGCATTGCGAAAAACACGGGCGGGGCAGCCCCCGCCCAAGGTCCGATACTCGATTAAGGTACGTAACTGCAAACAGCGGCTCCACGCTCTCACGGTGTCGCCGCAGGCGTCTGGTTTGGCGAGCATCACTCGTTGGCCGGCTCGCCGAGCATGGCCTTCAGCACGGCGACCTTCTCGTCCAGCACGTCCTGCGAACGCGCCTCGACAATGAGCCGCAGCAACGGCTCGGTGTTCGACTTGCGGCAATTGAACCACCAGTCGCCGTACTCGACCGTCACGCCGTCGAGGAAATCGACCTTGCCGTCGGCGAACTTGCGGGCCAGTTGCTTGATCATCTCGTCCTTGTCTTCAACGTGAAAGTTGACCTCGCCGGTAGTGGCGTACTTGCGCAGCGGCTCGAGGATCTCGCTTAGCGGGGCCTCGCTCTGACTGACCACCGACAAGACCTTCATCAGCGTGATGACGCCGCTATCGCAGTAGAAGTTATCGCGGTAATAGAAGTGCCCCGACAACTCGCCGCCGAAGGGGGCGTTGTACTTGCGAAGCGCAGCTTTCATAAACGAGTGGCCGACGCGCTCGCGCCGCGGCACGCCGCCATAGGCTTCGATCGTCTCGCGAACGGTCCACGAGCTGCGCAGATCGTAGATGATGCTCGCCCCGCGTTCGGTCTTCAGGAACTCGGCGGCCAGCAGGGCCGTCAGCGTGTCGCCACCCACGCGGTCGCCGTTCTCGTCGAGAATAACGCACCGATCGGCGTCGCCGTCGAAACAGACGCCGAAGCGGGCCTGGGTTTCGATCACCTTCTGTTTCAGGTCGGCGACGTTCTCGTCGCGCAAGGGATTCGGCTCATGGACAAAGCGGCCGGAACGCTCGAAGTACAGCGGCACCACCTCGATCGACAGGTCGCGCAGAATCGACGGCGTCCACTTGGATCCCATGCCGTTGGAGGCGTCCATGACGATCTTCATGGGCTTGATGTCCCGCGCGAATCGTCGCACGTGCTGGATGTAGCCGCTGGAGAGGTCGAGCTGGCGGAGCTTGCCTTTCAGCGGGCCGCCGGACTGCTCGATCCCCTGGGCGATGCGCTGGATGTCCTTCAGACCCGACGATTCGCCCACGGGTTTGACTCCGGCGGCGGTAATCTTGAATCCGTTGTAGTCGCCGGGGTTGTGGCTGGCGGTGATCATGATGCCGCCGGCGGCCTGGAGACTGCCGACCGCGTAGTAGATGGCCGGCGTCTCGATCTCGCCGAGGCTGATGCAATCGGCGCCTGTCGCAAGGATGCCCTCCGAGCAGGCCTTCATCAGGGCCTGGCCGCTGGACCGCATGTCGTGGCCGACGACAATCGCCTTGGCGTTGTCGCCCGTTAGCCGCCGGGCCTCGTCCGTCGAGAGCAGGTACTGCGCCGCCGCGTACCCGATCCGCCACGCCACGTCCTCGTTGATCTGGCCGGGCACTTTGCCGCGGACATCATAGGCCTTGAAAATCGCATCCACGATAGGCGCTCCGCTGCCGACCTTCGGCGGTTTGGGTTGAACTTCATCGTCGTTGAACTGGCACCCCTTGCACTTGGGATAGTGCCGCACACGCCGCCCCTGGCAGACGGCGTCACTGATGGTGTATTTCTCGCCCGGACAATGCCGCTGACTCTCGCTCATGAATGGATACCCTGCTCCTCGCACGCAGACGCAACCGATGCCGCGCGGCCGATTACCGCACGTCGAACTTCGCACTGTGGCCGCAGAACGTCCGCGGGTTGTCCCACACGATCTTCTGAATGTCCGCCATCGACATGCCGCGGCTGCGCATCAACTGGGCCGTGCGGCACACGCTGAGCGGGTCGCTCGTTTCCCAGTCGGCCGACGAGTTCACCAGCATCCGCTCCGTGCCGTACTTGGCGATCATGTTCACGGCCCGTTCCGGGCTCAGCTTGGTCGGATACACGGTCATCCCCGCCCAGCAGCCCGCCTTCAGCGTCAGCTCGATGGTCTCTTCGGTATTGTGGTCCACATCCACCAGATTCGGATCCAGGCCCAACTCCTTGATCAGCCGCAGGATGATCTTCACGCCCTCCAGTTTCGGCACGTGAGGCGTATGGATGATAACCAGCAGATTGAGTTTCTTGGCCAACTCAAGCTGAGCGCGGAGCACCTTGATCTCGTTCTCGGTGTTCATGTTCAGGCCGATTTCGCCGATCCCGATCACGTTGGGCCGGTCCAGCAGCGGCTTCATCCGCTCGATCACCTCGAAACTGATATCGAGGTTCTCGGCCTCCTTCGAGTTCATGCCGAGCACCACATAATGCTTGATGTTCCGCTTGGCCGCCCGCGCCGGTTCGAACGTCGTTAGATGGTTGAAATAGTCCAAGTGACTGTCGGCGCTGGTCTTGTCACAACCGCTCCAGAATGCCGGCTCCACCACCGCTTCGATCCCCGCTAACTGCATCCGCTCGTAGTCGTCGGTGGTGCGGCTGTACATGTGACAGTGCATGTCGATGATACGCATGGCCGTATCCTTTCGGTTCCGCGGAGGTTGTCGCCATCGGCCGCAACAGCGGCTATTGGCCGTGGACAACCGAGGCACAACCTCTCGGAGCCCACCATATTACGGCTGTCGCCCCGTCCGGTCAAGCCAGAGGCCGCCTCCGGCTTCTCCCAAGCGATCCTGAACGTGAACAAGCGACAACCGACCTAGCCCTATCCCGGCGCGCACCCTGAGCGCACCGCTGTATCTGACTGCGTGCAATTGACATGCCGCCGCATCCGCCAACCCCTACAGAATCCTCGAATCTGCGTTTTCAGCGTCGCCCGTCCGGCCCGTCGCCCCCGCCCTATGCCCACAACCCGCAAGGAGCCGGCCATGGGCTGTTCACCATCGCACATTGTCTGTGCACATCCTCTCCACGTGCCCCACAGGTTGCGATCTTGGCTTCGCAGTTGACGGACCGTTTCCGAGGCGTCATACTCTGGCCGCTGCGGGTTTCCGGTAAGCCGTTGCCAAGTCGCGCCGCAGCATGGTCGTTGCCCAGGACCCCGGCATGAACGAAGACCAACGAGCAGACTTTGTCGCCCGCTTCGCCGCCGAGCCCTCTGGCGTCAGCGTGGCCCCCGGTCGCGTCAACCTGATCGGCGAGCACACGGACTACAACGAGGGGTTCGTGTTGCCGATGAACGTCCAGCGGCACACACGCGTAGCCTTTCGCCCTCGCGGCGACGGCACGGTACGGACCTTCAGCGAACATGCCGCTCAGACGGTCGAGTTTCCGCTGGGTGACGTGCACGAGTCGCTCCCAGCCTGGGCCCGGTATGTGGCCCACGTGGCCGCCGTGCTGGCCGAGGCCGGGTGGCCTCACGGCGGCGCGGACCTGCACATTGATAGCAACGTGCCGATCGGCGGCGGGTTGTCCAGTTCGGCCAGCCTCGAAGCGGCCGTCGCGGGCGCGTTGGCGGCGCGCGCCGCGGGCGCCCGCGGCCGTACACTGGACCAGTTGCTCAAGGGCGCCGGCAAGACGCGCACCGACCTGGCCCTGCTGTGCCAGAAGGCCGAGCACCGCGTGGGCGCCCTGTGCGGCATCATGGATCAATTTGTCGTGCTCAACGGGCGCGAGGGCCACGCCCTCCTGATCGACTGTCGGCGGCTCAAAGGCACGCCTGTGCCGCTCAACGGCGCGGTGGATTTGGCCGTCGTCGTGATCAACAGTCGCGTGCATCACGATCTGGCGGCCAATGCGTACAACGATCGCCGCAGCCAATGCAACGAGGCCGTCCGCGTCTTTGCTCAGCATATGGCAGGCGTCACGGCACTGCGCGACGTGGCCGCGTGGCAGTGGGAAGAGTTCCGCGACCGGATGGATCCACTGGTGGCGCGTCGCGCGCAGCATGTGGTGACCGAGAACGAACGGACTCAGATTGCCGCCGAGGCGCTGCGCGCCGGCGACGCCGTCACCGTGGGCCGCTGTATGAATGCCTCTCACGACTCGCTCCGCGACCTGTACGAGGTGTCGTGCCGCGAGCTGGACTTGCTGGTCGAAATCGCCCGGGGCGTGCCCGGCGTGTACGGCAGCCGCATGACCGGCGGCGGTTTCGGCGGATGCACCGTCACGCTGTGCCGTCGCGAGGCCGTCGAGCCGCTGCGGCGGGCCGTCATGCAAGACTATCCGAAAACTACCGGCCTGGAGCCGGACGTCCTGGTGACCAGCGCCGCCGGGGCGGCCCATCTTCAGTGGCCGACTGATTGAACGTCGCCGCTCGGTGCCACGAAAAACATTCGAGCCAGGGAGAAACAACAACCCATGCTGGAAGCCATACTTAAACTCTCGCGCCGCCAGGATCTGACGGTGGAGGAATCGCGGGCCGCCATGACCGAGATCATGGAGGGCCGGGCCAGCCCCGCGCAAATGGCGGCTTTCCTGGTCGCCCTGGCCATGAAGGGGCACACCAGCGACGAGGTGACCGGTGCGGCGATGGTGATGCGCGAGAAAGCGACGCGAATCGATCCCGGCGGCCGGACCGTTGTGGACACCTGCGGCACCGGCGGCGACCATAGCGGCACATTCAACATCTCCACGGCATCGGCCCTGGTGGCCGCCGGGGCCGGCGTGGCCGTCGCCAAGCACGGCAACCGCAGCAGCACGAGCAAGAGCGGCTCCAGCGATGTACTGGAAGCTCTCGGCGTCAACCTCAACGTGTCGCCCGAGACGGTCAGTCGCTGCATTCGCGAGGCCGGCATCGGGTTCTTGTTCGCCCCGTTGCTGCACGGGGCCATGAAGCATGCCGTGCCGGTTCGCAAGGAACTCGGCATTCGGACCGTGTTCAATGTGCTCGGGCCGCTGACGAATCCGGCCGGAGCCAGGCGACAGGTCATGGGCGTCTTCGACGTGCATCTGGTCGAGTTGATCGCCCGCGTGCTTCAGAACCTGGGCGCCGAGCACGCCATGGTCGTCCACGGCACCGACGGCCTGGATGAGATTACGCTGTCCGGCGCGACGCGAGTGGCCGAGGTGAGGCCCGATAGTATCGACCTGTATGAGCTCACGCCCGAGCAGTTCGGCATGTCGGCCCACGATGTGGCCGACCTCCGCGTGGACTCGCCGCAAGCCAGCGCGGAGATTATCCGCGGCGTGTTGGCCGGCCGCAGGGGTCCCGCCCGCGACATCGTCGTGCTCAACAGCGCCGCGGCCATCTACGTGGGCGGAGTCGCGGCGTCTCTGGAAGAAGGCGTTCAGAAAGCCGCCCAGAGCATCGACTCGGGTGCCGCCGCCAAGGCCCTGGCACGACTCGTGGACCTGACGCGCAACGCCTAAACGCCGAGGACCGCAACGCTATGGACGGTTTCACGTGCGACATGTGCGGCAAGGTGCTTCTGACCGATGAGAACACGCGCTACATTGTCCGCATCGAGGTGCTGGCGGCCTACGATCCAATGGAACTGTCCGCCGACGACTTGGCCGCCGACCGCCGCGAGGACATCCTGCGGCTCCTCGACACGATGCGACAGGCCGACCCCGAAACGCTTCAGGACCAGGTCTATCGTCGGATGCAATTCGACCTCTGCCCCTCCTGACAGAAACGGTACCTGGCCCACCCGCTGCCCGAGCCGCCGGCGGCCGGCCCGACAGCCGAGCCGGTCGCCTGATCGCCCACCGACGGATGGGCCTTGCCCCAGTTCATCGACGCGCCAGGACTGGACGCCCGTCCGACGAACAGGTACCATGTGCATCCGTATCACCCCTGTCGCGACAGCGCGTGCCAACGTGTCCCTTGGTAAAGACGGAAGCCGTGTCGGACAAAACCATCATCATCATGCCGGCCTACAATGCCGAAGCCACGGTGGAACAGACGGTGCGCGATCTGCCCTCGGGCTGCTGCGACGAGATCATCCTCGTGGACGATTGCAGCACCGACCGCACGGTCGAAATCGCCGAGCGACTCGGTCTGACCGTGATCCGCCACGAACGCAATCGCGGCTACGGCGGCAACCAAAAAACCTGTCTCGACACCGCCCTGGCCCACGGAGCCGACTACATCGTCATGATTCACCCCGACTACCAGTACGATCCGCGGGTCGTGCCGCACGTCGTCGGCTTTCTCAAGGCCGACATCTGCGACGTAGTGCTGGGCAACCGTATCCGCACACGCAAGGAAGCCGTCGGCTCCGGCATGCCGCTCATCAAGTACGTCGCCAACCGCTTTCTGACCATTGTCGAAAACATCCTTTACGGACAGAACCTGGGCGAGTGGCACACCGGCTACAGGGCTTACCGCCGCAAGGTCATCGAGACGATCCCCTATCACCGCAACAGCGACGATTTCGTCTTCGACTCGCAGTTCCTGGCCCAGGCCGTCCACTTCGGTTTCCGCATCGGCGATGTGCCCGTGCCCTGCCGCTACATGCCCGAGGCATCGAGCATCAACCTGCGTCGATCCACCACCTATGGTCTCATGACGCTGTGGACCGCCGCACGATGGTGCCTGCACAAGACACGCCTCGTTCCGTGCCGGCTGTTCGTGTCGAAGGCATCGGACAAACCTGCCGACGCCTGATCGGCGCCGGCAAAAAACCGTTTTGTTCTGCTTTCAGCGGCAACGGACTCGTACTTCTTGAAGTCCGGCCTCGTGACGAGATTGACCGAGGTGAATCGCGTGAAACGTAGTCTCCTTGTCGCCCTGATCGTGTTGGCGGCACTCGGCACCGCCGCGTGGGCCGATCTGCCGCCGCCGGAGCCCCCGACGCCGCCGGCCGTCCGGCCCAAGGGGCTTCTCCTACGCCGATCCGCCAACGATACTTCCACCTCCAATGAAAACGAGTCGAACCACTACCAGCCGCCACGCGTTCAGCAGGATGAACTGGAGCTCGACATCCTAATGAAATGCATCGGCGATCCGCGGCTGCCAATGCCCGACGACTGGGAACAGCAGGTCACCAGCATGTTCCGTGTGACGCATGTGGGCATGGATCGCCTGGCCCAGCGCGTCGAAGAGCTGCTTCTGATGCTGGAAAACGTCACCCCTCTTCGCGACGGCGCAAACGCCTCGCGATGGCAGGTCCGCCACCGCGCCGCCGTGGCGCTGTCGGCCATCTCGCACGTCTGGTTCGGCCACCTGCCCACCTGCCCGCCCGGGGAGGCCCTCACTGCCGAACAGCAGGAGGACGCCCGCCGGATCATAAACCAGTGGCATCAGTGGTGGAAAGAAGCTGCACCGATGGACCCGGTCCAGCGCCGCGATCTCGCCCATCGGCTCCGCATGCCTCTGCTGGAGTCCGGCAACCTCGACCTGGTCTGGCCCAACCTCATCCACGCCCACACCGACCGCGACGTACGCGCCTTGCCCGTCATGGCCAAGACCTTGCTTGAGATCGACCCCATGACACTCAAGGCCCAGAAGCTTATCAGTTTCTACGGGAACCTCTGCCGATCCAACCTCGGCGCCCCTCGAGATGCCGCCCTGCGACTCGTCGAGTTCCTCCGCAAGAACAACCAGCCCAACGCCATCCACCGCTGCCCCGCCGTGCAGCAGGCCGCCTTCTACGTGCAGCAGATTTCCGGCGTCTCGATGGAGTACCAGAAACCAATCGAGGCTCCGCCCGGCGAAACGGATGCCGGCGGCCACACCTACATCATCGACCCGCAGGCCCTGGACGCCTGGGAGAAGGCCATCAAGGCCAAGGCCGACGCCCCGGTCGTCAAAGGCGACCCGGATGAAGAAGAAAGCGAAGACTTCTAGGAAGCCGCGCCGGCATGGACCCTCTGGCCACTCCCGACATCCGCCTCATCGATCCGAATCACCGACCCAACGCCCGCTGCTTCCGTCTTGCCTTCCGCCACGTGCGTG
Organism: uncultured Anaerolineaceae bacterium; assembly: GCA_964500225.1. Classification (GTDB taxonomy): domain Bacteria; phylum Planctomycetota; class Phycisphaerae; order FEN-1346; family JAACEH01; genus JAAYDY01. The sequence continues at coordinate 9,749 of CAZCOA010000048.1, read as the reverse complement.
CTACGACAAGCCATGGGCAGTCCTCCTGTCTCTGGTCCCTTTGGAAACGTCAACCATTCCCAAAATCGACCAGCCCAGAGGCTACCCCTTCACTTCACAAGTGCGAAACAAAGTGTACGTTATCCAGCGACAGCGGACCGTGCTGTTGCGACTCGAATTCCTTCGTCCGCCGGAAGGTCGCCTCGTCGGCCTTGACGGCCCGAAGGCACGCGACTGGTTTGGCGGTAGCGTCTCACGGTTCGGCGCCAATGACCCGCAATCACCGGTACGAATTGCGAACGGAGCCGTTATACTATCAGAATCAACACCATGCTGATCTCCCCGGACCTTCTTTTCAGGAGAAAGCCATGCGCATCCTCAGTCTTGTCCTGATGGCAACCGTCGCCCTGGCGGGTGCGGCTTGTGCCGCCGAGCCCGGCCCGGTCGTCCAACCCACGGTCATCCCAGGCCAGTGGAAGATCGTCGATCAGCAGTTTCCGCCCATCGAACAGATTGCCGCCCGTCCCGCCCCTGACTTGCCCGTCTATGGCCTTTACGCCTGGACCGGCGAGTACATCGAGCATCGCGACTCGATCCGCAAGATCGGCTTCAGGAGCATCCGCATCGGCGGCCCGTTCGACGACAACGCCATGAAGATCATGTGCCAGGACGGCGTCGAGATTATGAACACCCTCGGCCTCCGCGTTCACGGCGAGAGCCGTAACCGCGCCTTCTACGACAGCGACGAAGCCTTTCTCACCGACAACATCAAGGGCGTCGTCGAGTTCCTGGAGCGCTACGGCCCCGGCGGCACGTTCTTCAGGGACCACCCCGACCTGCCCAACCGGCCCGTCACGAAGATCGAAGTCTGGAACGAACCGAACTTCCAGTACATGATTCCCGACCGAGAGCCGCGAGCCGAGGTCGAAGCCGAGCGCGAAGCCCTCTACGCCAAGGTCCTCGTCCAGACGTACAAGACCGTCAAGAAACGCTGGCCCAACGTAACGGTCATCGGCTTCGGCGCCGGCGGTGCCAGCAAAGGCGATATCCGATTCATCAAGCACGTCCACGAGAAGGCCCAGGCGGTGGCCCGGAGCTACGATGCCCTCTCCACACACCCCTACACCGAGCCCGTCGGTCCCGACATGTTCTGCGTGAAACCCTGGGGCGGCTATGCCGTGGCGCCCTGCCTGGCGGAGATTCGCGCCATCCTCGCCAAACACGGTCGCGGCGACGTCCCCATCTGGTACACCGAGGTCGGTTACCCCATCTCGAAGCAGGACGGCGGCCACTTCGACACGCCCTCCGACAAGCCTCATGTGTCGCCGCTCCTGCAGGCCGCCTACGCGTGCCGCATCTACGCCTTGGCCATGCGTCTGGGCGTCGAACGCGTCCATATCATGTTCGCCACCGACACCGATAACTTCAACGGCGGCTTCTTCCTCCGCGACAAGTCCTGGCGACCACAGGCGTATGCCGTGCAGACCATGATCCGCACGCTGCCGAATCCGAAGCTCCTGGCGGCCGTCAGCGACGGGCAGGACGGCCTCTTCATCTACCGCTTGGCGCCCGACGCCGCCAAGGCCAAAGGCGGCAAACCCGTGGTGATGGCCTGGAACGTCGCCGGCCCGAAGACGGTGGTCATCGCGGCGGCCCGCACCGTCATCGTCCGCGACATGTTCGGTCACGAGAAGAATGTCGAAGCCGCCGACGGCAAGGCGTCCGTCGAGGTGGGCCCCTGCCCCGTTTACATTCTTTCGCAATAGGCCGAGTCCGACCGACGGACCACGCACCATGTCACACAGAGCCAACGGGCCCCCCGCGCCACCGCGCCGGAGGCCCGGTGGTGATCCCTCGCGTGCCGACCCCGCGCGTTCAGTGCCTGATCCGCTGGCGGATGTTGTCCAGCACGTTCATGAAATTGATGTACGAGTCGTACGGCGAGTCGTACGGATTGAAGTATTTGTGGACGTCGCCGTCGGAGAACCACTTCGTACACATATAATAGAAGTGGTCAGAGGTCTGGAGCCGCCGCCAGTCGTGAAGAAGCATCGGGTCGCCCTTCTCTTTGATCTGTCGCTCCAGGCGGTAGATCTCGTGCAGGGCATTGGACTGCATGCTGTTGCCGAGCCACGCCGACAGGTCGCGTTCCATGTCGGCCCACGACACCATGTGCGGCACGTCGAGTGTGCCGCTGGTCTCATAGCGGTCCACCGCCTCGCTGAGACGCAGAAAATCGTTGTCGGAATGCTCCAGGATCACCTCCGGCAGCTTCGACATGAAATCGAAGATGCCCGTGTCCTCCCACTGGTGCTCCCCGAGGGTTTCGTAGTCCATGAACAGGTTCACCACGAAACCGTTGCCGTTGACCTCGTTGACCCATCGGCCGAACTTTTCGGCCGTCAGCGGCCACTCGCTCCAGCCCCGGTTCGAGAACCGGAAAGCAATGTCGTCGCTCAGGCGGTAATTCTTCAGAAGGAGCTTGATGCGATCGGCCCCCAGCGGCCGGTACAGGAAATTCGGACTACGGTACCCGAGAATATAATCCGCCCCTTCGGCCAGAACTCCTGCGTAGCCCATCTCCTGCACATAGTGCGCCAAGTCATTGTTGTAGATCAACTCCGTGTTGCGGAAAACACGCGGCTCGTAGCCGAACACCTCCTGCATCTTCGCCTTATGACTGTTCACCTGATGACGAAATTCGTCGCGGCTGTAAAGAAAGGCCAGGCTGTGGTAATACGTCTCGCCCAGCAGTTCGACGCAGCCCGTGTTGACCAGTGCCCGGAACGAGTCAATCACCTCCGGGCAATACTCCAGGAACTGATCCACGGCCACGCCGCTGATCGAATAGCTGACGCGAAACCGCCCCTTGTGCCGCTGCACAAGGTCCAGCATCAGCCGGTTGCTCGGCAGGTAGCACTTGGCAGCCACCTTGCGGCAGATCTCGGCGTTCTTGTAGTCGTCGAAGTAATAGGGATCCGTGTCAAACACACTGTAGCGGCGAAGACGATACGGCTGGTGCACCTGGAAGTAGAAACAGACGGAAGCCATGAGCTGTACGGTTCCTTCCACGTCGCCTGGAAACAGACACCGGCCTCTCGCCCCGTTCAGCCATCGCCGACCACGGCCGGCAATTACCCGCGGGACGTCAGCCGCTCGTAAAGTTCCACACAGGACCGCGAGGCATCGCGCCAGGAGAACTTGCGAACCTCGAAGTGTGCATGCTTCTTTAGCGTCTCGCGCAACGGCGCATGACGCAAAACGGCGATGATCTTGTTGGCCATCTCGTTGATGTCCCAGAAATCCACCTTCAGCACGTGCGTCAGCACTTCGCTCACGCCGCTCTGCTTGCTGATGATCACCGGCACGTCCTGGCTCATCGCCTCCAACGGCACCAACCCGAACGGCTCGCTCACGCTCGGCATCACGAACAGATCCGCCATCCGGAACACCTTCTGCACGTTGTCGCCGCGCAGGAACCCCGTGAACAGAATCTTGTGCCCGATGCCCAAGTCGGCAGCCTTCTCGATCACCCGGCGGAACATGTCCCCGTCGCCCGCCATGATGAACGTCACGTTCTCCATCTTGTCGAGCACTTTTTTGGCCGCGGCCACGAAGTAATCCGGCCCCTTCTGCATCGTCATGCGGCCCAGAAACAGCACCAGCCGCTCGCCCTTGCGGAACGTCAGCGGCCCGGTCGGCACCGTCGAGTCCTTCAGATCGATCGCGTTATAAACCACCGTGATCTTCTGCGGATCCACTCCGTAGCGGTTCACACACAGGTTCCGCGTGAGGTTGCTTACGACTATCACATGCGTGGCCCCGTGCATTCCGGCCCGCTCGATGTCGTACACGCGCTGGTCCACATTCTCGCCGCTGCGGTCGAACTCCGTACTGTGCACGTGCACCACCAGCGGCTTGCCCGTCATCCGCGACACCGCCAGGGCCGCCGGGAACGTCATCCAGTCGTGCGCGTGGATGATGTCGAACTCCATCCGCGGCGCAAACATCGTCACCAGCTTTGCGTACCGATGCACTTCCGTCAACAGATCCCGACCGTATTGCCCCGTCAGCGGCGAATCCACCGCACAGATCGCCCGATCGGTCCGGCGACTCTCCGCCTCCAGAATCCGAAGTTCCTCCTGGCTGAGCGTATGACGAATCCTGTTCATACGCTCGATCCGCGCCGCATACTCCGCCTCCGTCTCGTACGGCGACAATTCGACGTCCACCGGAACGAAGGTTACATGCTCCAGGCTATCGATGTGGTAACTGACAATCTGCCCGCCCTGCTGGACGAGCATCGATTTGACGCGGCCGTTGCCCTTGACGGAGACGGCGGCTGGCGCTATCAGCCGCACGTGCGTGGTGTGGTCGCCGCTGACCGCCCGAGGCAGGACGAAGGTCACATCGACCCCCTCCTCGCTCATGGCGCGCGTCAGCCCGTAGCAGGCCGTCCCCAGGCCGCCACTGATGAACGGCGGAAACTCCCAGCCGAGCATTAAGACACGCATAATCGCCTCAGGCGAACCCCCGATGCGTCCCTGACCTTAATGCCCCGTCCATGGGTGATTGGGTCTTTCCCCCACTGTTGCGCGACAGGCACGGGCGGGAAGACTACTGTGCCGTCGCAGACAGCGAACGCTAGGATACAACAACCCTGCGCACAAGTCAATGAGGTCTGGGGCCACTTTCGGCAAATTCTGCCTAACTCTCGATGATATCTGCAACTTGGTCTGCATAGTACGTTACGATCAGATCCGCTCCGGCACGACGGATCGCCGTTAACGACTCGATCATCGCCTGATCCTCGTTCAGCCACCCCTGCGCCGACGCCGCCTTGATCATCGCATACTCGCCGCTCACCTGGTACGCCGCCACAGGCATCCGAAACGCCTGTTTCACCCGCCACAGAATGTCCAGGTAGCTGCCGGCCGGCTTCACCATCACGATATCGGCCCCCTCCTCTACATCCAGGGCCACCTCGCGCAATGCCTCGTCCCCGTTGCGCACATCCATCTGGTACCCCCGACGGTCGCCGAACTTCGGCGGGCTCTCCGCCGCATCACGAAACGGCCCATAGAAACTCGATGCGTACTTCGCCGCATAGGACATGATCGGCACGTGCGACAGCCCCTCGGCGTCCAGTGCCCGACGTATGGCGGCCACCCGCCCGTCCATCATGTCGCTCGGCGCCACCATGTCGGCCCCCGCCTGCGCGTGCGCCACCGCCATCGCGCCTAGAACCGACAACGTCCGGTCGTTGTCCACGACCGTCTCGCCTCCACGGTCCGCCAGTACCCCGCAATGCCCGTGGTCGGTGTACTCGCACAGACACACATCTGTCACCACCACCAGGGACGGCATCGCCTCCTTCAGTGCTCGCACCGCCCGAGGGATGATGCCGTCGGCCGACGTGCCCGATGTCGCCGATGCGTCTTTGTGCGACGGAATGCCGAACAGCAGCACCGCCGGCACGCCTGCCGCCGCCACCTCGCGGGCCCGTTCCACCAGCGTATCGACCGACCACTGGCACTGCCCCGGCATCGACGCGATCGGCCGCCGCTCGCCGCGACCCTCACGAACAAACAGCGGCATCACCAAGTTCTGCACCGACAGCCGCGTCTCGGCCACCATCTCGCGCAGTCCAGGGTGATCGCGAAGCCGCCGCAATCGATGTATTGGAAAGCCCATGGCCCGGTGTTCCTCCCCACTGAAGCCGCCGCTCGGACCTCATCGCTCGCGAACGATGCGCGACACCGCCTTGAACTCCGCCGCGGCTGCCGTCTCGAGCCATTCGAACATCACCGACTCGCTCGTCGTCACCACCGCCCCGGCCTGGCGAAGGCGATCCAGCGCCGTCTGCCGATCGACCTCGAACCGGCTCGATACGCCGTCGGCCGCCACAAACGGACGATACCCCGACGCCAGCAGGTCCAATGCCGTCTGCATCACGCACACGTGCGTCTCGATCCCCGCCAGCACCACCTGACGCCGGCCCAGCGACGCCAGACGCTCCATGAGCCCTTCGGCCCCACAACAACTGAACGTCATTTTCTCCAGAATCGGCGCCGCCCCCAGGCTCGTCCGCAGCGGATCCACCGTCGGCCCCAACCCGCGCGGGTACTGCTCCGTACACAGCACCGGCACACCAAGCAACCCTGCCGCCCGAACCAATCGGTCCGCTACGGCGGCCACCTCCTCGTGCCCGGCCACCGCCGGCAACAGCCGCTCCTGGATGTCCACCACCAGCAGCACCGAATCGTCCCGCCGCACGCGACCGAATCCGCCTTCCACCAATGCCGTCTCTCCCGTCTCAGAATACGCTATCGCGACGCGACCGGCCGCAGTTCCAGCCCCAGCCACGCCGACAGGTCGCCGACAAACTCCTCCACACGCTGCTCCGCCGACACATCCAGCCGCAGTTCCACCACCCCATCGCTGCCCAGGAACGTCTCCGGGTACGTCGGATCGTCCGGCACCAGACGCAGCCGCCCAGGCTCCTGCTCGTACACGACCCCGTGCGGCTCAAGCCGACGAGCCACCTCCTCGAGGTCGTAAGCTCCATCGACCATGTAGCGCACACTCACCACCGTCTTCGCCACCTTCCTGCCGACACCCTCGCCTTAATCCATACCCATCGGAGAGCTGAAAATTCAGAATAGGACGCCCCCCGCACGCGGTCAATCAAAAACATCGCCTCTGCGCGTCACGAGGTTTGCCTTGCCGCCATTGCCCTGTGCCGGGTAGAATCCTCCGTGGCCTTGTCGGACCGAGGAACAGCTTCCGATGCCGACGTTTCTGAAGATTGTCGCCCGATTCCTTTGCCGTCGTGCCCGCGCCGTTCGGCCCATCGCGGCCGCCGTGCTCGCCGCCGTTGCCCTGACCACGCACACACCCATCCGAGCCCAGACACCCTCCCTGGCCGACGAGGCCGCCGTCAACGCCTTCTCCTTCGCCGACGAAAACACCGGCCTGGCCGTCGGCGAAGCCGGCCTCGTCCTGCGAACCGACGACGCCGGCCGATCCTGGCAGACCCTTTCCAGCGGAACGCCCCTGCCGCTGATGGCCGTCGCCATGATCGACCGCAACCTCGCCTTCGTCGCCGGCGGATCGAATATCGGTTTTGGCAACCTCTCCGTCGGCACCATCCTGAAAACATCCGACGGCGGCCGCTCATGGCAACCCATCGAAACGCCTCCCGCAGCCCGGTTCTGGGGGCTTGCCGTGCAAGGCAAAACCATCGCCGCATGGGGCGAACCCTCCCCACGAAACCCTGCCGCCTTGCTCGTCTCCAACGACATGGGCAATTCGTGGCGGGCCGTCCAGGGTGCCGTCTCAGCCCCAGTCCTGACCCTGCGATGGACCGATGACCAAAAAGCCTTGGCCATTACCGCCGACGGCGCCGCCTGGCACCTCGACGCCCTGCGGCTAACCCGCCTCGACGACCAAACGCCGCCCGGACGCATCACTGCCGCACACGTCTTCGACCACCATAGCTGGATCGTCGCCCTGGAGACCGGATCGCTTGTCCGAACCGTCGATGCCGGCCGCTCATGGCGCAACGTCGGCCTCGACGGAACGCCCGGCGGTGCCGGCGTCAGGGCCTTCGCCTTCCACGAGCCCGGCGAAGGCTGGCTTGTCGGCGTGGGCCCCTGCGGAGTCCAGTTCACCGGCAACGCCGGACTCACGTGGTCCGTCATCGGGCCCCTGCCGCCCGGACCGCTCAGGGCCATTTGGTTCCGAGACGCCTGGAACGGGGTGGTTGCAGGCCCCTTCGGCAGCATCTACCGCACCACCGACGGCGGCGGCCGATGGACCCCCGCGCACCACGCCCCGCGACGCGCCGCTCTGTGCGTCGTGGCTCCCTACGGCTCCATCGCCGACTGGCCGCTGGTTGGCATGCTCGCCGCCGACCGAGGCTATCGATCGCTCCTGTGGACCGCCACTAGGCCGCTCGCCGAGCCGCTCATCGTCCACGAACGACGCCTCCGCGACGCCGCCTGGACGCTCGCCGCCGCCGAGGCCGTCGTCCTGCCGGCGGCCGTCTCCTCGCGCATTGAGGGGCCGCCCGCCTTCGTCGCCGCCGAGTCGCCCCTGCCCGCCGCGACGTTCAACCCGACCGACCCTGCGCCCCTGACCGATCTCGTCCGCCAGGTCATTCGCCAATGGCAGCCCGCCGCCGTGCTTGCTCCGGCGCCCGCCGGCTTCGACGCCGAGGACGCCTGGGTCGGCGATGCCGTGGCCGATGCCGCCAAAGACGCCTCCTGCCGACTCTGGCAGGCCGACCCGCTGAACCGCACTGGCGACCGTTTGCCCGATATCGACGGCGATTTTCCCATCACCGTCAACACGCTCTCGCCCAGTGAAACGTTCGGCACACTTCACGCCGCACGGGCCCACATGGCCGCCCAACTCGTCTTCGAACGCCCGCTGCCGATAGCCGAGGCCCTGGGCTACCGCCGTGTCGGCGCCGAACTCGGCGACGACACCGTCCTGGCCCTGGCCGCCGACCTCGACGACGCCGACGCCGCATGCCGTCGCGACATCGGAGCCGTCGCCGCCGTCGCACTCAAGACACGCACCGAATGGCAACGCGCCGCCCGGGAGTTCTACCCGCTCTTCCGCGCCGACCTCGACCAGGGCCGCCTGGACGCGGCCCTGTCCCGCGCGACCGAGTTCGTGGACCGGCACGGGCCGACTCTGCACATCGGTCAGATCGCCCTCAGCGCCGTCGCTCGCCGCGCCGCCGTCGCCGGAAACCTGCCGTCGGCCCAGACCGCCTCGCGATTGTGTGCTGCCCTGAGCCGCGATTGGCCTCCGCGACGATTGCACGAGCTGGTCTGGATGCTCGACCTGGCCGCCTGCCGCGAACTCGGCGGTCTTCCCGCACTGCCCCCCGGCGCTTACGACCTCATCCGCAAGGAAATCCAGGAACAGGCTCCCGCCGTCCTCGACTGCGACAGCCTAACGCACCAGTGGCTTCGGCACCGCGAAACCTCCCACGGCATCGAACCCGCCGAGGCCATCGCCCTGCGCGCACAACTGGCCGACTCGCCCGATCCCACCATCCGGCAACTGGTCGCCCTGGCCCAATGGTCCCGCGCCGACCGACCCGACCGGCCGCCCGTCGCCGTTGTCCGCCTCGGCGGCTCCCGAACGCGGATCGTCTACCCGGCCCGCACCGACGCCCCACAGCCAGACCGTGCCGACGGCAGCCACAACCCGCCGGCCGCGGAGCAGGCCCGCCCCGACAACGCCGAACAGGAACCCGGCCAGAGCCGCAACGCCACGACCAATGAAGACAAGGCAGCCGAAGAAATTGACAAGAAAGACAAGGACGACGCGAAGAGACGCCCCGCGCCGGATCAGAACAAAAAGGATAAGCAAGCCGATGACAAGGCAACCGACAGCCAACGGTCCTTGGACCTGGGAGGCGTGCAACTGGAGTTCCGCGAAGCCGACAACCGTCTCTACATCCTGCTCGACGCCAAAGCGGCCGAGGGCCTGTGGCTCACCATCGACTTCGACGGCGACGGACGCACCCTGCTCGCCGAACCGCTCCTGGACCGCTCGCCACCCGAGCAGGCCCTCCTGGTCACTCCGACCGCCCCGGTCTGGATCCGTCGCCCGCCGCTCTGGTCGCGGCTAACCCGCGACGGACGTCTGGCCCTCGGCCTGAGCTACGAGGCCCTCGGCGGCCGCCCCGCCCCCCGCACCCGCTGGCGCGTCACCCATCGCCGCCCCCGAGCCCCCCGCCTCCCCCCCCC
>CAZCOA010000047.1:0-20092 GCA_964500225.1 uncultured Anaerolineaceae bacterium | reverse complement strand
CGCAAAACCCTTGAACGCCGGGGCGGTTCGGCTATACTGTTGTTCTGGCCGCACGCCGGCGGCCCGGCTTTCTCGGAGGAGTGATCATGGCCACCATGCATCAGGGCGATCTGGTTGCCCATAAGGGCCAGAAGTTCGGGATCGTGGTCTCGCGATTCAACGAGTTCATCAGCTCGAAGCTCCTGGCCGGGGCGGTCGATACGCTTGTCCGCCACGGTGCGGCCGAGGCCGCCATTGACGTGGCCTGGACGCCCGGCAGTTTCGAGATTCCCCTGGTGGCCCAGAAGATGGCCGCCAGCGGCAAGTACGCCGCCGTGATCTGTCTCGGAGCCGTCATTCGCGGCGGCACGCCGCACTTCGATTACATCGCCGCCGAGGTCTCCAAGGGCGTCGCCCAAGTCGGCCTCGCCACCGGCGTCCCGACGATCTTCGGCGTGCTCACGACCGACACCATCGAGCAGGCCATCGAGCGGGCGGGAACCAAGGCCGGCAATAAGGGCAGCGACGCCGCCCTCAGCGCCATCGAAATGGCGAACCTGCTGGCCCAGTTGTAGTCGCAGGGGTCGAACACCCAGGACGTGCAGAGTCGGGCCGGTGCCGACGCGCGCGAGACCGGCCCGCTGGTCTATACGAAAGTGCCTACGATGTCCAAACGCGAACAGGGACGGGTCCTCGCTATCCAAACGCTCTATCAGTGGGACTTGCGTGGCGAGGAGTTTTCCGATCAGGCCGACGATTTCCTCAGCGAGAGCACTCAGGATCCCGAGGTCTATTTCTTCGCCCGCGAACTGACGTTCGGCACGTGGCAGTTCCGCGAGAAGGCCGATGCCTGGATCCGTCGGGCCGCAGCTCATTGGGACATGAACCGCATGGCGGCCGTGGACCGCAATGTCCTGCGGCTCGCCATCTACGAAATGCTCGGCCGCAGCGACATCCCCGCCCGTGTCGCCATCGACCAGGCCATCGAACTGGCCAAGCGGTTCGGCGCCGCCGAGAGCGGCGCGTTCGTCAACGGCATCCTCGACCATGTGATGCGCGAGGCCTTGCCCGACCTGGCCGACGGCCACGATAAGGACCGCGCAGACCGGCAACCGCAGGCACAGGACTCTGTCGCCGAGCACGACGCGGCGGCGGACATCTAGTCGATCCGTTGACCAGGAGCAGGGGAATGGTTCTCGGCAAACTGTTCAGCAAGCTCAAGAGCGGCCTGACCAAGACGCGCGCCAGCCTCGGCCGCTCGTTGCGGCAACTCATCACCATCGGCCGCAAGATCGACGACGATTTCCTCGATCAGCTCGAAGAGATGCTCATCCTGGCCGACGTCGGCGTACAGACCACGCAGCACTTGCTGACCGACCTGCGTGAGAAGTACCGCGACAAGGTGATCGAGAACCAGGACGAGATACTCGACTTCCTGAAGCGTGACCTGCGGGAATCCCTCGGCGGCGAGCAACGGGCCCTGAACGCCGCCCCGAGCGGCCCGACCGTCATCCTTGTCTGCGGCGTCAACGGCGTCGGCAAGACCACCAGCATCGCCAAGCTCGCACGGTATTTGACCGAGCAGGGCAAGAGCGTCCTGCTGGCCGCCTGCGACACGTTCCGCGCCGCCGCGACCGACCAGTTGGCCATCTGGAGCCAGCGCGTCGGCGTCGAGATCGTCCGCCACCAACCCGGCGGCGACCCGGCCGCCGTGGCCTACGATGCCGTGGACGCCGCCCTGGCTCGAAACGTCGATTACCTTATCGTCGATACGGCAGGGCGGCTTCACACGCAGACCAACCTCATGCGCGAGCTCAACAAGATCGTCCGCGTCATCCAAAAGAAGATTCCCGACGCGCCGCACGAGGTGCTCCTGGTGCTCGATGCCACCACCGGGCAGAATGCCATCAACCAGGCCAGAACGTTCGGCGAGGCCGTGCCGCTGACGGGGCTGTTCCTGGCCAAGCTCGACGGCACCGCCAAGGGCGGCATCGTCGTCGCCATCAAGAAACAGATCAACGTCCCCGTGAAGTTCATCGGCACGGGCGAGAAGCCCGAAGACGTGGCCCCCTTCGACAGCGAGGCCTTCATCGAGGCCCTGTTCTCCCTGGAGTAGCCGGATGACGCAGGCCGCCGAAACAATCGTTCAGCAGGTGTGCGACGAGGCGAAGCGCCGCGGCGCCAGCTTCGCCGACGCCCGGGCCGTCGAGACCGTGGCCGACAGTATCCTGGTGCAGGACACGCGGGCCAACAAACTCTTCAGCTCCGCCGGTTTCGGCATGTGCGTCCGCGTCCTGGTGGACCACTGCTGGGGCTTTGCCTCGACCGACACTGTCAGCCGCGCCGCCGCCGAGGCGTGCCTGGACGAGGCCCTGTCGCTGGCCCGCGCCAGCGCCCGGTTCGTTGAAGAGCGCGTCGAAATCACCACGCCGCAGCCCTACGTCGATTCTGTCCGCTCCGTGGGCCGCATGATGCCCGAGGAGATGCCCGCAGCCGAAAAGGTCCGCCGCGTGATCGAGTTCGAGGCCGCCGGCCGCAGCGCCGCCGAGGGCAAGATCGTTAACTCCATCGTCTCCTACAGCGACGGCCGGCAGGTCGAGACCTTGGCCAACACCCTCGGCACACGCATCCGCACTGAAACGTGCCGCAGCGTTCTGACAGCTCAGATGGTCGTCAGCGACGGCAACCAGTTGCAGCGGGCCGTCGAGCACCGCGCGATTGTCGGAGGCCCGGAACTGCTGCTGGACACCTCGGCCGACGAACTGAGCGTCCGCGCGGCCCGCAAGGCCGTGGACCTCTTGTCGGCTCGCAAGTGCCCGGCCGGCAACTTCACCGTGATCTTCCATCCGTCCATCACCGGGCTGCTGGTTCACGAGGCGCTCGGTCACAACGCCGAGGCCGACGCCGTCTGGGCCGGCCAGAGCCTGCTCGAGGGCCGCATGGGCCAGCAACTCGCCTCCGAGGCCGTCACTATCGTGGACGATTCCACGATCCCCGGCGCCTACGGCAGCTTCCGCTACGACAGCGAGGGCACGCCCGGCAGCCGCCGCGTCATCATCGAGCGGGGCCGCCTCGTCTCCCTGCTACATAGCCTCGAAACGGCCGCCAAGTTCGGCGTTGCGCCCAACGGTTGCGCGCGGGCCGACGGCTACGATTCCAAACCCATCGTCCGCATGAGCAACACGTTCATGGAGCGCGGCTGTATGCCGTTTGAGGAGATGATCCGCGGCATCGAGCGCGGCATCTACCTCCAGGACGGTCATTGGGGCTATGTCTTCGTCCAGAAAGGGCAGTTCATCTGCCACGCCGGCCGCGCGAATATGATCGAGCATGGCTGCATCGGCGAGCCCCTGCGCGATGTCAGCATCAGCAGCCTCACGCTGGACACGTTGCGCAATATCGACGCCGTGGGCGACGATTTCGAGATGAATATGCCCGGCACGTGCGGCAAGGACGGGCAGGGGGCTCCCACCGACGCCGGCGGGCCCCATGTCCGTGTCCGCGACATCGTTGTCGGCGGGCACGAAACGTAAGCGTCGGGCAGACTGTCTGCGGGATAGCAGAGGGTCTGCTTGCAGCCACGTGGAGTCATACATGGCCGAAACCGATCGGTACTATCAACTCGCCGAAAAGGCGCTGAACCTGGCGATGACGCTCGGGGCCGAGTGGTGCGATGTCAGTGTCGGCTCGGGCCGCCACATCGGCGTCACGCTCGAAAAAACCGCCATCAAGGAAGCCGACAGCGGCCGCAGCCAGTCGGCCAGTGTTCGCGTCTTCGTCGGTGGCGCCATGGGCTACGCCACCTGCGGCGGGCACGAGGCGGATCGGCTCCTGGCCGCCGCGCGGCAGGCCGTCGGCATGGCACGCGAAGGCACGAGCGACCCCGATTTCGTGGCCCTGCCTGGTCCCGAGCCGGTGAACGAGGTGGACGGCCTCTACGATCCGCAAATTGAGGCTATGACCGTGGCCGACGTGGTGGCCCTGGCGGTGGCCAACATTCGCCTTGCCCGCCAGATCGAGCCCGACGTCAACCTGAGCGGGCACGTCAGCCTATCGGCCAGTGACAGCGTGCTGGTATCGAGCACGGGGATTCGTCTGTCGCGCCGGCGCACGGAACTCGACGGCGACATCGAGGCCCTGATCGTCCGCGGCGAGGCGGCCGCCGACAAGGGCTACTACTACGATTTCGACTCCGGCCGCATGGCCGCCGACTGCCGCATCGACGAGATTGCCCGCGCCGCCGTCGAAGGCGCTCGCCGCATGCTCGGCGCCCGACGAATCGCCTCCGGGCGAATGACCGTGATCCTCGGGCCCCTGGCGGCTCACGATTTCCTCGACGGCGTCGTCGGCGCTGCCAATGCCGAAAGTCTCCAGCGGGGGCGTTCGTTTCTCTGCGGACGCATGGGTCAGAAAATCGCCTCGGACTGCCTCACCCTTGGCGACGACGGTCTCGTACCCCACGGGCTTTACAGTGGCGCCTGCGACGGTGAGGGCGCCCCCCGACGCCGTGTCACGATCATCGATCGCGGCACGTTCGCCGCCCAGCTCCACAACTCGTACACCGCCGCCAAGGCCCGCGAGCCCAACACCGGTCACGGTGTCCGCACCGGCGGCATCCAGCCGACCAACATGACCATCGCCCTCGGCGACAAGACCGCCGCCGACATCATCGCCGAGACCAAACGCGGCCTCTATCTGCCCATAGGCCATTTCTCGCCCAATCCCGCCAGCGGCGACCTCTCCAGCAGCGTCGATTTCGGCCTCCTGATCGACGGCGGACAGATTGTCCACCCGGTCGAGAATGTCATGCTCGCCGGCAATATGATCGATTTGCTCAGCGCCATCGACGCCGTCAGCAGCGATTATCGCGATGAGCCCGGCAACCGTATGCCGACCCTTCGCCTGCGCGATGTCCAGATCGCCGGCACCGAATGACTCGCACACACAAGGACCGAGCTGTAATGAAGGCGTTTCTCGACTGCATTCCCTGTGCCCTGCGTCAAGCCCTCGAGACTGTGCGCCGCGTCACCGACGATCCCGCCGTCCAACTGGCCGTGATGAACGAGGTCAACCGCCGGCTCGCCACGCTCGACATCAACCGCACCCCGGCCGCTCTGAGCCGTCCGGCGTACCAGGTGGTGGCCGAACTGACCGGCGCCGCCGACCCCTACGCCGCCGACAAGCGACGACACAACCAATTCGTGCTCGACCGCTACGAGCACCTGAAGTCGCTGCTTGACGCCGCGCCCAACCGACTGCACCGCGCCCTGCAACTGGCCGTTGCCGGCAACGTCATCGACCTGGGCATCGGCGTCGCCTTCGACATCGACCGCGAGATCGAACGCGTTCTGAAGGCGGGATTCGCCCGCGACGACAGCGCCGACCTGGAAGCCGAGCTCGCCGCCGGGCCCAAGCGCATTCTCTACATGCTCGACAACGCCGGCGAGGCCGTCTTCGACAAGCTCCTCATCGAGGAACTCTCCGCGCACCACGTGACGGCCTGTGTCCGCGGAGGGCCGATCATCAACGATGTAACCATGGACGACGCCCGGCAGATCGGCCTGACGGACATCTGCCGCGTCATCACCACCGGCAGCAACGCCGTCGGCGTCGAATGGACCGAGGCCGGCGACGACCTGAAAGAGGCCTTTGCCACGGCCGACCTCATCATCTCCAAGGGGCAGGCCAACGTCGAAACCCTGATCGGACGTCCCGAGAACTTCTATTTCATTCTCAAGGCCAAGTGCCACTGTGTGGCCCGCGAATTCGGTGTGCGGCTCGGCGACGTCATGATCGTCCACGCTCCCCGGGCATAGTGGACCGTCGGAATCGAAGCCGGCAGTCGGGGGTAGGGTGGCAGGGCCGCGCTGGCGTGGCTATGACGCATGCAGGATGCGTCAACGGCGTGCCGGTTGGCTGCATGGCGTCGGGTGCCGCCCCGCAGGTATGCAACCCCTTGCCCAACGCGCCGCTACACCGTGTCAGTTGGATTGTTGCCGCGCCTGCCAGAGCCGGATGAGGTGACGGGCCCGATCCTTGCCGGCCAGGCCATCGAGAACCGCCTGATCCTGACGCCCCAGCGAGGCCTCGAATCGGGCCAGTGCGGAGGCGAGGCGGATCAGCCGCTCGCGATCCTGCAGCGGAAGCTCACGCCACTGTGTGTAGTTGTTTACGAGCTTCTGCCGCTGTTCGGCGTCGAGCTGGGCCAAGCGGTCCAGCCGCGCCACATAGGCGGCCCGCTCGCTGTCGCTCATGGCGGCCCACGCGCGGCGATTGGCCTTCAGTTGATCCGGTGCGACGCGCAACCCCGCGACGCTAAGCAACCGCTCGTCGTTGCCGGTCGAGTCGTCCCGCCGGGTCAAGGCCCACGGGGCCAAATCGGGCTCCAGTCCCAGACCCCGAGCTATCCCCGGCAACAGCAGAAGCACGAGGCCCGCGATGCCCACGGCCGCCACGGCCAGGCGGAACGTCATGGCGAGGATGGTGCGTCGCCGATCAGACACCGGACCCTCCCTTGGACCCGTTCGACTTCTCAGACGTCGGCGCGACGGGGGACGCCTCCATACTCTGGCCCAGCGCCTGAAGCTCCCGGGCCTGGTCCAGGCAGAGCAGGGCATCCACGTTGTCCAGCAGATCCAGGTACGTAATCGCCTCACGCTGCCGCGGCGTCGGAGGATCACTCAGCGGACGACTCGACGCGTACAGGCCGAACAGGAAAACCGCTGCCGCCGCCGACGCCGCCAGACCCGCCACCAACGACCGGCGGTTGCCTTCTCTCGCGACCTGCTCTGCCTGAGCCTCGGCACGCGCGCGGGCCAGTACCTCCTGACGGAAATCGTTGTGGACGATCGGCTCCTCCAACTCGTCCAGCAGACGCCAGGTCTCCTTCAACTCGTCCAACTGCGTGCGGCACTCGGCGCACTCGGCCAGGTGTTCCTCGATCAACCGGCGCGCAGCCCCCTGGAGTTCCCCGTCGAGATACGCCGACAGGTTCTCGCGGACACGGCGACACACAGGCTGGTTCGGTTCCATCGTTACTCTTCTGTTTCGGCCGGCTGCAGCGCGATATGACACAAAATCCCGCCCCCGACCATTGAACACCACGGCGGCCGACAGGGGGCGGCCTTTCTTCCGGCTTGTCCGGCACGGCCCGACATGCCCCAGGGGGCGGCTCGACAGCCGCCCGAAGCACCGGGGTCCGCGCCGTCCTTCAGCGACTCCATACAGACAAACGGCGGCCTCTGAAGGCGAAGCCGCCGAGATCGATCGACATGGGATGACCACAACATCTGTTACGTCAGCGACTGCCGCACCCGCCCGGTGGACATGTAGTGGGCCAACCGCTCGCGAAGATTCGTCCGGGCACGGGCCAGCAGGCTTTTGACGGCCATGACTGAGCATCCCATGATGGCGCCGATCTCGTCGTAGCTCAGGTTCTCGTACTTGTTCAGGATGACCGCGACCTTCTGATTCTCAGGCAACTGATCGATGGCCTCGCGGACCTGCGCGCGAAGCTCTTCTTGTTCCATGCGAGCTCCGGGCCGGTCGGCGTGCGTGTCCTCCACGTGCGCCGACGTCTGCCCTTCCTGCGTCTCGGTGGCCTCGTAGCTCAACGGGACACTAATGTTACGCCGCCGCCCACGGCTGCGAAGGGCGTTCAGGCTCACGTTGGCCGCAATGCGGTAGATCCACGTCGAGAAACGCGCCTTCGGCTGGTAGCGATCACGCGTCCGGTACACACGCAGGAACACTTCCTGGGCCAGATCCTCGGCCTCGGCCTCGTCGCCCACGAAGCGGTGGATCAGGGCCACGATCCGCGACTGGTGACGGGCGACCAACTCTTCGAAGGCCGAATCGTCACCCCGGCTCAGCGCCAGCATCAACGCCACATCCGGGTCAACCGCCGCACCGTGAGTGCCAATCGCCTCATACGTCGCTGCCATTGGGGTCTTGGCCATGGGTCGTTTCCTAGAATGCCGGGCCCGAACTGGCGCCCTCAGCCCCATTTGGATTGTCACAGGCTACACTGCGACCGCCTGCGCCTACCGGCTTTGCAATTGTGCCTTAATTCCACCCAATGGTAAAGCAAATTCCGGCATAACCCCACCGTTTTTCTAACCCGTGTTCGCCCAGTCGTCCGGGTGGTGTATTTTGTGCGACTCGTGTATGTATTTTTGTGGCCCCATCTCCCAACCCGGGTTCCTGATGCCAATTCACCTCAATGGACGACCCACGGTCTCGCGTTATTCATTTGACGATCCGGGCCTCGAGGGCTATCATACCTCACTGCGCCGGCCTGTGTGACGGCCCATACGAATCGGCTTGCCGGGGGACTGCCATGGCTCGCAAGCAACCGCAGACGCTTTTTGAGGTCTATAGCAGGTTCCGCGGCGTCCACCACCGGCAGAACGCCGTGGCGGCCGGGGGACAGCCGCAACAGCCCGCGGTGCCGGCAGAACGTACAATGCCGACGACCGGGCCGGTTGCACCGGCGGCCGGCGATCGTTATGTCATCCGGCTGACAGCCATGCAGGTGTTTGTCGGATCCCTGCTGGCCCTCATGGCCTTGGCCGTGGCCGGATACGCCGGCTACACGATCGGCATGACCCGACTCCGGCGGCTCGACCAGAATCGGCCGACGCTCGGGGAGATCATGGCCCAGCCGCCGCAGCCGCAGGTGCTTAGCAACTCAGGTGCCGCGACGCTGGCTGAACGCGAGCCGTTTGCCCACGTCAATCAGCCCGTGGCGACTGTTGCGGCGGAACCTGTGGCCCCGGCTCCAAGCGGTCCGGACGGATTGGTCGATCCGGCCCTGAGTGGCGACTTCCGCGTCCGGATCATGAGTCTGCCGGTCGAACATCGCGACACGCAGGAATCGTTGACGCAGTCGCGGGCGTTCCTGGCTGAGCAGGGCATCGCGACGGATGTCGAGCAGCGAGGACGCAACTACTATCTGTACTCGCGGCAGACGTTTCCGTCGGAAACGCACGAGAAGGCGATCGAGCTTCGCGATCGCATCAGGGGGCTGGGCGCCGAGTACGCCCGGCGATTCAATCGGTCGAACGAGTTCAGCAGCGCCTACATCGCCAAAAAGTCGTAGCAGCGCTCAGGGCTGGCTCACCATAACGCACAGGAGGTCGAACTACGATGTCGATGGACAGAGGACTCAAACCGCGAAACGCGCTGGCCCGCCACCGCAACGTGCTGAGCCGTGACGAGCGGCTGGCCGTGCTCAAGGACACCGAGAAGTGGAATGACAACATGTCGGTTTTCGGGCTGCCGAAAGTCGCCAACCGCAAAGTCGCGGTCAAGAAAGAGAAGGCCGAGAAAGCGGCTGAGGGCGCCGAGGCCGCCGAAGGCGCTGCCGCTGCCGCGCCGGCCGAAAGTGCTGCCGCCAAGCCCGCCGCCAAGGCCGCCGGCGATGCCGGCAAGAAGTAGCCGACGACCGCCGGCGTCCTCACACCCGCCGGCCGTGGGCGCCTGTTGCACACTCAAGCCGCGCCGCCCATTTCGGCGGCGCGTTTTTTCTTTGCGGCCTCCGCGGCGCCTGTTGCGCCAGGGACCGCGCAAGGAGAACCGAGATGCTTGCCGATCGCATGAAACTCATTGACGCCTCCGGCATCCGCAAGGTCTTCGACCTGGCCGCCAGGATCAAGAACCCCATTAACCTGTCGATCGGCCAGCCCGACTTCGACGTCCCCGACGTCGCCAAGGATGCCGCCATTCGTGCTATCCGCGAGGGCCGCAACAAGTACACCCAGACCCAAGGTACTGCCGAACTCTGCCGCCGCGTCGCCGACGACCTGAAGGCCAAGTTCGGCCTCGTCGATCCGCCCGTCCTCATCACCAGCGGCGTCAGCGGCGGACTCTTCCTGGCCCTCATGGCCACCGTCAACCCCGGCGACGAGGTCCTCATCGCCGATCCCTACTTCGTCATGTACAAGCACCTGACCCGCGTCATTGGCGGCAAGCCCGTCTTCATCGACACCTACCCGGACTTTCACCTGACGGCCGACCGCATTCGCCCGCACATCACCGACCGTACGCGGCTCCTGATACTCAACAGCCCCTGCAACCCCAGCGGCGCCGTCATGACCCGGCAGGAGATCGACGACGTTCTGGCCCTGGCCGCCCAGCACGACCTGCTGATCCTCAGCGACGAAATCTACGACGCCTTCTGCTACGACGGTCCGCACGCCTCGGCCTGCGGCCGCTACGACAAGGTGATCCTGCTCAAGGGCTTCAGCAAGACCTACGGCATGACCGGCTGGCGCCTCGGCTATGTCACCGGCCCCGCCGAGGTCATCCAAGCCATGACCATGCTCCAGCAGTACACCTTTGTCTGCGCGCCGAGTATGGTCCAGGCCGGCGGCCTGGCGGCGATGGACTTGAGCATGGAAGAGCAAGTGGCCGGCTTCGCCGAGCGGCGCGACCTGATGTACGACGCCCTGAAAGACGACTTCGAGATCGTCCGCCCGAGCGGCGCATTCTACATGTTCCCAAAGGCCCCCGGCGGCCGCGCCGAAGAGTTCGTTGCCGAGGCGATCAAAAACGAGGTGCTGATTATCCCCGGCAACGTATTCAGCGAACGGGCCACCCATTTCCGCCTTTGCTACACCGTGGGCCGCGATCAACTGCTTCGCGGCGCCGAGATCCTCTGCCGCCTCGCCCGCCAGATGCGCTGACCGTCGCCCCCAAACTCGCGCGCCAACCGCACGGCAGCGGTGGCGGCAACCGTAGGGGGGCTGCTCAACGCAGTCCACGAGCATTGCTGAGGGGCAGTCGCACGGCAAACGGACAGGAAGGGACCCCTCAGAATGGGATCCCTTCCGGATCTGCGATGCAAATCATCAGTTTGTAGGTCGGGCCAACGGACTCGACAGCCCCTTCATTGGGCCCACTGTGTGTGTCGCTGGCCCGACCCCGCCTGCCGCCCGCAAACGGCTACCTGCGGCGGCGAGCCGCCAGGGCCGCGAGGCCCAGACCCAGCAAGCTCATGGTTGCCGGTTCCGGGATGCTCAGGCCGGTGACGGTGCCCACGCCGCTGAGGTTGTCGTAGAACGTGGCAACTGCCGTCGACTTGTTGATTGTATAGAGCATGTTCTGGTAGTAGTTGCCTGCCCACAGCGTGCCGTCGGTCCCGAAGACCAGACCGGCCCAGCCGTTCTGGCCGCCCGTGATGAAACCAACCATCGTTTCCGAAGGGACGGCCAGATCCACGGTGTTCAGTTGCGATGCGGTGCTTTCCCACGACGTGTAATACACCGTGCCCGTCTGGGGATCCCGGGTCAGGTCGCCGTCGGAGTTCTTGCCGATCTTGCCGATGTCCGTCACGGTCGCTCCGGAACCGGTCAGAGTGAATTTCCGGATGCGGGCGTCGATGCCGCCGCCAGTGACGCCGTAGAGATCGTTGCCGATGAACTCCAAAGCGTTGATCTGGTCCGCCGAGCCGCCCAGATCCTGCACCCAGTCGAAGGCCCACGTCGTGGTGTTGACTTTGGCCAGCTTGTCAAAGCCGTCCTGGCCATAGTAGGTCACATACACGTCGCCGCCAGGGCTGACCGCGATGTCGCCAAAGGCTATTAGCGTAGCCGTTGTGTACGTGGCCTTCACGGTGAGGGTTTTCGACACGGTATCGTACGTCCAGATGGAGCCTCCCTGCCAGAAGCCGGAGGAGGCGTGCGATGTGCCCCATAGGGTGTCCGCACTCGCCGATGTTGAGGCGGCCATAACCGCCACCAGACACACTACCCACATTCTGCTTCCGATCATAAGTCAAACCCCTTTCGCAAGAAAAGTCTGCTCACCACCGTTCGAAGCCCAGAATACGACACCCAGCTAAATGACCGATGCAATCCTACGCGCGAAGAAAAAGCGGGCCGCAACCCCGCAACAGGGTCGTGGCCCGCTTGACCGACAAACGCCCTCCGGCGCACTCTGCAAACATCAACGGCCGAATCCAGAGGCCGCAAACAAAAAGAACCATCTGCGACGCACCTGCGCCACAACGGCCCCGCAATCTACTGATAACTCCCTCTTGCATGAACATACCACGAAATATGGCCGAAGTCAAATCGTTCGCGGTTTTCTCGCTTCTCTTGATTGTCCTTGACGGGCCGAGCGGCCGCGGGGTAAGATGTTCCGGATAGAGTCTTTGCATGCAGTCCGATGGGGAAGAAAGGGGCATGGTGGGTGGCCCGTAGAGCCGCAACAGCGGCGCGGGATGCGCAGAGGGTGCCGCGTCGGATGGAGGCTCGTACGGTGTACGTTCGAGACACGAGGCAACGATAGGCTGGCAGTGACACCGGGGCACCCGCAGGGGCACCGGTTTTTTCTTTTCGCGGCAGCCGGCGCCCGAACATTCGCCTGGCGACCAAGAAGGCGAGCGGCACAGGTGGGTCCGGCGGCACGGCCGTGAGGTGTCGGACGACGGCAGGGCGAATCGAGGCCGACAGGCCGGGTGATGTGATCTTGCGGAAGGGATGAGCGATGGCGAGAAGTCGCAAGCGGTTGGGCGAGATCCTGAAAGAGTGGGGACTGGTCAGCGACGATCAGATCCACAAAGCCCTCGAAAAGCAGATGGAGTCGGGACATCGGATCGGCGAGATCCTGATCGAGATGGGCCTGGTCAAGAGCGAGGACGTGGTCAAGGCCCTAGCCCTTCAGTTCGACATGGAGTACGTGGACCTGGACGTGGTGAGCATCGGCCACGACGTGTTCGACCTGATACCCGAGAACATTATCCGGGAGTACACGGTGCTGCCGCTGGCCCGGGACAAGAACCGGCTCAAGGTGGCCATTACCGACCCGTTGGACCTGGACACGATCGATGCCCTGCGTTTCCGGCTGAACATGGATATCGAGACCGCCTTGGCGCCGAAGGAGAAGGTGCAGGCGGTCATCAACAGTTACACCGGCCAGGTGGAGACCAACGACGTGGACTCGATGATGCAGGAGTTCACGGAGACGTACATGGAGGGCGGCCCCCGGGGCGAAGGCGAAAAAGGGGGCAGCGAGGCCGACGACGCCCCGATCATCCGCTTGGTGACTCTGATTATTACCGAGGCGGTGCGGATGCGGGCCAGCGACATCCACATCGAGCCGATGGCGAACCGCGTTCGCATTCGCTACCGTATCGACGGCAAGTGTATGGACCGGGATCCCGTGCCCAAGCGGTTGCAGGGGGCGGTGTTGAGCCGCATCAAAATCATGTCGGGCATGGCGATCGAGGAAAAACGGTTGCCCCAGGACGGCCGTATCCGGATGAAACTCGAGGGGCAGGACCTGGACTTCCGCGTCAGCAGCCTTCCGGCCTACCACGGCGAAAGCATGGTGCTCCGCATCTTGCGGAAGGAATCGGTAAAAGTCGGCCTGGGGGCGCTGGGCTTCTCGACCTCCGACTATGAAAAATTCCTCAAGATCATACGGCGGCCGAACGGTATCTTTCTGGTTACCGGACCTACGGGTTCCGGCAAGACGACAACGCTATACTCGGCCTTGGACGAGCTGAACCGGCCTGACCGGAAGATCATCACGGCCGAGGATCCGGTGGAATATAACCTGAGCGGCATCAACCAGTGCCAGGTTCGCGAGAGCATCGGATTGACATTCGCGGCGATTCTTCGCGCGATGCTGCGTCAAGCGCCGAACATTATTCTTGTGGGTGAAATTCGCGATCTTGAGACGGCCGAGATCGCTGTGCAGGCTGCACTGACTGGACACTTGGTATTCAGTACGCTTCACACCAACGACGCCCCCTCCGCGCTGACCCGTTTGATCGATATGGGTGTCAAGCCGTTCCTGGTCTCGTCAAGTATCCAGGCCGTCATGGCCCAGCGCCTTGTACGTTTGTTGTGCAACGAGTGCAAGGTTCCCGACGAGGACGTGGATACGGGGCTCCTTCAGGCCCTCGGGTTGACCGCCGACCAGATCTCCAAGGCCAACTTCATGCGGCCAGTGGGCTGTGAACGGTGTAACGGTACGGGCTATCACGGCCGGTGCGGCATCTTCGAGATCATGGTGATGAACAACGAACTGCGGGAAATGGCCTTCCAGCAGGCCCCGCTCAACGAGCTTCGCAAGGCCGCCATTGCCTTCGGCATGCATACCCTGCTGGATGACGGTCTGGCCAAGGCGATGCAGGGCGTGACCAGCCTCGACGACGTTCTGGCCACGGCTACCCGCGAGGTCAACATAGCTCTGACTGCCACCGGAGGCTGATTCGCGGTGCGGAGCGCGACTCGGATGGGGATGCCGGGGTGCGCAAAAATCCGCAGTGATGGTGGTCGGTGTCTTCTGATCAGGTCTAACCCAGGGCCATTTTACCCTGCAATGGCCGCGGGCGACCCTAAAAACGTCGGGAATGGTTGTCCGGCACTCGGCTGCAATTCTATAATTTGTACGGTCGCAGGCCGGTCTGTCTGAGGTGTGGAATCCGGTAGGAGTGGGTTATGGCGACTTCGACGTTACAGATTGAAAAGCTGTTGCAGGTTGTGATCAGCAATAACGCTTCGGACTTGCACCTTCACGTGGGCAAGCAGCCGACACTGCGGCTCCATGGGCGGCTGCGTCCCTTGGACACGAAGGTTCTTGACAGCGACGACACCATGGCACTGATGAAGGCGATCACCCCGCAGCGGTACCAGCAGGAGGTAGAGGAGGAAGGATCGGCCGACTTCGGCTTCAGTTTCGGCGACAAGGGCCGCTTCCGCGTGGCCATCTTCAAACAGCGCGGCAACGTGAGCATCACCTTGCGTCTGATTCCGACGAAACTGATGACGTTCGAGGAACTGGGTCTGCCGCCGGTGGTCAAGACGCTGCTGAACCGGCCCAGGGGCATCTTCCTGGTGACGGGGCCGACAGGGTCGGGCAAGACGACCACCCTGGCGACGATGATCAACTACATCAACGAGACGCTGGAGCGTCACATTGTGACGGTCGAGGATCCGATCGAGTATTACCATCCGCACAAGCGGTCGATGGTGAACCAGCGCGAGGTGGGGGTCGATGTGCCGAGCTTCTCGGAAGCCCTGCGACGCGTGCTTCGTGCGGATCCGGACGTGATCATGGTCGGCGAGTTGCGCGACCTGGAAACCATGGCGGCGGCCATCCGGGCGGCCGAGACGGGGCACCTGGTGTTCGGCACGCTGCACACGACCAGTGCTCTGGGAACGATCAACCGGTTGGTGGACAGCTTCCCCACGGACCAGCAGGAGATGATCCGCGTGCAGTTGGCTTCGTCGCTGCTGGCGGTGCTGAGCCAGCAGTTGTGTCCGCGGAGCGACATGCCGGGGCGCACGGCGGCGTTTGAGTTCCTGTACTGCACGCCGGCCACGAGCAACCTGATCCGCAAAAACGAGACGTTCCGCATCGAGTCGGTGATTCAGACGGGGCGCAAGTGGGGGATGCAGTTGCTGGACGAGTCGTTGCTGGGGCTGTACCACCAGGGGATCATCAGCCTGGAGACGCTGCTGGAGAAGGCGAACCGGCCGTCGGAAATCGAGGAGAAGCTGAGTCCCGAGGAGAGACGGGAGTTGACGAAGCTGCACGCGAGCATGGTAGGCACATCGGAGCAGTGAGCGGCTGTGACGGGGTGTTGTTGCGGCCCGATGGGTTGCCGCCCCGCTGGGCGAACCGGATTGGCAGATGGGAGCGAATCGCGTGGCTCGGAAACTGATAGGCGAAATCCTGGTGGATATGGGCGTGGTGACGGTCGACCAGGTCCGGGAAGCGCTGGAAATCAAGCGGCGCAAGGGCGGCGCCACGGGCGCCGTGTTGGTGGAGCTGGGCTACTGCACCGAGCGTGACATTTCGACGGCCCTGGCGATCCAGTCGGGCATGAAGCAGGTGAACCTGGACGAGATGGAGCTGTCGCCCGAGGTGACCGGGGCGATTGACGCGCTGACGGCGCGGACGTACCGGGTCATCCCGATAGCGTTCGAGAATAACCGCCTGACGGTGGCCATGGGCGATCCGGAGAACTTCCGGACGCTGGACGACCTGCACTTTTTGCTGGGATTCGAGGTGGAGGGGGCGGTAGCCGACCCGGGGGCGATCCAGCGGGCGCTGGACAAGTACTACCGCGAGAGCGGCACGTCGATGGAAGAGGTCATGGGCGAACTGGAGAACCTGGACGCCCAGTTCTTCAGCCCGGACGACGACGCGGACGCCAACTTCGACCTGTCGGACGTGCGGTCGATGAGCGAGTCGCAGCCGGTGAAGAAGCTGCTGAACCTGGTGCTCTTGCAGGCCATCCGCGACAAGGCGTCGGACATCCATTTCGAGCCGTTCGAGGACGAGTTCAAGATGCGGTATCGCATCGACGGCGTGTTGTACGAGATGGTGCCGCCGCCGCGTCACATCGCGATGGCCGTCACGAGCCGCATCAAGGTTATGGCGAACCTGGACATTGCCGAGCGTCGCGTGCCGCAGGACGGGCGTATCGAGCTGAACGTCGGCGGAAACCCGGTGGACCTTCGCGTGTCGGTGCTTCCGACGATGTTCGGCGAAAGCGTCGTGATGCGTGTTCTGGATCGAAGCCAGGTGTCGCTGGACCTGAACAAGGTGGGCCTGCGCGACGCGGACCTGGCGATGTTCCGGGAGATCCTGGACCTGCCGCACGGCATCGTGATCGTGACGGGACCGACGGGATCGGGCAAGACGACGACGCTGTATTCGGCCCTGCGCGAGCTGAACAAGGTGGATACGAAGATCATCACGACCGAGGATCCGGTGGAGTACGACATCGACGGGCTGATCCAGATACCGATCAACCCGGACATCGGCCTGACGTTCGCATCGTGTCTGCGGTCGATCCTGCGGCAGGACCCGGACGTGATCCTGGTGGGCGAGATGCGCGACCTGGAGACGGCCGAGATCGCGATTCACGCGAGCCTGACGGGGCACTTGGTGTTCTCGACGCTGCACACCAACGACGCACCGACGTCGGTGACGCGTATGCTGGACATGGGCATCGAGCCGTACATGCTCACGTCCACGGTGGAGGCGATCGTGGCGCAGCGTCTGGTGCGTCGGATTTGCGTGAACTGCCGCAGCGAGTTCCAGCCGACGGAAGAGATGCTGATGGAGCTGAACCTGACGCCGGACGACGTGCGGGGCCGCACGTTCTTCTACGGCCGCGGGTGCGAGCAGTGCAACAACACGGGGTACCGCGGTCGAACGGCCATCTTCGAGATCATGCGGATGGACGACGAGTTGAGGACGCTGATCCGCAGCGGCACGAGCAGCAACGTGCTTCGGTCGGAGGCGCGTCGCCGAGGGATGCGGAGCCTGCGTGAGAGCGGCCTGATGAACATCTACGACGGCATTACGACGATCGAGGAAGTGGTTCGCGAAACGATAGTCGAGGAATAGGTGGGCGGCGAGCCCCCCCATGGGGAGGAGATAGCGATGCCGGTGTATCAGTTCGAGGCCATGAATGCCCAGGGCCAGGAAGTCCGCGACGAAATCGAGGCCGCCAGCCAGGAAGAGGCCGTCCAGAAGATTCGCGGCATGAACTACTTCCCGACGCAGATTCGGGAAAAGAGCGGCCGCAAGCCTCGTGCTGCGGCGGCGGCCGGGCAGAAGAAGGGCAAGACGCTGACCTTCGGCGGCGTGTCGCAGAAGCATCTGACGATGTTCACGCGACAGCTCAGCACGTTGCAGGATGCCGGGTTGCCGATTCTGCGCAGCCTGCGGATTTTGTATGGGCAGCAGAAACCGGGCGTCCTGAAAAATGCCCTCAGCGACATCATCGAGGACGTCGAGGCCGGCTCCACGTTGTCGGAAGCCATGGCCAAGCACCCGAAATGCTTCAACCGGCTCTATGTGAACGTTGTGCGGGCCGGCGAGGCCGGCGGCGTGCTCGACCGGATTCTGCTCCGCCTGGCCGATTTCCAGGAAAAGTCCATGGCCCTGCGCCGCCGGATCATCGGCGCCATGATCTACCCCGTGATGGTCATCTCGGTGGCGATCATTATCGTTGCGGCCATCATGATCCTGATCATTCCGAAGTTCCGCAAGATCTTCGAGGACTTCAACACCACGCTGCCGAGGCCGACGGAGATCCTGATCAACATCAGCAACTTCTTCGTGGCCTACTGGTTCGTGATTCCGATTGCGGTGCTGGTGTTCTTCCTGGGGCTGAAGCTGCTCAAGATGACCGCCGGCGGTCGGTACGCGATCGACTGGTTCCTGCTCCAGGTGCCGCTGGTCAAGGGCATCATCAACCGCGGCGCGGTGGCCCGGTTCACCCGCACGCTGGGCACGCTGATCAGCTCGGGCGTACCGATCCTGGAGGCCCTGAAGATCACGCGCGACACGGTGGGCAACGAAGTGCTGTCGCGTGCCCTGACGCGTGTGCACGACAGTATCCGCGAGGGCGAGAGTATTGCCGCGCCGCTAAAGCAGAGCGGCGTGGTGGACGCCATCGTCGTCAACATGATCGACGTCGGCGAAGAGACGGGCGACCTGGACAAGATGCTCACGAAGGTGGCCGACAACTACGACGAGGAAGTGGACGCCCTGGTGGCGGGCCTGGTGTCCGCTCTGGAGCCGATCATGGTGGTGACCCTGGGGGCGATCGTCGGCGGCATCGTCATCGCGTTGTTCTTGCCGCTGGTGAAGCTGATCCAGTCGGCTCGCGGCGGCGCCAAATGAGAACGGGTTCGCCGTCGCCCGCCCGGAGGCGCCAGGCGGGCATCGGCCCGGACGGAGGATCGACCATGGATCGCGTACGCGGAAGGACGAATCGGGCGGCATTCACGCTGCTGGAGATGCTCCTGGTGATCGTCATCATCATGATCCTGGTGGCGATCCTCGTGGCCGGTGTGATGAACCGGTCGCCCGGCAAAGTGGCAACCCAGAACCTGATAAAGCAGTTGCGTCAATCGCTCGAGGCCTACTTCGCGGTTTACCAGGCCTACCCGCCGAGCAACTATGGCGGCATGGCCGGGTCGCAGTGTCTGTACTACTTCCTGATGGGGCCGAACGGCCAGGGGTGGACGCGCAACGACGGCGTCGCGCCGGGATTTACCTGGCAGGCGCCGGCCATCGATTCGAACTACATCTCCGACAAGGAGTTGAACAAGAAGTTCTTCTGGGACGGCTACGGCGACAAGGCCAAAGCGCTGCTCTATTTCCGCGCGGATCCGACCAAGACGGGCAAGCCGTACACGCAGGTCTATAGCAGCAACGACAATGCGAACCTGGGCGACTACGGCTGGAACCCGCCCGCGGACACCTGGAGGAAGGTGGTGGCGGCTGACCCGAACTCCAGCAACAGCCGCGCTAAGAACGAGAACTCGTACATTCTGTGGGCGGCCGGCGGCGACCGCGAGTTCGGTTACAATGGGGACCGGATCGACGACGAGATGAATCTGGTCCGGCCGCGGGACCAGTAGGCTGTGTTCACAGAACGATCGTTCGGAAGGCGTTCGGCGGCGTCAGGGAGACAAGCCATGACAGATAAACGCAAAGC
Organism: uncultured Anaerolineaceae bacterium; assembly: GCA_964500225.1. Classification (GTDB taxonomy): domain Bacteria; phylum Planctomycetota; class Phycisphaerae; order FEN-1346; family JAACEH01; genus JAAYDY01. The sequence continues at coordinate 636 of CAZCOA010000047.1, read as the reverse complement.
CTTCACGCTGGTGGAGTTGATGCTGGTGATTCTGATCATCGGGGTCGTCATGGCCCTGCTGATGAAGGCCGGGCCGGACGTGGTCCGCAACATCAAGATCATGCAGACGAAGAACTTCCTGATGACCCTGGAGATGGGGTGCCAGCGGTATAAGGAGGTGTTCGGCAGCTTCCCGCCGGACGGGGCCGAACTGCCGTATGAGGGCGGCAGCCTGTGGAGTAAAGCGATCGATTCGTATTCGAAGCACAGGCCAACGCCGTCGGCCGGCTCTTACAGGAGCAGGAATTATGTGTATATACACATTGCGCTGCAGGGGCCGGAGGGCTTTGGCTGGTCGCGCAGCGAGCACGACGTCTCGGCGGACTTCGGTCCGATTCTGGAGAGCGGGTCGTCGCATATTGGCGAGGCAAAACTCGGCGACCTCTACGGCGTGGCGTTTATGGACGCGTGTAACAAGGCGATTATTTACATGAAGGCGCACACCAACCCGAAGCTATACACGGACCATCTGGATAGCGAAACCAATAGGCCGAACCCTCGTTACTGCGGCAGCATGCTCTACACGGCCTGGGGCGGCCAAAACGGCATCGGCGGCTGGCAGGGCGGCAAGATGTATGATGTCTATGAGGCTCACTG
>CAZCOA010000046.1:0-20966 GCA_964500225.1 uncultured Anaerolineaceae bacterium | reverse complement strand
GCCCGCGTCGGCGGCGGCATCTACACCAAGGCGGCCGACGTCGGCGCCGACCTCGTCGGCAAGGTCGAGGCCGGCATCCCTGAAGACGACCCGCGCAACCCGGCGACCATCGCCGACAACGTGGGCGACAACGTCGGCGACGTGGCCGGCATGGGTGCGGATCTCTACGAATCCTATTGCGGCAGCATCCTGGCCACAGCCGCTCTGGGCGTCGCGGCCATGATCTCCACCAGCGAAGCCGCGGCCATGAAGTACCTCATCGCTCCGATGGTTTTGGCCGGCGTCGGCATTGTCCTGTCGGTCCTTGGCATTTTCGTCGTCCGCACCAAAGAAGGCGCCACGATGCGGAACTTGCTGTCGGCCCTCGGCCGCGGCGTCAACCTGTCGAGCATCCTCATCGCCGCCGCGGCGGCGTTCATGTGCACCGGGTTCTCGCAGTCCATCGGCCTGGGCTTGCCCTGGGGCGTCTTCGGCGCCATCGTCACCGGCCTGCTGGCCGGCATCATCATCGGCAAGGCCACGGAGTACTACACGGCCTCCGAGTTCAGGCCGACGCAGCGTATCGCCGACTCGGCCACAACCGGACCGGCCACGGTCGTCATCGCCGGCTTGGCCGAGGGGATGCTATCGACCTGGATTCCGATTCTCGTCGTGGGCATCGCCATGATCGTGTCCTTCACGTTCTGCAAGGGCTGGGATACCCTGACCGAGGGCCTCTACGGCGTCGGCATCGCCGCCGTCGGCATGTTGTCCACGCTGGGCATCACCCTGGCCACGGACGCCTACGGTCCGATCGCCGACAATGCCGGCGGCAACGCCGAGATGAGCGGCCTGGGCCCCAAGGTCCGCGAACGGACCGACGCCCTCGATTCGCTGGGCAACACGACGGCCGCCACGGGCAAGGGCTTCGCCATCGGCTCGGCCGCCCTGACGGCCCTGGCTCTGCTGGCCGCTTACGTCGAGGAAGTCCGCGTCGGCATCCATCGCGAGGTGGCATCGGCGTACACAGTCCCGGCCGGCGGCGCCTCGATGTCATTCAACTGCGTGAACCCCGACTCGCACACCGGCCGCTATAAGGGGGCTCTCTATGTGGCCCCGCCCGACGGCCATGCCCCAACGGATCTCCATCATCGCGAGATGCTGACGATCAGCCTCATGCAGGCCGCCGGTTCGAGTCGCACCATCTCGATCCCCGAGTCTATCGCCATGCCGACAAACCTGCCGCGTGGCGGCTGGGTGCCGGTCCAGGTGGGCGAGTTGCTTATCAACAAGGATTCCGTGTGGCAGACGCTCAGCCTGGCGAACGTCGGCGGAACCAAGGCGGCATACACCAAGAAGGCCGGCCTCGAAGACTTCATGACCTTCTATAACATCACGCCGATGAATCCGAAGTTCCTGGTCGGCGTGTTCTTCGGCGTGCTCCTGGTGTTCATCTTCAGCGCCCTGACGATGAAGGCCGTGGGTCGCGCGGCCATGGCGATGGTCGGCGAGGTCCGCCGTCAGTTCCGCGAGATCGCCGGCATCATGGAAGGCAAGGGCAAGCCGGACTACGCCCGGTGCGTGGCGATCTCCACCGCCGGCGCCCAGCGCGAGATGATCCTGCCGAGTTTGCTGGCCCTGGTGGTGCCGCTCGTGGTGGGCCTGGTCCTCGACGTGTCGGGCGTGATGGGCCTGCTGGTGGGTGGCCTGTGCTGCGGCTTCGCCGTGGCCGTCTATATGGCCAACGCCGGCGGCGCATGGGACAACGCCAAGAAGTACATCGAGACCGGCAAGCATGGCGGCAAGCGATCCGACGCCCATAAGGCGGCCGTCGTGGGCGACACCATCGGCGACCCGTTCAAGGACACCAGCGGCCCGTCGCTGAACATCCTGATCAAGCTCATGAGCATGGTCAGCGTCGTGTTCGCGGGCTTCGTGGTCAAGGCGGCGCCGTACATTTCCGGCTGGCTGGAGTCGCTCGGCAAGTAATGCCGGCGGCGAAGTGCCTCCGGGTACAGTTGACGCAACCAGCGGCGCTCGGTTATTATCGGGCGCCGCTGATGCTTATAAGGAGACGTATCATCGAAAGCAAGGAACTGGCAATTCGTATGGCGAGGCTGGCAGCCGAGAACCGCTGCCGCGACGTCGTGGTTCTGGACCTGCGGGACATCAGCCCCGTGACGGACTTCTTCGTCGTGGCCACGGGCACCAGCCGCCGCCAGATGCAAACGGTGCTGACCAAGATCGCCGACGCGATCAAGGCCGAGCCCCAGGTGTCCACGCCATACGGCATCGAGGGCGCCGGCAGCGACCATTGGGCCCTGGTGGACATGGTGGACGTCATTGTCCACGTGTTCGCTCCCGAGGCCCGCAGCTACTACGCCCTGGAGATGCTCTGGGGCGACTCGCCGCGCATCAATTGGCAGGACGGGTGGCAGCCCCCTGCCGCCGTCAGAGCCGACCTGGAGCAGACGCCATGAACCTTCAGCGGGAGCTCACCCAACGCCTCGCCCGAGCCATTGCCACCGCGTTCCCCGATGCCTCCGACACCGATCCCATGGTGACCGCTGCGCAGAATCCGCAGTTCGGCGACTACCAGGCCAACTGCGCCATGGGCCTGAGCAAACGCCTGAAGAGCAACCCTCGCAACATCGCCCAGAGGATCGTCGCCGCTCTGGATGCCGACGACCTGATTGACGAGCCGCAAATCGCCGGCCCCGGCTTTATCAATATGCGCCTGCGGGCGGACTTCCTCGAACGACAGACGGCTATCGCCGCGGCCGACAAAAGACTGGGCCTGCCCAAGGCCGAAACGCCGCGCACCATCATTGTCGATTTCAGTTCGCCGAACATCTGCAAGCCTATGCACATCGGCCACGTGCGGAGCATGGTCATCGGCGACGCCATCTGCCGGCTATTGCGGCTGATGGGCCATCGCGTCATTGCCGACAACCATCTCGGCGACTGGGGCACGCAGTTCGGCCTGCTGATCGTGGGTTTCCGACTGTTCGGCCACGAGGTGCCCGAGCGGGACGATCCCCTGCTGCGGCTCGTGGAGATCTATAAGCGGGCCCACGCCGCCGCCGAAGCCGACGAGGCCATCCGTGAGCAGGCCCGGGCCGAGCTGGCCAAACTCCACGCCGGCGACCAGGAGAACTACCGTCAGTGGCAACAGTATTGCCAATGGAGTATGGAGCACTTCAACCAGATCTACCGCCGCATGGACGTGCATTTCGACGAGACCCTCGGCGAAAGCTTCTACAACGACCTGCTGCCGGGCGTGGTCGAGGAGCTGACGGCAGCCGGCCTAGCCCGACCGAGCGAGGGGGCCATATGCGTCTTTTGGGACGACGACAGTCTGCCTCCGCTGCTGATACGCAAGAAGGACGGCGCGTTCCTCTATGCCACCACCGACTTGGCAACACTGAAGTACCGCCGCGACCGCTGGCATCCCGACGAGATCGTGTACCTGACCGACGCACGGCAGCAACTGCATTTCCGGCAAATCTTCAGCGTAGCCGAGCGATGGGGTGTGGCCGAAGGCATACAGCTGCGGCATGTCTGGTTCGGTACGATCCTGGGACCGGACGGCACGCCGCTGAAGACACGTAGCGGCGACCTTGTGGAACTGGCCGACGTGCTGGATGAGGCCGAGCGCCGGGCCGGGAAAATCGTCCGCGAAAAGACCCCCGACCTGGACGACGCCACAGCCGCCGAGATCGCCCGAGCCGTCGGCCTGGGCGCCATCAAGTACGCCGATTTGTCGCAGAATCGCCAGAGCGACTTCATTTTCGACTGGGACAAGATGCTCTCGATGCAGGGCAACACGGCACCGTATCTCCAATACGCCTACGCCCGCATCCGAAGCATCTTCCGCAAGGGGGCCGAGGCAGGCTGCCGCCCCGGTGAAACAAACGTGTCGGTGGTCGAACCGGCCGAACGTGCCCTGGCGCTGAAGCTGCTCCAGTGGCCCGAGGCCGTCGCGGCGGCCGCCGACGACTATCGCATGAACCTCATCTGCAATTACCTTTACGAACTCAGCTCGGTCTTTACGAGCTTTTATGAGTCGTGTCCGGTACTGAAGAGCGAGCCTGCGCAGCGCGACAGCCGCCTGCACTTGTGCGACCTGACGTCGCGCGTGCTGAAAACAGGCCTGGACGTTCTGGGCATCAAGGTGCTGGAGCGCATGTGACGAGCGCCGCGACCGGACCCGACCGTCGAATGACGATGACTCTGCGCGTCTATGAGATCTTCCGCAGCATCCAGGGCGAATCGACCCGTGCCGGACAACCGTGCTCGTTCGTTCGCCTCGCGGGGTGCGACGCCCGATGCACCTACTGCGACACGCCCCAGGCCCAGGATTCCGCCGCCGGACGCGACATGTCGGTGGCCGACGTGGCTGCCGCAGCCACCCGCCTCGGCGAATCCCTGGTGGAGATCACCGGCGGCGAACCCCTGCTCCAGCACGACGGCGTTGTGGCTCTGGCGACCCGCCTGCTGGACGCAGGTTGCACGGTCATGCTCGAAACCAATGGGTGCCACGACGTGTCGCGGCTGGATCCCCGCATCGAAATCATTATGGACGTGAAGACTCCCGGCAGCGGCGCCGCCGATCGGTTGTGTCGGGCCAATCTCGACGTGCTGGACGGCAACGACGAGGTGAAATTCGTCCTGACCGGCCGCGAGGACTACCTGTGGGCTCGCGAGTTCGTCGCCCGGACGCCGTCCCTGTCCCGCGTGCGGGCAGTCCACTTCAGCCCGGCCTGGGACACGTTGCCGGCGGCGGCTCTGGCCGCGTGGCTCCGCGCCGACGGCGGACCGGCCCGCCTGGCGGTCCAGTTGCACAAGCTGCTCGGCGTGCGATAGGGCCGCCCCAACGATACGGCTGGACCTGCGACGGCGGATTCACTATCATGACGCAGTGGCGGCGGTGCGGACCGGGGAGGAAACGATCCATGGAGATTCCCGTTGAACTGGTGCGGATACTGATCAACGAGGGGGGCGAAACACAGGTCATCGTAGTCCGCGAGGTGAATGGCGACCGCGAGTTGCCGATCAGCATCGGCTTCTTCGAGGCGGCTGCCATCGACCGTCGCCTGAAGGAGATTCCCATCCCGCGGCCGATGACCCATGAGCTGATTGAGAACGTCATCGAAGCCCTGGGCGGCCGCCTGGTGCGCATCGTCATCTGTGACCTGGTGGACCACACGTTCATCGGCAAACTCGTCATCGAGCGCAACGGCATGGAGGTGGACGTGGACTGCCGCCCGAGCGATGCCATCGCCCTGGCCGTCGGCCGCCGCGTCCCCATCCACTGCGAAGACCATGTGCTGCGCACCGCCAACCCGCGGCCGCACGAGTCCGACTGAGGCCCTGTTTGGCTGCACTCCGGGCGGTCGTTGCTACGCCGTCGCCCGGCCGCTATAATGCCCACGGCCGCAACCGCATGAAGGAACCACGGATGACCTGGAAACGCGTATTGTGCCTCTATCCCTATGCGCCGGACAAGAAGAGCGAGCAGATGTACGGCGGCATGGCGATCATCAACCCGATCGGGCTCGAAGTGGTGGCCACGGCTGCGGCGCGGCATGCCGAGGTGATGGTGGTGGACCTGCGGCTGGAGACCGAGCCGCTGGACCGCCTTATTGCCGATTTCCGGCCCGACCTGATCGCCGTCAGCATCAACTGGGGACGCGATGAGTACATCGACGCCGTCGTCCGCGGCCTTCCGGCCGACACCACGCTGATGGTCGGCGGCCTGCACCCGACGCGCTATCCGGACGAGTACCTCGACGCCTACCCGCAGATGGACCTGCTCTCCTTCGGGTACGGCGAGAAGACCATCGCCGAACTGCTCGTCGCGGGTTCGCCCGAGAACGTGCGCGGCCTGTGGTATCGCCGGCGGCCCAAGGCCTTTCCGCCAGATGTCCGGGCCGCAATACCGCAGGCGACCGGCGCCGAGATCATCCGCAACGAGTACCGCCACGACGTGGACGTGTCGAGTTTCCATGTGAACCGCTCGCTGCGCCGATACACCTACCCCTGGATGAATCTCAAGGGCGACAACATCGCCACGAGCATCGGGTGCCCGATGGTCTGCGCGTTCTGCGGATGGCGAACGAATATCTACGGCGAACCGCAGAAATGGATCCCTCGCCCCGCCGAGGACGTGGTGGACGAGATCGCCGAGACCGACGCCGACATCGTTCATATCGTGGACGCCAACTTCGCCCACGACCCCAAACGCGTCGAGCGCATCTGCGACTTGCTGATCGAACGCGACATCCGGCGGCTGTTCGCCTGCGAAATCCGCGTCAATGCCCTGTCGCACAGCCCCGAGCTGGTCCGCAAGATGGAGCAGGCCGGATTCTTCATGTTCATGGTCGGCGTGGAGTCCACCAGCGACGAGTATCTGAAGCAGATGAAAAAGGGCTACACGGTCAAAATGTGTCGCACGGCCTTCGAAAACCTCCGCCAAACGCACATTCTGACGTTGGGCAACTTCATCATCGGCATGCCGGGCCAGAGCCGCGACGACATGCTCTACGTAGCCCAATACGCCCGCGAGCTGGGCCTGGATTTCATCAGCCCGAACAAGCTCTATGCGTACCCGAACTCGGCTTTTCACGAATGGGTGATGCAGCACCCCGGGTACCGCATCGAGGGCCGCCGCCATTACGTCGTCAGCGACGCGATCGACCTGAGGGAGATGAAGCGGATTCAGCGGAAGATCTATTTCCGTTTCTTCACACCGGCGCATATCTGGCGGTTCTACCGCAAGGCACTGTCGCATCCGATGGTGATCAAGATGGGCCGCACACGCATCAAACGAGCCATGCTCCGGACACTGTGGGATCATTTGTCGGACACCCGGTTCCGCAGACGACTCATCAAGAAGCTGTTCGGCCGGTTCGACTCGAAGCACCGCGGCCGCGCGGCTTCCCTTTGACCCACGGATTACCTCAGGAGCAGCCATGACCCGATTGTGCGTCGCAATTCGGCCGAAAACCACCGCCGAGGCCATCGACCGGATGAAACGCCTGGGCCGGCAGGCCGACCTGCTGGAACTGCGCGTGGACGCCATGGATGAATGCGACCTGGCGCGCGTGCTGGCGGTCCGCGAAGTGCCGCTCATCGTGACCAACCGCGCCGCCAACGAGGGCGGCTTCCGCCGACAGGACGAGGCCCGCCGGCTCGAAGTGCTCGTCGAAGCCGTGCGGCTCGGAGCCGACTATGTGGACGTGGAACTGGCCGCCCTGACACGGTTTCAGCAACTGGCCGACGCCGTGCCGCGCCACCGCACACGTCTGATCGTCAGTTACCACGACTTCCAGCAGATGCCCGACGATCTGGCGGCCACAGCCCGTCGCATCGACGCCACGGCGGCGGCCGACGTGGTCAAGGTGGTCGGAACCGCGCATTCGCCGGAGGACAACCTTCCCTGCTTCGAGGCGCTGCGGTCGGTGCGCAAGCCCGCCGTCGCCCTGGCCATGGGCGAAGCCGGACAGCCCAGCCGCATCCTGGCCGGCAAGTTCGGAGCGTGGCTGACCTTTGCCAGCGAGGCCGCCGACAGCGAGAGTGCACCGGGGCAGCTGACGTTGGAGCAGATGCGCAGCCTTTACCGCGCCGACCGCGTGGGCCCCGCCACGGCCGTGTATGCCGTCATGGGCAACCCCGTCGGCCACAGCCTGAGCCCGGCTATCCACAATGCCGCCTTCAAGGAACTGGGTATCGACGCCGTGTACGTGCGGCTAAAGGTCGAGGGCGATCCGGCAGCTACCGTGCGCGCGCTGCGGGCCGTGCCGATCGACGGCTACAGCGTCACGATTCCGCACAAGCAGGCCGTCATGGCGGCGTGCGTCGAAGTCGATCCGACGGCTCGCCGGATCGGGGCCGTCAACACGCTCATTCGCCGCGAAGACGGTTACCATGCCACCAACACCGACGTGACTTCGGCCATGCGGGTGCTCGCCGGCGCCCTGGGCAGCAACGATTTCACGGGCAAACAAGCCCTGGTCGTCGGCGCAGGCGGCGTCGGACGGGCCTACGTGTGCGGCCTCGTCGGTCGAGGCGCCACCGTGTACGTGTCGGACATCGATGCCGCGCGTCGTGAGCAGTTGGCCGCCGAAACCGGCACCTCCGCCGTCGCACCGGACAGCCTGGGCAGCGTGCGGCCTGACATCCTCATGAACGGGTCGCCCGTAGGCATGTGGCCCAAGGTGGACGACACGCCCGTCGATGCGTCGCTCCTGCGGCCCGGCATGGTGGTCTTCGATGCCGTGTACAATCCTCAGGAGACGCGGCTGCTGCGCGAAGCCCGCGCCGCCGGGTGCCTGACCCTCAGCGGCGTGGAGCAGTTTGTCGGCCAGGCCGTCGAACAGTTCGAGCTCTGGACAAAGCAGCGGGCCCCCGTCGAGCTGATGCGGCAGGTGGTGCTGGATGCCCTTCGGTCTCATTGACCAACGGGCCCCGAGAAAAGAAACCGGGCGGCCTCGTCGTTGACGAAGCCGCCCGTGGACCAATTGCCATTGCTTGGCGGCGTCAGGCCTCCTGCCCCTTGTCGCCGTTGCCGGCGTCGCGGTCGATGTCGTCGCTAACGTCCTTCAATCCCTTTTTGAACTCGACGATACCGCGGCCCAGGCTGCGCCCCACCTCGGGCAGACGACGGCCAAAAAGGAGCAGCCCGATGATGGCCACAACCACCAGCTCCCACGGGCCGATGTTCAGAAAGCCCAGAGTCTCCATGCGTCATCCTCCGATGGGTCAGGATGCATTATAGCCGCTCGCCCGAAGCCTCACAAGCCCAGAGCCCACGCCGCAGTCACACCTTCGGCAATCCCTTCATCGAGGCGGCAATGGCGTCCTCGGGATAGTCGTAGTCGTGCAGCTTGCCCGCAAAGTAATCGTCGTACGCCGCCAAATCGAGGTGGCCATGGCCCGACAGCAGGAACGTGATATCCTTGGCCTGACCTTCCTCCTTGGCCCGCAGCGCCTCGTCAATAGCCACGCGAATGGCGTGTGACGATTCGGGGGCCGGGATGATACCCTCGGTCTTGGCGAACATGATGGCCGCCTCGAAGCAGGCCAACTGGGGACGGCTGACCGGTTCGACGAGTCCCTGGTCAATCAGGATCGACACCAGCGGGGCCATACCGTGGTACCGCAAGCCGCCGGCGTGAATGCCTGGCGGAATGAAGTCGTGACCGAGCGTGTACATCTTCAGCAGCGGCGTCAGCTTGCCGGTATCCCCATAATCGTAGGCGAAGACGCCCTTGGTCATAGTCGGACAGGCCGCCGGCTCGACGGCGACCATGCGGATCTTCTTGCCTTCCAGACGATCCGGCACAAACGGGAACACCAGCCCGGCGAAATTCGACCCCCCGCCGCAACAACCGATCAGCACGTCGGGCTTCACGCCGCCGAGGGCCATCTGCTTCTTCGCTTCAAGGCCGGTGACCGTCTGGTGCAGCAACACATGGTTCAGCACCGATCCGAGCGAGTACTTGGCGTCATCGTGCGCGATGGCGTCCTCGACAGCCTCGCTGATGGCGATACCGAGCGAGCCGGGGGTGTCGGGCATACGGGCCAGAATGTCGCGACCGGCCTTGGTCTTGTCGGACGGGCTCGGAATCACCTCGGCCCCGAACATGTTCATCATCGACTTGCGGAACGGCTTCTGCTCGAACGACTTACGGACCATGTACACGGTGCATTCGAGGCCGAAATGATTGGTCGCGTAGGCCAGGGCCGCCCCCCACTGCCCGGCGCCGGTCTCGGTCGTCAGGCGCCGGACACCCGCCACTTTGTTGTAGTACGCCTGCGCAATGGCCGTGTTGGGCTTGTGCGATCCGGCCGGCGACACCGACTCGTTCTTGTAGAAGATCCGCGCCGGGGTGCACAGAAGCTTTTCCAACCGCCTCGCTCGCACCAGCGGCGACGGACGATAGACCGCCAGGGCCTCCAGCACCTCCTCAGGAATGTCGATCCATCGTTCAACCGACATCTCCTGCTCGATCAGGTTCTCAGGGAAGATGGCCGCCAGCTTCGACGGGTCCATCGGTTTGCCATTGGCCGGGTCCAGCGGCGGCGTGAGCCACTGCTTGATGTCTGCCGCCACGTTGTACCACTGCCGGGGCATGTCGTCGTTTGTCAGATACAGTTTGTCCTGTGCCACGCGTGACCTCCGTTGTTACGAAATCCCAGCCAACTCCAGGCAATGCCCTGATCGGCAGAACCTTCAGACACCACGACCGTTGGGGAAGTGTAAACCGCGGGGAACACAAATGCAAGCCCAACAGAACGCCCCACAGAACATCTCCGACGTGGCGGCCCCGCAGTGACCGCGGCCAACTCCGGCGGTTCCGTCCCCGTGCCGGGAAGGTTCCGACACGCAACGCACGGCGAAGAAATCTTGACAGAGAGGCCCGGAAAGGGTATGAAATCGCCTGAATTGGCTTGTCGCCCCCGGCGAGGGGGCGGCTGTCTTTGTGGGATGACCAAGGGAGGGGCCTATGCCCAGAAAGTGCAGACGACGTCGCAAGATCGGCAGCAAGAAGCGCGCCCAGCGTCGCAAACAGCGTAAGCACTAGCGACACGCCGCCGCAAGGCTGCCCAAACCGGTATGGACTTCCCGCTGTTTTGATGGTACGGAGCGGCAGGGAAAGTTTCTTTTCGTGGAGGGCAAGCTTCCGCGGGGATAGTTGCTGGGAAGTTGATATACTGGGAGCCTGAATGACGATATAATGGTACAAGGGCAAGGCTCCTTGTTGTGGTGAAAGGCAGGTGGCCGTGTCATCGAAAGACGACATTTCCGGCCTGATGCGGCGATGGCCGTTCGATCCGGACAATTACCTACGACGAATTATCGGGGCAGACGGGCGACCAAAACTCCAGGTGCGGTTTCCGATGGGACTCGAACAGTATGAGCTGGACGGGCGACCGGACGGTTTGCGCCCCATGGACTGCGAGTCGTATCTCGACTATTATCAGCAGTTGCGGGACGCCACCGTCGCCACGAGCGGCAAACAGAATTCCTTCGGCCTGACTCCGGGCGACTGTGAGCGTCTTCGCCTGGAGGCGGATATCTACCACTACCGCCTGGGCCTGCTCTTCCGTGAGCGAGACTACGAGCGAGCAGCCGCGGACGCGGCACGCAACCTCCGGGCTTTCGATTTCGTAGCTCAGTGCGCCGAACGTGCCGAGGACTGCGATCTGTTCGATCGGCATCGGGCGTACACGGTCCGCGTGCTGGCCGTCAGCCGCGCCATGATCTGGCTGCGGCGGGGCGCCTACGAAGAGGCGTATCGTCACGTGCGCCAAGGGATCCTGCAGTTGGAGCAGATGGCGTCGCATCTGGACGACCGCAACCGGCGTCAGTGGCGTCAGTCGCTGACTCGGTTGCGACGGCTGGCGAGGCACATTCAGCGCAACAAGCCTCTGACGCCGCGACAGCGGTTGCAACGGGATCTGAAAGCCGCCGTGGATCGTGAAGACTACGAATCCGCGGCGCGGCTTCGTGATCAGTTGGCCGCGATGCCACAGATGCCGGCCGAAACGCCGCCACCTGGGCCCCCGAAGGTTTCATAGCGGGCAGCACGTACGGCATGGCCGCGTATCTCTGTGGTTTCAGAAGTTCCGCGCTCGACAGGTTTCTGAAAGTTGTGGCCCGAAATCCTTGCGAGGAATTGTTTTTTTTGCAGCCTTTTTACTTGATTGGCCATAAACTCTGGTCTAATATAGAGTTGAAGCGAGGGACGCAAAACGCTTAGTCTGTGCGGTATCGCGCGTAAGGAACTCATATCTGACTTGGAGCGTCCCGAGGCAAGTCTGGCGAGTTTCGTGCCGACAGATGGATAGTGGCGGGTGGTCATGGACGGTGATGCGCACACGGTCCGTACCGTGGCACAGCGTACGCCCGTATCTCGTGGCTTGGTGAAAAGAGGGCGTGTTCGTAGTCTCTGGAACAGGGGACGGCAATGCAAACCATAACGAAGAAGCAACTTACCGACCGTATTGCGGACCGCATGAAGGAAAAGCGGGTCCTGGTAAAGCAGATTATCCAGTTGTTCCTGGACGACGTGATCGACGAGCTCGCAGCCGGCAATCGGCTCGAATTCCGCGATTTCGGCGTCTTCGAAACTCGACGTCGCAAACCGCGCGTCGCCCAGAATCCCCGAACACTCGAACGGGTGCATGTCCCGGTCAAATGGACCGTGAAGTTCAAAGTCGGCCGACTCATGAAACAGAAGGTCCAGGAAGCCATCAACAAAGGCCTGGGCCAGACAAATGACGCCGCACCGCAGCAGATTGCGGCCAATGCGGAGGGTAAAGGCCCCTTGGCCTGAGCCCGACAACCGCCCAGTGATATGACCTGAAGAGTGTGTTCCCGCGTCGCGACCACCTCCGCGCCGGTATCTTCGGTGCGGCCCCCTGCTTGATCCGCCGACAGCGCCTGGCCGGGGGCATCCTGCCCGCCGCACTTCTGGGGTCCGGCGATCGCGCCCACACATGGCCGCATGCCGCCGGCAGACCGGTTGCCCCCAAAGTGACAAGGGACGCCGCTGGAAACGGGTTGACGTCTCTGGCGACGGCAATAGAATGGCGGCGAAAACGTATGTGAGGACTGTGACGGCCCGGCATGGCGTGTGTGCCGCTTGTGGGGCCAATGGGATCCAACAGGAGCCGATGCATCGGGCCGGCAAGCTCGGCGTCAGGCGGTTCAGTGAGGTGTTGCGTTGAGAGTCGCTTTGGCCGGCCTGAGCATGTCCGGCAAGACTACCCTGTTCGATGCACTGAGCGGCCACGCGCTGGATTCCCACAGCCATCCCGCGCGAGCCGATCATCCGAACGTCGCCACGATCCGAGTCCCCGACGAACGGGTCGATTTCCTGGCCGAGTTGCACAAGTCGGCCAAGGTGGTTCATGCCACGACCGAACTGGCGGACCTGCCAGGGATGATTCTCGACAGCGGTCCCGGCGCCGCTGAACGCCCGCGGATCATCGCTCAGTTGCGCCAGGCCGACGCGATCGTCTGCTGCCTGAGGGCGTTCCACAGCGACGCCGTACCGCCCCCCAAGGGATCGGTCGATCCGCGGCGCGACTACAACGACATTCGTAGCGAATTCTTCCTGGCCGACCTCGAGCTGGTCGTCCGCCGCATCGAGAAAGTCGAGGCGACGCTGAAGAAGCCCCTGCCGAAGAAGGACCGCGAACAGCACGAGCGCGAAGCCCACCTGCTGGCACGGTGCCGCGAGGCACTGGAGGCCGAGCAGCCGTTGCGGCCACTGCTGGAACGCCCCGAGGACGAGATCCTGCTACGGAGTTTCGGTTTCCTGACGCAGAAGCCGACCATCCTCGTTCTGAATGTGGACGAATCGCAGGCGGCCCAGATGGCGGCCATCACCGCATCATGGGCCGACGTCGGCCTGCCCGTACATGCGATCAGCGCCAAGGCCGAAAGCGACATCCTCGAATTGCCTGAGGACGAGCGGCCGCTGTTCATGCAGGAGCTGGGCATCACCGCCCTTCAGAGCGAACGCCTGCTGCGGGACATCTGCCGCGAACTGGACCAGGTGGTATTCCTGACGACGGGGCCCGATGAAACTCGCGCCTGGCCGATTCCGAAGAACTCCACCGCCGTAGAGGCGGCCGGGGCCATTCACAGCGACCTGGCGCGAGGCTTCATCCGGGCCGAAGTCATCTCCTACGACGATCTGAAGGCCGCCGGCAGCGAGAAGGCCGTTCGCGCCGCCGGCAAGTTCCGCCTCGAAGGCAAGGACTACATCGTCCAGGACGGCGATATCCTGGTCATCCGTTTCAGCGTCTAGGCGACGCAGCCCCTTGCGGCAATCGACCATGCATACCGAGACCCTTTCTGTCGGCACCGAACTGACCAGCGGCAGCACGATCGACACCAATGTCGCGTGGCTCGCCGGACAACTGGCGCTGCTCGGGCTCGCCATTCGTCGCCACACAACTCTGCCCGATGACCTGGCGTCGCTGGTCGCTCACGTGCGCAGCCTCCGTGCCGGTGCGTCGGAACCGACGCTGCTGGTCGTCACTGGGGGCCTCGGGCCGACGCTCGACGACCTGACGCGCGACGCCGTGGCTGCGGCGTTGGAGTTGCCGCTGGTCGAGGACGCCGCCTGCCGCCAGGCCATCGAGGCCATGTTCCGCCGCCGCGGCTGGCCGATGGCCTCCAGCAACCTGCGCCAGGCCCAACTCCCCCAGGGGGCCACTGCCCTGCCCAACTCGTGCGGCACCGCCCCTGGGTTCTACGTTCAGAGCGGCCTTCTGCATATCGTCGTCATGCCGGGCGTCCCCTACGAAATGAAGGCCATGTACGCCGAGCAGGTCGAGCCGATCCTTCGTCGCCTGGCACCCGGCGGCCGTGTTGTGGCGGCCAGGATCCTTCACACCTTCGGCCTCGGCGAGTCCATGGTCGGCCAGATGATTGCCGACAACATGGCCCGCGGCCGCAACCCGAACGTCGGCACCACCGCCGCTTCGGGCATGGTCTCGATCCGCATCTGGGCCTCCGCCCCTTCGGCCGACGAGGCCGCCGCCATGCTCGATGCCGAGGAAGCCGACCTTCGCCGCAAACTGGGCCACGCCGTGGTCGGTGCCGGGGAGGAGGGGTTGCCGCAGGCGGTAGCACGACTCCTCACAGAGTCTCACGCGACGGTTGCCGTGGCTGAATCATGTACGGGCGGCCTCGTCAGCAAACTTCTCACGGACGTGCCGGGCTCCTCGGCGTTCTTCCTGGAGGCGGCTGTTACGTACACGAACGCCGCCAAGACGGCTCGCCTCGGCGTGCCGGCCGAATGGATCGCCCAACACGGGGCCGTTAGCGAACCCGTGGCCCGGTCCATGGCCGAAGGCATGCGATCCCTGAGTGGTGCCGATTACGCCCTGGCAACCACCGGCATCGCCGGCCCCTCGGGCGGCACAGACGCCAAGCCCGTGGGTCTGGTGTTCGTCGCCCTGGCCTCGACCGACGGAGCCGTGGTCCGCAAGCTCCATTTGCCCGGCGACCGGGAGCGGGTGCGACTGCGAGCCGCTCTGACCGCACTGAACCTGCTCAGACTTCGCCTCCTGAACGCCCCGCTCGATTAGTGGCAGGTTCCCTTCCCGCGTCGTTTCCGCCGACGTCGCCGCGTGCGCCGCCCTGCGACGGCGCAGACGCAAGCCCCATCGCATGATACGCCAGACCTTACGCGGTTAGCCGCAATCACTTGTTGCGCAGGAAGATTTCGCGGATGTCGCGAAGCGTGTAGCCGTGGGCGAGAAGCTCGCGGATGAGTTTCAGCCGCGTTATGACGTCGGCCGCGAAAAGACGATGGCCGCCCGGTGTGCGTCCAGCCTCGCGAATCAGCCCGTACATGCAATAGCTGGAGACCATCTGCCGCGAGAGCCCGCTGTGACGGCAGACGTCGCCGATTTTCATGAGCGGCGAGGCATTGGATGGCGTTTTGACGCCGGACATACCTATTCCCATCGAACCGGGCGGCTACCCGGCCCATCAGTGCCTTTATCGTGTGACGCGACAATACAACTTGAACCCAACTCGGCCGCAACGCACCACGACGACCCGGCACATGGCAACCCGATGCGTGGGGCGACACAGGGAAGCGGCTCCGCCCGCCGTGTTGCCGTCCAGGCAATGCCTAACGATGCCTCACTTCCGGCAGGACGCGTCCGTCGAGGTCCGCGGGGATCGGCCGCCCGAGCAGGTGCAGCAGCGTAGGCATCAGATCGACCGTCTGGGCGACGGTCACCGTGCCGCGCGGCACACCGGGCCCGGCCAGCATCATCGGTACCAGCATGTCCGCCGGCCTCAAGCCGCCATGACCGGCACGGTTCTGCGTGCGGAAGTCCCAGCCCGGAGCGGCAAAGACCGCCAAGTCCCCCGCCCTGCGAGCTCGGAAGTAGGCGACGAGCTGCGCGGGAAGACCGGGAAACTCCGTAGCAATGGTCGCCGCGAGCCACTCATCGGGCGAATGGGGCGTCCCGTCGAGCATGGCCGCCGGCACATGCCCCTGCCAGCCGAGCGGATCGTCGCCCGCAATACAATGATAGCTGATCCCGGCGCCGCGGCCGCCTGGTTGCCGGAATTCCACTTCACCGCTCTTGCGGACCAGCCGAACCACGTCCGGTGCGACGGCATAGGCCACGGCGTCAACGGCTTCCTGCTCGACCAGGGTGGCCATGAGGTTCACACGGCCTCCGTCGCAGGTCGGGTAATTGACCATATCGGATGCCTCGGGCCGCACGGGCCACGCCGCGAAAGCAGGCTTGCCGTCCGCCCCGTCCAGGGGTTTGCGCAGGCACAGCGCCCAGTAACAGTCCCCGCTTCCGTACAGGACGGCCGAGAACCGTTCATAGTAGTCGCGCCGATCCTGGAAGCTCGTGTTCTCCCACAGGGTCTTGTCGGCGACGTCCAGCCCCACGCGCCGCTTCAGGAAGTCGTGTATCGGAAAGTGCCGCTTGACCTCACACAAGCTGTGGTCGCTGACCAGGGCGATGGTCACCTTGTCGATGAGCCCTGCACGTTCGATGTCGCCGAGCACGCGGCCGATCTGCCGGTCGGTGTGAACGAGCGCCTTGCGGTATAGATCCGACTCGACACCCAGCCCGTAGGCGCGGAAGTCGGGTGCTAGCAGGTAAGCCACCGTCAGGGCGGGAAATTCGCGACGCACCACGGCCGTGTCGATCACTTCGTTAAGGCGGTAAAGAGTCAGACGGTCCACGAACTCGAACCACCCGAAGAAAAACGGCGGTCCGGCAGAGGTCCAGTTCTCGAAGAAGTGCGTGCTGCCGCGATGAGCCTGAAGAAACAGGCTGAAAGTCGTCCGGTCGGGAAATTGCTCATAAAGGGTCGCCGCCCGGTGGTCGTTGTCCAGACAGTTCTTCTGGCTGATCGTCTCGTAGTTGCGCCACACAAGGCGGTTGCGGTCGAACCAGTTGATGCCGGTGATGCCGTGGTGACCTGGATACTGCCCCGTCATGACGCTGGTTTCGTTGGCCAGAGTCACCGAGGGGATATTGACCACGGTTCGCGGCGCGTAGAGCCCGCGATCCACAAAATACTTGCGAATGGCCGGCAGTTGGCCCGCATCGAGCATCTCCTGGAAGATAAACGGGTTGACGCCATCGACGAAGAACACGATGGCCCCGTCCGTCTGGTCCGCGACGCGCGCCACACGGTCAAACGCAAGGAAGTACGTGTCGGCCGGCCCGTCCGCCGAGGGAACGCCGCAACCGGCCAGGGCAGCCAAGAGCATCAGGGCGCACGCCCGGCAAAGGCCCACTGGCGAAAGAAGATAACTCGAGGCTCGCTTCTGCATGAGGCTTACTCCATGGACGTCTGTGCCGCACAGCCGGAATCATCGATTCATCGGCCACAGGGCGCCGGTCAGATTGCTCATCTGGCGGGGAATGTCGCTCGACCGCATCACCTCGGGCAATGGTCCGATGGTGGACATGATAAAGGTGGTGCTGTTGGTGCGTCCCAGGCTGCCGTGCGTCGATGCCACGGAGACGGCTCCGGCAAACCCTTTGGCGCCGCTATAGTAGTTGTCCTTAAGGGAACACAGGACATCGGGCGGATTCTCAACAAGGCCAAAATGAGCGCGCCACAACCGCTCCAGCGCCGTCGGATACACGTGAAGCGCCGTGGCCCGCAGTAGCGCGTCGCCCCCGAAGAAACCGTCGGCGTCCGCCTGGGCGGCCATCGCGCCGAGGACGGGCTTGAGCTCCAGCGGATCGCCCTCGAGCGGTTCGTAGGCGAACTTGCCGTCACGGTGTCGTATCACAGCTCGGCCACCTCCCGGCGACAGAACGACCACCGCTTCGCCGTCGGCGTAGCTGGCCAACGCCACCGCATCGAGCTGGACCATGTCGGCGGCCAGTGCAGCCGGCCGCTGAGTGCAGAAAGCTGCATAAGTGACCAGACCGAACGGGACATAGACCACGTCCCACGGGCCGCCGAGCGACTTCCGCAACCGCCACCCCTTGCCCTTCAGGAACGATTCGATCGGCGCTCGCGTCGCCGACGTGTATGTGTGGCCGTGGTCGGCCATGAGGGTCACCTTGACCAGCCCATGAGTTTCCCAGAGCACCTGGTGCACCAGACGCTCCACCTCGCGGAGGCACTGCCGCTGGCCGTCGGCGCCGAACCGCGTGCCCACGCCCGCCGAGCTCACAAAATAGGCGATGAACTCCTGCGTCTTGGCATGGTCGAATTTGCGCTTCGCGTCGTTGAGTTCCTTACCGAACACTTCCGTCGGCATCACGTACCCGATGGCGTCCCAGAGCAGGTCGGCGCGGTAATCGAGCAACCGGTTGTAGGGCTGGTTGCGGCCGCTCATGTACTCGCAGGCCCCGCCCACTATGCGGTTGCGCCGCCGGTCGAAATATGCGGCCTCAATACTGCGGCACGCAACGTACCCGAGTGCGTCTTCCAGAGACGGATCCGACATAGTCGGATACCCGGTAATGACCCGCGACGGGGCATGGAAGACCCTCAGACCGCCCTCATCATAGTAGGCCTTCACCACATCGTAGCTGAATCCGTCCAGAATGATCACCAGGTGCCGGCAGCCAGCCAGCGGCAACTCGTCCAGTCGCATAACATGATCGGCCATGCCGTCGCCGCTGATGTCGTAGCCGATGCGATCGGCGCGGCCGGTCTCGGCGTCGGCAAACGTGAAGAAGTCGGCCAACCCGTCGCCGTCGGTGTCATAGGCGCCCAGCGCCTGCGATTGCAGCGCGGCATCGGCCATCGAATCCGCCGGAAAATGGACTGGTTTCTGGCAGCCGCACAACAAGGCCAGTGCGGCCGCAACCACGAATGTCACTGCTCTCATGTTATCCTCTCCGGAAATCCCAAACGCCGCTGGATCAGACGGCGGCGTACGGTGGCTATTCACGGCTGTCAGCGGCGGGTTCGGCCGGCTCGGCCGAAAGCCGAACCGGCGGCGTGGCCGGCAATTCCGAATCGCCCTGCGGCCGCGGCGCCGCCAGAAGAACCCGCATCTGCTCCGGCGTCAGCTCCTTGCTAACCAGGTCCGTGTATCGTCGATCCATCTCGTTGGTAATCTCCTGTTGCCGCTGAACCAGGGCCCACAGCTCCTGCTTGAGTTGCCGGACCCGCTCCGGGTCCGCCGCCGCGGTCCGCTCGGCGGCCTCAGCCTGACGACGAAGTTCCTCCTGTGCCGCACGAATCTCGCGGAACGCCTCGTCCGCCATCCGGACAACCGACTCATTGACGGCCGCGAGCCGCTCGCGCTGCTCGTCGCTCAATCGCGCGGCGTCGTCAGCAGTGCGGCTCAGCCACTGCAGCCGCGACGCCGTGGCCAAATGGTACTCCTGCCGCAGAACCTCGATGGACCGATCCAGCGGCGAGCCGGCGGGCAACTCGCCCCTATTGCTGTTGCCGCCGGCCGTCGTTGCCTCGGCTGCCTGGCCAGAGCCGGATGCCGGCGCGACGTCGCCCGCCGGTCCGTCGCCGCCCAGAAACACCCATGCCGCCACAATGGCCAGCACGCCGACACCGGCCAGCACCAGCAGAGTCGTTGACTTCACTGTTCCCCCCTGACGAATCGTCTCCACGGCCGAGTCACGACACATACACGGCCTGTGCCGCGGGCAGACGCCGCCGGAACGCCTCCCCGCTACTTCACCCGGACCAACTCATAGTCCCGCGTACCCAGTCCGATGGCCTCGCCGTGGCGGACCTGCACGTCGCACTCGATCTCCGGACGCATGTGCGTGAAAAGGTTGCCGCCGGCCTCCTGCTTGAGCAGATCCAGCGTGGCCTGGTCCACGGCCACGGGGTCGTCGCCGGCAAGGATGCCCACATCGTCGCAGACGGCCTTTTGCTTCGTGCCGAAACAGTCGCAATCGCGAGTAATGTGCGTCGCAAAGTTGAAGTAAACTATCTTGCCCTCGTGGTGCTTGTGCACCGCGAGGCAATGCTCGGCCATTTTCTCCTGGAGTTCCGCCGGCGCGACGCCCCAGTCGAACCCCACCGCGCCGAACCGGCACACCGCCAAGCATTCGCCACACCCAATACACTTCGCCTTGTCGAGTACGGCCACCTTCTTGACGGTAATGGCCTCGGCCGGACACCACCGGGCGCATGCGCCGCAGGCCGTGCACTTCTCGGACTTGAAAATCGGGTGCGAACCGTGGTGCTGGCTCATCTTGCCAGCGCGGCTCACAAGGCCCATGGCCACGTTTTTGATCGACGCGCCGAAACCCGCCGCCACGTGCCCCGTCACGTGCGTCAGCACGACGAACCCGTCCGCATGGTACGCCACGCTCGCAATCGGCACCTGGCTGTAGTGCTTGCCCTTGATCGGCATCATGACCTGGCTGTTGCCGCGCAGCCCATCGGCGATAATCACCGGACAGCCGAGCGTCTCACTTGTGAAGCCGTGAGCTTGACAAAGATTGAGGTAGTCCACCGCATCGGCCCGCTGGCCGCGATAGAGCGTCGTGGAGTCGGTGACGAACGGCTTGGAACCACCCGCGGCAAGAACCTTCGCGAAGGCCTTCGCAATCGGCGGCCGCAGGTACCCGTTGCCGCCCTTCTCGCCGAGATGCTGCTTGATGCCGATCAACTCTTCCTTGCCGAACCGCTTGGCGAAGCCGGCTTTCTGGTACAGTTTCAGGGCCTTGCGGGCGTGCTGCTCGGGCGTCTCGTCCTGGCCGACTGCAATGAAATACACCGTGCTCTTCATCGTCAACAGACTCCGTTTTCGCCGAATCGACTGCTTCGTTTCACAGGGCCGCGCCGCCCGCGATCGGCGTCATCGGCGAAGACACCCTCCGTGCGGCTGCAAACCGGCCGGATCGTCGCGGTGCTACGCAAACGGCCCCTTGCCCGGATTCTCCAGGTCGTCCTCGTCCTCCCCCTCGTTCTCGTCGTCTTCCCAATCGGATTTCCACTTGTCGCTCTCGTCGATGTCGTCCATCTCGCGCTC
>CAZCOA010000045.1:0-22751 GCA_964500225.1 uncultured Anaerolineaceae bacterium | reverse complement strand
GGGATTTGAACCCACAACCCCGGCTTTACGAAAGCCGTGCTCTACCGTTGAGCTAAGGTGGCTCCTGTGTGCGGCAACTGATTGTCGGAGGGGCATTATAATCAAAACCTTCGCCAAGGCAAGCCCAAAGGAGCCGCCCAAGGATATGCGATTGAGGCACGCCACATTCCAGTTGACGCCGCCGCCACCCCTCGCCTATAGTACGATAGAGCAGGGCAGTGCTTCCGCCGAGCGTTGAGTTGCGGCTCCGATCCTTTTCTTTTCCGGCGCGACAGGCCATGGCCAAACCACTCGCCTCACATGTTCTGCTGACCGTCAAGGCCACCCTTGCCGATGCCTCGGGCGGACAGAAGCCGCAGAAAGTGCGGCCCCAGGTCACTCCGCATCACTTTTGGATTGCCGACGGGATCGAAATGGCCGTCGCCGACATCGAAAGCGTCCAACTCGTCGATCCGCAGACCGTCGGCGTCCGCCGCATTGGCCGCGGCAAGGAACTGCTCCTGCGTTGTGGCAGCCCGGACGACGCACGGCAACTGAAAGCCTGCCTCGTGTTTCACGCCCGCGAGACGCGCGGCGTGACCACCGGCGCCCAGCAGTGGACTCACTTGGTCAATCCCCGATTCGACAAACTGGACGTCTCCGACAGCGCCGTGCCGATCGTGGCCCCCAAGCCCGAGGCCCTCGCCGGCGGCGACCGGGTGGCCCCCGGCCGTCGCTGGGGCCCGGCTGCCGTCGCCGCGGTCGTGGTCGTCGCGGTGGTGGCATTCTATATCGTGGTGTTCCGCGGCCGCGACGCCGACTTCGCCGCCTTCCGGACCGAGGGCGACAAGGCGTACGCCGCCGGACGCTATGCCGAGGCCCTCGACTTCTACCTCAAGGCCCAGGTCGGCATGGCCCACGATGCCGAGCTCTGCGGCCGAATCGGGCACGCACACATGCAGCTCGGGCGACATGCCGAGGCCATTGCCTCTCTGGTCAAAGCCGTCAGCTTCGACGCCGGCAAGACTCCCGAGTACTCGCTCATGCTTGCCGACGCCTACGACAAGACACGCCAGCCCGACCGCGCCCTGACCGTTCTTCGTAGCGCTCGCAACTCGTTTCCCGACCATGCGGCCGTGGCTTTTGCCCTGGCCTCCGCCCTCAATCGCCGCGGCGACGCCCAGGCCGCCCTCCGGCTCTCCGAGGAGGTCCGCCGCCTCCAGCCCGACAACGTCGAGAACCAGCGACTCTATGCCTCGCTCCTGGAAAAGTCACGACGCTATGACCGCGCAGCCGACATCTACCTGGCCATGGCCCGGTCCGCCCCGACCTACGACCTCTACGTCAAGGCGATGCAGGCTGCCGCCAAGAGCGGCGACATGGCCCGTTGCGAGGCCATTCTGCGCGAGGCCCGCCGTGCCCTCCCCGGCCATGCCCAACTTGCCAGCAGCGATACGGACATCCTGGTCGGATTGGGTCTTGTCCGCCCTGCCGCAACGCCGCAACCCGAACCTGAACCCGAACCGGCGACTGAGCCGGCGGAGTCTGTCCAGACCGAATCGCCGTCGCAACCTCAGGCCGAGCCCGAGGGCCGATCGGCCTCCCACGAACAGTCCGAGGCCTCGTCCGCAACCCATGTCCAGCCCGAGGCCGACGTGCCCACCGGCGGCACAACGCGCACAGCCTTGCCTCCGCCGCCGGAGGCGCAACCCGTTTCGCCGTCGCAGGAGTCGCCCTCCGAGTCGCGGCCTGCCGCGGACCGCGAGCCGGAATCGTCGCCCGAGCTTCCCTCGCAACCGGAACCCGTCCGGCCGGTCGCGCCCGAGTCGTCCGAGACCGCCGCGCCCGATGACGAGTCGCCCCGTACCGAGCCCTCCGCGCCGTGATGCCGCGGGCGGATTCCCGTCAAATACCTTGCGTGCCCCGGCCGCGGCGCGTAGAATCCGTGCGATCAAGAGTTCCCCACACGCATGAGGAGTCAGACCAATGAGGATTCTCATCATCGGGTCGGGGGGGCGCGAGCACGCCCTGACCTGGAAGATAGCTCAGTCGCCGCGCGTGAAGAAAATTTTCGCCGCTCCCGGCAATCCCGGAACCGCCCAGTTCGCCGAGAACGTGCCCTTGGCGGCCGACGACGTGAAGGCTCTGATCGAGTTTGCCCGCAAAGAGAAGATCGACCTGACGGTGGTGGGGCCCGAGCGGCCGCTCATTGCCGGCATCGTCGATGCGTTCCAGAAGGCCGGCCTGCGGATTTTCGGCCCGAATGCCGCCGCGGCCAGGCTCGAAGGGTCCAAGTGCTTCTGCAAGCAACTTCTGCGGCACCACGCCGTGCCGACCGCCGAGTACCGGTCGTTCAAGCGAGCCGCGGACGCCCGCAAGTTCATCGAAACGCGTGACGAGGCCCTTGTCGTCAAGGCCTCCGGTGAGGCTCTTGGCAAGGGCGTCTTCGTCTGCGAGACCCGTGAGCAGGCCCTCGACGCCGTCCAGCAGATCATGGTGGACCGTGTCTTCGGCGATGCCGGCAACGAGGTCGTGATCGAAGAAAAGCTCACCGGGGAGGAAGCTTCGATCTTGGCACTCGTCGATGGCCGCAACATCTATACCATGGAGTCCAGCCAGGACCACAAGGCCATCTTCGACGGTGACAAGGGACCCAATACCGGCGGCATGGGCGCCTACAGCCCCGCCCCGGTCGTGACCGACGCCATCATGTCGCAGATCGAACGCGACATCCTGGTGCCGACGGTTCACGCCATGAACCACGAGGGGTGCCCCTACGGCGGCCTGCTCTATGCCGGCGTGATGCTGACGCCCGGCGGGCCCAAAGTGCTGGAATTCAACGTCCGTTTCGGCGATCCCGAGACACAGCCTCTGATGATGCGCCTCAAGAGCGACCTCGTTGACGCCATGGAGGCCACCGTCGACGGACGCCTCGACGAGGTCACCCTCGAATGGTCCGAACAGGCCGCCGTGGGCGTCGTGGTGGCCGCCGCCGGCTATCCCGGCGAGTACCAGAAGGGCAAGGTCATTACCGGCCTCGACGACGCTGCAGCCATGGACAACGTCATGGTCTTCCAGGCGGGCACCCGCGAGATCGACGGCAAAATCGTCACCGCCGGGGGCCGTGTCCTCTGCGTGACCGCCATGGGGGCGACCATCGCCGACGCCAAGCGCCTCGCCTACGAGGCTGTCCAGAGAATCCGCTTTGAAGGCGCACACTACCGCACCGACATTGCCGACAAAGCCTTGCGCCGTCGATGATGCAAAACGGGCAGGCAACGGGGGTTGACCCCGGACGAGGCGAGTGCTATATTCGGTGGTGAAACATGGGGGGCAATACAACTCTTGGTGCGTGCGGGGCCAGCCGCGGCCCAAAGGAGCGCCGTATGTCCGGAACGAATGTCAGCGACCGGCGGCAGTTCGATCGCATCGGAAAGTCGGTGCCGATCTGGTTCGGCGACGAAGCAGCCCAGGAAATCAAGGCACGAACTGTAAACATCTGTAATGGCGGAGTTCTGTGCCGCGTCCGCGATGACGAGGTCCCGTGGCACGTGGGCGACTTCGTTCGCACGCGGCTCAACATCCCGCGCGAAACGCCCAACACCTATTTCCTCGAAACCATCGAAACCGATTGCCGCGTCATCCGCTTCGAGATCCCCCGCGACGGCGACGGCCACCTGGTGGCCCTGGCGTTTCATCCCCGCGTGGACCTCGGCATGAAGTAACACCGAGACCATCAGGCAGCCCACGACGGCGCTTCCCCACACACGATACGGACGACGCCTGAGCTTCGGCCCGGGCGTCGTCTTCTCGCGTGGTCTTCCGTATTCTCCGGATCGGCTCATCCGAGCCGGTACTTCACCTGGCCGGCAACGATCGTCGCCACCGCGCGACCGCGGACCTGCCACCTGTCGAACGGACAGTTGCGGCTCTTGGATTCGAACTTCGACGCATCAATAGTCCATACTAAATTGGGATCGATCACCGTCACGTCAGCCACCGCGCCGACGCCGAGGGTGCCGCGGTCCAGCCCCAATATCCGTGCAGGTTTCAGCGACATGGCCGCGATCAGCTCCGGCCACGTCAGCACTCCCGTGTCGATCAGTTCCCGGATTACCACCGGCACGGTCGATTCCAGACCGATCACCCCGAACGGCGCGAACGCAAACTCCACTTCCTTCTCTTCCTGCTCGTGCGGCGCGTGGTCGCTGGCAATGCAGTCGATCGTCCCGTCCTTCAGTCCCTGCTTCAGGGCGGCAATATCGGCCGCCGTCCGCAGCGGCGGGTTCATCTTGAATCTCGAATCGAACCCGCGGCAGCATTCGTCCGTCAGGGCCAGGTGGTGCGGCGTTACCTCCGCCGTCACCGCAACCCCCGACGCCTTCGCGCGGCGGATGATGTCCACGCTCCCTGCCGTGGACGTGTGGGCGATGTGCAGCTTCGCGCCGCTCATCGACGCCAGGCGAATGTCGCGCTCGACGATCACTTCCTCGGCCGCCGCCGGAATTCCCGGTAACCCCAGCCACGCGGACACCTTTCCCGCGTGCATGACGCCTGTGCCCGCCAGCGACTTGTCCTCCGCGTGCGAGATGAACGGTTTGCCGAACATCTTCCCGTACGCCATGCACCGACGCAGCAGGCCGCTGTCGGCCACGCTCGACCCGTCGTCGCTGAACGCCACCGCGCCGGCCCGGACCATCTGGCCCATCTCGGCCATCTGCTCGCCCTGGCGGCCCACCGTGATCGCCCCGATCGGCAGCACATGAGCCAACCCGGCGGCCTTGCTCCGCCGGATGACGAACGTCACCGCCCCCTCGTTGTCCACGCACGGATCCGTGTTTGGCATCGCGCAGACGGTCGTGAACCCGCCGGCCACGGCCGCGCGGCTCCCGCTCGGAATCGTCTCCACGTGCTCGCTCCCCGGCTCCCGGAAGTGCACGTGCATGTCGATCAGCCCGGGCGCCACGATGCAGCCCGCGGCGTCAATCGTGCGGCTCCCGCTCGGGACATCGAGCCCACGGCCGATCCGCGCGATCCGACCCGCTTCGATCAGCACGTCCGACTCCGCATCCACCCCATTGGCCGGATCCACCACGCGGCCGCCCTTGATCACTATGGACTCCATCCGCCTAGTTCCCCTTTTCCGGCTTCGCTCCGGCCACCAGGTACATCACCGCCATCCGAATCGCCACGCCGTTGGTCACCTGCTGAAGAATCGCGCTGTGCGGCCCGTCGGCCACGTCGCTCGTAATTTCCACCCCGCGATTGATCGGCCCAGGGTGCATGATCAGCACATCCTTCTTGCACCGGCTCAGCCGCTCCGCGTTCATCCCGAACAACCGGCTATACTCGCGGATGCTCGGGAAGCTGTTCGATCCCTGTCGCTCACGCTGAATGCGCAGCAGATTCACCACATCCATTTCCGGAAGCACGCTGTCCAGGTCGTACGAGAGCCTGCACCGTTCGCCGGCCAGTCCGGTCGGCAACTGCGTCGGAGGTCCCACCAGCGTCACCTCGGCCCCCAGCTTCGTCAGGCCCCAGATGTTGCTGCGGGCCACGCGGCTATGGCTGATGTCGCCCACGATGGCCACCTTCAGCCCCTCAATCCGACCCTTGGCCTCCCGAATCGTGAAAATGTCCAGCAGTCCCTGCGTCGGGTGCTCGTGTGCCCCGTCGCCGGCGTTGATCACGCATGTGTTCGTGTGCCGTGCCAGCATTTGCGGCGCTCCGGCCGCCGCATGACGGATCACGAAAATGTCCACCCCCATCGCTTCGATGTTCCGGCCCGTGTCGATCAGCGTCTCGCCCTTCTTGACGCTCGAGGTCTCCATATGGAACTCGAGAATGTCGGCGCTCAACCGCTGCGCCGCCAGGTTGAAGCTCATGCTCGTCCGCGTCGAGGGCTCAAAGAACAGCAGAACCACCACCTTGCCTCGCAGAGCAGGGGCCTTCTTGATACTGCGCGTCGATATCTCTTTGAAGCCCGACGCCGTGTCCAGAATGTGAACGATCTCCTCGGCGCTCAACTCCTCGAGCCCGAGCAGGTGACGCCGAGTCCAGACAAACTGCGACTTGCCTCTGGACATCTGTGGTTTCCTCATCCGATGTGATGGCTGCTACCGTCCCGAGCCGCCAGGCCGCACAACTACTGCGTCCTCCTCGTCGGTCTCGGACATCGACACCTCGACCACCTCGTCGCGCCGCGTCTCGATCCGGCATCCGACGACGTCGGCGGCTATCGGCAACTCCCGGTGGCCGCGGTCGATCAGAACGGCCAGCCGCACCACCTTCGCTCGCCCGTAGTCCCCCAATGCTCCCAGGGCCGCACGGATCGTCCGACCCGTGAACAGTACGTCGTCCACCAGGATGACGCACATGTCCGTCGGATCAAAATCGATCTTCGTCCGGCGAACCAGCGGACTGGCCTCCATCTCGTGCAGATCGTCGCGATACAGGGTGATGTCGAGCCACCCCAGCGGCAGGTCGCGGCCGGTCGTGGCCGCCAGCCGGGCCTTGATCCGCTCGGCCAATGCCACCCCGCGCGTGCGGATGCCCACCACCGCCCACGGCAGGTCCGCCGGGCAGACCTTCACCAGTTCGTCCACCATGCGGTCGATGGCGGCACTGAGCCCCTTGGCGTCCAGAATTTGCTTCATGGCGGTTTCACCTGATTGTGCGAGCGGCCCCACTCTATAGCATTGCCCGACATCAGCGGCAAGCTCAAAATCACCCCGCTGCTTCGTCCCGACGGTAGCCGGGCTGCTGGCTCGGGCGCCCCCGGTTGAACACATACGTCGGCAGACTCTTCAGCAGTCCCCACGGATGGCACAAGGCCTCGATCTCTCCGCGGCAATTGTACCAGCAACTCTGGCACCGGTTCTCCGTTCCCGCCCGACGCAGCCGCGACACCAACTCCCCCGGCGAATCCGTCAGAATGTTCCCGACCGGCCGGTGACGTTGCTCGACGCAAATCGCCACATTACCCCGCTCGTCGATGTTGCAGAACGACCGCCCCGCACGGCACCCCGGAACCTCGCCGTCGGCCAGAAATCGGTCGAACTGGGCCAGAAAATAGGGATTGCTCAGAAAATTCGGGTAACGGCGCCGCAGTTCCAGCAGCCGCTCGCTCACATGGCTTTCGGGCCGGAACGCCGGGTCGCCGGTCTTTAGCGACGAGTACGGCTGCACCATAACATAGGCATCCAGATGCAGGGCCAGTTTCAGAATCTTCTCGATCTCGTCCAGATTGTCGTCCACCAGGACGGTCATGACGTTCACACGCTGCCAATTGTGCTGCCGGGCGGCCGAAAGGGCTTCGATGGCCGCCACCGCCCGATCGAAGACGCCCTGGCGGCCGCGCTGGGCGTCGTGCCGCGCGGCGTCGCTGTAGTCCAGGCTCACGCTCACGCCCCAGCACCCCGCCGCAAACAGTTCCCGTGCCAGAGGCGGCGTCATCTTCCAACCGTTCGTCGTGATGAACGGAAAATGGTATTGGGCCACCGCTTCGACGATCTCGACCAAGTCGTCGCGCACCAGCGGCTCGCCCCCGGCCAGACTCACGAATACCGTGCCCCAATGCGCCAGACGCTCCGACGCCTCGCGAAACTGCTCGGTCGTCAGTTCGTCCTCCGGCCGGCTAGGATGCTGCCAGTAGTGGCAGAACGAGCATTGCAGATTGCAACGGTACGTCACCTGCCAGGCGGCCCACATCGGATGGCGGCTCGCCCAGGTCCGAAACAGTCCGATCTTCTTTCGCACGGCGCCGATCCGTCGATGCGGCCCGAACGCCCCCGCGTAGGCCAACGATAATCTGCTCATGGCGTTCCCCGATGCTTGCCCCATCGCAGCCCCAGCAGCGGCGCCACCACGTCCGCCAGGCTCCGCTTGCCCAGATGCAGCCTCTCCAGCTTCATTAGCGCCGGCCACGCCTTCGGATTCCGAACCAGGTGCGGCAGCAGCATGGCATGGCGTTTGATTGCCGCCGCATCCAGTCCCGGCATATCCAACGCGCTCTCGCCCGCCAGAAACGCATCCGCCCCGCGCCCGCTCAGCCACCCGTTCTCCAGGCACACCTGGTGCGCCTTGGTTCCCGGCAGGGGGTAGTAGATGCTCACGTCTACGTTGTCGGCTCCCGCGCGGCGGACCAGGCGGCCCGTTTGCTCGATCGTTACCACGGTGTCGTACGGAAGCCCCACCTGCACAAGGGCCCGCGTTTTCAGCCCGGCGGCACGACATGCCGCAAACGCACTGAGAATTTGCTGATCCGATAGATCCAGATGGAATATGTCGTTGCGAATGAAATCCGACCCGCTTAGGACCTCCAGCTCCACTTCCTGGCACCCGCAACGTGCGAGCAACGAGGCCAGTTCCGGCGTCAACTCGCTCGTCTTGGCCCGCGCGCTGAACGGCACGCGAACCGGTCCGGAGAACGCCTCGGCGAACCGCCGCAGATACTCGGCGTCCAGCGGAAATGTGCATCCGACGAACCGCAGTTGCCGCATGGTCGGATACGCGGCCCGCAGGTGCTCGACTTCCGCGACGATGGCCTCGATCGGCCGTCGTCGGCACGAGGGCATGCCGATTTCCTCGTAGAGCCCGGCAGCAAGATCCTGCTGGCAATGGGCGCAATAGAACATGCAGCCGCGCGTCGCCTGAATATCGACGCAGCCGCGGCTATCGACGATCTGGTCGGCGCTGTAGAGGCTCCGATCGGGCAGGACGACCATTTCTTCCGGCTTCTCCGGCGCGCGGAGCCGATTGCGGACCGTCCCGGTCTCGCTGCGAAACCAGAAATTCTCGATATGGATGTAATCGAGGCCGACCCGTCGTGCTTCAAGGTGGTCCGGCACGGCGCGGTCCCACTCGCACAGGACGATGCCCTCGACGCCAATCAAGCTCAGCGCCTCGTGCGGTGCGACCGTGGCATGCGGCCCGCCGACGATGATCGGCAGATAGTGCCGTTGTGCAATGTGTTCAGTCAGGCGTCGAATCAGTGTCGTGTAATAGCTTTCAAGATATACGACGACCAACTCCGGACGCACGTCGGCAATTTTCAGCCGCAGAGCCTCCTCGTCATATTCCCGTACGATCATCAGGCTGGGGTCGTGCCCGCGTTCGCGGAGCCGGGCGCCCAGCCGAGCCACATCGTCCACGTAAGCCGGGCGGTCATCCACCTCCCGGGGCGGCAGCGGCTGAAGGATCAGAATGCGCATTCCTTGGGGCTCCACGCTCCAACGCACAAGCGGCCCGTATCATACCAGTCCCCTGCGAGGTTGTCTATGTGTTCGCACGGTTCAGGGGCACCCTGCGGCCCTGGGCTCATCCCGTGCCCGAGGCCCGACGAAACTGCTGGACACCGGCCGAGGGGGTATCCTATCATAGTCTCGATTCCGGCCATGGCGGCACGGACATGTTCTAGACCAGATGAGGGAGGCCCGTTGGCCCACGAGGAGCCACGTCATCCAGTGAACCGTCTGCTCTCGCAGATTCAGCAGGCGCGCCGCGACGGGCGACTGTCGCCCGCGGCAGCCGAGGCCCTGGCGGCCGAGGCGAGGCGGCTGGGCGAGCTCTCGGCCCAGGCGGTCCCCGGCGCGCACGAGTCGGCGGCCGAACTCTGGCGGCGGTTCCTGGCGGCGGCCAACCTGTCTGCGGCCGTCCGCAACGAGGCCGAGGCCGCCTTGGCGACCGACGCGGGCCACACCGGCCGGCCGCTGTCCGCCGATGAGGCCGTTACCGTGGCCGAGCGGGCCGAACTGGCTATCCAAGACAGCCCCGAACCTCAGGTCGCCGACCTGGCCGGCGAAACCCGACGCGGCCGCAACCTCGCCATGGGGCTGCTGTTTAGCGTCATGGCCCTGGTATCCGTGGGGGTTTTGCTGGTTCACCTTCAGACCCGCATCTACTTCTGGCCCGTGTTTCTGGCCATGCCGACACTGTTACTTCTGGTCTGGGCACAGGCCCTCAAGGAACGTTTCCCAAAAACATCCATGGGCCTGCTGGTCGCCACCATGGCCCTGGTGCCCCTGAATCTGCTGGCCGTGGGGTTCTGGACCGTCGGCTATCCGGACGCCGACGTGTTGGCTACGTGGGTGGCTGCCGGCACGCTGGCCCTCGTGGTGATGTTTCTGGCGGCGAGGGCGGCCCATGTGCCGTGGGCCCTGCCGACCGCTGCCGCTGGCACGATCCTTGCTTCGGCCAAGCTCGCCTTGCGCGACGAGTACCTCCGATTCATTCCAACCTACCGCGGCTACGTCGAATTTGTTCTGCTCGGCATCCTCGCCGTCGGCGTCGCCGGCATGTTGATTGGGCTCTATCGTCGTCGCCACGAGGGGCGAGCCTCGATCTGGGTCGGCGCCGCCCTTGGCGCCTTGCTTCTCCTGTGGCCGTTCGCCCTGGTTTGCCTGCGGCTGTTCACCGATCTGGCGGACCGCCTCGAAGATCGCTGGATCGGCGTCTGGGTGGTCGGTCTGGGGATCCTGTTCATGTTTACCGGCGTGGCTTTCCTGAGGATCGGCGGCGCCCATGGGCCTGCCACGAGCAAACGCCTGGCCGTCGCCCTGCTGGCCATGGCCGCCGTGGCTGCCCTGACAGGGCTGCTGCTGTCGGCACAGGACGTTTTGGCCGCGATGGTCGGTCTCTCGGCGGTGTTTGTCACGTCTGCTCTT
The DNA here is from genome assembly GCA_964500225.1 of uncultured Anaerolineaceae bacterium. GTDB lineage: Bacteria > Planctomycetota > Phycisphaerae > FEN-1346 > JAACEH01 > JAAYDY01. The sequence continues at coordinate 12,108 of CAZCOA010000045.1, read as the reverse complement.
CTCGGCGCCTACGGCAAGGGCAAGGAAGCCGTGCCTTTGCAAGCCGTGGCCTGTATCGCGATGCCTCTCTGGGCGGCCGTCTGGTGCCTGCGAACCGCCGGCATCGAGATACCCACGGGGCAGGGCGGCAACCTGATCCACTTCCTCCCCGAAAGTCCTACCGTCGCTGTCGGATTCGCATTGGCCAATGCCCTCATCTATCTATTCGGCCTGTTTCTGATCAGACACAACCGCCGATGGACCGACTCGGTGCCGCTCGTGAGCGGTCTGGCCCTCGGCATCGTCGGCTGGCTCTGGCTGGCCACGGTCCAAGGAGACGCCGTCCTAGTCGTACCCGGTTTGGCCGCCGGCGTTACGGTCCGGCCGTTGGTTCTGCTGGTGGCCCTTCCGATACTGCTGATGGCGACGGCGTGGCGCATCAACTGGCAGCCGTCGGTTTATTTGGCTGCTCTGGGACTGTTGGCAGGGGTTGGTATTCATGTTTTCCGGACATCTTCGGGCATGGCGGTCGGCAGCGTCGTGGCGGCTGCATTGTCACTGATAGGTGGCGCACTGGCCCTGCTCCGAAAACGAAACCGATGGGCCGCCTACTATAGCGAAGGCCTTCTCGTGATGAGCCTGGCCGCGGCCATCCTGATGGGCATGTTCGTTGCCGTCGGAGCATGGCAATCGGGCATCGATCCGGAGATTCTCGTCCTCGTTGCTACTATGGCCTTGACCCTTCTGGTGGCCGCCCTGGTCTTCCGGCAGGAGGACCTCTTTGGGTTCTTTGGCGTTACCCTCGTATTGCTTGCACTTGCCTGGTTCCATGTGTACGTCGGGACGAGGACCGGGAGCTATCTATACCGTTACAGCACGGTGGCGCTTGCCGCCGGATTGATTCTTGCCGTGGCGGCCATGAGCGTCGCTCGTCGCTTCCGCACGCGAGGAGGCATGGAACGCTTCGGGGCGGCCCTGTATGTGCCGGCCCTGGCCGCAGCCGCACTGGCCCTGGGCTTTGTCCCGTTCGATCCGAATGCCTTCCATCGTGCGGCCGATTTGGCGGCCGCGGCCGTCATTGTTGCCATGGCCCGGCCCCACGTCCGACACGCCACCACCAACTACGTGGTCGCTGCCGCCGTCACTGCCGCCGTCTATATCACTGTTACCGGCATATGGGGGCGGTCGGCCGTCGAGGTCCGGCAGGCTGTTCTCATTACCACCGGACTGATGGCCGCCGTGTGGCTGGCCGTAGCCCTGATCGTGCGACGCCTGATTTTCGCCTCGGGAACCGTCAGCGACCGCGAAGCCCGGTTGCGGTCCCGGCCGTTCACCGTCGTCGGCATGGCCATGGCCCTGGCACTGGCGGCATGGTTGACGCTCATGACCGTCCTGGCCTACGGATATGCGTGGGGCGGCCGAGGATGGCTTATCACACGGCTTCACGTGGACCAGTTCGATCCTGTGGCGGCCATGATCGCCTGGGGCGGCATTCTGCTGGCATTTCTGCTCTCGGTCTGGATGTTCCGTCGCACGTGGCGCACCTTCCTCTTCTACCTCGTCGGCAGCATTGCCACCGTCGGCGCCGGTCTGGTGTTTGACCTGGACGGTCCGCAACGCATCAGCTACCTCATCTGCGCCATTCCCGGCTACGGAGCCGTTCACCTGCTTGTCTATCTGCGTGAGCGACAGTTCATGCAGCTCTTGGAACGACGATGTGCCCTCTATAAGGACGAGCAGCATGCCTCGACCGCCATCTTCACGGCCGGGTGCATCTCCTGCTTCATTGGCGGCATCGTCGCCGCCTTCCATTTGCATACCACGGCGGCCCTGGTCACGATGACCATCATGACGGCCGTTTTCTTCGTCTGGTCGTTCGGCCATCGACGGCCCGAACTACTCTACCCGGCCGTGCTGTTCAGCGTCGGCGCCCTGCTCAGCGTCTGGCACCACGCCGAGGGCGACGGCCCATGGACTGCCGACCGCATCAATATCAACGCCGCCGTGTTCGCCGCCGGAGGTCTCCTCTGGATCAGCGTGGGGGCGTTGCTGAACTCCCTGCGAAACCCGATATGCGTCCTGGCTGCTCCCGCACGGCAGATGTCGGTCATCCTGTCTCTGGCCGGACTCGGGTTTCTCATTGCCGTCGCCACGTGTCCTCTTTGGGCCGCTGCCGAGTGGCTTCCCGACGATGCCGTGCGCCGATTCGTCCTCGGAACCGTCACCGGGGCCGCCCTGGCCGCCTACTTCCTCTGGGCCGCCATGAGCTTTCGACGAACGTTTTTCGTTTACTTCTTCGAGCTGGCTCTCGCCACGCTCCTGGTGCTGTGGGTTGTTCGCGTGCCCACCGTTTGGCAATGGCCGCCCCTGCAACGTCATTGGCCGCTGATGCTGGCCACCTTGTCGCTGGCTCTGCTGGCCGTTGCCACCGTGCTCGAAAGCCGACGCCACGTCCTGTTCAGCCGGCCCGTTTTCTTCTCGGCAACCGCGTTCCTGCCGATTCTGCCGTTCCTGGGGGGCGTGGCGTTGGTGCGGCAAGGCAGCGCAGGGCAAGCCGCCGCCACCTTCGCGGTCCTGACGCTCACGTGCCTGCTCGGGTGCCTGGTCCGGACCAGGGGGCTGCTGCTGACACTTGCAGCCGTGGGCGTCAATGCCCTGTTGGCCTGTCTGTGGTCCGTCCTCGACGTCGATCCGGCGCTGCTGCCGCGGCTGCTGCTGGTTCCCGCCGGCGCGACCATCGTAGTGTTGGGCATCCTCGCCCGGCGGGGCGGGCATTCCCGGCTTTGGCGGCCGATAGTGCTCGCCGGCGCGGCGACTGCCTTCGCCGGGTGTTTCTGGGAACTGGCTACAGCGACACGCCACGGCGGCAACGGACCGGCGGCCGCCGTCACCGCCGCAGGCCTTGGCCTGGCCTGCGTCGCCCTGGCGATACAATTACGTGCCGCGCGATTGGCACTGATGGCTTTGGCCTGGCTCGCGGCATGCCTCGTCGCCCAGTTCTTGACGCTGTATGTGATCGCCGGGGCCGCACCCGGACGGCAGGACACGATCGCCCTGGTCGCAACGGCTGCTGTGGCAGTGACGTGCATCCTCGCCGCAGTTCGCCTGGGACGTCGCAACCGGCGCATCTAAGCCCCTGCCGACAGGCAACGCCTGCTCCTATCTGCGTTCACATCAGATTCATCCCAACTTAAATGCGGTAACTTGAATTTTTCATGTCTCCAGACTGACATAACGGTGTCACTGGCCCGTGCCATGCTTTCGTTGGTCCCACTTACTCCAGCGAAAGGAGGCATATCATGTCGGAGTTTGTCGTCCAGAGAACCACGGGGCAGGGCGTTGGAGCCAAGGACAAGACCATTCGGATTCTGAAGATGGCGTGGCTGCTTCAGGCCCGCCATTGCACGGTCGAGCACCTTGTGCGACGCTTTGGCGTCAGTCGGCGCACGGTTTACCGCGACCTGCGGCTCATCGAGGCGGCCGAACTGCCGCTGGTCGGCCAGCGACTGGGTAAGGGGTACCGCGTGAGCGGGGAAGTGCCCGGCATCGGCAGTCTGGGCCAGCAGAATCCGCCACGTTTCTGCTAGCATCGAAACCGGCACCACAGTATATGTAACGTATGAGCAGTTCCGCCGGGGAGACCGCGCGCCGCCCATACTAGAAGCCGAATCCGTCGGTTCATCGTGTGGAACCGTCAGAGCAGGAGATGTTGTCCTTATGGACATCAGCCGGTTACACCGCGTCCTGAAGATCATCACGTTGCTTCAGACCCGCCGCTACTACAGTGTGAAAGACCTGGCCGACGAGCTGGAAGTATCCACGCGGACTGTTTACCGCGACCTGAACATGCTCGAACTGGCCGGCGTGCCGTTCTACTACGACCGCTCGAGGCAAGGCTATGTCATTCACCAGACCTACTGGTTGCCGCCGATCAATCTGGATCTGGAAGAAGCGCTCAGCCTGATAGTCCTGGCGGCGGGCAGTGAGAGTGAGTCGCGTGTGCCGCTGATGCGGAAAGCCTGCAACGCTGCCAGGAAGATCGAGAGCCAATTGCCGCTGACGATCCGTGCGGCGGTAGGACAGGCTACCGCGGGGCTGGCCATTCGTCGCAGTCCGGTCGCCCGGCATGAGGGCCTTGAAGGCATTCATCAGATGGTCCGAGAGGCCGTGGTGCGGCGGCACGTGTTACGGGGGAAATATATCTCGTTTAACGAGAAGAAACAGATCGACGTCACGATGGAGCCGTACTGGCTGGTTTTCCAGGAGAGGGCCTGGTACGTCATTGGCCGCTGTTGCCGGAACGACGACATTCGAACGTTCAAGCTCGGGCGGTTCGTCGAGTTGCACGAGTTGGCCGAGACGTTCAAGGCTCCGGCGTTGACGCTCGAAAAATACCTGGGCAATGCCTGGCGCTTCATGCCCGAAGGCCGTCAGTACGACGTATCCTTGCGGTTCAGCCGCCTTGTGGCTCCCAACGTGGCCGAGGTTCAATGGCACCGGACCCAGAAGCTTACCTGGGAGGACGAAGGCACGCTGCTTTTCGATGTTCGCGTGGACGGCCTCGGCGAAATTTACTGGTGGATTCTCGGCTATGGGGACCAGGTGGAAGTCCTCAAGCCGAAAGCCCTGCGCGAACGCATCCGTACCGCAGCCGAGAACATGTTGGCCCGCTACAAATCCTGACTTTGGCCGTTACAGTATAGTGATGTCCGCAGGGGCCTCGCCCTCAGGGCCCTCAGGGGCCCTGTCGCAGGCACTGCTCGACTTCTCCGGCCAGTTTGAAGAGCTCGGCGTTGCGTTTGTGTTGCTCCATGCCGAGCAGCCACGCATGGCCCGACACGCCCGCCTGGAACCGCCAGGCCGTGACGCCCCAGCCGCCGCACTGCATGTTGTTCAACGCGGTCCACATGCACTTTAGCCGCTCGTCCAGGCACTCGCGGCAGCGTTTGGCCAGTTCCGGGGCCTTCTTGTCGAGCTGTTTGTTGACGAGTGCGTCTTCGATGTAGATGCGAGCCTCACATTCGTGGATGCCTTCCTCCATTGCCGGCAGACGGGTCATTGCCACCGGACCGTCGGCCTGCGGCTCGACCATATAGCTGTGCAGCTTGTGCAGGTACCCGGCCACCTCGACGAATCGCTCGTTGACCCATCCGACGCGACGGCCCTGGGGGTTTTTGATGCACGGCCAGTAGTCCAGACCCAGGCGGCCGATGCCGCAGTAGAAGTCGCTCGTCACAGCCGTCTCGCACAGGAACCGCCAGTAGCTGACCGGGAACTGCTCGTTCGTCATTCGCGGGTAGTACGCGTCCCGTCGAGGTCGATTCCAGCCGAACAGGCTCGTCATCTTCGTTTCGTGGTCGCGGTAGGTGGTCTTGCCGACGGCGCCGCTCCTGCGGTTTACCAGGTCGTCGGCGAACCGGGCGCTCCACCATGTGGCCGTGTATCCCGTCGGGACCATGCCGTTGACGTCCAGGAATGCGTTGTGCCCATGCTGGACCCACCCCAGGCCGGGGGCCACTTCCTGGAAGAACTTCGTGTCTTCCTTGTTGGGAAACGAGTCGGTGAACATGCCCAACTGGATGGTGTTCTCCAGACCGCGAGCCTTCAGGCGGTTGCGCACCTTCGTCATCAACTCCTTCCAGACGGCCTTGCTGGACGGATGGTTCAGCTTCGGAATGACGCGGTTTTCGGTTTTGCCGGAGGCATCGACAAACGTCACCAATGGCGCGCCGCCGGTGTTCTTTTGGTTCTCCTTGAGGATCTCGCCGAACCGCCGGCCGGTGCTTTCCGGCGTGTTCATGTACACTTCCCAGACCTGGAGGACAATCATCTTGGGTTTGCCGCCCAGGTACTTCTCGGCCGTGTCGAGGTAACGGTCCATGATCGTGAAGTCCCAGTCGTACGTGCCGTTGCCCTTGTCGATCCAGCGGACCATCGACTCGGCGTTGCCGAGGTTGGTGTGTGCGATCACCGGAATGTAGAGACTGCGGGTTCCGGTGTCTTTAACGAGGTCGAACGAGCGGGCGATCAGCTCAAAGTGTTTGTCGGACCACAGCGGCACGTTATATTCCACGGCCAGGGTGTCCGGCGACTGGATGAGTTCGACCCACGTCCTGAAGTCCTGCGGATCGGGCAGCGTCCACGGCAAAATGTTCACATGCAGCGGCACCGTGACCGTCGGTTCTCCGGCGGCCGTGATCGTGACGGTTCCCTTGTAAAGGCCGGGGCGGGCGTCCTTGGGGGCCTTCACATGGACCCACAGCGGCACGACGGCGCCGTTGACGCGGCTCGGGGTGCGGCTTCGGACGGCCACGGGGAACTCGTCCAGCGGCATGCGAAGGAGTGCGTTCAGGAACGCTGCCCTGTCCGGATAGGGCGACAGCGCATCGCCGGGCGGAAGCGACTCGTCACCTCCGGGCACGGCGTACATGAACGAGACGCGGTTGGACGGGATGACGGCCCCGTCGGCCTTCAGGTCGCTGGCGACCGCCTTGAGGCCTTTCAGCGGCTTGTCGCTGCCGACGACGATTTTGCCGTAGGGGGCGCCGTTGCGCGGGCAGGTCAGGGCGATCGGTTCGAGCGGCTCCGTGCGGTCGCCGTAGTCCACATCCGTGTCGCCGGCCAGCGTGTCGCCGTTCCAGACCTGGATACCCGCGGGACGGCCCGTATTGGGCACCAGGCCGTCGGGTTTCGAGGCCGACAGCACGGCCTTGCGGATTTCGCAGGTGTTCCACATCAGGGCAGGGTCGCTGCTGATGCCGCCAACGCCGCGCGGATGCTTGTCGAGCAGCGCCGCCGGGTACAGAGCGCGCACGATCTCGATGGCCAGGACGTTGATGCCCTTGCGCAATAGGTTGCGGGGAACCGGCAGACTCAGCGTTCGTGCGTGAAGCTCGGCCGTCTGGCCCTTGGACGACGGAATCACCGGCTCGCCTTTGGCGTCCAGGAACGCCTCCATCGGGTACGGCTGCGCCAAGGCTTCGGCAGGTTTCTTGCCCGCCGGCAGGTGGCCGCGGCCGATTTCCTTACCATTCAGATAGACGACAGCGCCGCCGTAGTATTCCAGGCTGACGGTCAGGTCGCCCACGGCCGCCGGGTCGGTGACCTCGAATTTGCCTCGCAGGCAGAGCCGCGACAGGTACGGCGTCCGGGCACAGCGTCGGGCCGGGCCGCGCATCCAGGTGCGGTCGTTCATCTCCGGCGACGTCCAGTTGGCCGGCGGAGCGGGCGTGTCCCAGTCGAGCCATGCGACATTGAACTTGAGAGGTTCCAGGCTGCCGTTCTGTGTTTGGATGATGGGCGGTTGGAATACATGATACATGCGCCACATGCCCGGAGTGTCGAGGACTAGGGTGGTCGTGGCGGCATCGGACGGTTGGGCTGCTGCCGAAAACGGCATGGCGGACAACGAGGCCAGGAGCACAACAGTGGTCATCAGCGAGCGAACACTCATCAGAAGTCTCCTCATGCTGAAACAGGTTCCAGACCGCCTTACTTCAAGTCACTGGTTTCAACCGTTCAACGAGGTCCGCGTTACGCAGATTTTACCCAGGGAGGACATGGCCGGCGCGGTGCAGCTACAAGACATCGGGGCATCTGCCCGGCGTCTGGCGGCCTCTACTTCAAGCAAGTGTTTTTAGTTGCCGGCCGGTACCATGTCCGCGCGGTTGGTGTAATCCTGTCTCGGGACGGCGCTGTCGGTCTGTGTCATCTTTGAGGCCAACTGTGGCTCAGGCAATTCGACTCGCATGGCGGCTGCAAGGTTCTTGGCGATATCGGTGTTGTCCTTAAAGCCGCTGAACCGCCAGGCTGCAGCCCCCACGGCCCATACGGGCACCGGCATCGGCGAGTGTCCGAACGTGGACCACCCGATACCCGCCCGATAGCCGACCAGCTTGGCGGCCGTCAGCGGCAGCGGCTCGTACCGGCCGTAGCCGGGTATCGACAGACGTCGCCCCTTCTCGTCCACCTTGCCGCGCGAGGCCATGCTGGCGTCGTAGGCGTCTTCGAGCATGACCTTCTCGGCGTCGGTGAGCGCGTCCCGGGTCAGACCGAACCTGCTGCCCAGGGCCTGCCACAGATTCTCGGGGATGTTGTCCTCGGCCGAGGTCCAGGCTTGCGTTTTCTTGACCTCTTCGAAGACCTCGACATTGAAGGCATTCCACGACTGCGTCTGCCCGGCGAGGACCGCCATGCCCAGCGGCGACCGCTTGTAATCGTTGTTCAGGGCCATGGCACCGGTCTCGTGGTCGGCCGTGACGACGATCAGCGTCTCCAGGGGATGCTTGCGATAGAAACGTACGGCCTCGTCGATGGCGGCATCCAGCGCCAGCACTTCGCCGACGGTGGTTGCGGCGTCGTTGATGTGAGCTGAGCCGTCGATCTTGCCGCCCTCGACCATCATGAAGAACCCGTCGGGGTTGTCCAGCAGTTCGATGCCCTTGGCGGTCAACTCGGCCAGCGACACCCGGTGCGGGGGACGGTCGATCTCGTAAGGTATCTTCTCCTGGAAGAACACACGCCGACCGGGGCGGCACGCGGCCAGTTCGTACCGCGACGTGGCCACCTGCACTCCATTGCCCCTGGCGATGTCGAGGATGTTGCCCTGCGGTCCGTCGGCCTTGCCGACCTCGCTGCCGGCGATGTACTCAAAGGGCGACGCCGCCAACTGGAGGCCGATCTCGTACTGCTCGCCGCGGTAGGGCTGATGCGCGTAGAAGACGGCCGGCGTGGCGTCGGTGATGCATGTGCTGGAGACGATACCGACCTTCATACCGCGAGCCCGGGCCGCCGTCGCCACGCTCGTGTAGCACCGTTTCCCCTCTGGGTCCATGGCGATGGTGCCATTGGAGGTCTTGTGTCCTGTGGCCAGGGCCGTGCCGGCGGCAGCCGAATCGGTCACTTGGTTGCTTGCCGAGTAGGTCGTGATGAGCCCCGACACGGGGAACTGCGTCATGGTCAACCGGCGCACGCCCGGTCTCGTTTTGCCGGCCTTGGCATTGTCGATCGCACCCAGGTACATCTCGGCGGCATGCACATGCGCCACGCCCATCCCGTCGCCGATAAACAGGAATACGTACTTCGGAACCCCTTGATTCGACAAAATCTGCTGCTCGGTAACCGACGGGGCGCAACCCGCCGCCAGCCACAGCCCGACACACACAACGGCCAACCAGCCCAGCACCCGATGCTCAGTCCTTGTCACCACAAACCTCCTTCTGGTGTGAGGCCCACAATCTGTCTGTTGGGGAAGTCCCCATCTCTGGGATTAACCCCGCAGGTTGTTTGTTGTCACGGGAAAATGCACATTTTCTGTGGCTGCCGCTGCGGATATGCTGCTTTTCGGTGTGTTTCGACAAAATCACCCAAAACCGGCCTCGAAGTGCAGGGTTTACCGAGTTGGGTAGGACACGTCTTGTTTCGCACATACAGCGGAAAGGTGGCTCACCAGATGGGCATTATGAAGCATATTCTGGTCGTCGCGATCGCCGTGGTGGGGGCTTCGCTGTCGGTTGCGGACGAGCAATGGACAGTCGTCATCCCCGCCGTTTCGCTGTCGGCCCAGGGGGACGGTGAAAACGCTACCCTGGTCGCAGCGACCAAGCCGCCCGAGCGGTTTGCCGCCGGCTATGTCCATTTCTGGTACACGCCGGGACACTGGCTCCAGTGGACGGTGGACGTACCCGAAGCAGGACAGTACGACGTGACACTCCAGTACGCAACCAAGATCGGAACCTCCCGGTCGATGTCCGTCAACGGCCAAGCGGTCAAGGGACTCGATCCGTTCGTTCTGCCGCGCACCAGCCGCTGGTCCGCTTGGACGGAACTCCAACTGCCGGCGCCGATTACGCTCAAGGCGGGGGCCAACGTGCTCCGTATCACCTGTTTGGACGATGCCAGCCTGTGGCTGAACGAAATCGTGCTCAGGGCCCAGGGACGGTCGCCGATCGTGATCAAGGCGGCCCGATTCGCCGAACAGGGGGGCGGCTGCGTACAGGTGCTCACCCCCATCACGCTTGGTTATGTCAACGAGGAAGAAAACACACGCGGAGAAAACGGGAAACCCATATCGCAGCACTGGATGGAATGGACTATTCCGGATGCCGTCGCAGGGGAATACGACGTCTATCTGCATTATGCCGCAGACAATGTATGTACGCGGCGGCTCGATGTGAACGGTTCGCCGGTTGCCGGACTGAATCCCTTCGTCCTGGACTCGACAGCCGATGACGTGAACTGGCACGAGACGAAGCTGCCCGCCACGATTCGCCTGAAAGACGGACGCAACACCTTGCGGCTGACCAACATCAAGGGAGAACGGTTTCGCCTGAGTTCGATCCGATTGGTGAGCCCGCCGCAGAAGGCGCCGCCGGAGGCCGCCGAGAAGGTGCCCGCCGCAGCCGCAGAAGAGTTGCCGATGTTGCAGCCCGACCCGTCGATTCCTCCGGCGCCGCTGGGCCCGCCGCTGGCGGCGGTCGTACCCGGAACGGTCCTGGCCCAGGGCCAGGAACTGACCTTGGGCGACCTGCGGGCTACGGTGAAGACCCTCGACGCCTTGCCCTATGTCGAGAACGATTTCTCGCGTCGGTTTGTTTTCGACAACTACGACAACCCGAAGCTCCGGTACCTCCGGGAGAAGTATCGGCTCGACGACGTGGTCGCCCCCGGCAAGACGGAGTTCGAAAAGCAACTGCTCCTGATGAAATGGGCTTACGACCAGTGGGATTTCGGCTATCCGCGCGAAATGATTCCCGAGCACAGCGCCATCGAAATCCTCAAGCACTCGCGGCGCGAGCACAAATTCTACTGTGCCCACTCAGCCGCTGTTTTGATGGCCGCAGCCAATAGTCTAGGATGGGTTTGCCGCAATATGGCCATCCCGCGTCATAGCTTTACAGAGATCTGGTCCAATGAGTACAAGAAGTGGGTTCTCCTGGACCCGACCAGCAGCTACTACCCGGAGCGCGACGGCGTGCCGCTAAATACCTATGAGTTCCGGCAGTCGCTATTATTGGACCAGGGCAAGGGGGTGTGGCACGTCAGAGTGACCGATGCCGGGCTCGACAAGAAGCCGCAGGACGTCCAGTACGGTCAGCGGCTGCTGTTCATCGGGTACATCCCGAACACCAACTACATGGACCGTGGACCGGACTACCAGAAGTTCTTCATCACCAAAGACGAGTTGACCACCGGCAAATGGCACACACGCGACTGTCCGCCCAATCCGGCCGTGGACCCGTATTTCCCGATCAACCAGGCCGCCATGACGCTGGTTCCCGACGGGCAGACGGTCAAGGTGACCCTCGGGACGATGACGCCCAACTTCAAGGAATTCCGCGTGCGGGTGGACGGAGGAGCCTGGCAGGCCACCGCAGGGACGTTCTCGTGGCCGCTGCACGCCGGGGTCAATCGGCTGGAAGCCGTCAGCCGCAACAAGTTCGACGTGGACGGTCCGGTGTCCACCGTGGTGATCGAGGGGCAGAAATAGGTGCCGACAAGGATTTCTTGAAGATTTGCGCGATTTTTCGGGAAGAATCCCTGTCAGGTCATTTGACCGAAGTCCTTTTGTGGGCTATATATGAGAGATACCAAGGTTGGCGGCTGCGCCTGCCGACGGCAATCACTTCAGTACAACTGGTGTCGCTGTTGTCATCAAGAGTCGCACCTTGACACGCCACAAGAGCATCCTTGCTATGCATCATGGTATACGCTGAAGTAGTGGAATTGATGGGCTTCCGGCGTTCTGCAACCTAGATGCCACTTCTTCGACTTGCCGGTCAAATTTCGAGCTCACTGACGGTTGCGTGATCAACACCGCACGTGGTGCCAAGTGCGTGGCTTGGCGCAGATTTCCCGTATGGCTCTTGGGGATTATCCCAGGGCGGCCTATTGCGGGCGTGTCGGTTGGGATGTGTGGCGTCGCGAGGCGTGTTTCTACATTTGCCGGCGACGTCGCAGTCGAGTGAAGGAGGCGGTGCATGAGGAAGTTCATTCTATCATTGACAGTTGTGCTCATGGTCGGCGGCACGGCCGTGGCCCAGGGGGTGCAACTGGACATTTCCAGCGGTTTCAACTGGGACATCTGGTGCGGTGTCAAAGAGTTCCAGGCCCTGATGTACCATGCCCTGA
>CAZCOA010000044.1:0-23223 GCA_964500225.1 uncultured Anaerolineaceae bacterium | reverse complement strand
AGCACGCGGCTGCCCGTGTCGCGAATCAGGCGGAACGACCGCTGGATCAGTTCCCAATGCTTCTGCGACCAGAGCGGCACGTTGTATTCCAGCGACAGCGTGTCGGGCGACTGGACGAAATCCATCCACGTGCGGTACGCCTGCGAGTCGGGCAATGTCCAGTCCTGAACATCGAGCTTCACCGGAACCTTTGTCGCCGGCAACCCTTCGGCCTGGACTACCAGTTCTCCGGTGTACACGCCCGCCCTGGCGTCTTTCGGCACCGACACGGTGACCCACACCGGCGCCAGTGTGCGGCGGTCGTAGGTCTGTATCGTCTCGGGAGGCGACTGCAGCAGAATGTCCGGGTACGAAGGCCATCCCCAGCCCCGCTGCTCCCACGGCACGGCGTAACGGACCTGAATGGACCGGGCCGGAATTACGGCCCCGTCGTTGGACGTCAGGTTACCGATCGAGCCCTTGAGTTTGCGGATCGGGCCGGCCGAATCCGCGACCACTTTGCCCGAGAACATTCCGTTGCGGGCCGCGACGATTGTCACCGGCCCGAGCGATCCGGCCGGCGTCTTCTCGCCCTCATCCGCCGGTGCGCTGCTGGTCCAGAGCTTCACCTCGGCCGCCGGCGACGCAGGCGGTTGCTGTGCCTGAATCGTCCCGGGCGATGCCGCGACGAATCCCGCCACAACCACTGCCACCGCCACCACCGTCCGCCGCCACCGTGCCGACGTCGTCCTCGCCTCCCGATACAGCCGTTCCATAGTGTCCTCCGCCATCCGCAACGCATGCACGGTCGGGACCCGGTCCCACCATGCTTCCCATCCATGGGTTGAACGTTGCCTGGGCATGGTGGGTTCGGATAAAACGAAGAGCCTTGTGGCGGCCAGTGCGCCGCCAGGGTCGAAACCGGGAGTTGGAGGGCCACGCTTTGGAGCGGCGGCGAAGCCGACGCCAGAGCGTGCTCTTTGTCCGGTGCCGCACTTCCTGTGGCTGCGTCCCTCAGACGGTGCCCGCAGCCTCCGGTCACAGTTGTCCGAATGGTTCCTGCGGCCGACTCACAGGCTCACATCGGGAAGCCGGTTGCGCAGCATCATGGCCTCGGCCTCCGCCAGGGCCCACTCGAAGTCGTCCGCCGGCGACACGAAGAACGGTCCCTGGGTGATGCCGATGTTCCTGCCCGTCGTCGAGAAGGTCTTGATCGACACCGAGTTCGTCTCGCCCGCCTTGACGATATCCGCCGGAATGACGTACTTCCGCGGCCGCCCGTCGGCCGACGTCTTCTCGTCGCCCATGCCGCCAATGTACATGCCGTTGAAGTGCGTCTCGTCCCGCTCGCCCATTGCCCCGGCGTAAAGGACCAGTTCGCGGCCGGCCCAGTCGTCCGGCACCACGATCCGCCGCACGTACCACAGCACGCCCACATAGGGGCCAATGCGCAGCTCGGCCGGCATCGGCGCCCGCAGCGGTGGCGTCCAGTAGTCATAGCCCGACAGGTCGCCGCTGTAGCGCAGGCTCGCGTTCTTGAACATGGGCCTCATCTGCCAATGGCCGTCCAGCGTCAGCAGACGCCGCACCGTCGCCGTCGCCCGCAGCGATCCGTCCTCGGTCGCCACGGTCAGTTGGCCTCGATCCAGGCGAACCGGCGGCGCGTCGAACACCAGGCGGACCGTCGCGGTGGCCGTCTGCCTGGCGGCAATGCTCAGACGCAAACGCCCGCGATCGATCCGGCCTTGCGTGCCCGTCCATTGGCAGTCCAGCGCGACGGTGGCCGGCTGATCGCGAAGGTTCCGTGCCTGCACCGTGAAATCGTAGCTCCCGATCTGATCCTCGGCCGGGAACACCGTCTGGGCCGAGGGCGACAGGCGCAGTTCCACGCCGGCATCGTGCTGCACGTCAGCCGCCACCTGCGTCGTCGTGGTCGCCTCGGGGATTTCGACGCAGGCGACGCCTGACAAACCGGCTGCATCCCCGGCCGCGGCAGCCGGCCGGTCGAGGCGCAGCACGTTGTCGTCCAGTGGTTGCCCGTCCACCGAAACGCGACCCCGGCCGTTCACGGCGAGAGTCCTTTTCCGGCCGCGGATGGGCACGTCGCGGAGCGTGACCGTCCGACCGCCCAGCCACGACGGCGCCGACGGCCGGAACTCGATCCGATCGGAGAGGAAGGTCATGCCGAAGATTGTCTGCTGCACCAGGGCCGGCACCGCTGCGGCCGACCAGAGCTGGCTGGGCGAGTACACGCCGCGGCCGGTGGCCGTGTCGATCAGTTCCATGAACGTGCCTTCGAGCATTCCCGTGCGGACCAACTCGGCCGCCAGGTAGTCCCGCAGGGCGGCCACGTCGTCGCACGGGGCAAGTGCATGGTCCCCCATGCCGCCTCGGCACCGCAGGGCCCACAGCATCAACCCGAGAGTGAACGGCCAAACGGCCTTGCTGTGGTACACCGGCCGCGCCAGGTACGCCGGATGGATGGCCGGAACGCCGAACGCCGGCCGGGGCGTCGCCCGCACTATCCGCATCGCGCGGTCTGCCGGCAGGGCGGGGTCCGCAACGGCCAGCGCATGGGCCACCGCCTCGTACCGGTGCTCGCGATAGTTCAGCCCGTGGTGGAACTGGGCATAGTGCCCCGCCTCGTCGAGCCACAGCTCGCGCTCCATTGCCGCCCGCACCGAGTGTTCGAGCTGTTCCAGGGCATCACGCGCCGCCGAAGGCATACCGTCGAGCTCGGCCAGCAGCCGCGACGCCCGGACATAGAGGAAATTGGTGCTCGCCGACCGCAACTCCGGCCCGGTCAGCCCGGCCGGGTAGCCCGACGACCCGTCGAAGAAACTACTGCCCCCGACGAACAGGCCCGACACCGGATCGAACCGCTCCCGCAACGACCGCCGAATCGTGTTCACGGCCATTGCTGCGCCGTTCCGCAGCATTTCGGCATCGCCGGTCGTGCGACCGTAGCTTTCCGCCGCCAGTACCCAGATGATGTTGTCGGTCATCGTGTAGTAGCGATTCTCGTGCAGGTCGGCGTACTGCTCCAGCTTGATCTCGCCCTTGGACCGGTCGAGCAGCCGGTCGAGCGTCTGGCGGACCTTCTCCGGATAGAGCAGGTCCAGCCCCATCAGCACCGAGTAGCTTGTGTCGCGCACCCACGTGGACGAACGCCGAAAGTCCCGCCCGGCGTACATGCCGTCGTCGTAGAAATTCGACTCTATGTCGCGCCGTGCAATCAGCCAGCACCAGTCCAGCACAGGCAGCCCGCTGTCGAGCAGGGGGCCGTCGGTTGGCAACTCGTCGCGGCGCAGGCGCCGCCGCTCGTCCGGACTGGTCATCCAGAGCGTGTTGCCATCGATCCGCGCGCAACGCTCAGGGCGGCCCTCGGCGGCCGGTTCTACCACGGCATCCGCACACAATTGAAATGTCGATCCTCGATAAAGGCCCGTGTCCTCGCTCATGCAACGTCCTCCTATGGCCCTCCGGAAACATGCTGCTGTTCGTCGCGGGCGTCACCCTTCAACCGGCTTTCCTTTTGCCGCGGGTCTGTCGCAGTTTCGGCCGGAAATACCTTGCCCTATTGCTCGAACTTCGCCTGGCCCGGCCGTGGACGCACATCATCCGACCTGCCGCCCGGAACAGCTTGCGGCACATGTCGCGCAACAGGCCGTCGCGGAAGACGACATGCGCCGGCACATGTCGCCCGCGCGCCAGCCGCGATCCGTTGTTAAGCCCGGCCCCGCGTGACGCAGAGTATAACCATTCCTTGTGGCCGACGCCACCCGCCGCACAGCCCCTCACGCATTTGCCGCGTGTCGCCGCGTTGCGTTTCCGGCGAAGGTGTGGTATCCTCAGGACATGTTTACCGGATTGGTGGAAGGCATCGGTACGGTGCGCACTTCCGCGGCGTCTCCCGCGGGACGTCGCCTGGAGATCGACCTGGGCCCTGTGGCTGACGGCGTTCGTCGCGGCGATTCCGTCTGCATCAGCGGCTGCTGCCAGACGGTGGTTGACCTGCGCGGCTCCGTGGCGGCGTTCGACGCCGTGCCCGAGACGCTCGCGCGAACCACCCTGGGCGGCCTGGCGGTCGGCGACCGTGTAAACCTCGAACGCAGCCTGCCCGTCGGCGGCCGGCTCGACGGCCATTTCGTCCAGGGACACGTGGACGGAACCGCTCGACTCATCGAACGCCGCGAGCAAGGCGCCGAACGCCTTTGGGTTTTCGCCTGCGACCCGTCTCTGACGGACCAGATGACGCCCAAGGGCAGCGTTGCCATCGACGGGGTCAGCCTGACGCTGGTGGACGTGGCCGACGGCCGGTTTTCCGTGGCCCTGATTCCGACCACCCTTGCCGCCACGACGCTCGGCAGCCTGACCGTCGGACGGTCTGTCAACATCGAGACCGACATCCTTGGCAAGTACGTGTTCCGGGCTCTGCGGCGAGGCAGCTCGGGACTGACCCTCGATAAACTCCGCGACGCCGGTTTTCTGGATTGAGTCTTTCCATGAGTCTTCCGCCTTTCATTGCCCAGCCTCAGGGCCAAATCGAGGCCGAACTCGCCGCCGCAGGCTGCCGCCCGTTTGTTGTGCGGCAACTTCTGCACAACGTTTACGGTCTGGGTCTGGCCTCGTTCGACGCCATGACCGATCTGCCCAAACGCCTGCGGGAGCTTCTGGCGTCGCGCTACGCGCTGCGGACCCTGCGCGAGACCGACCGGCGCGAAGCCGCCGACGGCAGCTTCAAACTCGTCCTCGCCCTGGACGACGGAAACCTCATCGAATGCGCGTTTCTGGCCTCCTCGGCCGCCCGCGGCACGGTCTGCGTCAGCACCCAGGTCGGCTGCGCCATGGGGTGCCTGTTTTGTGCCAGCGGCAAGAAGGGACTGGTCCGCAACCTCCACCCGCACGAAATGATCGAGCAGGTGCTCCGGGTGTGCGACCGCCTGGGCGACCGCGAGCGGCTCTCGAACGTAACGTTCATGGGGATCGGCGAGCCGCTGGCCAATTTCGACGCCCTGGCGGTCGCCCTGGAACGGCTCAACGATAGCGCCGCCGGCATGGGCATCGGCGCGCGGCGAATCACGGTTTCGACCTGTGGCCTGGTGGCCGGCATCCGCCGCCTGGCCGACCTCGGACGACAGTTCCACCTGGCTGTGTCGCTGCATGCGCCCACCGACGAGCTTCGCGCCCGCATCGTTGGCCGCGCGGCCCGGACGCCCATCGCCGAGATTCTGGCCGCGGCCCACTACTACTTCGAGAAGACCACACGCAAGGTCACGTTCGAGTACGTCCTCGTCCGCGGCCTCAACGATTCGCCCGACTGTGCCCGACGCCTGGTCGCCCTGCTGGGCGAGTTCCCCTCGATGGTGAACCTCATTCCGCTGAATCCCGTGGCGGCCTGCGCCGATCTGCACGCCCCCGACGCGGCTGCCGTGCGGCAGTTTCTCGACGTCCTCCGGAAGGGGGGCATCGAGGCTTGTGTTCGCCGCCGCAAGGGCGCCGAGCTCGACGCTGCCTGCGGACAGCTCCGCATCCATGCCATGGAACGCCGCGACGCGGACGAATAGGGCGGCCTCCGCTTGCTCGGTTAAAACCGCCGGTCAACTCGTTGTGCCGCGACACCCTTCGGGTACAATGGTGTTATAAGAAGGAAAGGAAAGGCATCGCCGCTTTGCAGGCCGCCGATGTGCGGCCCGCGTCTCTTTCAAGGCGGCACATGCAGCCATGGACTCCGAACAAGCCGGCCAATCCCATAGCGTCTCGCAGGACTTGCGGCAGTTGCTCTGCTTTCTGAAGCCTTTCAAGGCTCAGATGGCCGTCGTCCTGTTGATCATCAGCGTCATCAATGTGCTGGCCGCCGCGTCGATGTGGCTCGTCGGCAAGGGCGTCAACAAATTCATCGACAAAAACGCCTCCGGCGCCGACGCCGGCGTCGTCGTTGCACTCATTGCTGGTCTCTACGTCCTGGTCGGCGTCGCCCGAGCCGTCGTCATCCGCATCCGCGAGCCCGCTGCCATGCGGCTGGCGATGGACCTCCTGCGGTCCCTCCGAATCACCCTCTATGACAAGGTCCAGATGCTCAGCTTTACCTACCTGGACCGCCTCACCAGCGGCCAGATCATCGAACGCGCCACCGGCGACCTCAACACGATCCGCAACTTCCTCACCTCGACCTGCTTTCAGGCGTTCGACGCCATCGTCATGGCCGTCGTCGCCATCGGGTTCATGCTGTCCATGAGCTGGCAGCTCACCCTTGCCGTGCTTCTGCCGTATCCGCTTATCTGCTGGGTCTACTCCAAGAGCGCTTCGCAGTTGCGGCAGCTCCGCCGCCTCGTCCGCGACGAAGTGGACGTCATGACCACTCGCCTCACCGAAACCATCGCCGGCGTCCGTGTGGTCCGGTCGTTCGGCCGCCACGAGCAGGAGAAGTCCAGGTACCTTGCCGTCGTCAACGAGATTCTCCGCCGCGTCGTCCCCGTGGTGAAGATCCGAAGCTTCCAACTCGTCGGCGTTTACAGCATAGCCCGCGTGTGGATCTCCGTGCTGCTCGTCATGGGCGGCTACCTGGTGATCCGCCGGCAGATGGAAGTGGGCTACCTGTTCCCGTTCATCAGCTACATGATGTGGCTCCTGTGGCGTGCCCAGATGCTTATGGAAGTAGGCGAAAGCGCCCAGGACGCCCGCGCAGCCCTGGAACGCGTCATGGCCCTGCTGGAGGCCAAGCCCGACGTTGAAGATCTGCCCGACGCCGTTGACCTGCCTCCCGGCCACGGGGAAATCGTCTTCGAAAACGTCAGCTTTGCCTACCACGAGCCGCCGCACCCCGATGCCGACGTCGTCGAGCGCATGGATCTGTCGCGGCCGAAGAAGGGGCCTGCCGCCGTGGTCGGCGTCTCGCTGCGCATCCGGCCCGGCGAGCGGGTTGCCCTTGTCGGCCCCACCGGCGCCGGCAAAAGCACCATCGTCAGCCTTCTGCCGCGATTTTATGACCCGACCGAGGGCCGCGTCCTCATCGACGGTCAGGATGTCCGCCACACCCGCCTGAGGTCGCTGCGGCGAGAGATTGCCATCGTCTTCCAGGAAACGTTTTTGTTTCGCGGCACCGTGGCCGAGAACATCGCCCTAGGCCGTCCGGAGGCCAACCGCGAGGACATCATCAAAGCTGCCCAGCAGGCCGCCGCCGACGAGTTCATCCGCGATCTGCCCCGAGGCTACGATTCCGAGATCGGCGAGCGGGGCGTCTCCCTCAGTGGCGGCCAGCGCCAGCGGCTGGCTATCGCCCGCGCTATTCTCAAGCAGCCTCGCATCCTCATTCTCGACGATGCCATGGCCGCCGTGGATGCCAAGACCGAGCACCGCATCCGTCGTCAACTGAACAAACTGATGGCCAATCGAACCACGCTCATCATCGCCCACCGGCTGGCCACGGTCCGGGCGGCCGACCGCGTCGTGGTCCTTCGCGACGGTCGCATCGACGACGTCGGCACGCACGCCGAACTGGCCGAACGCAACGAATTCTACCGGACGCTCTGCCAGTCGCAGCTTGAGGACGACGTGGCAGCGCCCGAGGCAGCCAGAGAGGAGACGACATGACACGCACTCCGTCGCCGTCGATCGCCTCGCCGAATGCCTCGCCGGCCGCCGAAGCCACGCGACGCATCCAGCGGCAACTCGAAGAAGCCCACATGCGGCCCCTTCAGTGGCCCATCGTCAAACGCATGCTCGGCTACATGGGCCCCTATAAGGGGGCGTACTGGTTCGGCATGTTTTGCATCGCCATGACGCACCTGCTGGGCTTGGCGCCCGCCTACCTCGTGCGCCGTGGCGTGGACCACGACATCCTCGGCGAGCAGTTCGCCCAGACCGGCAAAATGCTTGCCGACATGCACGGACTAGTCATCACCGGACTCATGCTTGCCGGCATTGCCGTCGCCAACTATCTGTCCCAGGCCGGGCAGGACTGGTTCCTCCGCATGAGCGGCGAACGCGCCGTCCGCGACATGCGACGCGACGTGTTCGCCAAGATCCAGACTCTCGATATGGCCACGTTCGACCGCATGCCCCTGGGCCGCCTTATCACGCGAGGAAGCAGCGATGTCCAGGTGCTGCACCATGTCTTGGTTCACACCTTCAGCATGGCTGTCGGATCGTTCGTGACGCTGGTCGGCGGTTTTGCGGCCATGTATCAGATGAACTGGCGACTGTTCTTCGTCGTGCTCGTTGCGGCACCGTTTCTCTATGTGGCCTCGGCCACCTTCCGCAAACGCGCCCGTCCCGCCTGGCGGCGAGTCCGACGCGACGTGTCCCGCCTCACTGCCAATGTCGCCGAAATGGTCTCCGGCGTTCGAGTCGTTCAGGCCTACACCCGCGAGGAAGAGAACCTCGACCGCTTCGACAACATCAACATGGTCTTCTGGCGAAGCAACATGCGCGTCGCGCGGTACCAGGGCTGGTACCTCATGTTCGTCGAGATCGTCAGCGTCCTTTGCCTCGGCGGCCTCCTGGCCATCGGCGGTTGGACCATGGTCCATGCGGGCGGCGCCGAAAACGCCATGACCGTGGGCACCCTGTTTGCCTTCTTCATGCTGGCGTCCCACGTCTTCGAGCCCCTGCGACGCCTGGCGCCCATCTACAACGAAATCCTCCACGCCATGGCTTCCGGCGAGCGCGTCTTCGCCCTGCTCGATATCCAGACACGCATTCAAGACGCTCCCGACGCCGTCGATCTGCCGCGCATCGACGGTCATGTTCGTTTCGATCACGTAAGCTTCGAATACGTTCCCGGGCAACCGGTTCTCAAGGACATCTCCTTCGAGGTGCCCCCCGGCCAAACGCTCGCCCTGGTCGGTCACACCGGTTGCGGCAAGACCACCATCATCAGCCTCTTGAACCGCTTCTACG
The DNA here is from genome assembly GCA_964500225.1 of uncultured Anaerolineaceae bacterium. Taxonomy (GTDB): domain Bacteria; phylum Planctomycetota; class Phycisphaerae; order FEN-1346; family JAACEH01; genus JAAYDY01. The sequence goes on along the minus strand of CAZCOA010000044.1, from coordinate 14,343 downwards.
ACGTCACCGCCGGAAGCATCACCATCGATGGATACGACCTCCGCAAGATCACCCAACAGAGCCTCCACAACCAGACCGGCCTCATTCTCCAGGAGAACTTCCTCTTCGACGGCACGGTCATGCAGAACCTGAAGTACGCCCGGCCCGACGTCTCCGACGACGACGTCATCCGCACCTGCCAGGTGCTCGGGTGCCATGAGATCTTCGCCGCCCTCGGCCACGGCTACGACACCCAGGTCGGCGAACGCGGCGAGAATCTCTCCTCCGGCCAGCGACAACTTGTCAGCATCGCCCGTGCCATGGTGGCCAATCCGCGACTCCTCATGCTCGATGAAGCCACCAGCAGCGTCGATACTCAGACCGAACGCGCCATCCAGTACGCCCTCGACCGACTCGTCGAACGACGCACCTGCTTCATCGTCGCCCACCGTCTCAGCACCGTCCGCAAAGCGCACCAGATCCTGGTCATCGACCATGGCCGCATCATCGAGCGCGGCACACACGACGAGCTGCTCGCCCTCGGCGGCGCCTACGCCTCGCTGCATGCCGAATTCATGAAAACCGGCGACGAGCCGTGAGAGGCCCCACGTCGCGTGGGGCGGGTTGGATCAACGGCCTACCATGGCAGAGGTGTCTGCTGCGACAGTTGGCTGGCTCCCCATTGCGGGATGGAGGCCGGTGCTAGGGCAGGGGAGTCGCATTCAGCACGGTCAGACCGTCGTGGAAGAACGTGCCCGCGACCGCCCCCGTCATCAGGCAGGCCAGCGTGGCTGCTACCAGCGACCGCACGCCGACCCGGGCCAGGTCGTCCTTGCGCTGCGGCGCCAGTGCCGCCACTCCGCCCACGAAGATCGCCAGCGACGCCACGTGCGCAAAACCACACAGCGCATACGCCGTCACCACCGCCGTCCGCGGATGATGCAACGCGCCGCTGCTCATCGCCTCCGACAGGCCCATATAGGCCGGAATCTCCGTCGCCACCAGCCGCGTGCCGAGCAGTTCGCCCACTTTCCCCGCGTCCTCCGGCGGCACGCCCATCAGCAGAGCGAATGGATACATGACGTATCCGAACAGCCTCTGAAGCGACAACGTCAGCTCGAGCCGATAGTCCGCGCCGACCTGTTCTGCAATCCAGTTGACGGCCGACGCCGCACCGTGGCCCGCGCCGCCCAGCAATAGGTCCGCTATGGCCAACAGGCCCAGCAACGCCACCAGCAAGGCCACGATCCCGAACACCAGCTTCAGCCCCGCCGTCGCCCCGCCGATCAACGCTGCAATTGCGCTGGACTCGCGTTCATACTCCACATGTACAGTGCGGCCCAGGGTCGCCGGCGTTCCCGTCTCTGGAACCAGCACCTTCGACATGACCAGGGCCGCCGGAGCCGACAGCACCGACGCCGAGATCAGGTGTCCCGCAATCGTCGGAAAGGGCTTGCTCAGCAGGCTCACGTAGAACGCCATCACCGTCGAGGCGATGGTGGCCATGCCTGCCGTCAGCACCGTGCACAGCTCGCTCTGCGTCATGACGCCCAGGTACGGTCGCACCGTCGTCGCCGATTCCACCCCGACGAAGATGTTGCTCGCCGCCACGAGGCTTTCGGCCCCGCTGGTGCCCATCGTTCGCGTGAACACCCACGCGAAACCGCGGATCACCCGCTGCATCACGCCCCAATGGTAGAGCAGCCCCATCAGCGACGCGAACACAATCGCCAGCGGCAGCGACTGCGTGGCCAGGATGAAACCAAGCGACTGCGACCCCTCGGCTGCCAGCGACCCGAACACGAATTTCTGCCCGCTCTTGGCCGCATCCAGCACCGCCACCACGCCATCGTTGAACCTCAGAAACAGCCATTGGCTTCCAGGCGCCCAGAACAGCAGCCCCGCAAACGCCAGTTGCAGCCCAATGCCCGTCACCACGGTGCGCAGCTTCACGCGGCGCCGATCGGACGATAGCAGCCACCCCACGCCGACCAGAGCGAACAACCCCACGAAACTCACCACATTGTAGATGTCCATAGCGCGGTCCCGTGACGAATTGGCGATGCTCGTCGCCGCGGACGCCGCCACAGGGACGCCCGCGACCGGCTGTCGCGCGACATTGTGCCGGACGCCTCACCGCCAGGCAAGCCCTATCCGCGACCGTTCATTCCGCCTGCTCCCACAGGTCGATCCAGTACCGTTGCTTCACCTTCCCCGTCTTTCGCGATACCCGTTCGTCTTCCAGACGCCCCCCGTTCTTCTGTATCACGCGAGCCGAGGCCACGTTGTCCTTGTCGCATGTCACGAGGACGCGGCCGATGAACCGCTGACGGGCCTTCTCCAGCACCAGGGCCAGCAACCGCGTGGCGTATCCCTTGCGCCGCTCGATCGGGCGGATGCTGTAGCCGATGTGCCCGCCCTCGTGCAGCAGGCTGTCGGTCAGTCGGTGTCGCAGACTCGCCGTGCCCAGGAGCCGTTTGCCCCGGACCAGCCAGTACACGCTGCACGGCACCATCCCCTCGGGCAGGCTGCGTCCGATGGCGTAGTCGTGAAGCTCGCCGACGAACGCCTCGAAGTTTCGCGTCCCTTTCTCGATGTCGTCGTTCCAGCCGCTCCAGTCGCCCGCCCGACGGAACTCGTCGGCCATCTCCAGGTACTCCTCCTCCAGGGCAATCGTCGGCTCCAGCAATCTCAACTCGTCCTCGCACATCGTCGGTGATCCTCCTGCCAATGGTCCTGCGGCCAAAGAAAAAGGCCCGTTCCACACGGAACGGGCCTTTGCACTCCTTCACTGCACCACAACACTACCTCGGCCCGTTCCTCCCGCGATTGGCGCGCGTGCGCTTCGTCGTGCGCTTCGCCTTCTGCGTCGTGCACGTCGTCGCAAACAGATTATGGGCCGACAGATTCATCATGGCCTCGAAATCTTACCTTCCCAATGCGTCGATTGTCAAACCTATACGTCGAAAATCTTCCCGGGGTTCAGGATGTTGTTCGGATCCAGCGCCCGCTTGATCCGACGCATCATCTCGATTTCCGCCTCGCCCATCACCAGAGGCAGGTACTTCTTCCGCTTGTGCCCGATGCCGTGTTCGCCGCTGATCGTCCCGCCCAGACGCGCCGTCACCTTGAACAGATCCTCCATGATGTGCGGCAGAATCGCGTGCCAATGCTCCAGGCTGGTCGAAGGATTCTTTACCGGCGTTGCATGCAGGTTCCCGTCACCTGCGTGACCGTAGCAGGGGATCTGGATGTCGTACTTCGCACTCAGCTTCTCCAGCTCCGGAATCATCGCCGGAATGTTTGCGATCGGCACCACGATGTCTTCGAGGCTCTGGTGCGGCGACACCACCTTGAACGCCTCCGCGATGTTGCGACGCACCTTCCAGATACGCTCCCGCGTCGTGTGGTTGTCCGCCACGTACACCTCGATGGCCCCGCACTCCATGCACAGCTCGCCCACCTTCTCGTAGTCCCGCTCCACCTGGGCCTCGTCCGAGCCGTCCACCTCCACCAGCAGCATCGCGCCGCACTTCTCGTACGGAATCGTCTCGTTCAGGTACTTGCACGACGCCTGAACGCTCAGCCGATCCATGAACTCGATCGCCGTCGGGATGATCCCGCCCGAGGTCATGATCCGCGGCACCGCGTCGATCGCCTGCTGCACCGTCTCGAACAGCACCAGCAGATTCACCGCCTGCTTCGGCAGCGGCATCAACTTGATCCAGATCTTCGTGAAGATGCCTAGTGTTCCTTCCGACCCGACCATCAACTGCACCATGTTGTAGCCGGTCACGTCCTTGACGCATTTGCCTCCGTATCGCACGATCTCGCCCGTCGGGCTCACCATCTCCACGCCCGTGATGTACCGGCCCGTCACGCCGTACTTCACGGCCTTGCCGCCTCCGGCGTTCTCGGCCACGTTCCCGCCAATGTAGCACGTCTCCAGGCTCATCGGGTACCCGGCGAACACCAGGCCATAGTCGGCCAACTGGTTGTTGATCTCGTTTGTCACCACTCCCGGCTCGCACACCAGCATCATGTTCGCCGCGTCGATCTCCAGCACCCGGTTCATCCGGTCGCACAGCAGCACAATGCCCCCGTATAGCGGCACGGCGCCGCCCGACAATCCGCTGCCCGCCCCGCGCGGCGTCACCGGAATCCGTTCCCGGTTCGCCAGCTTCACGATCGCCGCGATTTCCTCCGCCGTCCCCGGACGCACCAGCGCCTCGGGCATGTGCGCATATTCCGCCTCGGCCACCTCGTCGTGCGAATACGGCTCCAGCCGTTCCACATCGCCGAACACCACGTACTTCTCGCCCACGATCTTCCGCAACTCGTCGGCTATCTTGGCCGTCACCTTGTGGTACGAATGACTCACCTGGACCATGGTCGAACCCTTCTCTTGTCGATGCTTCACTTGCGGGCTTTCAGCTTCGCTATCAGGACCGGAAGCACCTCGTTCAGGTCGCCCACGATCCCGTAATCCGCCACGCTGAAAATCTGAGCGTCCGGATCGTTGTTGATCGCAATGATCGTCTCGGCTGTCTGCATCCCCGCCCGGTGCTGAATCGCCCCCGAGATGCCCACCGCCAGGTACAGGTCCGGCGTCACCGTCTTGCCGCTCAGGCCCACCTGGTGCGGATACGTGATCCACGCACGGTCCACTGCGTCCCGCGACGCGCCCACCGCCGCCTGAAGCGCCTCGGCCAGCTCGTACACCTGCTTGAACTTCTCCGCCGTCTTGAACCCGCGGCCGCCCGCCACCACACGCTGCGCATCCGAGATGCTCACCTCGTCCTCGTTCTTCACGAAATCGAGCATGCGCACACGGCTCGCCAGCATCGATGCATCCGCCGACTCGCGGATAATCTCTCCCTTGCGGCCGGACTGTCTCGGCGCCGGCCGTGTGCTCTTCGGCCGCACCGTCGCCATCTGCGGACGCGCCTCCGGCGTCTTGATCGTCGCCAAAATGTTGCCGCCGATCGCCGGCCGCGTCTGGAGCAGGTTCCCCGTCTCCGGCTCAATGTCCAGCACCGTGCAATCGGCCGTCAGCCCCGCATGGCACTTCACCGCCACATACGGCATCAGCGTCCGGCCCAGGCTCGTCGCCCCCGCAATGATAATCTCCGGCCGATACTTCGCGATCATCGCTTGCATGATCCGAGCATAGGGTTCCGGCAGGAAATGCTCCAGCTGCTTGTGCTCGACCACCACCACACGGTCGGCCCCGCGGTCGATCAGTTCCTGAAGATCCGCCGCCTTCACGTCGCTGCCGATCAGCAGGGCCGTCAGCGGCACCTTACGCTTCGCCGCCAGGTCGATGCCGCGCGTCAGCAACTCGTGGCTGATCGTCTGCACCCGTCCATGCCGCTGCTCGGCCAGAATCCAGACACCTTCGTAGCTCATCGTTCGCTCCACGTCTCCCTGGGCGGGAGGTCTCCGTATCCTCAGATCAGGTCTTTGCTTTCGAGAAACTCGATCAAGCCGTCCACCGCCTTGGCCACGGCCGCCTCGTCCGCCGCCACCACTTTTGTGCATTGCCGCGCCACCTTCGGCCGGTGAATTCTCACCACCCGCGTTGGCGAGCCCTTCAACCCCACCTTCTCCGGATCGGCCCCGATCGTCTCGTGCGTCATCACCGGAATCTCCGCCTTGCGGGCCTTCTGCTTGCCGCGAAGCGTCGGCAGACGCGGGTCGCTCACTTCCTTCACCACCGTCAGCACCGCCGGAAGCGCCACCTCCAACACCTCGTAGCCGTCCTCCACCAGACGATGCACGCGAACGGCCTTGCCGTCGCAGCCGTCGAACTTGCTCACGTAACTGGCCACCGGCAAATCCAGGAACGACGCAATGGCCGGTCCCACCTGGCCCGTGTCGCCGTCGGTCGCACGCTCGCCGCAGATAATCAGGTCGAACGGGCCCTCCTTGCGCATCGCCTGGCTCAGGGCATACGCCGTCGCCCACGTGTCGGCCCCCGCAAACGCCCGGTCCGACAGCAGAATCCCCCGGTCGCACCCCATCGCAATCGCCTCACGCAGGGCTTTCTCGGCTTTCGGCGGGCCCATGCTGATCGTCACCACCTCGCCTCCGAACTGCTCCCGAAGGCGAATCGCCAACTCGATCCCATACAGGTCGAGCGGATTGATGATCGCCTCCACCCCTTCGCGGATCATGGTGCCCGTGGTCTCGTCCATCTTGACGGCCCCGGTCTCCGGCACCTGCTTGATCGGTACGATAATCTTCACCTCGATAATCCTCCTGAGGCCACGAACCTTCCCGTTGTCCGGCGTCGCCTCGGCACGTGAACTCCGGTTTCCAGCATCGCGGAAACCCACACGCGGCCCGCTCCGTCCGGCCCGAGACGGCACATCATACAATCCCAACAGCCGCTTTTGAAGCCAAAATGCCCCGGCCTCCGGTGGGGGTTTGTTGCGGTGGAGAGGTCGGCAAGGCACATGGTTCGCTTCTGGGCCGGCTCTTGTCGGGGGGGGCCTCCACCGTCCACGGTTCCAACTGGACGAAGTCAACCAATTCATTACAATGAGGCCATGAGCCGCAAACCCAGACTGGCTATCACCGTGGGCGACCCCGCCGGCATCGGACCCGAGGTCGCCGTCAAAGCCCTCAACGATCCGGCGGTCCGCCAACTGGCCGATTTCGTCGTTTTCGGCGACCGGCGCCTCTGGCGACTGTCCGGAGGCGGTTCCATGGCCGAATTCGACTTCCGCACCGTCGCCGCCGCCAATTTCGCCGGGGCCGCTCCGGGTGTCACGCTTGTCGAGTTCCCCGAGGTGGACTACGATGCCATCGCCCTTGGCGCCATGAGCGCCGCCGCAGGCGAGGCCTCTATCCGCTATATCCTCGCTGCCATCGAGGCCGTCCGGGCCGGCCGACTCGACGGCGTCGTTACCGGCCCCATCCACAAGGAAGCCATTCAGGCCGCCGGTTACCCCTGGCCCGGCCACACCGAGCTGTTCGCCGAGAAGTTCGCCGCCGACGATATCGCCATGATGTTCGCCGGCGGGCAGCTCCGCGTTGTTCTGGTCACTATTCACATGGCCCTGGCCGACGTGGTTCGCACGCTTTCTACGGCCCAGATCCTAAGGATTCTGCGGCTGGCCGACCGGACACTCAAACAGTTCTTCGGCATCCCCGTCCCGAGGCTCGGCGTGTGCGGCCTCAATCCCCACGCCGGCGAAGGCGGCCGATTCGGCCACGAAGAGCACACGATAATTACCCCCGCTCTCGACCAGGCACGCGACGAAGGCATCTGTGTCTTCGGGCCGCTGCCGGCCGATACCATCTTCCGAGCCGCTATGCAGGGTAAGTACGACATGGTCGTTGCGATGTACCACGACCAGGGCCTCATCCCCATCAAGACCGTTGCCTTCGAAGAGAGCGTCAACATCACCATCGGCATCCCGGCCATCCGCACCAGCGTCGATCACGGCACCGCCTTCGACATCGCCGGTTGCGGCACGGCCGATCCGTCCTCCATGAAGAGCGCTATCCGCATGGCCGTCCGGATGCACCTGGCTCGGGCCGCCGTTCAGCCAGATCGGACCACGCCATGACCGCCAAGCCGCAGACCATCGCCGACGTGCAGCAACTGCTCGCCCGCCAAGGCCTGGAACCCAACCGGCGGTTCGGCCAGAACTTCCTCATCGACGGCAATCTGATGCGGATGGTCGTGGACGCCGCCGAACTCGATCCGACGCAGGATGTCGTGCTCGAGGTCGGCCCCGGCACCGGCAGCCTCACCTGTCTGCTGGCCGAGCGGGCCGCCAGGGTCATTGCCGTCGAGGCCGACACGAACCTCGTCCCGATTCTCGATGACGTCTTCGCCGGCGCGCCCCGTAACGTGGAACTGATCGTCGCCGACGCCCTGGCCGGCAAACACCAGATTGCCGCCGACGTAATGGTCGCGGTCCGCCGGGCTCTCGAGACCGTCGGGGCAGGGCGGTTCAAGCTGGTCGCCAACCTTCCGTATGTCATTGCCACGCCGCTGGTTATCAACCTGCTCATCGGCAGCCCGACGCCCGCCTTGCTCGTCTTTACCGTGCAGCGCGAGTTGGCCGACCGTCTCGCCGCCGCTCACGACACGGCCGACTACGGCCCACTGAGCATCCTTGCCCAGGCCCTCGGCGCCGTCGAATGTCTCCATGACTTGTCGCCGAACGTCTTCTGGCCCAAGCCGCAGGTCCACTCGACCCTGGTCCGCATTCGCCCCGATCCGGCCCGCTACCAGGCCGTCGGCGACGTGCTGCTGCTTCAACGGCTGGCCGGGGGCCTGTTCGCCCATCGCCGCAAGACCTGCCATAAGAGCCTCGAACTGGCCTTCGACGAGCCGGCCCTTCGCGGTCGCTGGGGCGATCTGCTGGCTTCCTGCGGCATCGATCCCGCGGTACGCGGCGAGACTCTTGCTCTAGGCCAGGTTCTGACGCTCTTGGCCGCCGTCCGCCGCACTCTGGCCGACGCGTCCGACCGTCGGTGCTGAAAGTTTAGGAGTTGTTTTTGACACGTTGCTTGCCCCGTGCTACGATAAAGGATTATTCAATCACACCACCTTTGCCGGGAGTGCACGCCGACCATGGACCATCGCATTATTGCCGAAGCTGTGACGTTTGATGACGTTCTCCTGGTCCCTGCCTACAGCGAAGTGGTGCCGCGCGAAGCCGACCTCAAGACGCGCTTGACGCGCGAGATTCGCATCAACATTCCCATCGTCTCCGCCGCCATGGACACCGTCACCGAATCGGCCCTGGCCATCGCGCTGGCCCAACAGGGCGGCATCGGCATCATCCACAAGAATCTCAGCATCGTTCAACAGTGCCGCGAGGTCCGCAAGGTCAAACGCAGCGCCAACGGCATCATTCCCGACCCCGTTACCTTAGCCCCCGACGCCACGGTCGGCCAGGCCCTGGAGGCCATGGCCGCCTACAACATCTCCGGCATTCCCATCGTCGAGGGACGCAAGCTCGTCGGCATCCTGACGCGGCGCGACCTGAAGTTCGTCGATTCCAACGAGACTCCGTTGCGCAAGGTAATGACGTGCGAGAATCTCGTTACGGCCCCCGAGGGGACCAGCCTCGAAGAGGCCCATCGCATCCTGATCCAGCACCGTGTCGAGAAACTGCCGCTGGTGGACAAGCAGTTCAACCTGGTCGGCCTCATCACGATGCGCGACGCCGACATGCTGTCGCAGTTCCCGAACGCCTGCCGAGACAGCCGCGGGCGGTTACTCGTCGGGGCCGCCGTCGGCGTTCACGATTTCGACCGTGTAGCCGCCCTGATTGCCGAGGACGTGGACGTGATCGTTGTCGATACCGCCCACGGGCACTCCAAGAATGTCATCGAGACCGTCCGAGAAATCAAAAAGACGCATCGCATCCAGGTCATTGCCGGCAACGTGGCCACCGCCGAGGCCGTCAAGGACCTCGTTGCCGCCGGGGCCGACGCCGTCAAGGTCGGCATCGGACCGGGTAGCATCTGCACCACCCGCGTCATCAGCGGCGTCGGCGTCCCACAAATCTGGGCCGTCTCGCAGTGTGCCGCCGAAGCCGACAAGGCCGGCGTGCCGATTATCGCCGACGGGGGCATCCGCCACAGCGGCGACATCACCAAGGCCCTGGCCGCCGGAGCCTCCAGCGTCATGCTCGGCAGCCTCCTGGCCGGACTCCACGAAAGCCCCGGAGACCTCATCATCCACCACGGCCGAACCTTCAAGACCTATCGCGGCATGGGGTCTCTCGGCGCCATGGTCAAAGGCAGCGCCGACCGCTACGGCCAGAAGGGCACCGAGGCCGGCAAGCTGGTCCCCGAGGGCGTCGAAGGCCGTGTCCCCTACAAGGGGATGCTCGCCGACTTCGTCTATCAACTGGTCGGCGGCGTCCGCGCCGGCATGGGCTATTGCGGCGCCGCCCGCCTTGAAGACCTCAGAACCAAGACCAAGTTCATTCGCGTGTCGTCGGCCAGCGTCGTCGAAGGGCATCCTCACGACATCGTCATCACCCAGGAAGCGCCCAATTACTTCCTGTCCGACGACGACGATTCCTGATCGGGAGGTTCCGCCATGGAACGTTCGGCCTGTTGGCTTGCCGTGATCGTGCTTACCGCCATGCCAGCCCTGGCGTGGGCCGACAATGCGCCAACGCCGATGCAGCCGGTGGCCGCCCCGGCGCCTGCGGCGACGCCGCCGACCACCCCCGAAGCCGACCGGCCTGTCTCTGCGGCGGCTGCCGCCGATTCCCCCAGGCGGACCCGGTGGGCGCCGATGACCGTGGAATACCTCATGGCCAATACCCGACATCCGCCCCTGGTCTTCGACAGCCCCCAGGAGAAGCTCAAGCACGACGACGCACGCGCCAGGGGCCCCGTTGGAACCCTGGTGGCCGCGGTTTTCGAAATCGCCCACTTCCCGGCCCACTTGGCTCTGTGTCCGTACTATCTGGCGACCAAGCCCGTCTGGTGCCGCGAGCGGGCCGAGCCGTGAAGGTCGCTGAACGAGAAACAGGCGGCGGTCGCGCCCCTGAGCAGTTGCATCTGACGCATCGTATATGCCCGCACCTGGTGGTTGCCGGCCCGTTTCCCATTGGCTCCTGGCAGGATTGAGAACCGACTATGGCACAAACGCCCAGAGACGAACTTGTCGTCGTCATCGACTTCGGCAGCCAGTACGGGCAACTCATTGCCCGCCGCGTCCGCGAGCAGCAGGTTTTCTGCCGCATCCTCTCGCACCGCACCACCGCCGCCGAGATCGCCGCCATGAAGCCCGTCGGCATCATTCTCTCCGGCGGACCGGCCAGCGTCTACGAGCCCGGCGCGCCGCGGTGCGACGAAGGCATCTTCAAGCTCGGCATCCCCGTCCTCGGCATCTGCTACGGCATGCAGCTCAGCGTGCAGATCCTGGGCGGCAAGGTGGACCGCGCCGACCGACGCGAGTACGGACGCGCCAAGATCAACGTCATCCAGCACGAGCCGCTCTTCCACGGCCTGGCCGACGAACTGACCGTCTGGATGAGCCACGGCGACCAGGTCCACACCATGGACGGTCGGTTCGAGTGCCTCGCACGCACGGCCACGTGTCCCTATGCCGCCGTACGTACGCGCGACGGCTCGTTCTACGGCGTCCAGTTCCACCCCGAAGTCACGCACACGCCCGAGGGCAGGCACATCCTGCACAATTTCCTCTATCGCATCTGCGGATGCACCGGCCAGTGGCGAACCGAGGCCTTCATCGACAGCCAGGTCGAGGCCATCCGTCGCCAGGTCGGCGACGCCTGCGTTGTCTGCGGACTCTCCGGCGGTGTGGACAGCTCGGTCGTCGCCGCCCTGGTCCACCGCGCCATCGGCGACCAGTTGACCTGTGTCTTCGTCAACAACGGTCTGCTGCGCCTCAACGAGCCCGAGATGGTCGAAGAGGTCTTCCGACAGACCTTCGGCATCAATCTGCGCGTCGCCCAGGCCGAAGACCAGTTTCTCTCGCAACTGGCCGGCGTCGTCGATCCGCAGGAAAAACGCCTCCGCATCGGGCACACCTTTATCGAGATCTTCAAGCAACAGGCCGCCGCCATTCCCAACGCCCGTTTCCTGGCCCAGGGCACCATCTATCCCGATGTCATCGAGTCCGGCGCCCGCGAGGGCGGCGCCGCAGCCGTCATCAAACACCATCACAACGTCGGCGGACTGCCCAAGGAACTCGGCTTCGAACTGGTCGAACCTCTGCGCGACCTGTTCAAGGACGAGGTCCGAGCCGTCGGTACGGCACTCGGCTTGCCGCCCGACCTGATCATGCGGCACCCGTTCCCGGGGCCCGGCCTGGCCGTCCGCATTGCCGGCGAGGTCACGCGTCAGCGGCTCGACATCCTGCGTCGCGCCGACCATATCATCCTCGAAGAAATTCGCATCGCCGGCCTCTATGACCAGATCGGACAGGCGTTCGGCGTCCTGCTGCCCATCCAGACCGTCGGCGTCATGGGCGACAGCCGCACCTACGAATCCGTCTTGGCGATTCGCGCCGTCGAGACCAGCGATTTCATGACGGCTGATTGGTTCAAGTTCCCCTACGACGTTCTGGCCACTATCTCGAACCGCATCATCAACGAGGTGCGCGGCATCAACCGCGTCGTTTACGACGTGTCGTCCAAGCCGCCCGCGACGATCGAATGGGAATGACCGCCAACCCCGCGCCGGCCGCGGCGTCATACCGGAGTCCGACATGATCACTACCGACCACATGCTGACCGCCGCCCTGGTCGGCGAAGTCGCATTTCGACGCAGGCTTGGATGGGCCGGTCCGATCGTAGCCGCCGTCGCGGCCCTCATTCCCGACCTCGACCAGGTGGCCATCGCCCTATTCACCGACGGCCCGTTCGCCTACCTGAAGTATCATCGCGGCCTCAGCCACTCGCTGCTGTTCGCTCCGGTTCTGGCCGCCGTCGTCGCCGCCGCGGCCTGCCTCGTCCGCCGCTCCAGGAAGTTTGGATGGATGTTCCTGGCTGCTCTGGCCGGCGTCCTGTGCCAGCCCATGCTGGACTGGCCTACCTCCTACGGCACGCAACTGCTCAATCCGATCACCACCACGGCCTACGCCCTCGACTGGATCTTCATCATCGATCCGTACCTGACCGCGATCCTGATGGTCGCCCTGGTCCTCACCTGGCGCAGCCGCCGCCACGGGGGCGACTACGTTCGAACCGGCGTCCGCGGCCTGGCTGCCGCCATGGCGTACCTGCTGTTTCTCGGCGCTTTACACAACATGGCCGTGGACCGCCTCGATCGCCAACTGAATGCCATGGGCGTGGACCGTGCCGAGGTGGGGCGGACGGCTTGTTTTCCCGTGCCCCTGATGCCGATGGTCTGGACCGCGTGCTACACCACGCCAGACAAGACACACATGGGGCTCGTCCACGTCCTGAGCGACATGCCCATCGAGTTCCACGTTTTGGCCGACGCGCCCCCTTCGGCCGCCATCGCCGCTGTCAGGGGGGATCCCCGTGCCGACGCCTTCTTCGGCTTCGTCCGCCTGCCCGTCTATGAAGAAACCACAGACGAGCACGGCGTCTCCACCGTGCTCGTCTATGACGCCCGATTCCAGGGCTACGTGCCCGGCTTGGGCTGGATCCGGCGGCGACCGTTCCAACTGCGAGCCGTCGTGGACCCCGACGGCCGCGTCGTCTCCCTGGGCCGTTCCCGCTGGGCCGAACTACCCAATTAATTCAAACTCGTTCTTGCCTGCTCCGCATTCCGGGCACACCCAGTCGTCGGGAAGATCCTCAAACCGCGTGCCGGGCGGCACGTTGTTCTCCGGATCCCCCTTCGCCGGATCGTAAACATACCCGCACACCAGACATTTCCATTTGGCCATGACCGTTCTCCTTTTTCATTAGCTCCAGTAGCGCGCTGTGGCCGATGGCAGTGTCGCCGATTCTCCGTTTTCGGGCAAGCCGTCTGAGGCCTGTCGCTGCGAATTCAATCACGGTGGGGGATCCCCAAGGGGTGGGGCCCGGCAGGACTGGCCGCCGGTCAAAATCTGCGGCCCCAGCAGGAGAGGATCGCAGGGGCGGCAGCCCTTGCGGCGGCTGCCGCCCTCGGCTGGGATTCCATACGCGGCGCCGCGCCCGCAGCAGCCATCGGCAGGACGCGGACGCACTGGTACTGAGGCTGCCGGCCTGGCCCCGCGTGCCGCGCGGCACTGTGAACGTTGCCTACACTGTCAATCTGATGCCTACGCTGCCGGACCTACTGGGGCGGCCGATCCCCGCCGACACAGACCGCCGCATCCTACCGGAAGTGAGGACGTGTCAGACGCTGCCTGATGGCACCATGGTGGGCGAGGGGGGAGTCGAACCCCCACGGGACCATAGGCCCCTCGGGATTTTAAGTCCCGTGCGTCTGCCGGTTCCGCCACTCGCCCGTGCGTCCCGTTGCTGCTCCGATACTACAGCGGCGCCCCCTTGTTGACAAGGGGTTGCGATTGTGCCCTTCCATGGGCGCGCGGTCCTATGCGATGCTAGAACCCCTGGCATGAGCAAAGCCGAGTGCCGCTCGTTGGAGCGGGGGAGGAGCGAAGGCCGCGCCAAAGTGGGCCCGCCCAGGATTACGCGCATCAGCCTGCGCGTCGGAGTGGGGGCCCGCCCGATTTCAGCGGCGACACCGAAAGTCTGCACTCACGCCGCCGCGCGTCACCCGCCTTCGGTATGTCCTGGCCCCCGACTTCGCCGGGGCCTGCAAGGCGTGGCACCAGGCCAGGTCCGAAAAAAAACGAGCAGGAAGCAGCAGGCAGCAGTGGCGTTGAATTGCCTTGGCAAAAAAACAACTGGAGCCACCTGTGGGATTTGAACCCACAACCCCGGCTTTACG
>CAZCOA010000043.1:0-23391 GCA_964500225.1 uncultured Anaerolineaceae bacterium | reverse complement strand
CCACTCCATCCGCCGATTCAACCCCAGACCGCCCGCCACGGACCGGTGAAAACGGCGGCTTCTTCCCGACCGCGCCGGACGGCAAGATGACCTGTGACGGGTATCATTCCCGTGTGGCCACTGTCCTGCCGGCCTGCCCCTGTTCCGGCAGCGCGGGAGTTTTTCTAATTCGCACAACCTTGTTTTCTTACTGATGTTATGTACAATGTAGTCCTCCGGCGAGGTTGACGGCAGACGGCTGACACCGCCTGCGCAGCCGAGCAGTGCCGCGAATGCCACACAATGGCCCCTGCGTGGGGGGCCTGACAACGGAGCCTCCTGCGCGGATCGGCAACACCGTGTCGAACCGTCCCGCAGGCAACCTGGCAAACGACTTGCACGGCCGCGACGACAATCGGCACGAACTGAATTGAAGTGCGACCGGGTCCGGAGCCTGCCCCGACAGGCTCTTATCGCTGCAACAGGAGGGGCAACACCATGGACACCAGACGCATCGGCATATGGTTGCTGGCTGCGGCGGCAGCCCTCGGCGCGGCGGCACCGGCGGCGCGGGCCGAACTGACCGACGACGACATCCAAGCCGCCATCGACCGCGGCGTGGCCTGGCTCTGGACGCAACAGCGGCCCAATGGCTGGTTCTCGGACGAAGGCTGGTTCGGCTTCGGCCAAAACGTGCCCGAGAACCGTCGCACGCCGGGCGCCCACGAGACCATGGCTATGCTCGGTCTGACGTTCGCCGGCGTCAGCGTGGGCGACCCGAGGATGCTCAAGGGGTTCGACGCCATGCTCGAGTTCGAGCTGCGCGACACCTACACGATCGCCCCGCGGGTCATGGTGATCTCGCGGCTGCTGAAGAAGCTGGACCGCGAGCGCCGCGAGAGGGCATTGGTGGTTCTGAAAAAGGATGTCAAATGGCTCCAGGAGGCCCAGAACGGCGTGGGGGCCTGGGGCTACAACTACGAGGCTCGGCTCCACGACACGTACGGCTGGGACTTCAGCAATACCCAGATGGCCGTCCTCGGCCTGAGCGAGGCCGAAATGGCCGGCATCGAGATCGATCCCAAGGTCATGCTCAAGGTGCAGACGCTTTACCTCGACCGGCAGCGCGATGACGGCGGCTGGAACTACGGCATGCGCGGCGGATTCCAGGACCCCAACCACCCGGACGGCGCTGCCGTGGGTTCCTACGGCTCGATGACCGCCGCCGCCGTGGCAACGCTGTTCATCACACGCGACTTCCTCTATCGCGGCATCGGGTGCCCCTGCAAGAACCAGCAGTCGAGCAAACTGCCCAAGGAACTGCAACGCATCGACGACGCCATCGACCGCGGCATCGATTGGCTCGCCAAATACTTCGACGTCAAGGCCAACCCGCTGGGGGCGAAATTCAATTGGAAGCTCTATTGGCTCTACTCCTGCGAGCGCGTCGGGCTGGCCGCCGGTCTGAAATACTTCGGCACGCACGACTGGTACCGCGAGGGCGCCGCCGAGGTGGTCGGCACCCAGCAACCCAACGGCAGTTGGGAAAATGTCGTCTGGCAGACCAGCTACGCCCTGTGCTTTCTGGCCAAGGGCCGCGCCCCCATCCTGGCCAACAAGCTGAAGTTCAAGGGCCAGTGGAACAACCACCCCCGGGACCTCTATAACCTGGCCCACTACATCGGCAGCCAAAAGGAACAGCTCATCAACTGGCAGATCATCCATCCCGGGGTTCCCGTGGCCGAGTGGCACGATTCGCCGATCCTCTACATTTCGGCCGAGTCGATCCCCGAGTTCACCGACGAGGAGCTTCAGAACCTGCGCCGCTTCACCGACACCGGCGGCACGATCCTGTTCGAGGCCTCGTGCGGCAATCGCACCATCGCCGCCTGGTGGAAGACCATCTGCGAGAAGCTGTGGCCGGAGTGGGAACTGAAGTTGCTGGACAAAGACCATCCGTTGTGGAACGCCGACAACCCGATCACGCGGCCTCTACCGCTGTTCGGCCTCAGCGACGGCATGCGGACATTCGTGTTCTTCAGTCAGACGGATATCTCGTGCCTGTGGAACATGATGGCCGTGACCAAACAACGCGAAGCGTTCGACCTCGGCGCCAACCTATACATGTACGCGACCGATCACCGGCCGCTGCGGTCGCGGCTGGCCGGCTCGCGGTCGGCGCCGCGCAAGGACTACGCCGAGGCCAGCCTGGCCGCCGGGCCCAAGGCGGCGTTGACTCTGGCGCGCCTGAAGCACGGCGGCGACTGGTACGTCGGACGCCATTACAAAGGTCCCGCCCTGCTCGCCCAGACCTTAAGCGGCGGCCAACAAGACAATGCGGCAACTGATCCGCTGGCGGCTGCGGTCACGCAAACAGTCGTCGAACGGGGCGCCGCGTCCAGCGCCCTGAAGCTCACGGTCATCGAGGAAATGGAACCCAAGGACCTGAAGCCCGATGCCGTCCAGGTGGCGTATCTGGCCGGGCGCCAGGGCCTGATGATGGCCGAGGCGGACGTGCAGGCGCTGCGGGCCTATCTGGCCGCCGGGGGATTCCTATTGGCCGAGGCCGTCATGGGCGAACCGAAGTTCGACGCCGAGTTCCGACTCCTGGCCGCCGCCCTCGGACTCCAACTACGACCGATCGACAAGGAACATCCCTTGCTGACGGGGGCCATGGATGGCGCCGTCGGCTACAAGATCAGCCAGGTTCGATTCCGCTATGCGCTTCGGGCCGACCGCATCGGCAAACTTCAGCCCGAGCTGTTCGGCCTCTACAGCGGCGATACATTGGTCGGCATTTACAGCCCGTTTGATCTGATGTATTCGCAGACGGGGTACGATGCCTGGATGTGCCGCGGTTATGACGCCGAGGACGCCCTGGCCATTCTGACGAATATCCTCCTGCTGGTCTCGTCGCGGTAGGACGATGGACCGGGCGAGGCATGGCGTCGCCCGGCACTCAGGTCGATCCGTTGCGGAACAATACACCACGGGGGCCTTGCCGGCCCCCGTGCTTATTCATCCTGGATACGGTCTGCCGGGACCGCTGCGCCCTGCGGAGACTATTGTGGCGGCATGTCGCCCGACGGGGGCGGAGGCGTGGGGGCGCCGGGCAAGGCGCCAGGGCCCTTGCCGGGCAAGCCCGGAACGGCAAAGGGGGCGTCGTCGGCCTCCTTGGTGGGACCGCCCTGGGTCAGTTCCTGGAACCGCGTGTCGATGAGCCGCGAGCGAAGCTGCTCCTGCTGCTTCAGTTCCGCCTGATGCTCTTCGAGACGCCGTTTGATGTCTTCGATGAGGGCGCGGGTGAATTCGAGTCGAGCGTCGAACTGCTGTTCGAGGAGTTTGCGCAGCTCGATGCCGGCCTGGCGTCGGGCCTCGTCGTCGCCGGCCTTGTCGGCGGCCTTCCATTGCTGGGCGAGGCGGGCGATGCGGCTCTCCAGTTGCATGGCCTGGAGGGCCTTGGCACCTTGCTCGGGCTGGCGATCGATCAGAAACCGGACCTGTCGGACCCGGCCGATGGCCTTGAACAGTTCGCCGCGTTTTTCGGCGGAAGACTCCTGCTGCGCGCGAAGCTGGGCGATTTTGTCGGCGTAATCGTCCAGGCCCTTTTCGCGGAGCCAGGCGATGTCATCGTCGAGTCGCTGCTCCCAATCGCGGGCCCATCGCGGCTCGCGCCGTTCGCGCGGCCTGTCGGCGCGGACGGCCTCGTCGCCCGGACGCGGACCAGCTTGCCCCATGGCGCCCAGAACCGTCAGGGCCACCACGGCCAACGCACATCCCGCCATCAACAGGTGTCTCATGCTCGGTTCCTCCATGCTCGGGCGGCCGCTCACGACCCGTCGGTCGCCTCGTGCTCGATCAGTTCCACGTACTCGATGATTTCCTCAAGTTCGTCGCCGACCCGCTGGCTGGCGTTGCCGGCCAGACGTATCTCGGCCAGCGTCCAGGGATCGCTCTGCTGCCAGGTCCCCAGTTCCTCGGTCAGGACGGTACTGTCGGTAACGGCATTCTGCCAGCGGTCCCAGGCGTTGGTCAGTTCGCTGCCGTCGGCCACCACGCCGCCGGACCGGACGGGAGCGGGATCAGGACCGAACGCCTGTTGGACGAGAGCCCATCCGACGAGGACGGCAACCATGGCTGCGGCAGCGAGAGCGTACCGGTGGCGCACGGCGAAGCTTGGTCGCAGAGCCCGTTGTCGGCGAGCGAGGACATCCAGGGCGGCGCGGCGGGTTCGGTCGATGGCCTCGGGCGAAGGTTCGGACTGAGGCAGGGCGCCGACCAGGGCGAGCCCCTGTTGCAGGGCATGGAGCTCGGCAGCGCAGCGCGGGCAGGAGGCCACGTGGGCCTCGATGCGGCGGCGGGCTGCGGCATCCAGCTCGTCGGCGGCCAGCAGAAGGAGTTCCCGAGAATCACACGCGCTCACGGCATCGGCCTTTCAGAGGCCCGACCTTGCGGCCGGGCGGTTCATCTTCTCCCTCAGTTTCAGCAGGGCCCGGTGGCTCTTGGCCAGAACGGTGCCCAGGGGGCTGCCCATGATATCGGCGATTTCGCGGAACGACAGATCGCCATAATGACGAAGCACGAGAACCTGTCGCTCCTCGGCCTCGAGCTCGGCCATGGCCAGTTCGAGGCGGCGGAGCTGTTCACCGGCGACGAGGCGTTCTTCCGGAGGCGTCTCGACGACTTTGTCGAGGACGCCGGGCAAAGGTCCGTCGCCGTCGTCGTCCTGGCCGCCCGGGGCGGCAGAGGCGGTGCGTTCGGCGCGTTTGCGGCGCCTTGCCCAGTCGCGGACACGATTGGCCGCAATCCGGAAGACCCAGGCCTCGAACCGGCCGGATTCCTCGTAGCGATCCAGATTCTCCACGAGCCGCACAAACACGTCCTGGAGCAGGTCTTCGGCCTCGTGTCGGTCGCCGGTGGCTCGAGCGAGATAGGCGTACAGGGGCCCCCGGTAGAGGGCGAACACCTGTTCGAAGGCCTGCGGATCGCCGCGGCGGCACTGCGACACAAGCCCAGCCACGATGTCCCGGTCGGCTCTCGGCGTCATATCACACCCAATATAACGGCGGCCTCCGTGGGCTATTTCGGGATTTTGGAGGGCTGACGAGCCGAAATCCCTCTTGCCAGAAGGCATCGGAAGGCTATAATAGCCCGTTCTATCGACAACGGGAAGGGCCTGACCGTGGCGCGGTCTTTGGAATGGGGTCGCCCCCAGGCTCTCGCAGGGAGGACAGCCATGCCTCGAGTGTGTGCGATTTGCGGGAAAAAGACGACGTTCGGGCGTTCGATAGCCCGTCGCGGCCGCGCGAAGTATCTGGGCGGCGTCGGCGTGAAGACCACGGGCATCAGCAAGCGGACATTCAAGCCGAACATCCAGAAAGTGCGGACCGTGACGGGAAACGGAACGGTCAAGCGTCAACTGATCTGCACCCAGTGCATTCGCAACGGCAAAGTGACCAAGCCCATGCGTCGTCCGAAGGCGGGCGAGGCGGCTCGGGGCTGATCGGCGGCGCTGCGGCGGCCGCGGAGAGCATCGACGCACCGATCGGGCGAAAGAGGCGACGGGCACTGAGCCGCTGTGACGGCTGGGTTCCGACGCGTCTTTCGCCCGGTTTCGTTTGACTCCCCGGAGGACCCGTCCATGGGCATCCAGCGAAGCGAAGTCGAGAAAGTCGCCACATTGTCGCGGATCGCCCTGCGCGACGACCAGATCGACCTGTTCGCCGACCAGCTCTCGCGTATCCTCAATTATGTGAACCAGTTGAACCAGCTCGACACGGCGGACGTGGAGCCGCTGAGCCACGCGCTGCCGGTGGCGAACGTGTTCCGCGAGGACGTGCCGCAGGCGAGCCTGACGGCCGACGAGGCCCTCGGCAACGCTCCGGCGCGGACGGCGGCGGGGTTCAAGGTACCCCGCGTGCTGGATGACGGCGGCAGCTCGTGAACCGGGCGGAGGTTTGTTGGTTTCCTTTTCCTTGAGGGAAGAGCGGTTGTTGGCCCTTTGAGGGGTGGACAGGCCTGAGGACACAGGAAGCGCCAGAGCGATGAGCGAATGGCTCGACATGACGGCATGCCAGATGAAGGCGGCGATGGCGGCGGGGCGAACGACCAGCCGCGAGCTGGTTGCGGCGTCGCTGTCGCGGATCGAGCGTCTGGACGGTCGGATCCAGGCATTTCTGAGCACGCGCGGCGAACAGGCCCTGGCGGAGGCGGAGGCGATCGACCGTCGTCGTGCGGCCGGCGAGCCGTTGGGGCCGCTGGCGGGCGTTCCCGTGGCCATCAAGGACAACCTGTGTACGGCCGACGGGCTGGCGACAACCTGTGCCAGCCGCATGCTTGAGAATTTCCGGGCTCCTTACAACGCACACGTGGTGGAGCGGATCATCGCGGCCGACGGGGTCATCGTCGGCAAGTGCAACCTGGACGAGTTCGCCATGGGGTCGTCCACGGAAAACAGCGCGATGGGCCCGACACGGAACCCGTGGGCGCTGGACCACGTGCCGGGGGGATCGTCGGGCGGCAGTGCGGCGGCCGTGGCGGCGCGGATGGTGCCGCTGGCGCTGGGGTCGGACACGGGCGGTTCGATCCGCCAGCCGGCGAGCCATTGCGGGATTGTGGGACTGAAACCGACCTATGGTCGGGTGAGCCGCTACGGGCTGGTGGCGTTTGCGTCGAGCCTGGACCAGATCGGGCCGATGGCCCGGACGGCCGAGGACGCGGCGCTGCTGCTCAGCGTGATCGCCGGCCACGACGCGCGCGACGCCACGAGCGTGGCCGACCCGCCGCCCGATTATATGGCGGCGATGGACGCGGTGGACGTGAGCCGACTTCGGATCGGGATGCCGCGCGAGTACTTCGGCGAGGGCCTCGACGGCGAGGTGGACCAGTTGGTGCGCGAGGCGATCCGGATGTTCGCCGAGGCGGGGGCGGAGATCGTGGAGGTGAATCTGCCGCACACGCCGTATGCGGTGGCCGCCTATTACCTGGTGGCGACGGCGGAGGCGTCGAGCAACCTGGCGCGGTACGACGGCGTTCACTACGGACACCGTGCGTCCGAATACGCAGGTCTGGTGGACATGTACTGCCGCAGCCGGGCCGAAGGGTTCGGCGATGAGGTGAAGCGGCGGATCATGTTGGGGACGTATGCGCTGTCGAGCGGCTACTACGACGCGTACTACCTGAAGGCGTTGAAGGTGCGTCGGCTGATCAAGCAGGACTTCGACCGGGCGCTGGAGCAGGTGGACTGCCTGATGGGTCCGGTCTGCCCGACGGCGGCGTTCCGGTTCGCCGAGAAGACCGAGGATCCGCTCCAGATGTACCTGTCGGACATCTACACGATCAGCGCGAACCTGGCGACGATTCCGGGGCTGAGCGTGCCGTGCGGCCGGACGTCGGCGGGGTTGCCGGTGGGGTTGCAGATTCTCGGCGGCGTGTTCAGCGAAGGGCTGTTGCTGGGGGCGGCGCGGTGGCTGGAGCGTGCCCTCGGGGGCGAGGGCGGCGATGCCCTGGGGCGGCCGGCGATTCTGGACGAGGAGGGCGTGGCGTGAGCGATGACCGCAGCGTCCGTCTGGTCGTCGGGCTGGAGGTGCACGTCCACATGAAGACGCGCACGAAGCTGTTCTGTTCGTGCCCGACGTCGTTCGGCGATCCGCCGAACACGCACTGCTGTCCGGTGTGCCTGGGGATGCCGGGGGTGTTGCCGGTGATGAACCGCGAGGCGTATCGCCTTGGGGTGATGACGGC
Organism: uncultured Anaerolineaceae bacterium; assembly: GCA_964500225.1. Classification (GTDB taxonomy): domain Bacteria; phylum Planctomycetota; class Phycisphaerae; order FEN-1346; family JAACEH01; genus JAAYDY01. Next base: position 15,669 of record CAZCOA010000043.1, on the reverse strand, counting down.
AATGGCCCTGGGCTGCACGATCAACGAGCGGACCCGGTGGGACCGGAAGCACTACTATTACCCGGACCTGCCGAAGAATTATCAGATCAGCCAGTATGACCGGCCGCTGGGCGAACACGGGCGGCTGGAAATCGAAACGCCGGCCGGCCGCAAAGCAGTGCGGATTCTCCGGGTTCACCTGGAGGAGGATGCCGGGAAACTGAACCATGCGCCGGGCGGCGAGGCGTGCAGCGAAGTGGACCTGAACCGCACGGGAACGCCGCTGCTGGAGATCGTCAGCGAGCCGGACATCACGAGCGTGGAAGAGGCGCGGGCCTATTGCACGAGCCTGCGGCAACTGGTGACGTACCTGGGCGTCAGCGAAGCGAACATGCAGATGGGGCACATGCGGTTCGAGCCGAACATCAACCTGCACGTGACCGAACACGGGGAAACGTTCGCGACGCCGATCGTGGAGCTGAAGAATCTGAACAGTTTCCGCGCGGTGGAGCGGGCCATCGCGTTCGAAGCACGGCGTCAGTTGGCCGAATGGGACGAGACGCATCGGACGCTGAAGGAAGGGGGCAAGACGACGCGCGGGTACGACGACGACACGGGCGAGACATTCGTGCAGCGGGAGAAGGAAGAAGCGCACGATTACCGCTATTTTCCCGATCCGGATCTGGTCGTGGTGGCGCCGGATCGCGCGTGGCTGGACGAGTTGCGGCGGACGTTGCCGGAATTGCCGCTGGCCAAGAAAGACCGTTTCGTGCGGGAGTTCGGCCTGAGCGAGTACGACGCGGGGGTGCTGACGGCGACGATCGAGATGGCGCGCTACTTCGAGGCGGTGGCGGCGGCCTCGGGATCGCCGAAGGCGGCGGCGAACTGGGTGACGCAGGGACTGGCGCGCGAGATGAACGAGCGCGGCATGACGGCCGAGAGCGAAGCAGAGTTCCCCGTGACGGCGTTACACTTGGCCGAGCTGGTGCGAGCGGTGGAATCGGGAACGATCAACAAGCAGGCCGGCGACAAGGTGCTGCGCGCGATGATCGACACGGGCCGCACGGCCGGCGAGATCATCGAGGCCGAGGGCCTGGCCCAGACGAGCGACACTGGGGAACTGGACCGGTGGATCGAGGAAGCCCTGGCGGCGAACCCAGGTCCGGTAGCGGATTACCGGGCCGGCAAGAAGCAGGCCCTGGGCCGCATCATGGGCTACATCATGAAAGCCAGCAAGGGCAAAGCCAATCCCCGTCTGGTGACCGAACGCCTGGAGAAGAAGCTGGCGGAGTGAGGGCGCCGCACGGGTCCGGCCTCCCCTGCGTGTTCACCGTTCCAGTTCACCGTGTTGGGTGCCGTGCCTGCCGGCAGGCGCGTTAGCGACGCTGACGGAAAGGGTCAGACGCCGACCTTTTCGGCCTCGGCGGGTGCGTCGGTGTGGTGGCCGTCCTGGGCGTGAGGATGGCTTTTGTTGTACACTTCCTGCATGCGCCGCATCGTCACGTGGGTGTAAATCTGTGTGGTCGAGAGCGACCGGTGGCCGAGCAGTTCCTGGACGGCCCGCAGGTCGGCGCCGCGGTTAAGCATGTGGGTCGCGAAGGAATGGCGCAGGGTGTGCGGACTGACGTTCGGGTCCAGTCCGGCTGCGGCGAGGTACTTGGCAAGCTTGCGCCGCACGCTGCGTTGGTTAAGCCGGCGTCCGTGACGGTTCAAAAAGAGCGGCTTGCGGTCGAACGTGGCGGCGTCGGGGGCGCTCTGGCGTGCCCGCAGATACCGCTGGATCGCCGCCAGGGCATAGGAGCCCAGGGGCGCCAGGCGTTCTTTCTTGCCCTTGCCGCGTACACGGACCACCTCGCCCAGGGAATCCATATCCTCGAGGTTCAATTGGCAGACTTCGCTGACGCGCATGCCGGTGGAGTACAGCGTTTCGAGGATCGCCTTGTCGCGCAGGGTCAGCAGGTCGGCGCCCTTGGGCGCGTCCAGCAGCCGCTCGATCTCGTCCGGGTCCAGGAATTTCGGCAACCGGCGTTCCTGCTTCGGCGTGCGGATGGCGCGAACGGGGCTGTCTTCCAGTTCGCCGATGCGGACGAGGTGCTTGTAGAACGATCGCAGCGTCGCCAGCTTCCGGGCGATCGTGGCGCGCGAGTACTGATGTTCGTTGAGTTCCGCCAAGTAGCGCCGCAACGTCAACACGTCGATGCCCTTCAGGGCCTCCGTGAGCCGCACGGCGTCCACGGGGCGTTCGGGGTCGGCCGGGTCGCCCAGCGAGTGTACCCTGCACAGGAAGACGACGAAATGGTCCAGATCGCTGCGGTACGACTTCAGCGTATGGTCGCTGAAACTCTTTTCGTACTGGAGGCTGTGGAGAAATTTGGTCAGCAGTGGGCTGCTCATAGTCGGCGTCACTCATTCCTTTGCGCGACGCGCAAGGGGCCTTGTCTGCCCGGGGCTGTCGCCGACGAGCCAGAGGCTGCCGGCCGCGGCATAGGCCGGGCGGCGGCCGTCATTCGTCCAGGCGGTGCAACAGCTTCTGGTTCACCTGGCGGCTCAGCACCGCCGCATCGAACCAGTCGAAACTCAGATCGGTCCGCGAGGCCATGTCCATCAGGGCCTGGATCAGGCACTCTTCCTCGCCTTCCGGATAGCGGAACACATACTGGTGGCCGCCTTTGACCAGCGACAACTGCCGAATCTCGTTCACGGATGTTCCCCTGCGGCGAAATCAGGGCCCGCCCACATTGTGGCCGAGCCCATGTATTATTTCGGCCATTTCGTCGCTTCGGGTCCAATCTTAATGTGCGGCCAACGCTTCTTTCGGCCTTCGGCGCCCAGGAGTTCCCGGATGACGGCGTAGCTGCACAGACGCTGAAAATCGTGCTGATTGACCACAAACCGCCGCCACCCGTACGGGCTGGCGTCGCTCTGGCGCTCGCGGGCATAGACGCGGGCGAGATTCTCGACGTCCGTATCGGCGCCACTGAAGACCCGGCTGACCATATCCAAGGGGCGCGAGGCGGCGTCGTTGCCCACCGGAAACGGCACCGCCGAACGGCTGCTTGCGACCGGATCGAACGTCGCGCCGCCCTCGGGACCCAGCGGCGACGACGTGTACACCTGAACCGCCAGCCCCATCCGCGGCGGCACGAACGGGTCGTATTCCGTCACCGCCGCCACGAGAACGGCATCGGCCTTGAACACCTGAGCCAGCGCGCGGGCCTCCTCGGGGCTGCCGACGGTCGCCATCTGCTGCGAAGCCAGGTACTCGTACACGCGGCCGATGGGCACGACGGTCACGCCCTCGACCTGCTGAAGCTCGCTGGTCAGCGCGTTGGTGACTTCGATCATGTCGAGCCGCGCGGTCGTCGAGAGATTCATGACCGGCGCGACGACATAGGTCCGGAGGTGCGGAAAGGGATTGACCAGCCGCTCGCCTCCGAGGCGGGCGGTGCATCCGGCCAGCGCCACCGCGGCGACGGCGGTCAGGCCGGACAGGGCAAAGCGGCGAATTCGACTGTGGATCACGGGTTCAGGCTCCTCTACAGGGCAGCTCCGTTGGGCTTGACCTCAGCCTCGGCGGCGGGCTTCGGCGTTGCGGAAGCCGCAGGTTCGGGCTTCTTCGCCGCACCCACGCGGGTCGCCGGAACGCGGGTCGCCTGGATCAGCTTCGTGTCCAGCGGCTCCAGGCTCCAGATGTTGTCGTGGCCGCCGCGGTTGCTACAGAAATAGATCCGGCCGTCGGGCGCCCACGTGGGGCACCAGTCGTTGGTGTCATCCGTGGTCAGCCGCACGCGCGTCTGGCCGTCGAGCGTCGTGATCCAGATGTCGTCGCCGCGTTCGACCCTCCGCGGCTGTTGCCCCTGCTGCTTGGAGTCGGCGACGAGGTTGACGGTGGCATACACCAGTTGGGTCCCGTCAGGGCTCCATGCCGGGGCCACGGCGGCCGTGGTGGCCGTGGCCGGCACCACTTCCGTCGGGAACCGGGCCTCGCCGTCGATCAGGTCGATGGTCCAGATGCCGAACAGGTGCGTGCCGCGCTGGCGGGCGAGCTGGTAAGCGATCCGGTTCACCGACGGGTTCGGGCACCAGGCCGGAAACAACCCGTGGGCCACGAACTTGCGGTTGGCGGGGTTGGCCACCTCGACGATCCAGATTTCCCATTGGCCGCTGCGGGTGTTGTACTCGCTATAACACAGGTAGGCTCCGTCGGGCGACCACGACGGGTGGACTTCGTGGGACGGGCCGTTGGTCACCTGGAACGGTTTGCGGCCGTCGGCGGTCATGACGAAGATGTCCCAGTTGCCGGAGCGGTCGGAGGCGTAGGCGATGAAGTTGCCGTCGGGCGACAGGGCCGGTTGGACTTCGTTGGCCGCGTCGTCGGTCAGTCGCGTCACGGTGCGGCCGGCGACCTTCTTGACGTAGATGTCGCTGGTGGCACTGTGCCGCGTGGAGCTGAACACCATCAGGTCGCCCTCGGGGCCGACCACCGGATCGACGTCGGCGCCGACCTCGCAGAACGAGTTCTGCTGGAGGCCGCTGTAGGCTTCCGTCTCGAACCGCGTGGCCGAGGCGTCGGCGAATTGGCCGAGCACGTCCATCGACGTGTTCGACGGAGGCAGAATCGGATGCGGATCCACCAGGGACGTCTGTCCCGACCAGTTGCACCCGGCGACGCACATTGCCGCACAGACGGCGGCGAGAAGCTGTTTCCGCATGGCACAGGGCTCCCTCTGAGGATGGTGCGACGGTTGCCGTCGAAACGATTCTGGCAGCACGGCGCGGCGACCACTTGCCTGGACGGCAGGGGCGACCGGCCGGCGCGCAGAAACCTGCTCCGACGCTCCGCGCCGGATGCAACCCGTATCGGCACACCCGTCGGCCCGCCTTTAGGCATTCGCCGCCCCCCCGGCCGCGGGGTCGTGCCCGAAGACTACGCCTTGGGCGGGGGACGGTGGCCGGACCGACGCGCGGTTTCCGGACAGGCGCGCTTGTGTTCCCGGGGTACAGGCGATAGAATGGACCGTTTGCAGCAGTATCGCAGGCATTGCAGGACAAGGAAAACCGGCTCATGGTGCGTCATCGCAATCTTCGCCGCTACCTGGTGGGGTTCGACACCTCGACGTTGCCGCAGATTTTCACGGATTGCCTGGTTATCGGCGGCGGGGTGGCGGGACTGCGCGTCGCGCTCGAGGTGGCCGAGGCGGGGCCCGACGTGCGGGTAACGCTGGCCACGAAATCCGAGTTGCTGGAATCCAACAGCTACTATGCCCAGGGCGGCATTGCCGCGGTGACGGACCCCGTGGAAGACTCGCCCGAGAAACACCTGGCCGACACGCTGGCCACGGCCTGCGGGCTGGCCGACGAAGCCGTCGTGGAGATGGTGGTCCGGGAGGGCCCCGACCGCATTCGGGAACTGATCGACTGGGGCACGCCGTTCGACCGCGACGGCGACGCGCTGTCGCTGACGCGCGAGGGCGGCCACTCCGCCCGCCGCATCCTTCACGCCTCGGGCGATTCCACCGGACGCGAGATCAGCCAGACCATGGCCGCCCAGGCACGGGTCCAGCCGCGCATCGTCCTGCGCGAGCGGACCTACACGATCGATCTACTGACGGGCGACACCGGCGAGGTGCTCGGCGCGCTGCTCTGGACGGCGGCGACCGGCCTGACGGCCTGCTGGGCCCGCTTCACGGTGCTGGCCTCCGGGGGCGCGGGGCGGCTCTACCGGGAAACAACCAATCCCGAGACGGCCACCGGCGACGGCATGGCCATGGCCTACCGCGCGGGGGCCGAGCTGGAAGACCTGGAATTCGTGCAGTTCCACCCCACGACGCTCTACATCGCCGGTGCCAGCCGCGCCCTGATCAGCGAAACCGTCCGCGGCGAGGGCGGGCGACTGCTCGACCGCAACGGCACACGCTTCATGCCCGACTACCACCCGGACGCCGAGCTGGCCCCGCGCGACGTCGTCAGCCGCGCCATCGTCCGACAGATGGCCAAGACCGATTCGACGAACGTGTACCTCGACCTGCGGCACCTGAAGGCCGAACACCTCTACGCGCGGTTTCCGTTCATCCGGACCATTTGCCGCGATTTTGACATCGATATCGCGCGCGACCTGATTCCGGTTCGCCCGGCGGCCCATTACACCATCGGGGGGGTGCGCGTGGACAGCAACGGCCGCACCTCCCTGCCGCGGCTGTATGCCTGCGGGGAAGTGGCCTGCACGCGGCTTCACGGAGCCAACCGCCTCGGCTCCAACAGCCTGCTGGAGGGACTGGTCTTCGGCTACCGCGCCGGACGGCACATCGTGGAGCAATTGGCCGTCGGCAACGGCACGTCGCGCCCGCCCCGGCTGCAATTCTCCGTCGCACACAGCGACCGCACCGTACTGGACGTGGACGACGTGCAGAACTCCCTCAGGGCCATCATGTGGCGCAACGTCGGCATCGAACGCGACGCCCGCCACCTCGCCGAAACCGAGGAGATCATCGAGTTCTGGCAGTCCTACGTGCTGGACAAGGAATTCGCCGACCCGCGCGGCTGGCAGCTCCAAAATATGCTCACGCTCGCGCGGCTGATGGCCTGCTCGGCCAATCAGCGACAGGAGAGCCGAGGCACCCATTTCCGCACCGATTTCCCCGAACGCGACGACGCCCATTGGCAACATCACATCGTCCGTTCGCTGGCATCGGCCTCGACGTGACCACAGCGGAGAAACGCACCGCGGGAAGCCGGACACTTGCGGCCCCGACCGCAAGGCTGCGTTGGCGGCAACCGGGCCGCGGGCGAGCTTGGCCTGGTACAAGAACGGGCGACGCCTCCATGGACCGCACCAGACCCGCAGGGATTCCTGCTCGGCGCCTACGGCAGTTCGGCCAGCAGAAAGTTCAGCACCGCAACGGTCGAGATGCGGGAGTCGGTGACACTGAACCGGAGTCCGCCGACGGCAACGGGCGGCTGAACGGCATAGAAGCTGCTCTCGGGACGGTACTGATGGTTCAACAGGAACGCCTCGGCCCGTCGGGCGGCCCGGTCGGCGCGCGGCTCGAACTCGTCGAACTTCAGCAACGTGTACCGTTGCGGTGCGTCGGCTCGCAGCCGCGCCGCCAGACGCCGCGCCGCCGCCAGGCCGCGCAGGTGGTAGGCGGCCGATTCGCTGTCAAACATCATCGCGTTCGGGAATCCGCCAAACTCGTCGTCCAGGTAGCGTGCCGGTTCGTCGGCTTGGCGGGCGATGATTTCTTCGCCGCACAGGCGACCGTACCGGGCCAGCGCGTCGCTCGGCAGCAGCACGTCCAACCGATCCAGCGCCTCGATCAGGGCGACATCGGGCAACCCCGTGTCCTGGCGCCGGCCGATGCGTCGTTCGCGATGGAACACCATGTATTCGGCGCCGCGCTGGGCCGCCCGCAGGCACGTCTCGTCGCCCAGCAGATCGTAGGCCCGCACGAGGGCCAGAACCGCCAGCGACTCGCCTTCGAGGTCTTCGCTGTTGCGGACGCCCTTGTCGCCGGCGGCGTCGGTGTCGAAATAGACCTGGAACGATCCGTCCTTTTGCTGGGCCGCCAGCAGCGCTACGGCCATCTGGCGCACCGTCGTTTCGGTCGCCTTGTCGGGAGCCAGGCCGTGCAGGTCGGCCAGTGCGACGAGGGCCTGCGAGGTCCACGCCACTTCGCTCTTGAGGCCCACGAAGACGAACGCACACGGACGCTTCGTGCCGTCGATGCCGGTCACGACGCCCTCCTTGACGGACTTCATCAGCGTGGCCGCGACGGCCTGTGCGGCCCGGACGATCCACGCCTCGCGTCGCGCGCCGTGCAACCGAGCCAACGCCCGAATCGCCATCGCCTGCCGCGACGCGTCGGGTGCGGCGAGCCACTGGTCGCGCAGCGGATCGTAGGAGGCGTTGACGGCGCCTTCGGCCGACAGGGCTCGCGCGAGGTAATCGGCCGCATTGCGTAGAGCCGCCGCAAGGTCCGCCTCGGTCATCGTCTCAGCGTCCACCACGGGACCCATCCGATAGAGGGCCGCCACGGACGGCTGCCCGTCCTGGGTGCGGCCGCCGGGGGCGCGCTCGACGAAGCTCTGGGTCTCGAATCGCAGAACGCGAGCCCCGGGGCCGCGCCACGTGGCCGGCTGGGCGCCCGCACGGTTCAGCAGCTCGCGGAACACGGCCTTCTTCACATCCTCCGGCAACCGCGCGTCGCGCGGCGCGGTCGGCCGCTCGGCCTCGCCTTCGCCAAGCTGGATGAAGTGCATCTGCCAGGCGCGGCGCACGGCCTCCCACGGCAACACCGTCCCTCGCAAATCCCCGTTCTCGTAAACCAGTCCATCCAGGCCGGGCCTCATGGAATACAGAAACGGGTCCGCGACGTTCTGCATGTAGGGCAGCCGATACACGGTCACGTCGAGGTGAATGCGAACGTCGGCCAGCCGGTGGAATCCATCGGTCTGGTACCGGGGCGTGCGTGGCAGATTCACGGCGGCATCCATCAGGGCCGCCAGGAGCGAGTCGCCGCGTCCCTCGGCCGTCAGGTCGGCGCCGGTGGGCAGATAGAGCGTGACGAAGACCTGCATGGGCCGCTGTTGGAGCACCACATCGGGCAGCGGCGAGGTCTGGGGCCAGGCGGCCCGCGCGGCGTCGGCGACGGCGCGAATCTGGGCGGCACGGGGTTGGAGGTTCTTGAGCGAGCGGTCGGCTTCGAGCCGTTCCAGGGCGCATCGAACCAGAGCGACGGCGACCGCGGCCTCGTCGGTCTTGAGCCGCACGCCGCCCACGCGCCCGCCCAGCGGATCGGCGGCGTCCTGTTGGGCGATAGCCGATGCCGTCGCCGGCCCGAGGGCCGCCAGCAGGCCCAGAATCATCGTCCCGAGGCGTCCGGTCGTTGCTTTCGTGCAAGAGCTCATCGGATGAATCCTCCGCGACGGAATACGTCCAGCACCAGGTCGGCCACGTCCGCGTCGCTCGTGGCCCTCAGGTGCGCGATGCCTCGTTCAGTGGTCCAGGCGTCGAACCGGTGCAGGAATTCGCGGCGACGCGCCTGGTAGCGTGCCGCCTGCTCGGGCGTCAGGCGAACGGCCCGGGTCTCTCCGGTCTCGCTGTCCAGCAACTCCACGTCGCCTTGCCATGGCGGCGCGGCGTCCTCGGGCGATTCGACGCCCAGGGCCCAGACCTCGTGGCCGTGGTAATCCAGCAGTGCGAGGCCCTCTTGGTACGATTCGGCGTGCTCGGCGTCGCCCAGAAAATCGCTGACGACCACGACGAGCCCGCGCTCGGCGGCGTGTTGACAGAACTGTTTGGCGGCCAGGGCCAGATTCGTCCGGCCCCCGAGCGGCGCCGAGGCCAGAAATTCCAGCACGGCGTAAATCTGCCCGCGGCCGCGACGCGTCCGAAGGCTCCGCACCTCGCCGTCGGCCCAGGTGGAGACCCGGATGCGGTCGAGGTTGGCCAGGCCGACGTAGGCCAACGCCGCCGTCAGTCGCCGCGCGAAATCCACCTTGGGCGGCCGCCCCGTCAGCATCGAGCCGCTCGTGTCGGTCATCAGGCCGATGCGCAGGTCTTGGTCCTGCTGGAACAGGCGCAACAGGAGCTTGTCCAGACGGCCGTAGGCCGCCCAGTCCAGGTAGCGGAAATCGTCGCCGACGGCGTAGGGCCGATGCTCGGCGAATTCGAGCCCCGCGCCGGTGCGCAACCCGCGGCGCGAGGCCGGCTGGAGCCCGGCGAAAGCCCGGCGACTGACGATCCGCAGGTACTCCAGTTTCTGGAGAAACGCCGTGTCGAACAGGGCCCGCGCGCGGTCGTCCAGAGCCGCATAGCCCGTGGCGAGCAGTTGCGGCCGGGATTCGTCGGCGGCGGCGTCGGCCGCCCCCAACGAGGCGTCTTGACGGTCCTGTTCGGCCCCGGTGTCCATGCGGTGCATTGTCGCCCGCGACGGCGCGGATTGCAACCTTTTCCAGCCGCTACTGGGCCGAGCGGAGATGGTCCTTGCGAGGCAGTGGGCGTTTGGCGCCGTCGGGGCCGACGTGGACGAACGTCACGTGCGTGGAGAAGATGTGTACCTCGTCGTCGGCGCCGGGCTCGTCGCTGAAGACGTCCACCGAGTAGGTGACCGACGTGGTGCCCTGGCGGGCAGGCAGAATGCGGAACCGCAGGATGGCGCCGCACGGGGCCGGCCGGCGGAACTCGACACGGTCCATGCCGATCGTGACGAGGCTGCAATGCGGAAAGTCGCGCGAGGCGGCCATCCAGGCGAACTCGTCCACCCACTTGAGCATCTCGCCGCCGAACAGCCGCCCGTGATGATTCAGGTGCTCGGGGCGCACCAGGGTGAAGTTGTCCATGGTCGTGTCCTCGTCGCGGTCGGAGTTTGCTGCCGCACTCCTGGCGGGGGGAGTATAGCCGCCTGACCGGAACAAGGCAAGTGTTGCGCGCGTTCGTGGCGGCACGGCCGCAGGCGTCCTCCGGCAAGACATTGATCGCCCCGCCCCTCGATTACAGTCCCGCGCGGCACCTTTGCGATTCAGCGGCCGAGCATCGCTTCGGCCTCGGCGGCGGTGCGGCGACGGAACTCGTCCATCTGCACGACCTTGCCCTCGAGACGAGCCTCCTCGGCCGCCCAGGCCAGCAGATGACTCTCCACCGACTCGTCAATCGTCGTCAGCGGTTCCTCGCCGGCATGCGAATCGCCCTTCCAGAAACATTCGATCACGTGCTTGAAGAGCCGCTCGTCCCCGCCGCCGTGACCATCCAACCCGGCTTTTTTCAGGTCGATGATTTCCGGCTCGGCTCGGGTCCCGAACGGACCGTGCCAGTGCCGATAGAGCATGATCGTACCGCGACCCATGTCGCCGCGAATCGTCCCGTGGGTGCCGTCCAGGCGCAGTTTGCGGCCGCACTCCTCCCCGCTCGAGAATCCCTGCATCGTCAGCGTGCAGATCGTCCCGCGGCGCGTCTCCAGCATCACCGATTGATGGTCCACGACGTTGTTGTGTCCGTTGTACGCACAGCGGCTGTAGGGCGACGCCGCCAGACGTTGCCGGCGCTCGTCCATCGAGACGCCCTCGGAGAAATCCGGTCCAAGTACCGACACCGGCCACGTCGTGCACGGGCCCAGATAGAATGCCGCCGCATCGTGAATGCAGTCCTTCACCGGGCACCCGTCGGTGCACCGCTCGGGCGACCCCGCCGGCTTGTTCGCCCGGGTGAAATGGTCCAGTCGCCCGAAGCTCGACACCTTCGTCACCTCGTCGCTCAGGATCCACGGCATCAGGTCCAGGTCGTGGCAGCATTTGGCCAGAATCATCGGGTTCTCCTGGTTGCTGTTGTTCCAGTTGCCCCGGACGAACGAGTGCGTCATGTGCCAGAACTCGACGTGCTCGGTGTGGGTGTACGAGTACACCTGTCCGATCGCCCCGTCGCGGACCAGGCGGCGGACTTCCTGGAAGAACGGGCTGTAGCGCAGCTCATGCTGGACGGCAATCCGGCGGCCCGTGCGGCGGGCCAGCAGCGCCAGGTGCACCGCCAGAGCCGCCCCGTGAGCCACGGGCTTCTCCAGCAGCACGTGGCAGCCCTTGGCCAGCGCCGCCACCGTGGCCGCATGGTGCGTCCGGTCGTTCGTCGCAATCAGCGCCACGTCGGCCGCCGGCGCCGACGGCGACAACGCCTCCTCAAACGACGCGAACACCGCCTCCGACGGCAGGCGGTTGCGCCGTGCTTCCGCCTCGCGCCATTCCTGCCGCGCGTCGGCAATCGACACGATCCGGATCATCTTCGGATTCCGCCGCGACAACTCGCCGAACATGCGGCCCCGATTGCCGCACCCCACCAACACCGCCCTCAACGGCTCTGCCATGACTGTGCTCTCCATAACCTGTCCCACGCGCTTCGCGGCTCGGTTCTCGCGACCGAAAGCCACCCTCCAATGACGCGATTGTAGGCAAACCCGCACCGACCGCAAGGAACTCCCTCCCCGCCTGCCCCGGCGACGTTCTCGCCCGCTTTTCCTCATGACATTCTCCGACGCTCCGACTATGATGCCGTGTTACTGAATCCGCAGGAGGCCGCGGGCCATACAGCCCTGGCGGCAGGGGTATGCCGAAACCGCTTCCCCCTGGAACCACCACGCTGAAACGCGAGGAGCAATGCGATGAAACTGAATGCCGTGGACGCCAAGTGGGTAGAACAGACGTTAGCGACCTTGACGACGCGACAGAAACTGGGCCAGATCATGATCCCGCGAATTACGGCCAAGGGCGTCGAGCCGTATGGATTCGCCGGGTTCGTCGAGAAGTACCAACCCGGCGGCGGGCACATGTTCGGCGGGGACCTGGAAACAACGCACCAGGTGATCTCGGAGATTCAGTCGGCCTCGCAGATACCGATGCTCATCACGGCGGACCTGGAGCGCGGCATCGGCCAGCGCATCGAAGGGAGCACCGAATTCGCGGGACAGTTGGCCCTCGGCGCCTGCGGCGACGAAGACCTGGCCTACCGTGTGGGCGAAGCCATCGCCGTCGAGGGAACCGCCACGGGCATCAACTGGTCCTTCGGCCCCGTGGTGGACCTGAGCCTCCACCCGGGCAACCTCAGCACGATCCGCTGTCTCGGCTCCGAGCCCGAGAAGGTGGGCCGCCTCGCCTGCCGCATCATCGAAGGCATGCAGAGCCACGGTCTGGCGGCCACGGCCAAGCACCTGCCCGGCGCCGGCACGGACGACCTCGACTCGCATTTGACCACCTCCGTCAACCATCAATCGCGCGAGCAGTGGTACCGCCTCAGCGGCCTGCCTTTCAAAATGGCCATCGACGCCGGCGTCTGGACCATCATGACCAGCCCCAAGGCCTGCCCGGCCATCGACCCCGAGGCCGGCGATCCACTGTTCCCCCGGCCCGTCATGGTCAGCAAGAGCGTCTGTACCGGCATCATCCGCGAGGAATTCGGCTTCGACGGCCTGCTGGTCACCGACGCCGTGACCATGGCAGGGCTGACCATGCACGAACGGCGCCTTCCGATGCACCTGGCCTGCCTGAACGCCGGCAACGACATGCTGCTGTTCGTGCGGCGGCTGGACTCGCTCTACGAGTACCTCGAACGGTGTCTGGACGACGGATCCCTGTCGCCCGCGCGGCTCGACGACGCCGTGCGGCGCGTGCTGACGTTGAAGGCACGGCTCCAACTGCACAAGAAGCCCGCGCTGATGCCCCTGGAAGAAGCCCGTAAGGTCTTTGCCACGACCCCATACGGCAAGGATGCCGAACTCCTTGCCGAGAAGTCCATCACGCTGATCCGCGACAGGAAACACATCGTGCCGCTGGCGGCCCGGCCGGGTCTGCGCGTGCTCAGCGTACTGATTACCAACCGCCCCGATTTCACCCTCGACGTGTTCGACCAGACGCTGCGCGACGCCGGCTGCATCGTCACCAGCGTCAAGAATCCGGAGCAGGAAACGCTCTATGATCGGATCGAGGCGGGCCAGTGGGACGCCATTGTCGTGAGCCTGTACTATCCACCGCAGTGGGGATGGTCCACCAGCCGCTGCCACGGGCCCGAGAGCCGCTGCATGATGGACGGATTCCCGTTCGCCAACCCGAACGTGCCGGCCGTCTTCATCAGCTTCTCGAACCCGTACCACCTGCACGAGTTCGCCTTCATGGACCCGTACATCAACACCTACGGCGGGTGCCGGGGCACGCAACGGGCCACCGCCCGCGCCCTGCTCGGGCAGTTGCCGTTCGTGGGCAAGAGCCCCGTGGCCCACGAGCCCTTCTTTAAGCTCGGCGACGGATTGCAGCGCAAAGCTCGCCGGTAGGAGGGGAACGCCTGGTGTGGAAGGGTACCGCCGGCCCCGGCCTCCAGCGACGTCACGCGCGCAGCTCGCGGAGCTTCGCCGCCACTTCCTTGACGTCGTCCCAGACCTTCTTGCGGGCGTCCACCGTGTAGTTGCGCAGCAGGTAGGCCGGGTGATAGGTGACGCGGACCGGGATGCCCCGGTATTGCCACCACCGGCCGCGCATCTGGCCGACGGGCGTCGGGTCGTCAAGCAGGAATCGCGACGCCACGCCACCCAGACAGCAGATCACCTTCGGCGCCACCAGCTCGATCTGCCGGTCCAGAAACTCGCGACAGTGCGCCGCCTCGTCCGGAGCCGGATTGCGGTTGCCCGGCGGCCGGCATTTCAGGATGTTGCAGATATACACGTCCTGTCGGCGCATGGCCATGCCGCCGGTGATGATCTTCGTGAGCAGTTGCCCCGCGCGGCCGACGAAAGGCACCCCCTGAGCGTCTTCGTCCTGGCCCGGGGCTTCGCCGATGAACATCAACTCCGCGTTCGACGGTCCGTCGGCGAACACCGTCTGCGTCCGCGACGAGGCCAGCTCGGGACATCGCCTGCACTGTGCCACGGCGGCAGCCAGCGAGGCCAACTGGGCGTCCACGCTCACATCGTTGGGCCGTCGCGGTGGCAGCCCCTGCCCCGCCGGGGCCCGGCCCGGTGGGGGGGGTCCCAGCCCGCCGGCGCCCCGGGGGCCCCCCCCGGTCCGCCGCGGCGCCACTTTCGAACCACCCGCACCGCCGCTCGCCACGCTCAGACGCTCGCGCATTTGCCGTGCAAACTCCGCCATCGAAGTAAACTGCGGCCGTGAATCCCCCGCCGATTCCCGCACACCGGCCGACGATGTCCCCGCCGCCACGGGCGCCGGCGCCTCGGGCCACAGCCGCGGCACGCGACGCACCCCCGCCAGTTGCAGCGCACGCAACCGACACTCCACCGCTCGAAGAAATCCGTTCACCGCATCGTCCATGCGGGGCACTGTAGCACACCCGCGCCGTCGCCACAAGGCCCAACGGCTCGTGGGTTCCGACCCGCGCGTGTGCTATAATCCGGCGTGCGACGCGCCACGGATCCCATTGGAGGGCAAATGCCATGGCCGATACCGGCCCGGAGATTCTCGTGTACGGGGCCGACTGGTGCCCCGACTGCGACCGCGTCAAGCGTCAACTGATCGACTGCGGGCGCGATTTTCGGTACGTCAACATCGAGACCGACGCCGCGGCGGCCGGGCGAGCCGTCGAACTGGCCGGCGGTAAGCGCGTGCTGCCCGTGATCGTCTCGGGCGACACAGTGCTTGTGAACCCGCCGGCCGCGGAGTTGTGCGAGCGTTTGCGTCTGCGGTCGTCGGGGCGGCAGGGCCAAGTGTTCGACTGCATCATCGTGGGCGGCGGCCCCACGGGGCTGGCTGCGGCCATCTATGCCACGCGCGAACGGTTCAGGACGCTCGTGCTGGAAAAGATGGTCGTCGGCGGGCAAATCCTGACGACGGCCCAGGTGGAGAACTACCCGGGATTCCCCCAGCCCATTAGCGGCGCGGAACTCACGGACCGCCTGGCGACACAGGCCAAACGGTTCGGCGCCGAGGTGCGTGAGCGAACCGAGGTGACGCGCATCGAACCGCAGGGCGACCTTTTTGTGGTCCACGTGGCCGAGGGCGAACCGGTGGCCGGCCGCACAGTAATTCTTGCCCCGGGGTCGCAGTATCGGCACCTGGGCGTTCCCGGCGAAAAGGAGTTGACCGGATACGGAGTGAGCTACTGCGGCACGTGCGACGCGCCGTTTTATCGGGACAAGCACGTCGTGGCCGTCGGCGGCGGCAACACGGCCGTGGACGAGGGGCTGCACCTGCTGAAGTTCGTCA
>CAZCOA010000042.1:0-24768 GCA_964500225.1 uncultured Anaerolineaceae bacterium | reverse complement strand
GGTACCTCGCAAGCTCGAATCGTTGTCTTAGGCCTTCCTGACGGTAAAGTACTCACGGAAAAACTGGTTCAAGGAAAGATTCCGGCCATTCGTCGCTCTGCCGATGCCTTTGAAGCCATGCTGAGTGATGGCGATTGGATACGAATCGAGTCGAAGGGTCATTAATGGCCCTGGTCTCGCCTACTGGCATACCTGCCCCCGTCGCCACGTGAACTTTACCGGTAGTGTCAAGAGTCTTTCGCACTTTGGATCACAGGTAGTCCTTGAGCTAGTCGAGTGGCCTGGTCCGGGTGGAGGCCGGACCAGACCGTCGCGTCATCCTGCCTGCTTCCGCCGGGCGTCGCTGGCCTCCCGGGTCTGCTCCGTCAATCGCTCCACCGTCAGGTACCGCCGCGTGCCCCACTTCGTCCCCGCGATGTGCCGCAGCCGGTCTTGCCCGCCGTGTCGGTTCGGGGGAGCCACTGGACGCACTCACCCGTCGGACTCACGGGCGCCAGAGGGTGCCGTCGGGGAGGCGGCTGACGGTCCAGGTGGGGTTGTCGTTGTCGCACGGGCACTTGGCGGCCAGGGTCTCGTTGAAGTCGATGCCCAGGCCGGGGCGGTCGTTCGGGTAGGCGTAGCCGTTGCGCACCTCGGGCATGCCGGGGAAGATTTCCAGTTCGCGGTCCTTGCGGAACGCCCATTCCTGAATGCCGAAGTTGTGCATGGCGACGTCCAGATGGACGGCGGCGGCCATGCCGACCGGCGACACGTCGGCCGGGCCGTGCCAGGCGGTCCGGACGCCGAAGGCCTCGCACAGGTGCGCCAGTTTCAGGGCCGGCGTCAGGCCTCCGATCTGCGACAGGTGGACGCGGATGAAGTCGATTAGCCGCTCGCTCACCAGGGGAGTGATTTCGCGCGGGTGGTTAAAGAGTTCGCCCATAGCGATGGGCGTGGCGCAGACGGCTCGAATCTGGCGGAACCAGTCGATGTCCTCGGGTGCCAGCAGGTCTTCCAGGAAGAACAGCCGGTACGGTTCGAGGGCCTTGGCCAGGTACACGGCATCGATGGGGGCCAGGCGTTCGTGTACGTCGTGCAGCAACTCGACGCTGTCGCCGAGTTCGTTCCGCAGGGCCTCAAACAGGGCGGGAATCGAATGCAGCTTCTCGCGAGCGTCGAAGTAGGCGCCGTCGGGGGCGCCGTCGGGCCGCACGTGCTGCGCGCCCTGACCCACGTAGCCGCCCAACTGGCATCGGACGTGGCGGAAGCCCTGTTCGGTCCATCGCCGCACGCTTTCGAGCACTTCGGCGGGCGTTCGGCCGCCGGCATGTACATAGACGGCGGCTGCCGGGCGCGACTTGCCGCCCCAGAGCTGGTAGCACGGCATGCCGGCGAGCTTGCCCTGGATGTCCCAGAGGGCCATGTCCACGCCGCTGATGGCGTTGTTCAGGACGGGGCCGTTGCGCCAGTAGCCGTTGACCATCGCCGATTGCCATAGGTCTTCGATGTTTCGCGGGTCTTTGCCGAGGACGAACGGGCCGATATGGTGCTCGACGGCGGCCTTGACGGCCATGTGCCGCTGGGTGAACGTTGCGCAGCCGAGGCCGTAAAGACCGGGTTCGTTGGTAAGCACTTTGACGACGATGAGCCGCTGCGCGTCGGGCTGGGTCAGGTGGCATTGGACCGCTTGGATCTTCAGGTGGGCCATGGGCCGGACTCCTTGTGTCAGATGGTGATGCCCGGGGGCGTGAGCTGCACGGTCAGGCCGCCATCGACGTAGAGGATCTGTCCGGTGATGTAGGCGGCGGCGTCGGACGCGAGGAAGGCGACCGCGGCGGCCACGTCTTCGCCGGTGCCCTCGCGTCCGAGGGGAATGCCGGCGGCTTTGCTGCGGACGGCATCGGGGCGGCTGAGGCGGACGGGGTCGTCGGGCGTGAAGCCGGGGGCCACGGCGTTGACGCGGATGCGGTGCGGCGCGAGGTCCAGGGCCATGGCCCGGGTGAGGGCGTCGATGGCTCCTTTAGAAGCGTCGTAGCCGGATGTGCCGCGATGAGCGCGCAGGCCGCCGACTGAAGAAATATGGATGATCGAGCCGCCGCCGTGATCGGCCATGTGGCGGGCCGCCAGGCGACTCATCAGATAGACCATCCGCAGATTCTTCTCGAAGCTGCGATGGTAGATGTCCTCGTCCAGGTCCAGAAACGGACGACCGCCTTTCCATGCGGCATTGTTGACCAGTAGATCGAGGCGGCCGAAGGCGCGGACCGCCGTGGCGACGACCTCGCGGGCGACCGTCTCATCGGACACGTCGCCGGTTACCCATTCGCACCGTGCTCCCGTAGCGCGAACCTCGGCAGCCACGGCTTCGCCCAGGTCGGCCGACCGTCCGGCGAGGACCACGTCCATGCCCTGTCGCCCGCAGAAAAGGCCGATGTGGCGGCCGATGCCGCGACTGGCTCCGGTCACGATGACCGTCTTGCCCTTGAGGTCGGGAAATCGGGCCGAGACGTGCGGCCCAAGATCGGAACTCATGGCACACCGCTCCGTCGCAACTGTCTGAGCCGACGCGGGAAGCCGTCGGCAGAAAAGTCCCCCTTTTGAGATGGTACCTGTCCTGGTGCCGCGGTCAACTCGAAAAGGCGTCCCCGCGCAGGGAGCGGTCGGAACGTGCGGCATGCCTGACGCTGCCTGGGGGTTGCGACGATCCGGCCGTGCCGCCTATTCCAGATCCTTCAGGTTCGCCATCAGGGCGGTCAGTTCGGCGTTGATCTTGTCGAGGCGGTCGCGTTCGGCCTGGACGACCTCGGGCTTGGCGCGGGCGACGAAGTTCTCGTTCGCCAACTTCTTCTGGCTGCCGTCGCGGAACTTCTCCTGTTCGGCGATGCGTTTGCGCAACCGCTCGCGCTCGGTCTCCAGATCGATGACGCCGGCCAGCGGCACATAGACCTCGACGCCTTCGACCACTTCGGCGGCCGAAGCGGGCGGTTTCGCCGTGTCCGCGGCGGCAGTGACGGAGTCGAGCAAGGCCAGGTGTTTGATGGTGTCGGCGGCGGCGCGGAGGCGCGTGACGGCGTCGGGCGCGGCCTTGATGGCGGCCGTCAGCGGCGCGCGCGGCGCGATGCCCATGCGGGCCCGGATGTTGCGAATGGCCCGGATGGTGGCTTGGACCAGGGCAAAGTCCGTCTCGGCGTCGGCATCGCGGAACGCCGCCACGGGTTCCGGCCACCGCGCCACGGCGCAGGCCGCCGCGGTCGGGGCAGGAGCCTCGGTGTCGAGCGAACGGTCCGGCACGACGGCGTTCAGGTGCTGCCACAACGTCTCGGTGATGTGCGGCACGAAGGGGTGGAGCAGTCGCAGCAGCCGGTCCAGGGCGTAGGCCAGGATCTTTTGCGGCACGGCCCTTGTGGCCGCGTCGCGCATGCGCGGCTTGGTGATTTCCAGGTACCAGTCGCAGAAGTCGCTCCAGAAGAAGGTGTAAACCGTCTCGACGCAGTCATGGAACCGGAACGCTTCGAGTGCGGCCGTGGCCTCGGCCACCGTGTTCGTGAGCCGCGACAGAATCCACCGGTCTTCCAGCAGCAGGCGGGATCGGTCCAGCGGCTTGTCGTTGTAGTCGGCCAGGTTCATGAAGGTAAACCGGGCGGCGTTCCAGAACTTGTTGCAGAAGTTGCGGCCGATGTCGAACCGGGAACTCGTGAGGCGGCTCCGCTCGTCCTTCTCGACAGGCAGGCGGATGTCCTGGCTTTCGGTGGTCATTTGGGCCAGGGTGAACCGCATGGCGTCGGCTCCGTAGGTGTCGATGATGTCCACGGGGTCGATGCCGTTGCCCTTGGACTTGCTCATCCGCTGGCCTTTGCCGTCGAGGATCACGGCGTGGATGAAGACGTCGGTGAACGGGATGTCGCCGACGTTGTAGAGGCCCATCATGACCATGCGCGAGACCCAGAGCGTGATGATCTCGCGGGCCGTCACGAGCGTGCTCGTCGGATAGTAGCGCTTCAACTCGGCGGTCGTCTCGGGCCAGCCCAGCGTCGAGTGCGGCCACAGGGCGCTGGAGAACCACGTGTCGAGCACGTCCGGGTCTTGTTGCAATGCCACGCCGTTGCCGAGTTCGTTGCCGGCGAGCTCGCCTTCGCACGGGCAGACGTACCATGTGCCGTTGTCGGTGTCGCGGCGGTAGGCCACGTCGGAGCGGCCGGCGAATGCCTTTCTCATCTGCTCATCGGTCACTTCGGCCGGGGCGTACCAAATGGGGATGCGGTGGCCCCACCAGAGTTGGCGGCTGATGGGCCAGTCGCGCAGGTTCTCGAGCCACGACAGGTACGTCTGGGCGTAGCGGTCGGGGTGGAACCTGACACGGCCGCTCAGGACCGCCTCGGCGGCCGCTTGGGCCAGGTTGCATTTTTCGTTCTTGACTGATACGTACCACTGATCCGACAGGTACGGCTCGATGGGCACGTGGCTGCGGTAACTGTGACCGACTTCGTGCGTGTAGTCCTCGATCTTGTCGAGCAGGCCGAGCGCCTCCAGGTCGGCGACGATGCGCTTGCGGGCCTCGAACCGGTCCAGGCCGGCATACTTGCCGCCGTTGGCGTTGATCGTGCCATTGGGTTCCAGCACGTTGATCACAGGCAACCGGTGCCGCTGGCCGATGGCCCAGTCGTTGAAGTCGTGGGCGGGGGTGACTTTCAGGCAGCCGGTGCCTGTTTCGCGGTCCACATAGTCGTCGCCGATGATCGGAATCTCGCGATTCATCAGCGGGAGCCTGACCGTGCGGCCGATGAGGGCCTGGTACCGCGGGTCGTGCGGATGGACGGCCACGGCGGTGTCGCCCAGCATGGTCTCGGGCCGCGTCGTGGCGACCACCACCTGACCGGACCCGTCGCTCAGCGGATAGCGTATGTGCCAGAAGTGGCTGTGGACGGTTTCGTATTCGACCTCGTCGTCGGCCAGGGTGGTTTCGGTGGCGGGGTCCCAGTTGACGAGCCGCTTGCCGCGATAAATCAGGCCGTCGCGGAACAGGCGGAAGAACGTGTGCCGCACGGCACGCGCACACACCTCGTCGAGCGTGAAGCGTTGCCGCTGCCAGTCGCACGAGCAGCCCATGCTCTTGAGCTGGCTGGTGATGCGGGCCTCGTACTCGTCTTTCCACTGCCAGATGCGTCGGACGAGGGCCTCGCGGCCGACCTGGTGGCGCGTTTTGCCCTCCTCGGCGAGGATGCGTTTCTCGACCACGGTCTGCGTGGCGATGCCGGCATGATCGGTGCCGGGCATCCAGAGGGTGTTGCGGCCCTGCATGCGGCGCCAGCGGATCAGAATGTCTTGAAGCGTGTTGTCCAGACCGTGGCCCATGTGCAGCGCGCCGGTGACGTTCGGCGGTGGAATGACAATGGTGTACGGCTCGCCGGGTGCGGCGGGATCGGCGTGGAAGTACCCGCCGCGATCCCACAGGGCCCGCGACTGAGCCTCAAAGGCGGCGGGGTCGTATTGCGGTGGAAGGTCGGGCGTTTGCGTCTGGTTCATGCTCTGCTCGCGTTTCTCCGTGTGTTGGCTTTCGGGGCGGCCGGTCACTTCTTCTCGGCGGCCTCGCGGTCTTTCAAGAGCTTGTACTCGATGGAATCGGTCAGGGCCTGCCACGAGGCGTCGATGATGTTCTCCGAGACGCCGACGGAGCCCCAGTGCTCGTCCTGGTCCTTCGACTCGATCGTGACGCGGACCCTGGCGGCCGTGGCAGCCTGCGAGTTGATCACGCGGACCTTGTAGTCGGCCAAGTGCATCTGCGACAGGTTCGGATAGTCGCCGAGCAGGGCCTTGCGCAGGGCCGCGTCAAGGGCATTGACGGGGCCGTCGCCTTCGGCCACGTGGTGTTCGGTGCGGCCGTTGATGGTAATTTTCACCGTGGCCACGGTCACCGGCTGGTTTCCGTCATCTTTATAGATGTTGACGTGGTAGTTGTCGAGCTCGAAGAAGCGGGTATGCTGGCCGATTTCGCGACGCAGCAGCATCTCGAACGACGCTTCGGCCGCCTCGAACTGGTAGCCTTCGTTTTCCAACTGCTGGACGCGGTCGCGCAGGCGGGCCATCAGGGCCTTGTCGTCCTGGACGTTGAATTTGCGGGCCTTCAGGGCCACGTTGCTCGCCCCGGCCAGTTCGCTGATGAGGATGCGCCGGGTGTTGCCCACCAGGTCGGGCTTCACGTGCTCGTAGCTGCGCGAGTCGCGGGCCATGGCCGAGGCGTGCATGCCGCCCTTGTGGGCAAACGCGCTGACGCCGACATATGGCTGGTTCGGCACGAGGTTCAGATTGGCGATTTCGTAAACGAACCGTGACGTTTCGGTCAGGCGGCGCAGGTGCTCGGCCGGTAATAGGTCGTGGCCGAGTTTCAATTGCAGATTGGCAATACAGACGCACAGGTCGGCGTTGCCGCAACGCTCGCCCAGGCCGTTGATGGTGCCCTGAATCTGGGTGGCGCCGCCGGCCACGGCGGCTAGCGATGCGGCCACGGCCAGGCCGGCGTCGTTATGCGCATGGATGCCGAGCGGGACGGAAAAGCGGCTTCGGACCTCGCGCACCGCGGTTTCGATGTACTGGGGCAGGGTGCCGCCGTTGGTGTCGCAGAGGACGAGCCAGTCGGCCCCCGCCTCGGCGGCGGCCTGGAGGCACCGCATCGCATAGTCGGGGTTCGCCTTGTAGCCGTCGAAGAAATGCTCGGCGTCGAAGAGCACCTCGCGGCCCCGACTTTTCAGGTAGCCCACCGATTCGCCGATCATTTTCAGGTTCTCGTCCAGGGAGACCCTCAGGGCATCGGTGACATGGAAGTCCCACGATTTGCCGACCAGGGCACAGGCGGGCGTCTCGCTGGCAAGCAGGGCGGCCAAACCCGCGTCGTTTTCGGTGCTCGTGCCGGCCCGGCGGGTCATCCCGAAGGCTGTCACGCGGGCATGGGTCAAGGGTTGGCGCTTCAACTCGCGGAAGAAGGCCTCGTCCTTGGCATTGGACTGTGGGAAACCGCCCTCGATGTAGTCGATGCCCAGCAGGTCCAGTCGCCGGGCGATCAGGAGTTTGTCGTCGAGACTGAAGGAGACGCCCTCGGTTTGGGCGCCGTCGCGGAGCGTCGTATCGTAGGTGACCAGTTTAGCCATATCGTGCTCGGCCGCAGAGGCCGCCTCGCTTGGAACGTCGTGTCAGGACACGAAAAAACCCCGAAGCACCTGATTGGGTCGCCTCCGGGGTCTGAGCGGTTGAAGCGCGGCGTCACGCCCCGGAGGGACCGGGTACGATGACGATGATGCGGCGCACGGCCGGCCGGGACCTGTTCCGAGAGTCAGAACGCCAAGTCACATTCCGGTTGGCCATAGCGCCACATTCTCCCACGTTCCTGGAATCGCAGAACACTATGATAATCGTATCGGCGTGACGGTCAAGGGAAAACGAGCCGTCCCAACTCATTGCATCATTTGCCGCAGGCCGGGTGTGGTGACGGTGCCGATGTAGCGGCCCTGGGCGTCCTCGACGACGAGCCAGAAGGTGTTCATGCGGCCCATGCGGTCCACGGCCTCCAGCAGGGGGACGGAATCGGCCACGCGTCGGTCCGATTCGATGAGGACCGTCGGCCACTCGGTGTCGCGAGCCTGGCGGAGGTTGCCGGGCGGCACCATGACGGCTGCGGCGCGGTGCTGGTCGTCCAACACGAGGACCAGAGGCAGGTTGGTCTGCACAACGACAGGGCTGGCCGGATCGGCGGCTGCGGCGGCGTCGATGGTCTGCACATTCGGATCGACGGCCTGTCCGGCGGTCATGGTGCTCATGCGATCGACGTTCCGAGTGGATCGGTAAGCTCCCAAGGCGGACGTGGCGACGAACCCGCCCAGGGCGATCGGCCAGACGGCGCCGATGCTCGGCCCCTCGGTTCGCAAGTAGAACAGGCCGACGGCGACCAGGGTGGCGGCCAGGAGGAACCCCACCGCGGCGGCGATGCCGGCCGAAAGCGTTCTGCTGCCGGTAAGCCACCAAAGCATTCCCTGGAGCAGCCGTCCGCCGTCCAGCGGATAGGCCGGCAGGAGATTGAAGAGCATGATCGCCGTATTGAACAAGGCCACCTTTGTCCAGAGATCCACGATGACCGAGGGCAGTTGCAAGACGAAGCTGGCCGCTGCCGCCACGGCGAACAGAGCGGCCAGGACAAGGGACACGGTGGGGCCGGCGGCAGCCATGACGAACTCGTCGCGGGGACGCCGGGTGAATCCGCCCATGTGTGCCACGCCGCCGAGGGCGAACAGCTCGACCGAGAGCACCGGCACGCCGAAGGCCCTGGCGGCCAGAGCGTGGCCGAACTCGTGCATCAGAAGCGAACCGAGATAGAGCACCGTGGCGACGAGCGACATCACATAGATCCGGCCGCTGGAGAGTCCGAACGAGTGCGCGTAGTACGATTGGGCCAGTCCGACAAAGACCACGGCGAACAGGATGAGCCAGGAGATGCCGAGGCGGACAGGGATGCCGAAGATCCGGAAGAGGGTCAGGCGGCGGCTGAGCATAATTGCATCCCGTGGAGGGCCAGTCGTTCGGCGGCTGCAGAGCAAAGGCAGCCGTGTGCGGAGCCTCTGTTGTGCAGACGGAGGGCCGACACGCCGCGACTATACCCAGACATCGGGCGTCGGGTCAAGGTGAATTGCCGACTGGGCGACGCCCGGGGACACGGCATGACGGCGAGCGGGGGGCCGCGGCAACGTCCACGGCACACCCCGCCGCCTCGCACCATAGGCTGCGGCGCCGAGCCCTGGCGCCGGGCTCAGGGTCGGTCCGCATCACCCAAGCGCCCCAACCGAACCATTGCCGCGCACGGTCGCAGATCGTCGTTTCTCAAGGTGTCCTGCATGCGACCGTGCGTCGTTCAGACAACGCATGGGGGCCGTCGGGACTTCCCGGCATTTCGCCGCGGCACGGATCGCTTTTGACTTTTTTTCGACTCCCTCCTAGACTCTCGGCTATGAGCGTTCGTGGGTTGCGTTTCTGTGGTGGTATGGCGCTGTGGGCGGCCGTTGTCGCGTTGGCGGCGACGGGCTGCACGGAAGACCGCGCGCCACCGTCCCGGCCGCCCGCCGAACGGACGGTCGTGAGCCTGGTGCCCAGCGCTACGGAAATTCTGTTCGCCCTGGGCGTGGGGGACCGCGTCGTCGGCCGTAGTGCTTACTGCCGCTATCCGCCGCGGGCCCTGATGCTGCCGGTCTACGGTAGCTACACGGACTTCAGCCTCGAGGAACTGCTGGCCGTCCGTCCGGACCTGGTGGTTTTTAACACGTCGAAGGCCGACAGCTACGGGCGGTTGACGGCTGCGGGAATTCGCTGCATTGCTCCGCCGATGGACACGGTGCAGCAGGTGTACGAGGCGATTCGTGTGCTGGGCGCGGAAGTCGGTGCGGCCGAGCGAGCGGCGGCTCTGACCGACGAGCTGCGCGAGCGGCTGGAGGCCGTGCGGCGGCAGACGGCGTCTCTGCCGCGCGTCCGGACGCTGATGGTGTTTCCCAGCGTGTTGGGCGAGGGCAACCAGGTGAGCGTGATCGGCCGCGGAACGTTTGTTTCGGAGTTGCTCGACGCCGCCGGCGGCGAGAACGTTGTCGAAGCCGAGGGGTACCCGCGCGTGCACTTCGAGAAGGTGTCGCAGTGGCCGATCGAGGTGATCCTGATCAGTGCGCCGGGGGACATTGCCCCTGGGTTGACGGACGAGCAGTACCGCGAGCCGTGGATGCGATGGCCGACGATTCCGGCGGTGGCGTCGGGGCGTGTCGTGGTGCTCCGCGAGGCATACCTGACGATCCCGGGTCCGCGCATGGCCGATGCGGCGGAGTTGCTCGCGCGGACGCTCCACGGCGGCGCGGCGGCCGAGGGCGCCGAGGGAGTGGCCCCGTGATGCTGACCGCACGCCGATACGTTACCGTCGTTCTCGTCGCTGCGGCGACATGGTTGGTGGTCGCGGCGGCGGCGCTCGCGGTGGGGCCGGTAAACATCTTTGCGGTGGACGGACCGGCGCAACGTCAGATGATCGGCGGACGTGTCGGCGAAGTGGTCACGGCGTCGCTGGTAGGGGCGGCCCTGGCGGTCAGCGGCGCGGCGTTTCAGGCGCTGTTGCGCAATCCTTTGGCCGATCCGTACGTTCTCGGAGTCAGCGGCGCGGCTAGTCTCGGCGTAATTCTCGGGACGTTGTTGCTGCCGCCGGCGTGGCTCTATTTGCATCTGCCCCTGGGCGGCACGGTCAGTCTGCCGGGCGTGTGCGGGTTTCTGATGGCCTTGGCGGCGATCGCCGTCGTGTATCTCATTGCGCAGCGTCGTGGGCGGCTGGACCCGTATCGGTTGATTCTGACGGGCGTGGTGGCCAGTGCGTTTTTCTCGGCGGCGATCATGCTTGCCGTGGCTCTGGCCGGCGACCGGCTGCGCAACGAACTCGTCTTCTGGCTCATGGGCGGCCTGGGCAGCCCGCGCGACCAGCGCGGCGAACTGGCGGTGGCGGCCGTCTTGATTGCGGCGGGGCTGGCGGTGTTCGTCGGTCAGGCGAGGGGGTTCAACCTGCTGGCCTTCGGCGAAGACGTGGCCGCCAGCCTGGGGCTCGACGTCCAGCGACACCGCCGGACGGCATTCGTCGTGGCATCGCTGCTGGCCGGCATGTCGGTCAGTCTGGCCGGGCCCATCGGGTTCGTCGGCCTGATCGTGCCGCACCTGGTGCGCATGATGTTCGGCAGCGACCATCGGTTGGTGGTGCCGCTCAGCGTATTTGGCGGCGCGATCTTCCTGACGGTGGCTCACCGTCTGGTGCTGCTGGTTCCCTACGAGGTGGGCGGGGGCCTGCCGGTGGGGATCGTGACGGCCATGTGCGGCGTGCCGTTTTTTGTGCTTCTGCTGGTCTGCGGCCGGGGCATCCGGGGGGGCACCTTATGACGGCGACTTCGGCCGAGCCGATGCTCAGGGTGGATCGCGTGTCATTCAGCTACGGACGCGGACGGTTCGAGTTGCGCGATGTGTCGCTGGAGGTGGCTCGCGGGGAACTGGTGGGGCTGCTCGGTCCCAACGGCAGCGGCAAGAGCACGCTCATCAAGCTGGTGATGCGGCTGCTGGAGGGCGGGTCGGGGCGGATCGTGGTGGACGGTCGCGATGCGCTGCGACAGCGGCGGCGGGAATACGCCCGCCAAGCGGCCTATTTGCCGCAGGAGAGCCACGCGGCCTTTGCGTTCACGGCGATGGAGGCCGTCCTGATGGGCCGCAGCCCGCACATGGGGGCGCTGGGGTTCGAGACCGAGGACGATCGAGCCAAGGCACGCTGGGCGCTGGACTGCGTGGATGCCGGACGGTTTGCCGACACGATGCTGGACGAGCTCAGCGGCGGCGAGCGGCAGCGGGTGATGCTGGCCCGGGCGCTGGTCCAGGAGTCGCCGTTGCTGGTGCTCGACGAGCCGGCGTCGTTCCTGGACCTTCGTCACCAGTACGAGTTGTACCAGTTGTTGCGGCGGCTGGTCCACGATCAGGGCAAGGCGTGTCTGTGTGCGGGGCACGACGTGAACGTAGCAGCGGCGCTGTGTGATCGGCTGGTGCTGCTGAGAGAGGGCAGGGTGGAGGCGGCCGGTTGCCCGCGTGAGGTGGTGACGGCCGAGCTGATTCGTCGCGTGTACGGGATCGAGGCTGAGGTCTCGACCGGATCGGCGGGTCAGCCTGTGGTTCAGCCGCTGGTGAGGCCGGCGTGAGCCATGATGTTGCAGCAGAATAGATCAAGTTTCGACGGCGACCGACCGATATGAAACGGATACCCGGTATTCTGCGCTCACACTGGGCCGCAGTCCGCCGGTGGGAGGATGATTTTGTGAAACGCTTTGTCGAATCCTTCGGCGCCTTCGCGGTGGCCATGGCCATTGTGCTGCTGTTGTGCGCGTTGGCGGCTCGGGAGCCTCCTGGGTTGTCGCAAACGGCCTCGGATAGCGGTCCCGACGAGTTCCTCGCAAGAACGTCCTGGATGCCGCCATTTCTCCTGATGCCGGACGGGCAGCGGTGGTACTGCGGCGAATGGGGCGACGCGCTTCGGCACACCTGGTAAAGGCTCTGCGAACGGTGACGCGGCGGGGCAGTTTCCACTTACCGTGTCTCAGTGGTGTTGTCTGGGGATCCGTGTTCCGGCGGTCAGGCGGCTTGGCGGCACGAGGTCACGGCGGGCAAATCGGCGTGTGTTGGGCGCCATGATGCGAAACAGCGAGGGCCGGTCGCATGGTGCGGCCGGCCCCGGCATACGTGATCTTAGAAGCGACTACCATCGAACCTGGACCGAGCCGGTGGTTTTCTCGACCACGGCGGCGCCGGTCACCGGATCGACCTTCCACGTCAGATCGCGTTCCAGCTCGCTCAGGTCGCGGACCTTGTAGAGTTTCTTGAACCGGTCCTCGGCGGTCGGATCCTGGATCGTGTAGGGCATGATGCGCCGGACCTTGAGCGTCTTGTTGGCGATCGCGTCGTGCGGCGCATACAGCGTGAGGACGGCATCCTTGAGTCCGTGGATGTTGAACGCCCGGCCCTCGTGCGGGAGAGTCGAGAGTTCCTTGTAGCTGACCAGCGACTCGGCCTCCTGTCGCACAAATGCGAAGCACTCGTGATGGAACGAGCGGTCGAAGAAGTAGCCGGCCGTGTTCTTCTTGATGCGTGCCTGTCGCTCGACCATGAGCGGCGCGCCGTCGGGGAAGCTGAGCTCGACGCTGACGGTGGCGTCGCGTTTGTGGCCGTTGAACAGGTATCCACCACGGGTGCGTGAGACCAGAAGGCTCATGGCCTTGGTGGCGGCGTCGTGGCGCCTTTGGCGGATGACGATGCCCAGGTCGGCTAGCAGGTACCGCATCCATTCGGTGGCATCGTGCGACTCGTCGGCGCTGAAGAGGATCGGCTCGAGGCTGGTCGGCTGCGCGTCGAACGGCAGACTGCCGCGAATCCATGCCGCCTGGCCGCCTTTCCACGAGCGGCTCTTGCGAACGAGGGCATAGACGCGCCGCTTGGTCCCAAGGGCCACCGTCGCCCGGACGGAAGTGCACTTCAGTCGCTTGTCGGCCACGACTTCGCAGACGCCGCCGTCGCAGATGCGTCCGATGTGGCGCAGCGGTCGTTTCTTGCCCTTCACGTCGAACACGTCGCCGGCCATCTTCAGCGACACGTCCAGGTCGCCGTCGATTGGCGCGTCGATCTTCACGTTGAGCAGCTTCAGCAGGTCCGGCGGCGCGTCGTGCAGCGACCCGTACAGGAGCGCCTTGCCGCCGGCCTTGACGAAGTCGATCAGCCGCTGGGCGTACTTCCAGTCGGCCGCGGGCGTCGGCGCCACGAGGATGCGGCCGGCCAGGGCCTTCGGGTTGTCCATGACCACCTTGGCGAAGTTGTCGGTCGTGATGACGGTGTTCAGGGGCAGGCCCGTGTCGATTGCGCGGGCGACGTACCAGTCGCCGAAGAACGATTTCTGAATCTGTCCGTTGGGGCGGTGCAACTCGTCCTGGTACTCGCTGAACGGATACACCCACACCAGGGGCCCGGCCTCGTCGGGCGCCAGGTTGAACGCGCGGCGGATGTGCGGCTCGACTTCGCCGGCCTGCGTCGGCGGCATCTCGCCATGGCCGGTGTTGACGGTCATGACGCTCATGTCGGTGGCGCCCTCGGCTTCGCCGCGGTCGTTCAGGCGGCTGCACGCCATCGGGCAATAGATGTCGAACGGCTCGCGGTTGTAGTAGTCGTACCACGGCACGACGGAGAACCAACTGTCGTTGATGTAGTAGCGGAACAGGATGGACCGCGTGGGCGTGGAACTCATGCGCGACAGGTGCGACGCCAGCTCCAGGCCGAGGTTTGCCGAGCCCCAGGGCGGGTTCGGCGCGGGCGTGATGAGTCTGCCGCGGCGATAGATCTCGCGGATGTCGATGCCGTGGCTCGTAGCGTCCATGCCGATCGAGTAGTTGGTGCCGCGGATGTCGATGCGGCCGGTGGGATATTCCTTGCGGAACTCGTCCCAGAACGAGACGAACTGCTTGATGCTCTCAGGGGCCCGCTCCGGATGGTATTCCAGACCGTTGAAGACCTCGCCGAGGTAGTTCCAGGCGTAGTGGGTCAGGCCGAAGCCGTTGGAGAGCCAGACGTAGTCCAGCCCGACCGCCTCGCTGAACAGCCGCAACTGCCGGCCCAGAAACGTTCCGAAGTGGGTACCTTCAGGTACGCCGCCGGGGAAACCGGCGTAGGGATACGTGTCGGCGGCCATGCGGGCGTAGCAGCACAGGAATGCCAGGCTTTTGGGCATGTCGCTGTTGGGGCCGCCCTTGAGCAGCTCGCCGTGCCGCTCGAACTTGAACTTGCTCTCGACGAACTCGGGTCCGGCGTCGATCGTGGTGCCGACCTGGATCTCCACCCCGCACATCTCGCGGGCCGTGGTCCTGAAGATCGCGATGACGCGCTTCAGGTCGGCCGGCGTGAACTTCGGCGGGTTCTCGATATAGGGCCGCGCACGCCCCATGCGGTAGTGGCGATTCTCGGGATAGGCGTTGTACTGAAGGTTGTTGAACCCGACGCAATCGTTCCACTTGAACTCGGCATTCATGTCGCCGGTGAAGTTGAACACCTCGTCGCCGTCGCCGATCCACAGTAGAACCGAGACTTCGTCGGCGTCCTGAATCAGACGTCGCCAGTTGTCGATGGCCGTGCGACACCTTTCGCGGATCGAGTCGTCGTCCAGCCGCGTGAACACTTTCAGGCCGGTCTCCAGGATGACCCGCTTGAGTGTCCGTTCCTTCTCGCGGAACATAAACCCATCTCCTTTCATAGGCATACGACATCACGCGCCCGTCGCCGCCGTGGCCCGGTCGCGTGCGAAGCGATACTATACCCAAGGCGGCTGCCCAATCAATCACCGGGTGCGAGGTTCGAAGTGAAGGAACAGCCAGCCCCTTGTCACGGTGTTGGGGCCGCCGCAGGCGCCGCCGCGGCCGGCTCCGGCGGCGGATCGCTCGGACGAACCTCGGCCTGCATCTTGCGGAAATAGGCCTGCCACATCTCCATGAAGGGCTTATCCTCGGGCAGCCGCTCCAGCGGCCCGATGGACGGTTTGTCCTTGGGACGCTCGCGGCCCAGAATGTCTTGTGGCGGCACGGTTCCGGGCACTGCGGCGCCCAGGGCAGGGGAGCCTTCCTTCAGGCGGAAATCACGGGCCGACCGATCGACGAAGAGCATTGCCGGATCGACCACCGGCAACTCGGAGCCCCAGTTGTCCTTGGCCCAGTGCTTTTTCATCACTAGGTTGGCCGCGACGACGTCCTGTTCGCGTTTGGCCATGCCGAACAGGTGCAGGATGTTGTTTTGAAGGACGACTTTGCCCTGGAGGTTGTCCAGGTTCACCGTTTGCGTGCTGTAAGGATGCTTGGGGTCGCAAATGATCAGGTTATTGCGGATCGTCAGATCGGTCGAGGGCGTGACGGTCAGGCCGTGGACCTGGGCGGTGATGCAGATGTTATTCTCGATGACGATGTCCTCGTAGGTGGTCTCTTTCCTGGTCCAGCTCAGGAAAAGGGTCTGCATGTCGGAACACTCGAAGAGGTTGCCCCGCAGCGTCAGTCGCCGCGTGTTGCCCAGTTGGAGGCCGTCGGCATGGGCGCCTTCCTTGCGTCGCATGTCATGAACCCAGTTGCCCTCGATCAGGATGTCGTCGCCGTTGCCCTGGAAGGCGTCGGACGTGCCCTGGGTGACCTCGTTGAAGCGGAACTCGGCCTTCTTCAGTCCGCCCATCATGATCTGGGAGTCGGTGTCGGTGGCCACCTCGCAGCCATAGACGCCCGCATTCTCACATTCCATCAACCCGATGCCCCAGTGGCTTGTGCCGCTGAAGCGGCAACGAACGAACTGCACCCAACGGGCCTTGTGAATGCGTACTGGCTGGGGAATCGTCAGTCCCTCGAATCGCAGGAAGGAATAGCGACCGTCGTAGTCGGTCTTCAGGCCGGTGACGGTGACCTTGTTTGTCGCATCCGTTGCAGCATGGATTGTGAGGATGCGACCGTCCAGCGGTTTCTTCGGCAAGGCGAACTCGTAGCTGCCCTCGGCCAGGACGATCGTGTCGCCGGCGACGGCCGCATCGATGGCCTTGGCAAGCGTCTGCCATGGGGCCTCGGCCGTGCCCTGGGCGGCGTTGTTTCCTTTTGGCGCGACATAATAGATCGCACCACAGGCGGGCTGTGTCAGAATTTCCGCCGCTGTGATCAGAAGAACCACTGTGCCCATCATTGAACGAAGCCCCATGGACGCCTCCATGAAGTTGAGGAAGACTTGCGACACCCCGAACGCAGTGCACAGTTTAACCCGCAAGGGGCAAGCAAGTTTCACACAATTGCAGGTTCTGCGGCTGTTCCCGGTCCCACACGGAACAGGCTGCCGTTCGGATGACGAGTCAGGGGCAGCGCCACCCTGGCGGCTCGGGGCTGGTGGTCGAAAGTGCCGTAAAATCGTTGGCGGAGGCGGGCGAACATGCTTGACCCCATGGTCTTCCGGGTTATCATCCGGGGCTCGTGAGTTTTTGAACCACCGGAGTTTTGTCAGCAGGGAGAGTTCTGGTGACCCGCACACTGCTGAAGATGCTCATCGTGATCGCGGGATTGTTTGGGCTCCTGCAAGTGGCCCAGCGGGCGACCACGCGCATCGCCAGCCCTTCGGTGCGTTTCTCTCTGACCGCCACGGAAGAACACCCCCGCGGATCTACGGTTCAGTGGACATTCAGCGTTGACAAAGGCGGCATGATGACGCTGAACGGGCTTCCGGTGCGCGACCTGGAAACGCTGGCGTCGAAGATCCGCGATTCGCGAGTCCCGTTGACCCTCGAGGCGCACCGTGTGCGTCTGCCGTATGAAACCGACATCGGCGAGGCGGATCCCCTGGACTGGACCTTCCGCGTGGCGTCCGACGGCACGATGACCCTAGACGGCCGGCCTGCCACGGTGGCGGACGTGGTGGCCCGCATCGAGCCGCTGGTCATCCAGGGGGTTACGCGCCCGGTGATGGTCAAGGACGTGCTGGCCAAGGCCGAGCCGCTGGAGATGGCCCTGCCGCGGTCGCAGCTCAAGAGCTACTCCAGCAGCGGTATGCCCGGTTTGCGTCCCAGGCTGAGTGACGTCGGTCCGGGCGACGACCTGATTCGCATGCCGACGCGGTCGAAGGTGTCGTTTCCGGGTCGCATGACGTACAAGGAGGCTTTCCCCGAGGACGACGACGAACCGGAATTCGTCATTAAGGAGTTCCACGAATCACCGTTTCTTCGCGATCGGGCGGCTCAAGATGCGGCCAACGCCTATGTCATCGCCCATGGCCGCAAGTACTATTACCTGCCCGAGCCGGACTCGTTGCCGCCCGTCGAGCAGCGTTTGCCGCAGAATCCGGCCGTGGTGACCGGCCCCGATACGGCCCAGTACGGCCGCGAGAAGTACGGACGCATCTGGTACCGAGCCACGGAGAGCACGTGGGATTTCTCGCGCAAGCTGGCCATGGTGAGTTTCGTCAAGACGGACCCCAAGGGCGACATTCAACCGGATCTGGCCTACAAGTGGGACATCGAAGACAATCGTGTTTACACGTTCTACATGCGCAAGGGGCACAAGTGGTCCGACGGTCACCCGTTCACGGTCCAGGACATTCTCTGGGTGGCCAACACGGTGATCGGGTCGCCGTACTGGCCGGACCGTTCGATGTGGATGGCTCCGACGGACGGATCGGCCTCGCTGTATGTGGACGACATTCTGAACTGGCAGGGTCTGGCGGCAACGATTGTGGATCAGGGCCGCAGCGATGCGCCATCGCCGGGCCGGCAGGTGTGGAGTCTGGCCGATGAGACGTTGCGGCAGATGCTGACGGAAGTCGCCGCGGGGAAGGCGCCGGACGAGGAGCGTCGCTACGCCCTCGTCAACGCGTTGGGGCAGATATTCCGCCGACCTGGATTCTACGACGAGGCGGCCTGGCAGGGCGTGGATCTCGAGAGCGACCTGCGGGACCTGGAGTCGCGCATCGACCGGCTTGACAAGGAAGAGCTGTGGCAGTTGCAAACACTTCGGGTTCGCAACGACTGGCTCCAGAGAAGTCGTGTGCCGCGCACGGATCCGCGATACGAAGACCTGAAGCTCAACGACAGCGAGGTCTTCCGTCTGAACCTTCATTTGTTCCGGGCGGCGTTTCGGGGCCTGGTGCGACCGGCCATCAGAACCTCCGTCAAGATCGAAGCCGTGCCCGACGAAAACGGCGACGACACGCACATCATTCGGTTCACGTTCAACAAGCCCAATTCGTTTTTCCTGATCGAGGCCACGCATTTTATGTTTTACCGTGGCCTGTTCAGTATGCCCAGGCACACGACCTGCGTGCTGCACCCGGACGGCACGGATCGGCTGTCGGAGGTGGACATCCGCCGCTGGAAGACCTTTGTCACGACACTGAAACGACAGGCGCTCGCCGAGGGCGACAATCCGGGCAAGCGGATCTGGTCGGCGCTGTCGGCGGACGTGCGATCCGGCATTGACGAAGCCCTGAGCTCGGGCCGGCTCAGGGACGATATGAAGGCATCCGAACTGCCGACGGAGGCTCGGGACTTCGTGGCCGACCTGAACCGAATCCTGGCCAGTCGCGACTTCTACTGTGCTGACGTCTGGACGCGGCCGGACGGCAAGCCCGTGGATCTCCAGCGTGAGATGACGGCACTGTTTACCGATAGCGACGGCAACCGGCGTTACATTTCGCGGGAGCGCGAGTTCAAGTCGAGCGAAGTGACGCGCTACAACTACCTTATGATTCGCCGCCGACTTCTGGAACGCGGAGCGGATGCGCTGAGCGACGCGGACGTGTACCGATTGAACCAGATGATGTTCCGGGCGGCATACGACGGCGACGGCCTCTTCGAAGAGAATGACGACACGGTTCTGGTGGCGCGCGACCGCACCGACGCCCTGGATAAGGAGGCTCGCCGCATCGGGTGGAAAGGATGGGTGGACCGGTTCCGAAAGCTGGGCGGCTATCTTCCTCCGGACAACAAAGAGGAACCGAACTTCAACATGCCCGTTCTCAATGCGTGGCGTCTTGTGGGAGAGGAAGGCGACGCCGTGGCCCGGGCAGTGCGCAATCCTTATTACTTCAAGGTGGACTCCGATGGGAATCAATTGCCCTATATCGACATGATCGTGACTGAGAAGGCGGGGGACAGAAACACCCGGCAGGGCAAGATGCGGGCCGGCAAGATCGGGTTCCAGTCCAGGGATGTCGAGTTCAAGGATTTCACCTACCTGAAGCAGTTCGAAAAGAGCGGCAACTACCGTGTCCTGCTGTGGGCCAACGATTACGTCGGAGAATTGACCTTCTACACGCAGGAAGACAATGCCAATCCGGTTCTTCGCAAGTTGTTCGGCGACTGGCGTTTTCATCACGCGTTGTCGTATGCGCTGAACCGTCAGCAGATGATCGATGTGGTCTGGCGCGGCATGGGCACGCCGGCGCAGTGGTCTGTGCCGGAAGGATCGAAGTACTATGTCAAGGAGCTGGCCGAAGCGGCCGTGGAGTACGATCCCGAGAAGGCGAACCGTCTGCTGGACGAGGTGTTCGAGGATCTCGGTTGGGGCCGCAAGTCGCCCGACGGCAAGCGGATGTATCTGGACGAGTCCGGGAAGTGGCAGGTCCTGACGATCGACGTGAATACCGACGAGGCGCGTGAGCTGGCGGCGGTGGAAATGGCCGTCCATTACTGGCAGCAGGTAGGTCTGAACGTTCAGATGCAGATTCGCGCGGCCAGTTACATTACGAACCTCGGCAACATCGGCAAGAACGAGATCGGGGTGCATATCGAGGGCGGCAACTTCTTCGGGCCGCTGCTGGCCGGCGGCATGGCGCCGACCCACTCGGCCGAGTGCAGCCAATGGCCGTCGTGGGCCAGGTGGATCCGTAGCGGCGGGATCGACGGCGAGGAGCCCCCGGATCGGATCAAGCAGCTCGAGGTGATCTGGACCAAGGTGATCGAGGCCCCGAACGAGCGGGCCCAATTGGAGGCATGGCGTGAGCTGTGCCTGCACGCCGCCCACAGATTGTCGAACCTTGGCATCATGACGTCTCCGGGCAAGGTCGTGTACGTGCACAACTCGTTCCGCAACGTGCCCAAGATGGCCCTGGCCGGCTGGGGCGCTCACGAGCCGTCGAATTGCTGTCCCGAGGCGTTCTACATCGTTCCGGGAGACCACTAGGATGCTCGGCCGATATATCCTCAAGCGAGTCCTGCTGGCCATTCCCACGCTGCTGGTGATTTCCTTTTCCATCTTCATGTTCATTCAGATGCCTCCAGGCAGCTACGTGGAAGTGAAGATCGAGCAGATGAAAAAGGAAGGCACGGTGGACATGGCCGAGGTCAACCAGCTCATCAGCCGCTACCGGCTGGACCGGCCCGCCTATATTCAATATTTCTATTGGATGGGCGGTCTGCTGCGCGGCGACCTGGGCGAGTCCTTCGTGGATCAACGGGACGTGGCGGACATCCTGGCCGAGCGGCTGCCGCCGACGGTTGCCATTAGCATCGTCACGATCTGTCTGACGTGGGCGATCGCCGTTCCTTTTGGCATATTCGCCGCCGTCAAGAAGAACACCGTCTGGGACTACCTGTTGACGTTCATCGGTCTGGCGGCAATGGCCACGCCGGGATTTGTCCTGGCCCTGGTGTTCCAGATGATTGCCGTCGGTTGGGCCGAGGCGCATGGGACGACTTTCGATCCGTCGGGCCTGTTCAGCCGCGAGTACCTCGGCGAGCCGTGGAGCTTCGGCAAGGTCATCGACATGATCAAGCACATCTGGATTCCGGTGGCGATCCTGGGCGTGGCCGGAACGGCGGGCATGATCCGCATTCTTCGCGCCAACGTGATCGACGAGTTGCGCAAACAGTACGTCCTTTGTGCCAGAGCCCGCGGCCTGCATCCGGTGTTGGTCATTCTGCGGTACCCGGTCCGCGTGGCCATCAACCCGATGATTTCGAACATCGGTCTGGTGCTGCCGCAGATCATCTCGGGATCGCTGATTATCGAGAAAGTGCTGAACCTGGAGACCGTCGGGCCGAAGCTGCTGACGTCGCTCCAGCACCAGGACACGTACCTGGCCGCGGGGATCGTGTTTATGCAGTGCGTGCTGGCGATTGTGGGGATCCTGGTTTCAGACATACTGCTGTCGGTGGTGGATCCCAGGATCAAGTTCGGCGCCAAGTGAGAACGCGGAGTCGGTTCGGTGCGGTCGGGCCGAACCATGCAAGGTGACCATGAACACTGCAAAGGCAACAACCGTCGCACCCGTCGGCGCCGACGAGGCGAAGCTCGCCTACTACGAGGCGTCGCAGTGGGTTCTCATGCGTCGGCGCTTCTGCAAGCACAAAGTCGCCGTCTGGTCGGTGTACATTCTGGCGGTTCTGTACATGGTGTGCATGAACTGCGAATTTTTCTCCGCCTACGATCCCAACGAGTTCCACGAACAGTGGGTGGACATGCCGCCGCAGATTCTGCATTTCGGCAAGGTGGAGGGATTCCGGTGGTCGCGGTTTTACGTCCATCCGTTGATTCGCATCCGCCATCCGGTCACGCTGGACGAATGCTACTATGCCGACACGAGCCGCCGTGTGCCGTTGGAGTTTTTTGTTGAGGGACGGCCGTGGCGGTTCCTCGGGCTGTTTACCACGCGGCTGCACTTCTTCGGCGTTCCCGAAGGGGAGACTTGTTTCCTGCTCGGCACGGGGCGGCTCGGCCAGGACATGTTCAGCCGCCTGCTGTACGGCGGCCGCATCTCCCTGCTGGTAGGCTTCACGGCCGTGTTTCTCAGCTTCTTCCTGGGTATCTCGCTGGGCGGCATCAGCGGCTTCTTCGGCGGCAAGATCGACATGGCTATTCAGCGCGTGGCCGAGGTGCTCATGACGATTCCGCACATTCCGATCTGGCTGACCATGGCGGCCGCCATTCCCAAGGGATGGACCTCCCTCCAGAGCTACTTCGTCATGACGCTGATCCTGGCGTGCATGGGCTGGACCAACCTGTGCCGCACGGTGCGCGGCAAACTGCTCAGTTTGCGCGAAGAAGACTATGCGCGAGCCGCCGTTCTGGCCGGGGCCAGCCAGAAGCGTGTCATCTTTGTCCACTTGATACCGAATTTCCTCAGCCACATCATCGCTACGCTGACGTTGGCCATTCCCGGCATGATCCTGTCGGAGACATCGCTGAGCTACCTCGGGCTGGGGCTGCGGCCGCCGATCGTCAGTTGGGGCGTGCTGCTGAAAGAGGCTCACAATGGTCAGGCGGTGCTGAACCAGCCGTGGCTGCTTGTTCCGGCCGTGGCGGTCATCCTGACGGTGCTGGCCTTCAACTTCGCCGGCGAAGGGCTCCGCGATGCGGCGGATCCGTACTCGACATAGGGACGACCGGACATGCAGAAGGACCCGATTCTCGAATTCGACGACGTGGCCGTCGAGTACCAGCTCGACGAAGGCGTGGTCCGCGCCGTCAACGGGGTCAGCTACAAGGTGTTCCCCGACGAAACGCTGGCCATCGTGGGTGAAAGCGGCTGCGGCAAGAGCCAGAGCAGCTATGCGGCCATGGGGCTCATTCAACCTCCCGGCCGTGTTACCCGCGGGCACATCTGGTTCCGCGAAGCCGATGACAAGCCGCGCATCGACCTGGCCCGCCTGGACCGCAACAGCAAGGAAATCCGCAGTATCCGCGGCGGCAAGCTGGCCATGATCTTCCAGGAGCCCATGACTGCCCTGAGCCCCGTACACCGCATCGGCCGCCAGATTGACGAGGTGCTGAAACTTCACACCGACATGAACCAGCAGCAGCGGATCGACCATGCGTGCGAGATGTTGCGACGCGTCGGTATTCCGGATGCCCGCAAGCGGTACAACCAGTTCAGTTTCGAGTTCTCGGGCGGCATGCGACAGAGAATCATGATCGCCATTGCGCTGGCCTGCAATCCGCGAGTGCTCATCGCCGACGAGCCGACTACGGGCCTCGACGTGACCATCCAATCGCAGATACTCGAACTCATCAAGACGCTCCAGGCCGAACATCATATGGCCGTGGTGCTCATTACTCACGATCTGGCCGTCGTGGCCGAGACGGCCGATCGCGTCGCCGTCATGTACCTGGGCAAGATCGTCGAAATGGCCGACGTGAAGACGCTTTTCGCATCGCCGAAGCATCCGTACACGATTGCGCTGATGAAGTCGGTCATCGGATCGCCGCTCGCGGCCGATGGGCGGCTCCAGACCATTCGCGGCAGTGTGCCGGGGCCTCTCGAACGGGTGCCGGGATGCAGTTTCCACCCACGGTGCGATGCGTGCATTCCCGGACTCTGCGACAAGCAGGAGCCGGTCTTCAAGGATATCGACGGCAAGACCCAGGTCAGTTGCCATCTGTTCGGCTGAGTCGGAAAGCGAGCCGCCCATGAAACCGCCATTGCTCAGCGTCAGGAACCTGCGGGTCTGGTTTCCCAAGGAAGTGAGCTTCTTCGGCAAGCCGCTGACGTGGATCAAGGCCGTGGACGATGTCTGTTTCGACCTGCGCGAGGGAGAAACGCTCGGCCTGGTCGGCGAGAGCGGCAGCGGCAAAAGCACCACGGGCTTAGCTGTCCTGCGTTCGCACCGCCCCCGGGAGGGCTCCATCCTGTTCTGCCCGGACGGCCGGCAGGTGTACGACTTGTCGAAGATGGAGCACCGCGAGTTGCAGCCCCTGCGGCGCCACATGCAGATGATCTTCCAGGACCCGTTCGCGTCGCTGAATCCGCGCATGACCGTCCTGCAACTGGTCAGCGAGCCGCTCAAGGTCAACGGCGTCGGCAACGCCGAGCAGCGCAAGCAGCGCGTCCGCGAGCTTATCGTCGAGGCCGGCCTCAAGGCCGAGTTCCTGAATCGCTATCCGCACGCGTTCTCCGGCGGCCAGCGGCAAAGGATCGTCATTGCCCGAGCCCTCGCCCTTCAGCCGAAGCTCATCGTCTGCGACGAGCCGGTCTCGGCGCTGGACGTGTCGGTCCAGGCCCAGATTCTCAACCTGATGATGTCGCTGAAGGAGAAGTACGGGTTGTCCTACATCTTTGTCGCCCATGACCTCGAGGTCGTGCGTCACATAGCCGACCGCGTGGCGGTCATGTACGCCGGGCGGCTGGTCGAAGACGGCTCCAAGGCCCAGGTGTTCGACAATCCGCTGCATCCCTATACGCGGGCGCTGCTGGCTTCGTCGCCCAAACCGAACCCCAACCACCGGGCCCAACGCGGCATCCTGCACGGCGAAGTGCCCGATCCGTCCAATCTGCCTTCCGGGTGTGTTTTCCACCCGCGATGCCCCGAGGCCCGGCCCGAGTGTAGCCACATTGTGCCGGCCCAGACACGCATCGACGGCCGCAACGTCCGTTGCCTGCTCTACGAATCAGACCACCCTTCAACCGAACCCGCCGGCGCCGGTGCGACCGCCTCATGAATGCCGTGTCCGAGTCTTAATCGGTCCGCGGCACGCCGATGTCGGCCACCACCAGTTCCCCGACATACTCGCGGGCCACGGGCGACGAAAACCCGACTTTGGCGGCGGCGAAGGTGACGGTCGTGTGAGCCCTGACGGCCGCTCCGAGCGGATGCCCCGTGTCGGCGTCCAGTCCGCTGGGTATGTCCACCGACAGGATCATACGGCCACAGGTGTTCATGGCCTCGATGGCCGACAGGTACGGCTCGCGGACCTCGCCGCGCAGGCCGGTCCCGAGCAG
>CAZCOA010000041.1:0-24796 GCA_964500225.1 uncultured Anaerolineaceae bacterium | reverse complement strand
GCCTGCTGAAAGGAGTACCCTATGGCCCTGTTCGAACTACGAGACAAGAAGAGCTGTCTCTGGGACCAGGTCTCCCTGGGCGAAGTCATGCTGCGCCTGGACCCCGGCGACGGACGAGTCCACACCACGCGATCCTTCACCGTCTGGGAAGGCGGCGGCGAATATAACGTCGCCCGCGGCCTGCGGCGATGCTTCGGCCTGCGCACTGCGATTGTCACCGCCTTGGTCGATAACGGCGTCGGACGCCTCGTGGAAGATCTTATGCTCCAGGGCGGTGTCGATCTCCGGCACGTCAAGTGGGTGCCCGATGACGGCATCGGACGCAAGGCCCGCAACGGCCTCAACTTCACCGAGCGCGGCTTCGGCGTCCGCGGCGCCGTCGGAGTCGTTGACCGTGGCCATACCGCCATCAGTCAAGTCGTTCCCGGCGATTTCGACTGGGATACCATCTTCGGCAAGGAAGGGGCCCGGTGGTTCCACTGCGGCGGCATCTTCGCCGCCCTGGGCGACAAGACCCCCGACGTCGCCATCGAGGCCATGAAAGCCGCCAAAAAGTACGGCGCCATCGTCAGCTACGACCTCAACTACCGGCCGAGCCTCTGGAAGTCCATCGGCGGGCCGGAGCGCGCTCGCCAGGTCAACCAGGAAATCGCCCGGTATGTTGACGTCATGATCGGCAACGAAGAAGACTTCACCGCCGCTCTCGGTTTCCAGGTCGAAGGCGTCAACGAGCACCTCACGGATCTCGACCCGGCCAATTTCAAGGCCATGATCCGTAAGGTTGTCGCGGCCTATCCAAACTTCAAGGTCGTCGCCACCACTCTGCGCGGCGTCCGCAGCGCTACCGTCAACGACTGGGGCGCCATCTGCTACACCGGCGGCGAATTCTTCGAAGCCACCCCGCGGCCCGGCCTCGAAATCTTCGACCGTGTCGGCGGCGGCGACAGCTTCGCCTCAGGACTCATCTATGGTTTTCTGGAAAATCTCGGTCCGCAGATGGCGGTCGAGTTCGGCGCTGCCCACGGCGCCCTGGCCATGACCACGCCCGGCGACACCACCATGACCCGACTCAAAGAAGTCCAGGCCCTGGTAGGAGGAGGCAGCGCCCGCGTTGTTCGCTGAATGCTTTGACCTGTGAGCGAGGCCGATTACGGCCGCCATGAGATGCAGGCTCGACAAAGGAAGGAACCTCCGCCTGCTGCCCGATGCCGGGTGAGATGACAGGGGACACTGCCCATGCGCAAGCCCGTCCTTCGAGAACGCGTCTCAAGGTATCTTCTGCGTAAACTGGCCGACGGCCAGTGGCAGGAGGGGGCCCGCCTGCCGTCCCTGCGGTCCGTCGCCACACGGCTTCGCGTCTCGATCCGGCCGGTCTATATCACCTGGCAGTGGGCCGAACAAATCGGCCTGATCGTCCGAAACGCCCGCGGCGAGGCTGTTGCCGCCACGGGGGCCGCCGACCGTTCCAGGCAGATCCTGGCCGAAGGCGGCGAAGACGCTCGACTCAAGCGACTCGCCATCCTGCTTCCCGCCTCCTTCGAAATCCCCCTTGATCCGGACAGAGGGCCGTTCCACTGCAAGCTCGTCGGCGCCATCCAGATAGCCGCCGCCAACCGCGGCTACGAATCCTCTGTGCTGAACATGCCGCTCCATGATCAACTCGCCGAAGCCGACCGTCTCCAGCATCGCTTCGACGCCTTTGTCATCGTCGAGCTCTCGCCCGCGTCTCTTGTGACTGTGACGAGACTCGTCGAGAGCCGCGTCCCCGTGGTCCTCTTTCAGCGGAAGGTACCCGGCCTGTCGCTTCCGGCCGTCGCCATCGACGACTACGATGCCGGACAACGCCTCGCCGAGCTGTTCATCCACAACGGCCATACCAACATGACCCTGGTCACCACCTCCATCCG
The DNA here is from genome assembly GCA_964500225.1 of uncultured Anaerolineaceae bacterium. Taxonomy (GTDB): domain Bacteria; phylum Planctomycetota; class Phycisphaerae; order FEN-1346; family JAACEH01; genus JAAYDY01. Next base: position 22,889 of record CAZCOA010000041.1, on the reverse strand, counting down.
CTGCAATGACATCATGGACTCCAGGATCATGGCCCATCACGGTTGGCTCGATGCCCTCAGGAAGCACCACATCCTCGACAGTTGTACCATGCCAGTCATCTGCGAAATCGACGGTGAGCCTTTCCTGGACCGCCTGCTGCACCTGAGGCCGCGCATTACCGCTATTGCCGCCACGTCGCCCAGCGTCATTCACCGATTGGCCCACGATCGGGCCTTCTCTCACATTCGCGTGCCCCACGACCTTAGCATTGCCATGACTAGCTCCAGCGAGTCCCTGAAGCTTCCCCCCGAGTTTCCTCCCGTTACCTGCTTCGAAGTGGATTGGGAACGCGCCGGCGCCTGTACCATGGAACTCATCGAACACCTCATGATCAGCCGTGCCGATCTCAAAACGATTCGAGTTCCCGTGCGACTCCATCTGACCGAGAGCATCGCCCCCCCGGCAGCCGAACGGCAGGCCTAGCTCGTGTCCGGAGAGCGAATCTACCAGATTCCTCCGAATTTTCTCCTTCGGCGGCCCCCTGATGGGATAGGGAACCTTCCGCATCAGGTGAACCGGGTTCACATAGATGTCATAACCCTTGCCTGAATAACCAATTACAGCCACAGCCCAAAGACGCGATGTTACATTATAGGCGCGACATAATGTCGCTGCCACCTTTCTCGCCGTCCATCATACAGAAGCCGCAACCAGCGAGGCCACCGCTACAGCCGTCTGCGGCCACGAGGTGGGCCTCGCGCAACCTCTTAACGGAACAACACATACGTCTCTGGGACAAAACTATGCCGCGTCCTTGCCACGAAGGTCCGTACGTTTGACTCTCCGGCTGCTGTCACTAGTATTAATGGCAGCATGTCATATCTCGGTCGCAGCGGAACACGTGGGTGGTTCGCTCGGTCCTCGATGTGGGGTGGCATACACCCCACCAAAGGACGCCGAAGATAGGTTCACATTTGAAGGAGGCTGGTACCATGACAACAAGATGGCTGTTTCGCACCATGCTGACGGCTGTTTCGGTTCTCGCAGTGGCCGGGTCGGCCGGGGCTGCCGACAAAGACTATAACGGCAACAACGTCATTGCAGTCAACGAGGAGGTGACGGTTGACGGCTGGGTCGGCATCGGAACCTGGGGATCCAGCGGCTCGCTCACCGTGCAGGGCACACTGACGTGCATCGGCACCAACACTATTGCAGTCAACCGGGGGGGCAACAGCAACTCCACCGGTCAGCTCGTTGTGGATGGCGGCACGGTCAACGGCTACAACCTGTACGCGTTCCATGGCTCCACCGGCCTCGGCCAGGCCATCGTTCAGGTGACCAATGGTGGACACCTTGTCATCACCAACAATGCGTATCTGGGCAACGGTCCCGGCCTCATGGTCTTCCAGCAGGATAGCGGCTCCACCAACGTGAGCGGCACGTTCAGGCTGGGCGGCGCGGGCGCGGCAGGCTCCACGGCGTCCGCCACCGTCTCCGGCGGCACGTTCACCGTCGGCTCGCTCAGCCTCGGCGCCACCATTCCCACGACATTCAACGTCGTCGGGGCCGCTGCGACCGTGACCGTCAATGGAGCCCTGACCAGCACGGCCGCCACCACCTTGGGCTTCGCCATTGGCAGTTCGGGCGTCTCTGCGATTCATGCCGCCTCGGCCACCGCGCTGGCAGGCACTGTGGACCTGAGCGTTCTGGGCTCGTTGCCCACGGGCGTTTCCGTCTTCGACCTGATCACCGTCAACACCGGCACCCTCAGCCTGGATTACTTGACTCTGAGCGCCGAGGATCAGGGAGATTGGTACCTCCAGATCAGCAACGACGGCAAGACCCTTCAGGCCGTCGCTGTTCCCGAGCCCACCACGATGGCGTTGCTGGGTCTCGGCCTGACCGCCGTCGTCCTTCGGCGTAAGGGGGGCCCGCAAGGGTAATCTTCAACACACGTTTTCAAAATCACTGGTCGCCAACCGGCGACGGGCAGATCCCGGCATCCATGAGTCCGACGTGGATGACGGGGTTTCCCGTCGCCGAGCCTTTATGGGGACGGTGTTGTGGTTTCATGGAAACGACCATGCAATCGGAGACTCCAATCTCCTTGACGCCTCTTGGCAAGGGAAGTATAGTCTGCGCCGTTCTGCCGGATACACGCGGCAGGGGCCCTTAGCTCAGTCGGTTAGAGCAGCGGACTCATAATCCGCCCGTCCTCGGTTCGAGTCCGAGAGGGCCCACCAGCGATAAGCCGCCATGAGGCAATGCCTTGTGGCGGTTTTTTCTGTTGACGCGGCGAGCCGTCGGTGGCACTTTACTACCCATTTTATTACCGTTTTAGGACCCTGTGTTGCAGGCGCCATGCCGCCGCGCTGAGGTTCGCCCATGACGCACAAGGCACTGCTTCTGATTGGTCCCACCGGAGCCGGCAAAACGCCTCTCGGCGAGTACCTCCAGCGCCACGGTCTCTGGGGCTTTCCCTGCGTTCACTTCGACTTCGGCGCAGAGCTTCGCCGGGTCGCAGCGGCCCAGAATCCGCCGCCACCGTTGACTACCGCCGACATCGGTGTTATCCGGAGCGTCCTGGCCTCCGGGGCGCTGCTGGAAGATCGTCAGTTCCCCATCGCGGCCGCAGTTCTTCGCCGTTTCCTGGCCGATCGTGCCGCGGCCGAATCCGAATGGGTGGTTCTGAATGGTCTGCCGCGACATGGCGGGCAGGCACGCGATGTGCAGGGTATTGTCAGCGTGGAGATGGTGATCCATCTGGAATGCTCGGCGGAAACGATACTTCAACGTATTCACACCAACGCCGGAAACGACCGACACGGACGCACCGACGACGACCTTTCATCGGTTCGTCGACGTATGGAAATCTTCCGGCTCCGCACCGAGCCGCTGCTTCAGTACTACCGCGACGAAGGCATTCCGGTCGAGACCGTCAAAGTGGGGCCGACAACCACGCCCGACGAACTGTGCCGCCAGCTTCTACGGACGTGTTAGTGGGGCTCCATCAGGTCCACGGCCCGACTTGTGACCAGGGACCGGAAGCCGAATTTCTCTCGAATGGCATCGATCGATGCGTACAAACGGTCGCGACGGCTATAGACTTCCTCGTCGAACAACCGCATCTGCCGCCCGTCGGCGCTCAGTCCCGACAATGCCACGCCCACAAGCCGCACCGCCACGCGGCGCGTGTAGGTCCGCGGCAACAGGGCCATCAAGGCCCGGTATAATTCGTCGTCATGATCGGTTGCGTCGGGCAATGTGCAGCTCCTCGCGACTGTCTGAAAGTCGGCGTACCGCAACTTCAAGGTGATCGTGGCCGCTGTCAGGCCGCAGGCTCGCAAGTGCCGACAGGCCCGCTGAAGCAGGTCGCTGAGCATGGCCGCCAGTTGCTTCCGGTCGGATGTGTCGTGCTCGAACGTGGTCTCGCGGCTGATGGAGCGAGGGATCGACTCCTCGGGATCGACGGCTGCAGGCCCCCGGCCGCGGGCCGCCTCGTAGAGAAACTCGCCGGCCGTCCCAAACGATTCGACCAGCAACTCCCGCGATACGGACGCCAATTGTCCGATTGTTTGCAGGCCATACCGCCGGAGCCGTTCGGCCGTTTTGGGACCGATGCCCGGCAGACGCTCCACGGGCAACCCTGCCAAAAATGCGGCCTCGCGACCGGGCCAGACGTGGAGGACGCCTCGCGGCTTGGCGACGTCGGATGCCACCTTGGCCACCGTGCGGTTGGAGGCAACGCCCACGGAGACATAAAGGCCGCTTGCCTGAAAAATATCCTGCTGAAGGCTGCGAGCGGCCAGAAGCGGCCAGGCCGACTCGGCAATCGGGCCGTCGTCGCCGGTCAAGAGCCTCGCATAGCGTCGCCGACATCCGGACAGGTCCAAGTACGCCTCATCAAGCGAGACCTGCTCGACCAGCGGCGTGTGCCGCAAACAGACGTCGCGAAACTGCTGCGACATCTGCGAATAGGTCGCATAATCGCCTCTGAGGAAAACGCCATCGGGGCAGATACGAAGTGCCTGGGCCACGGGCATGGCGGTCTTGACGCCGCGGGCGCGGGCCTCATACGAAGCGGAAGCCACGACCGAACGGCCCGTGGCCAGACCGCCGACAATAACTGGACGCCCTCGCAGCTCTGGACGCTTGACCTGCTCGGCCTGAGCGAAAAAGGCGTCGATGTCCGCAAGCAGAATGACCGACATGACGGCACCTGAGCCGGAAAAGGAATCAGTACCGCCGCAAGACGCCGACGACCACGCCTTGAATCTGAAGCTCATCCGGATGGACGTAGATCGGTTGTAGGGTCGAGTTGGCCGGCTGGAGACGGATGCGGTCTTTCTCACGATACAACCGTTTGAGGGTGGCTTCTCCGTTGGACAACAGGGCGACCACTGTGTCGCCGTCGTTGGCGGTGTTGCGACGTTCGATGATGACGTAATCGCCGTCGTTGATCCCATCCTCGATCATCGAGTTGCCCCGAACTTGGAGAACAAATGAGGCCCCGGAGGTCTTGAATAACTGCGTCAGATCAATCGAGTCAGGAGTTTCCAGGGCCTCGATAGGGGCTCCGGCGGCAATCGTGCCCACCAGTGGCAGGACGGTCCTTTCATCCGGTGCATGGGCCAGTTGTGGCGCCAACTCGACGGAACGGGCCTTGTGGTATGACCGAACCACCGCTCCTTTACGTTCGAGGGCCTTCATGTGCTCGAAAATCGTCACTTTCGAGACGTTCATCTGGGCAGCAATTTCATTGAGCGTGGGCGAATAGCCATGCTCGCGGGTGAACTGGCGGATGAAATCGACGATGGCAAGCTGTCGTGGCGTCAGCTTCATGGCAATGTCTCCATCCCTGGTACACGTACGGCTCGCCCCACTCTCACGCAAAGTCGGGCAGCCCGCGATGGGCCGCCGGTGATTGTTTTCTCGTGCCCGGGGAAAATGCGGCAGCCGTCAGGCTACCGATTCCCAGAGGGCCATCTGTCCGTCCGTCGCGTGCCGCTGCGGGCGAGGCGACCGGCGTTTGAATTTTGTCGAGGCGCCAACGACGGAAGCTTCTTCCGGGTTCCCGGCAGGAGCCGCAGAGGAGGCACCGTAGAACAGCGACAATCTGGGGGCAGAGGTCTGGTGGGCCGGTTCTGGCGTGGGAGCCAAGCGCGGCGCAGGCCTCACGGTGGCATCGGGTTGCGTGAACAGGCGGGCATGAACCGGCACGGCCGGCGCCACGTCGCACCCTAAGGCCATCAGGGCCCCGCGGATAGCGGTTTCCAGAGTCGGCCAGAGGGCGAGCCGCCGCTGGCGGATAGAAAGGATGCCACGGCTGTCGTAAGCGGACGAGGCCGTCAGCAGGCGATTGGATACGTCAATGGCGTGGTACGCCTGGGCCACCTCGCGGCGGACCGCCAACGGCATACTATCGGCTGCGGCGCTGACGCGACGCCAGACATCGTCGGCCAGAGGCATGGCCTCACCGGTACGGCGGAGACGATTGTAGTTGGCCTTCAGCTCTGTCCGCAAAGCGGCCAAGTCCAGCGGCGACGGACGCCGCAAAGAACCAGCCGAGCCCTTGATCCGCCGCGATGCCGACGCCAACAGCAACAGCGCCAGACCGAGAAAGCCGGCGACCATCAGCACCGTCACCAGCGACAGCGGGGCAACCGCAAGAACCGACGTTACGGCCGACAACACACCGGTCATCCTTATAACCCCCTGTCCTGAGCCACGTTGTCCCCGCGGGCTGCAAGACGTTTGCCGGCTCATTCGAAAAAATTCGGCAACTGAGCTGAACGATGCCGGACACGAGAGGACGTCGGATTCCACCGTCGCCCATGGCCGGAACACATTAGACAACCCAACGTGTACCTCGGCCCCCAAACCAGAATCTACCTGCTGATGACTGCAAAACGCCATTCTGGATCGCCGCCGACAAGGATTCGCTTCGTTCTCTGATCGTGGCGGCCGACCCTTTGTGTCTAAGCCGAGGAGAGGAACCCCAGGGAAGGGCACGGGTATCTTTCCTGTGGTGGTCTCCGTCTCCTCGTGTCGCCGGTTCGATTCACCTGATTGTTGTCAGGCGTCTGCCTTTCTCCGGAACGATGAAACCGCAAGTGGCCCAAACAAAGCCCGAACATCTACTGGGAGGATACCCAAACAAAGCGCAAACGTCAAGTCTTTATTCGGTTTTTTTTAGGAATCCCCTTGAGAAAAAACCCTAACTTGGCGCTAGCGCCATATGTGGCGCTATCCAACGCCGGCGAATACTACATGATGTAGTGTCGGCCTCCGTGCCCCCTGGCGCTCAGCAAAAATAGTTAGCATTTTCTCCTCTGCCGCAACCCCGTGTGGCCACACGACCTGGAGACTCAAAAATCCGTGGTCGATCGCTCTGTTTCAGGCTCTTGACGCGGGCTGGTCCGGCGGTTATGGTCGTTGGCGGTCCTGTGACCTTGAGAACCCCGTAGGAGGCCCGGAACATGCGACGACCCTGGGTGTGTCTGGCGCTGGTGGCGGCTGTCGGCGTCCTGCCGTCCTGTCAGAAGGCGTACTACGGGGCCATGGAGACCCTCGGCAAGCACAAGCGGGATCTTCTTGTCGAGCGAGTGACCGAGGCTCGCGACAGTCAGGAGCAGGCCAAGGAGCAGTTCAAGACCGCCCTTGAGGCGTTCTCGGACGTGATGGGGTTCAGCGGCGGCGACTTGAAAACGAAGTATGAGAAGCTCAAGTCTCAGCTCGACGCCAGCGAGGCCAAAGCCTCGGCCGTCAACGACCGCGTCGCCAGCGTCGAGAAAGTGGCCAAGGCCCTGTTCGACGAATGGGAGAGCGAACTCGGCCAGTACGCCGACGACGACTTGCGGCTATCGAGCGAGGTGCGGCTCCGCGAAACGCAGATGCGGTATGCCCAGTTGCTGAGGGCCATGAGGCGGGCCCAGCAGAAGATGGACCCGGTTCTGGCGGCGTTCCGTGACCGCGTGCTCTATCTGAAGCACAACCTCAACGCCGAGGCGGTGGCGTCGCTACAGAGGACGGCCGTGGAGCTGGACGCCGACGTGGCCCGGCTGATCGCCGAGATGGAAGCCTCCATCCGGGAAGCCGGCCGGTTCATCGACGCCATGGGCAAACCCTGACCGCCGCAACCCTACTGGCTGATAGTCACCGGAAACTCCCGGTAGCCGTCGCCCACGGTCCAGCGGACGCGGTACGAGCCTGCGGGGGCCTTGTCGGCAACAGACTGCGGATCCCATTGCACGAAGAAAACGCCCGCGTGCCCGTCGGTGCCGCCGTCCACGTTGGTCTTGTGGATTGGCGCGACGAGTGTCGTGCCGTCGGCGTCATACAGGTCGATTGCCAGCTCGACCGGCACGCGGGCCTTGCAGAAGATCAGCGACGGCGTGCCGCGCTTCATCGCGCATGGCATCACTACGGCGACCGTAAGACTCGGGCAGCGGCTGAGGATCGGCTCGGGCAGAGTCACGGGTTCCTTGACATATCGCCGCGCGAAGCTCGGCGGCGTTTTGAGCGTGACGTTCTTGAAGTAGTCGCGGGCCAGTTGGCCCCGCGTGTCCCGGGCGTCGCCGGTCAGTTGCAGCGCATACAGGTCGCGGACCGTCTGGTCGAAGTCCAGCAGGCCGGTCCAGAGTTCGCCGGCGCGGCCCTCCTTGGCGTAGGGGTTGGCTGCTTCGGCGGCCTCGGCTGCCTTGCGCTGCTCGTCGGACATCGGCGGCACGGGCAAACGCGCGTTGGAGTTGACGAATTTCGGCGACGAGCGGTCCTGGTTCCACATGACCTTCAGGTTGGTGTTGATGATGCGGCGGATGTCGGCCTCCGTGAAGACGACACCCGTGTGATAGGCCTCGGCGATCTGATGAATCTCGCCGACCTGATAATTGCGGTAAGTGTGAACATTCATCCAGTGCCGGGCCTTGCCGGCCGCCACATCCACATCCCACGGGCCGAACGGTTCCCAGTAGTTCCACACGCAGTAATCGTCCACGTACTGAAAGCGGCTGCGCATGAACGCGAAGATCTTTTCAGCCTTGTTCCTGTAGGTCGTGTCGCCGGTAATTCGGTAGAGTTTCAGACAGACCACCGCCATATCGTTCTGTTTGTTGAACGGCAGCGACAAGGTGGAGTTCTTGGCCTGGTCCGTCTTTTGCCAATGGGTCAGGTCGTCGGGCTTGCAGTAGGTGTCCCACGACGTGTAGGCGCCGTAGGGGCCGTCCTCTCGCCAGGTGCCGCGCGCGTCCCACTTGCCGATGACGTCGTGCTTGGCCAGCTCCACATAACGCTGTGCAGCTTCGCCGTACCGTTGCTTGAGTTTGGGATCCTTCAGCGCCGCCTCGGCGAAGGCCAGCATGTGGTTCACTAGCACGGCGTCGCCGACGTGGACGTCACAGGCGTAGTTCTTGTCGTAGATGTACGCTCCGATCCAGCCTTTGCGACCATCGGGGCCGACGCTCATCTTGCTGATGGCGTAGTCGTAGAATTTCACGCCCCAATCGAGCCATGCCGTGTCGTGCCATGTCTCGTATGCCTGGAGGAAGACGCCCATGTTGTAGTTGGCCCGCCAGCAGAACTGTTCGCCGGCCCCGTCCTTATCGGGCGTGGCCGACCGGACAGCCACGTTATAAAACGCCTCAGGCGACGGCGTCGCCGGCTGGGCGGCGGCGGGGACGAGAAGCGCGCCCAGCGACAGCGCGCCAACGACGCTCAGCTTCAGACAGGTGAGGGCGGGCAGATTCACGACACAGGCTCCCTTCAGCAAAACGGGTCAGTTCCGGCCGAGTTTCGACGCGACTTCGCCGGCCACGGCGTATAGTTGAGCATTGCGATCCTGCCAGCCGGAGGCCACGAACCAATCGTTGCCGGCTTTGGCGTCCCAGGTTTTTTGCATGGCCATCAGATCGCGGTAGGCGGCCACGAGGCCGTTGCTCATGGCCGCGTCGTCGGCGCCGCGACCTTTCCATAGGGCGATCTGCCGCTCGTCGAGAATCCACTGAGCTTTCTCGGCCAGGTTGGAGCCCAGTTGGGCTCGCAGTTTCTCGTTGGTCAGGACTTTCTCAATGGCGATGCGGGCCTCGCACTCCTGGACGCCCTCGGTGAAGGTCTCCAGCCGCGCGGTGCCCACCGGGCCATCGGAGCCGGGCGCCAACAGCCAACCGGTGATGTTCATGCTGTGCCAGTAGCTGTGCGGATAACGGTCGGTGACGGTACCGACGCGGCGGCCGCGTTTGTCTTTGATGGTGAACCAGAAATCGGCGCCGATGCGTGCCAGGCCGCGCTGGTTGCCGGTGATGTTCGCTTCGGGCTCGGTACGAATGGTGACCATCGATTTCGTATTGAAATACTGGAACCGCCAATACTGTGCATGCAGGATGTCTTTTTGCCAGCCATACGAGCGCCCGTGGGCGGGGTTGATCGTGTACTGGTGGTCCAGGGCCACGGCGGTATAGCCGATGGTCGCAATTCCATAGAGTTGCCGGTCGCCGAGCTTGCTGGTGCCGAAGAGCCACCGCGCGTGGTGCGACGCTGACGTCCAGGGCAGGTCGCCGGCATATTCCTTCAGGGCCTTAACCTGCGACTCCGACGGCCGCCAGTCGGACATCACGCCCAGCATCATCGTCCCCTCCAGGCCGCGTTGGGCCATCCGCTGTCGCAACTCGCGCCAGAACGGCCCCCAGACGGCCTTGCCGGCTTCGGTATCGTAATGTGGCAGGAATCCCTTCGAGGTCTTGCCGCTCGGTGGATCGACCATCGTCACGGGAACGCCCTTGCGGCCTTCGGCCACGCGAGCCTCGAACTTGTCCAACTCGTAGCTCTTGCTTTCCCGCTGGCGTTTCATGAAGTCCTCGTCCGGAGGCGTGACGAAGACTTCCCAGACGTAGAAAATCACCTGCTTCGGCGTGCCCAGGTTCTCGGCGGCCGTGTCGAGGTAGCGGTCCATGATCGAAAAGTCGGGCTCCGCCTTGTCGGCCTTGACAACCCATCGGACCATGGTCTCGCTGTTGCCCATGTTGGTCTCGGCGACCAGGGGAATGTAAATCGTGCGACTGCCCGTGGGCGACATGAGCCGCATCGACTGCGCGATCATGGCCCAGTGCTTCTCAGACCAGAGCGGTACGTCGTATTCGGTTGCCAATGTATCGGGCGACTGGACCAATTCGATCCAAGTCGCATAGTTCTGAGGGCTGGGCAACGTCCAGTCCTGGACACGAAGGGTCACCGGCACGCGGACGGGGTCGGCCCCGGCGGCGGCGATGGTCAACTGGCCCGAGTAGGTTCCCGCCTTGGCCTCCGCAGGCACGCTCACAGTGACCCACACCGGGATCGTCGTTTGTCCTTCGGGGGCGACGGTCAGGAGAATGTCGCGGCCCACGGGGCGGTGCCAATTGCCGATCGAGTCATCCCATGCAACCGCATAGCGGACAGTGACCGCCGAAGCAGCAATGGCAGCCCCGTCCTGCTTCAGGTCGCTCAGGGTCGCCTTCAGGCCCTCGATGGGCTGGCTGGACGTCACGATCACCTTGCCCGAAAAACGGCCGTTGCGGGCGCCGGTGATCGTGATGTCGCACGGGCTGCCCCGGTCGGCTTCAGCCTGATCGTTGATGTCGCCCGCATAGACCTTCAGAGGAGTGGCTCCCTTGGCCGGCGGCGCCAGCGGCCCTATGAGAGCGGCAACAATCAGCATCGCCGCGCAAACGCACGCCGGCAGACGGTCTTCACATACTTCGACGGCAGTTGTCCCAGTGCATTGTGTCATCACTGCGGCTCCTCGTAGCCCCTGAGGTATCCGTGAATGCAGACTGTCAAGATGAGCGGCAGATATAGTAAACCCCGATGATATGCCTGTGCGCCGCGGAATTTGCCATGGGAGCGAAGAGCGGTTACGTACAGCCCGAGCAGAGGGAGTGCCGCGCACGGTTGCGCCGAGGCATCCGGCGACTCAACATATCTTCTGTGCGCCGCTGTACACGCACTCGACGCACAACGCCGCAGCGGCATGGCCGGGGTGTTTCTCGGGATTCCACGTCTTCATGTTGTCGAACACTTCGCCCTGTGTGTGATACTCCAGCGTGCCTTTGGCCTGATAGGCCTTGCCCGCCTTGGTGCGAAAGAGCAGGGCGCCTCTGCACCCGCGCTGGATGTTCCTGCGTGTCTTGTCGAAGTAGTTGTCGGCAACGACGAGCCGATTGTCGCCGAACAGCCCTACGCATGTGGCATAGATGATATTGGGCGTTCCGTCTGCATCGACGGTGGCCAGAATTACCGGGCCATCCCGGTCGGCCCAGGCTTGACGGAGTTCATTGCTCAGTGACGCCATGAGTCTGTGTTCCTTTCGTACAGGACGGCCATGGGACCAGGCCGAAACAGGCTTCTCATCCGTTGCGCATTCCACGAGGGGCATTTCGGCGCGGTGCGTTGGTTATCGCGTCGAAAGCCACACATTGACTAATACTGCAACGGCCGCTGCGAACGTGGTATAGGCGAAGACGGCTTTGATCGTTGCGGGGCGAGCCCGGAAGGTCACGTGGGCGCCGATTACGCCGCCCAGCAACGCTGCGACTCCAAGCGGCAAGGCCCATGCCGTTCTGAAATCGCCGGCCACGGCATGACCAAGCAGCCCCATCAGTGCGGTGGCCGCCACCATGGCGGACGACGTTCCCACAGCCACACGCATCGGCACACCGCACAACAGAACCATGAGCGGCACCTTGAAGGAGCCGCACGATATCCCGGTCATTCCTGCCACAAGGCCGGCAGCCGCCGTAATCGGCAGCGTCAGCCAGAGATTGACGGTGTACTGATCCTCACCGAAGCGTCGGTGCCAGTAACCCAGTTGCCGCGACTGATTCACGGGGCGGTCTGTCGCAGGTCGCAGCATGAAGAACCCCGAGACGACCAACAGAAACGCAAAAACGACCTTTATCACGTCAACGGGCACCATGTGCGCATAGTATCCGCCCACGAAGGCCATGATATCGGTTGGCGGATCGATTAACAATGCCAGTTTCCAGTCCACACAGCGCGTCTTGGCGAAAAACACCATGGCCGCCAGTGAGGTCACCAGAAGAATCAACTGGCTCGTGGTTGCCGCCTCCAGCATCGGTATGCCGCAGAGCAGCAGAATGGGCACGTAGAAGTTCCCGCCTCCACGGCCGGTCATAGTCATCAGCACCGATACCACAAGAACAGCCGCAATGGCTATGATGAGCGGGGTCATGAGAGTGCCTGTCGCTCCACAGAATGCAGTCAATGGGCTTCGCCCGGTTCGGCAAGGATCGCGCCAACCGCGCTCCACAGGTCGCGAATGTCCTGTGCGCAGCCGTCCTGCTGGTGCTCCACCACCGACAGGCCGCGGATCTGTGCCTCGGTCACGGCCCGGTCGTAGCGAATCCGGCCTGCCACGCGAATGCTGCGTTCGATGCACAGCGACTCGATCCGGTCGGCCATTTGCGGGTTCAAGTCCCACTTGTTGATGCACACCAGCACCCGCAGTGCGAAGTGCCGTGCCAGGTCGGCCACGCGGCCCAGGTCGTGCAGCCCGCTTACGGTCGGTTCCGTCACGATCAGAAGTAAATCCGCTCCCGTGATCGACGCAATGACCGGGCAACCGGTCCCCGGCGACCCGTCCACGATGATCGTCCTCAGCCCGTCCGTCGCGGCCACGTTGCGGGCTTCCCGACGCACGGTGCTGACCAGTTTCCCCGAGTTCTCCTCAGCCACGCCAAGCCTGGCGTGGACCATGGGGCCGTGACGCGTGCGGCCGACAAACCACCGGCCGTTGACCGCCTCGGCGAATTCGACGGCCTTGGCCGGGCAGAACCACGCGCACACCCCGCAGCCTTCACAAGCGATGGGGTCAATCCGGTAGCTCGTGCGGCCATCGTCGCCCCGTTCCGGCTTCACGGCATCGAAGCGGCACAACGCGTGACACTTCCCGCACGCCGTGCAGCGGTCGCTCAGGATTCTCGCCCGGTTGCCCCCGGAAAAGTCTTCTTCGCGGATGGTCCGCGGACCCAGCACCAGGTGCAAATCCGCCGCGTCCACGTCGCAATCGGCCAGTACCACCGGCGCGGCCAACGCCGCAAACGAGGCAACCACCGACGTTTTCCCGGTGCCTCCCTTGCCGCTGATGACCACCAGTTCCTTCGGCTTGATTTCCATACGTTCACGGCCCTCTGACTGACGAGCGTCCAGAAACTGCAGGTCGGCTTGCCGCTGTTCAGTGGACACGAGCGGCCACCCGCGACTCGATTCGTCCCAACAAATCGGTGTAGAGCAAACGCTGTTCGGGCAGGGCATCGCAGGCCATCTCGCCCCGCGAATACGCCTCCGCCACACGCCGGTCGTCGGGAATCTCAACAAGAATCTCGATCCCTTCCCGCGCGCAATACTGTTGCGTTCGATCGTCTCCCATGCCGGCCCGATTGACCGCCACGGCAAACGGGAGCCCCAACGTGCGGATCACCTCCACGGCAAGACGCAGGTCGTTCAGCCCGAACGGCGTCGGCTCCGTCACCAGCAGTACGAAATCCGCGTCGCGGACGCTCTCGATCACCGGACACGACGTGCCCGGCGGCGAGTCCAGCACGACCAGATCAGCCTCCGGCGCCGACGCCTTCACGGCACGAATCACAGGCGGGCTCATCGCCTCGCCGATGTTGAGCAATCCTTGAACGCATATCACCCCGCCGGCCCGGCCGATCTGCAATTGCCCGGTCGTGCGGCTCGATTCGCGGATCGCTCCCGTCGGGCAAACCAGCCAGCACCCCGCGCAGCCGTGGCAGAGCTCAAGAAACAGTAACACGTCGTTCTTCATCGGCAGGATGGCGCTGTACTGGCATACCTTGCCGCACAGACCGCACCCCGTGCATTTGCTCTTGTCCACCGCGGGGACTCTCACGGCGACCGGCTCGGTGCGCTCGATCCGGGGCTTCAGGAACAGGGCGCCGTTGGGCTCCTCCACGTCGCAATCCAAATAGACCACACGTTTTCCCCGACGCGATGCCGTTGCGGCCAGATTCGTGGCCACGGTCGTCTTGCCGGTTCCCCCTTTGCCGCTAGCTACGGCGATTCGCATGTGAGTCCTCCGCAGAGACGTTTCGATTCCACTCTAGCAAACGGCGGACCACTGGCGAAATGACGACACAAACCGGGCTTCAGGGGCTTTTACCCCAATCCGGGGAGCTAGCTTGGGGACAGGGAGGATGCACAATGCAATAATCGGAGCGATTTATGTGTGGCACAATGCAACGCTAGAAGGGGGCGGGGCGACCTGGCGGCTGGTGGCCCTCAAACTCGCAGAACACCACGATACCACCTGCGGCGGCGGGCGGCCATCAAACCCAGGCCGATGCTCAGGGCCGAGGAAGACGCGGGTTCGGGAATGGCGATGGTCTGGACAGCGATGTTGTCCACGTACATGCTGTTGCTGAGGACCGGGCTGTAGCCGCGGAACATAACGGACATGAACGATTCGTCCGTCGGTGCAGTGTATTCGAGAGTGACGAAACTTGGGCTGCTGGCCGTGCCCCACGGGGCCGTGGCACCGCCGATGAAGTCGCCCAGGCCGAAGAGGCTGCTGTAGGCCCGCAGGTAAACCGTGTCACTGTCCTGGCCGAAGTCGGTGAACTGGAGTTGCACGTAGCTCACTGGGAGCGAAAACGACGCGATGAACCAGTTGTCCGTGGGCGTTTTCCATCCGAACCAGGGATCCAGGGCGCGTGTGCCCCATTGGTGGGGGAAGGTCGGCTGTGTCACCTCGATCACGTCAAAGGGGGCCCCGTCGCTGCGCGTGATGATCATGGTGATCATGCCGGCGCTGCACTCCAGAGACTCATAGCCGCCGGGATGGACGAATCGCTCGCTGGTGGCAACGCATTGCTCAAATCCGAACGTGACCAAGTCGGCTCTTGCAGGCCGAGAGCCTGCCAGGACAATGGCCAACCCCAGGCACAGGGCCGCCAGACGTGTTACTTGTGTTCCCCCGATGCCCAACGTAGGCTCCTTCATTGTCGCACTGAGTGTTCCGTGCCACATTTTCGCTGGTACCCAGCGGTTGCGCGCCAGGATACACAACGTTGCCGATTCTGGCGGGTTCGCGAGGTGATTGACGTGAGCCGCCATAAACCCGGAAGGCCGCATGCACTTAGGAAACGACCGGACCGGGAAGCCTTTGCCTGTTGCAATTCGCAAACGTCGTGCCAATCGTTTCGGGTCGGCACTAGACGCTCGTAACCGATTTACAGAGAAGTCGTTGAGGTGGCATGATGCACAAACACAACATTCCGGAAGAACCTGCACGGCGTAGGTGCAACGGTCTTGGCGTGGCTTTGCGGCGACTTGCGGGGCGCCGTGTGCTGTTTTGGGTGGCGTGATAGAAATCGGTCGCAGTACCAGGGTGTGTACACTGCGGCCCTGTCCGGGGGCAGGTCATGGGGGCCCGCAGCGAACGAGAGCCCGAGCCAAAGCGGCCGTCAGTGCGACGGGGGCTCTTGCTGGTGTTCACTGAGTTCGGCGGCCATGATTTCGCCGAAGGCCAGATCGTCCTCCTTCAACTGAGC
The DNA here is from genome assembly GCA_964500225.1 of uncultured Anaerolineaceae bacterium. GTDB lineage: Bacteria > Planctomycetota > Phycisphaerae > FEN-1346 > JAACEH01 > JAAYDY01. The sequence continues at coordinate 7,343 of CAZCOA010000041.1, read as the reverse complement.
GGCCATCACGTCGCGCAGGCTGATCAGGCCGACGAGACGCCCGTCCTGAACGACGGCGAGGTGGCGGAAATGGCCCCTCTTGAGCCGCAGGGCACACTGGTCCACCGGCTCGTCGAGGCGACAGGTCTTGAGGGGGCAACTCATGACGTCGCCCAGTCGGGTGGTGTTGGGGTCGCGGCCGACGGCGACAACACGTTGCAGAAGGTCGCGTTCGGTGAAAATGCCAACAGGCGTGTCGCCGTCGCGGATGACGATGGAACCAATGACCGCTCTGGACATGATCTGTGCAGCTTCGGTAACAGTAATTTCGGGCGATGTCATAACGACATCAGGCTGCTTGACGCGTAGAATGTCGTGAATTCGGAGCATGGGAGGGCCTCCTGTTACACAGATGGAACCGCATCCCCGGCAGTGGCCCATGGCGGCCCTGGCGGGGTGGCAACACATATACACGCGATTGTTTATCGGCCAAGGGCTGGGCGCATGCTCGGCAAATCGCCAGACACGGACACGTCCGGGCCGTCTGAAACGTCGAGAAGGGGGCTGACTGGGGAAATTAGGGGGAATTCCGCATGTCAGTCGAGGTAATCGCGTGTCAGACGGTAGGCGATATAGATGGCCGCCAGGCCGCCCGCGGTGCTTCCCAGTAGGGCCACCCAGATGTTGACCTTGGCACCGAGCCACCAGCCGATGGCGCTTCCGATGGCCATTGCGATAAACATCACCGACTTCACGTTGCATGACCTCCTGGTCTGGGGACGCGTTATCGAGGGATCGCCCTTGCGGCAGAAGACCACTAAACCGCGCGGCGGCGGGCGAAAGAAGAAGACGCGAGTGTCGCAGATCTCGCGTCTTCGGGAAAGAACCGTTGCCGCACGAGGCGTCGGAGCTACTCCATGCGCTCCACGGTGGCGCCGTCGAGGAACCCTTCGAGCTTCCGGGCCCGGACTGGGTGCTGGAGCTTGCGAATGGCCTTGGCCTCGATCTGCCGCACGCGTTCGCGGGTGACCTTGAAGATGCGGCCCACCTCTTCGAGCGTGTACGTGTAGCCGTCGCCGATGCCGTAGCGAAGCTTGATGATTTCGCGTTCGCGGTAGGTGAGGGTCTTCAGGACGCTCTCGATGCGGTCGCGGAGCATTTCCTGAGTGGCGGCCGTGACGGGGCTCTCGACGGAGTCGTCCTCGATGAAATCGCCGAAGTACGAGTCCTCGCTTTCGCCGACGGGGCGATCGAGGGAGATCGGGTGCCGCGAAATCTTCATGACGCGTCGTGCTTCGCTGACGCTCATGTTGCCCTTCTGGGCGATCTCCTCGATGGAGGGCTCGCGGCCGTTCTCCTGGAGCAAGTGCTTGGCGATGTTGCGCAGTTTGGTCATCGTCTCGATCATGTGGACCGGAATGCGGATGGTCCGGGCCTGGTCGGCGATGCTGCGCGTGATGGCCTGACGAATCCACCACGTGGCATAGGTCGAAAACTTGTAGCCACGGCGGTATTCGTACTTGTCCACGGCCCGCATGAGGCCGGTGTTGCCTTCCTGGATGAGGTCGAGGAAGGGCAGACCCCGGTTACGGTACTTCTTGGCGATGGAGACCACCAGTCGCAGGTTGCCGCCGCTGAGCTTGCGTTTGACGTCTTCGTACTCGGCGTGGCACTTTTCGATACGCTGGACGCGTGCGGCGAGACTGGCGGAATTCTCGCAGACGAGGTTCTCCAGGCCCTGGAGCTCTTCCTTGAGGGTTTTGATTTCGGCGTCGTCGCCGCCGGAGAGGCTCAGCTCGGTGATGGTACGTTCGAGGTCCTGCATCTTCTCGCTGATGGCCTTGAGCTTCTTCATGAGCGGCACGATCTTACCCGTGCGCAGCGAAAGCTCTTCGAGCAGGGTGACGCACTTGCGGCGTCGGGCCTGCATCCGCTTCTTAATCTCTCGCTTTTGATCGGGCGAGAGCGAGTTGGCGGCCAGGGCGGCGTAATCGTTGCGGTTGCGTTCCATGAGCACCTGGGCGGTGCGCAGGTTGGTCGGCAGACGTTCGGTAATGGTTTCCTTGGCCAGATTCTCGGAGATGCTGATTTTCATCGTCCTGTCGAACGGCAGCAGGCCGCGGTCCACCTGGCTCAGAATGTCGATGGCCGTGGAGATGCTGAGCATGCTTTCGAGGACCTTGCGGCGGAACTGCTTGCGCGTCAGCTCGATCTTCTTGGCCAGGGAGATTTCCTGCTCGCGCGTCAGCAGGGGGATCTCGCCCATCTGCGTCAGGTACATACGCACCGGGTCGTCGATCCGCTTCGAGACGTTCTCCTCGTCGGCGATTTTGGCGGCCGGCTCGGTCTCGACGCGCGCGTAGGTGTTATCCATGACCTCGGACTCGTCCACAAGGTCCACGCCCAGGTCGTCCAGTTCGGTCAGAATCTGGTCGAGGCGATCCGCGCTGATGATGTCGTCGGGCAACATCTCGTTAATCTCTTCGTAGGTCAGGTAGCCTTTCTGCTTACCTTTCTCGAAGAGCGACTTGACTTGCAGTTCCATAACGTGCAACCGCTCCTGTATGTGCGTCCGGATATCCTGTCCGGACGTCGTTCTGGTCATTGTCTTGGCGTCATCCCTGGCGGCAGGAATCCATGACTGTCTTTCCGCAATTGCCGCAACCTGCGAAGTGCCGCGCGACGTTCCTCCTCGTTTTCGCCGGCCGAGATCTGGTTTCGTACGGTCGCCAGCTCGTCCCGCTCGTCCAATCGGTTGAGGGTCGCCAGGGCATCCTCCAGCATGGTTGTCAGCTTCTCGCGGTCCGGCCCCGCATCCGGCACATCGCCGGCCAGGTCCGACGCCAACCGGGCCACGGCTTCGTCCTGAAGGTGGCTCCACAACACCGGCAATCCTTCGTCCTGAAGACGCCGGTCCAACTCCACAAGCTTCCTGTACAGCGTTTGGTGCGTCGCGAGGCGTATCCTTTCCGGAGGCCGCCGCGCAGCCGTGGCGGCGATCTGCTCGGGCCAGGCCATCAGCACCTGCAATATTAGACGCTCCGCACGGCTACGCAGGTCGGACGAAATCTCCCGATCCGTGGGTCGGTCCGCTGGGAGTCCGTCCATCTGCTCGTACTGTCGAGCCTGTCCGGCGGCTCTGCGACTGAGGGCCGCGAGGCGTTCCCGAAGACTCTGTTCGGCCACGCCGAGCACCTGGGCCATCCGGGCCAGCACGAGATCGCGGCGCAACGGGTCGCCGCCCTGGGTCCAGGCGGGCTGCGCGGCAATGGTTTCGAGCATGGCCTCCACAGCCCGTCGCCGGCCCGCCACCGTGTCCGAGGCGGCAAACTGTTGACGCACAAGACGCCATTTGTATTCCATGGCGTCCGGGGATGCATCGACCAGGGCCAGAAATTCGTCCTTGCGCCCCTGGACCAGGAAGTCGCACGGGTCGAGGTTGTCGGGCAGCGTTACAATGCGGACACCGAGTTCCTCGGCCAAAAAGACGGCCAGGGCGCGGTCGGCGGCGTTCTGGCCGGCCAGGTCGCCGTCAAAAATCAGAACCACCTCGTCCACGTACCGCTTCAGGAGCCGCACGTGACCGGTTGTCAGGCTGGTGCCGAGGGTGGCTACGACGTTGGCCAGTCCCACCTGCTGGGCCATGAGGCAGTCGGTGTATCCCTCGACGACGATGGCCCTTCGGGCGGCGGTCATGGCGTCGCGAGCGGCCGTCAGACCGTACAGGTTGAAGCTCTTGTTAAAGATCATCGTATCCGGCGAGTTCAGGTACTTGGCCGGATCGTCGCCCAGGGTTCGGCCGCCAAAGCCAATGGGCCGATTGAGGGCATCGCAAATCGGGAATATCACCCGATTGCGGAACCGGTCGTAATAGCCGGGTCCGTGGTTTCGCGGTATTGCGAGGCCGGCAGCCTCCAGCAGGACAGCGTCGATGCCTCGGCTGGCAGCCGCCCGAACGAGCGTGTCCCATGCATCGGGGACAAAGCCCAGGTGAAACCGCTCAATGGTTTCAGCCGTGAAGCCTCGTCGCGCCAAGTACTCTCGTCCGGGGCGTCCGACGGTATCGTCGGCCAGGAGCCTTTCGAACAAGCGGGCGGCCCAGGCTGTGACCTTGAACACACGCGAGCGGTCAATGCCGCTGTCGGTAATGCCTCGGCTGCGAGACGACTCTTCCTCAATGCGGACGCCGGCACGCTCGGCCAGCATCCGAACGGCTTCGGGAAAGGTAATGTTCTCCCGCGCCATGACAAACTGAAAGACCGAGCCTCCCTTGCCGCAACCGAAGCACTTGAAAATCTGTTTCGACGGGCTGACATAGAAACTCGGCGTCTTCTCCTGGTGAAACGGGCAACAGGCCTTATAGTCCTTACCCGACCGCTTTAGCGGCAAGTACGAGGAAACGACCTCGACGATATCGTTCGCCCGCTGAACCTCCTCAATAGTGGCTTCAGACAACTTGCCGGTCACAGCGTCACCTGTCTGTGCCGGGTCACCGAGCATTCCGCAGTCGAGTGCGGATGAACGGCGTCCGTCCGGCCGTGGGTCGAAAAAAGTAGCCCGGCCAGCATTCGTCCGGGCCATATCACCTGCTCAAGCGGCGATTCAGGGTGCAGTCCCACCACCCCACTGGGCAAATGCGGGTCCAGAGCCTTGCCCGAACCCTCACCGCACCACTGTCACCCTGACGGTACATCTCAAACCGCTCAAGTATAGCTCACTGGGGGAACACAGTCAAGGTGCGTGACGTGTTGGCGACGCTGAAATCGCGTAATCGGGAAGTTCTATGTTGCGGTGTAACTGGTTGCATTAACTCTGCTTAGGACTTTGCGAGGGTTTTCGACTGTGATGTCTGGTGGAAATGCGAGGCATCTTGACTTTTGTGTCGGGGTTCACCAAGTGTCCAGTGATTGGATGGGCCTTCATCCGGTTGTCGGATGGGTGTGAGGAGACGAACAGAACAGTCCCGGCGGTGGTTGGAGGGCGGATTGACGGTGGTCGGCGGGTTGCTATACTCAGGTGATAGCACGGGCGTGGAATGGGTTCGGACGTTGGTGAAAATGATGTATCGGGAGGCAGGGCGAATGAAATGGTGTGACCTGGATTGTCCTGAGGCGTCATGGCCAGAGAGCAAGGACCTGAGCGGCGCCTGTCGAACGTTTCAGGCCCTTTTCTGCCGCAAGCTTGGTCGCGCGGTCCAGAAGAACGGCCTGTGCCAGTGCCCCGAAGAGGGGACAGAGTTGCCGGACGAGCTGCAACCATAGGCCGTGCAAGTGGTTACGGTGTCATGAATCGGAAATTCGGCAGCCGATCGATTGTTATCGGGTGATGTTATCTGTCACATGACGCGGGGCGACATGTGAACAGCAGAATCGTCACGATCTTCTGAATAATGGTAATCCGAACAAGTGTGCATGATGGCGTAAACCCTTGTCGTACAATGTGTAATGGTTTTGCGGCGACATTGGGGCATTTTGTTGTGGCTGGCATATTGTCTTGCAATTAGCAGGCTGGCGCCGTATATTCAGCATAGAGTTGCCCCGGTGCGGGGCGGCCGCTGTAAAGGGTGGCCGTGCGGGAAGGTGGTGTTGGAAAAAGACCTGTCTTGCCGAAGACAGGGGCACAGTCGTTCTTCAGACAGTGGGGCTCCCTAGACTGACACCTTGGATTGACACGTGACAACTGTCATGATCAACAGCTGTGAGTGTCACCGTGGGTCAACTTGATCGGCACCTTGATACCCACTGTCCACGAGGCCGTCGCAACCCAGCGTTCGACGGCCTTTTTTTTGTCCATAGCGGAGCTATGCGGAAGTTGTGTGTGCGTCAGCCCGATTCAGTTGATTGCCACAGGCGCGGGCGGCTGTGGCACGTTTTTTTCTAAAGTTTCTCGATCGGCGTGGGGTGATGGCCGCGTTTGACGACGGCGACACCCGTCGGAGCGGCCCAGCGGACGGCGTTGGTCAGTACCTTGCGGATGTTCGGGTCGTAGTAGATGTTGAAGGTTTCGTGACCGGGCCTGAAGTAGAAGATTTTGCCTTTGCCGCGATGCCAACAGCACCCGCTGCGGAAGACCTCGCCGCCGGCGAACCAACTGATGAAGACGAGTTGATCGGGCTGGGGAATGTCGAAGTGCTCGCCGTACATTTCGGTGTGAGGCAGTTCGAAATACTCGGGCAACCCTTCGGCGATGGGGTGCGCGGGATCGACGACCCAGAGGCGTTCCTTCTCGGCGGCTTCGCGCCACTTGAGGTCGCATCCTGTGCCCATGAGACGTTTGAAGATCTTGGAGAAGTGGGCCGAGTGAAGGCAGATGAGGCCCATGCCATCGAGGACGCGTTTGTGGACGCGGTCCACGACGGCGTCGGCGACCTGTCCGTGGCCCATGTGGGCCCACCATAGCAGGACATCGGTTTCGGCAAGGACCTGATCGGTGAGACCGTGCTCGGGCTGTTCGAGGGTGGCGGTGCGGACGGTCATGTCGGGGTTGGCCGACAGGGCCTCGGCGATGACGGCATGAATGCCGTTGGGATAGACCTTGCGCACGGCCTCGTGCTTCTTTTCGTGAAGGAATTCGTTCCAGACCGTGACGTGAATTGGATCGGCCATCGGGTGATCCTTTCGCAGAGTCCCATCCAGCGTGTGCGGACCTCGGACGAGGGCGGCGCGGCCGTGGCGGTCGCGCGACGCCAGGCAGGTCGCAGGGGAGGGTGTATCACTGCGGCCGTTGGATGTCAAGGGGGCCGGGGGTTGTAGATTTTGCTTGAGGGGAGGCGGCAGGGCTGCATAGACTGTGGTCGTTCACGGCGGCATCCATTTCGACAAAGGAGGCGGGCGATGGCGATCCAGTTCACGTGTCCTTCGTGTCATCAGGCCATGACGGTCGGCGAGCAGTATGCGGGTCGAGAGGTGTTCTGTCCAACATGCCGCGCGCAACTGACGGTGCCGCAACAGAGCGGCGGTCAGGCGACAATGCTTCGCAGCGGAGTGGTCGGCGAGGGAGCCTCTTCCGCGGCGGCGATGCAACCGATGGCTGGGGCAACGTACGGTCCTGGCGTCGCGGCGGCCGGTGTGTCGCCGATGCCCGTAGCGCCGCGAAGCTGCGGCATGGCCACGGCGTCGCTCGTTCTGTCGCTTCTCAGTTGGATTTGTTGCTTCGGCCCGATTGGTTCGCTTCCGGGGCTCATCCTTGGTTTTGCGGCGCGCGGCAAGATCAAGCGGAGCGGAGGCACGCTGACAGGCAAAGGCAAGGCGGCGGCGGGAGTGATTATCAGCTTGCTGAATCTGCTGCTCATCGGCGGAACGGTGGTCGCGTTTGTGAGCGTACCGGTGTTGAGCAACATCGTCGTGAGCGGGTGGCGGCTAGGA
>CAZCOA010000040.1:11607-24922 GCA_964500225.1 uncultured Anaerolineaceae bacterium | reverse complement strand
TCGGCCCGGGCCGATGCGCCACCCACTCCCGCCACCCCGACGACGCCCCCTCCCCCGGCCCCGCCGCGACCTACGGCGCCGCCTCACGCCCACGATCCGTGCCGCTCTGCACACATCGCACCGCCCACGCCGCCAACAAAACCAGCAGTACCGCCAGCAACACCCGATTCACGAACCGTCGCCCCTTGCCGCTCATGACGCCAACGCCCTCACGCCCACCTCCGCCAGCATCTCCCCCAGCAACTCCATCGGAAGCCCCACCACGTTCGTCACGCTCCCCTCCACACGCTCCACGTACCGATCCCCGCCCTCCTGGATCGCATACGCCCCCGCCTTGCCCAACGCCGACCCACCCGCCACATACCGACGGATCTCCTCCGCCGGAATCCGACGCATCTGGATCCACGTCGTCGCCGAACGAACCAGCGACCGGCCCGACCCGCTCTCCACCAACGCCACGCCCGTAATCACCGCATGGCGGCTCCCGCTCAGACAGCTCAGAATCGCCTCCGCATCCGCCGCATCACGAGGCTTCCCGATCAGCCGCCGACCCAGCACCACGATCGTGTCCGCCCCCACCACCCAACGGCCCGCCTCCGCCGTACGCGACGCCACGTGCCGCGCCTTGGCCTCCGCCAACCGCATCGCCACCGACGACGGATCCTCGCTCTCCGCCGGCAACTGCTCCTCGATGTCCGCAGGCTCCACCTCGAACCGGTACCCCGCCGACGCCATCAACTCCCGACGACGCGCCGACGCACTCGCCAATATCAGCCGTTCCGCCATCCCTCACCCCAGACCATTTCCGCTTGGGCCCCTCGGCCCAGACCGCCGACCTGCCCTGCGGCCCAAGCCCTTCATCGCCGCAGGCCGCTATCATCCGCCGATTCCCGCCCCGCACAACCACCTCCGACACGACAGGTCCCCCACCACAGATGCGCAAAACGCCTCTGCCCTCTACGCGCGAACACCTGCGGCCACGCCCCCCCCACGCCTGCCCCGCCACGGGACGCCTCACAAGGTCTCGTACCGGCACACCGCCCGGTAAAGTCCCGCAATGTGCTCCAGCGGCACTACCGTCGGCGGATAACGCTCGTTCAGCGGCTGAAGACGCGCCTCCGTCGCGTTGTCGAAGTAAACTCGCTTGAACATCGCCGTGGCCCCCTGCGGACTCTCCGGAGTAAAACGAACGTAACAGTCGTCGCCGCTTCGCACGGCCGCCGACGGCGCAAACAGCACAATGTCGCCCTCCCGGTACCGCGGCTCCATCGAGTCCCCGACCACCCGAACCGCAAAGGCGCCGGGATCGTCCAGGTCCGGCGGCGCCCCGACGTACGCATCCGCCACACCCGCCGGATAGTCCAAATCCGTAAACTCCGCCGGATACCCCGCCGCAACGCCGTTGATGATCGGAATTCGCCGCAACACCGCTTGCGGCACCGTGACGTTGCCCGATCCGCCGTCCCCCCCACTCGCGGAGTCCTGCGGCTGGACCGACGACGACGCCTCCACAGAAACCCCACGCGCCATCTCCCCCGTGCCCGCCGGCCCCGCCGACCCGCACCCCTCGCCCGACGCCTCCGACTCCTGCGGCAACTGGACCATCAACGCCTGCACCGTCTGTTCCGCTCGGTCAAACGCCGAACGCAGTTGCTCCAGCCGCTCGCGAACATCCCGCGGCGTTCGCGCCAGGTGCGCCAGTTCCAACAGTTCCCCAGGACGCAACCCGAACGCCTCTTCCAGCGCCCGAACCTTCGCGTCGCGCGGCGGATCCACACGCCCGTTCTCCACCTGCGACAGATACGCCTTGCTGATCCCCGTCCGCGACGCCACATCGTCCAGCGTCAGACGCCCCTGCCGACGCAGCAACCGAAGCCGCTCCCCAAACGTATGGCCCGCCCGTAACTGTCGCTCCACCTGGCGCCGTAGCCCACTGAGTACGTCGAGTTGTTGTCTCAGTCCCACCGTTGGCTCCTTTAACCCCCCGTGCATACCCCCTCCGAGCGCTATGATGACGTGACCTAAGCGATTCGCGCCCAATACGATACGATGCAAATCGGGCAAAGGCAAGGAAAGAATTTGATAATTTTCAAAAAAGTCGTTTGACAACCGCCAAATCACACGCTACAATCTTAGGGCAATGTTAGGTATTCTACCGCCGAATTTCGCGTCGTGCAAGGTCCTACCGCCAGGATGCAGGCTCTTCGGGCGCGAGCGGTCGGGCTGGGACGGGGGCCAGGGCGATGGCCGCCGAAGGTCGTGGGACCCCGGTATGCGCCCGTGGACCTGGAGCAGTTGGCTGAGAGGTCGTACATAGGAGGTGCCGAATGTCAGTGCAGGCCAAGGGACAGGGTGTTGGTCGGTATCGTCGGAACGAGGCACTGTTGCGAACCGTCGTGGTTCACGGCGTGCCCGTCCGGACGCTGGCGGCGGCGTTGGGGGTGACCCGCCAAACGGTTTACCGCCGCATGGCGCAGGCACGCGACCAGATTCGGCGTCTGGCGGCCGCCGCAGAGCAGCGCCAGGCCCAACGCCAGTAACCGCCGTCCGGTCAGGGGCCGATTCCCGGCGGGGGCACTGTCCCGTTGCTCTGTCGCGGATCGGCGGATCAGGGGGAGGCTTGGGGGAGGGTGCGGCGATGTCTGTGGAGATTCCTATCTCGGCCTTGGTCGAGCATCCAATGAATTCCAACGTCATGGCGGCGGACCAGTTCGCGAAGTTGCGGCGGCACATCGAGCGTAGCGGCCGTTACGAGCCCCTCGTCGTCCGACCGTTGCCGACGGAGCCGGGCGAGTCGTCGCCGCCCGGCCGTGGCTCGTCTCCGTCCGCCCGGTACCAGGTGCTCAACGGGCACCACCGCCTCCGCGCGCTGCGCGAGCTCGGTCGGCCCTCGGCCCGCTGCGACGTCTGGGACGTGGACGCGCAGGAGGGCCTCCTGCTTCTGGCCACCTTGAACCGCTTACAAGGGCGCGACGACCCGATGCGACGTGCCGCCCTGCTGGCCCGCCTCGCCGGACAGGCCGAGGCGTCCCGCCTGAAGGAGCTGTCGCGCCTGGTGCCCGAAGACCGCGCGGCACTGCAACGAGCCGTGGAGCTCGCCACGCGGCCGCTGCCGGCCCCGACGCCGCCCGGCGAGGTCGCCGAGCCGCTTCACCCCTTGACGTTCTTCCTGACGGCCGAGGATTGGCGCACCGTGCGCCGCGCCGTCTCGCTCGCCGGCAAGCATCAGACGGATGACGCCGACGCACGCGGTCGAAGTGCGGCCGGACTGGTCCGCATGGCCCGGAAATTCCTGGCCGACGAGGCCCCACGCCCCTTCTGCGGCCCCTTTTCACACTTTGTCCTCCACCCGGGCCTGGGGAAGACACGCGAAAAAGGGGGGGGGGGGGGCGGGGGGAGGCCGGGCCTCGCTGGCGAGGCCATGCGACGACTTACGGAGAACACGGGTGTACGGACCTGGAGGGTGCGCCGATGCCATGCCGTCGGGAAAGGTCGGGACGAAATACATGCACACTGGCCGACGAGGTGCGGATCGAACCGGCCGGCATCGACGACTGGCGGGCCCTGGCGCCGCTGCATTACCGAAACCACGCCGTGGGCGGCCTGGACAAAGTGTTCGCCATGCGGCACGGGGCGGACCTGATCGCCGTGATCGTGTACTGCCTGCCGTCGGCCAACTGCGGTCCGCGAAACCGCGCACTGAAACCGTTGGTCGATCGTTTGCCTCGCCAAGGTCGCCTGCGATTCTGGAACGAGCATCTGCGGACCATCAGCCGCGTGGTCGTGGACCCCAACTGGCGCGGCCTCGGCCTGTCGGTGCGCCTGGTACGCGACACGTTGCCGCTGGCCGGAACCCCCTACGTCGAGGCCATGGCCGTCATGGCCGCCATGCACCCGTTCTTCCAGCGCGCGGGCATGACCCGGTACGCCGTGACGCCCAGCGCCGCTGCCGCTCGGTTGCAGGCAGCCCTGGAAGTCGTCGGCCTGCGGCGCCAAGACGCGCGGTCGGCGGCGGCTCTGCTGGCCGCCGTGCAGGCATTGCCACAGGCCGACCGCGCATGGGTCACGGCCGAGTTGCACCGCTGGTCGCGCAGCTACCTCGGCGCCAAAACCGCGCAGACCCTGTCCCCGGGGCTGGAGCAGATGTGCGGCTACGCGGCCCGATTCCTCTACGCCACGCCCGCCTATTTCCTCTGGGCACGGCCCGACACGCCAGCCCCCGCCCGGCCGTAAGCGAAGTCCCCCGCATGCTCGCCGATTCCGCCCGCCGCCACCCTTTCGCGCAGAGCATGCCGCCGCACATCCCGCGCGGCACGGCCGAGCCCCTCGCACTCACGAACACGTGCGGTCCCGATATGGAGCGGGAGACGCGCGGCACGGTGCCGCCACGCCTCCCTGACTCCACACCGACGACGTCCCACCGTGCCCGTACGCCGCCTCGCAGCGCCGGCACCTACTTGTACTGGTGCGTGCTCTCGGTCTCGTTCACCGGGCTGGTCATCTGATCGCTGACCATCTCCACGGCAAACCGCACGTCACCCGACGCGTTGGCTTTCACGGTCACGCTGAATACAGCCACGGCCTTCGGCGCCAGGCTCGCCAGCGGCGCGAACGTCACCGTCTTGCCTGCCGCGGTCGCCTGCGTCGGGCCGGTGCTGGTCACGTAGTCCTGCTCGGCCGGCAGCGTGCACGTCACGCGGATGTTGCTCCCCACCGCCGTGCCCTGGTTGGTCACCTCGATCCGGTAGGTCTCGTTCTTGCCCACTTCGATCGGATCCTCGACGTCAACCACCTCGAGCAAAATCGCCGGGATGCCTTCGATGGCCGTGGTTGCCTCGGCCGTCGCCGACGCGCACTGGGCCGTCGCCGACACCGTGTTCTTCATCGTGCCGATCCGGTCCGCGCGGCACACCACCGACACGGTCTGCGATGCCCCCGCCTCCAGCGTCCCCAGGCTCCAGGTCACCTGGTTGCGACTCGGCGCCGCGCCCTGGCTCGCACTCGTGAGCGTCAACCCGTCCGGCAGCGTCTCGGTCACCAAAAGGTTCCGGGCCGGACCGTCGCCCACGTTGCGCACCTCGATCGAGTACTCCACGCTCCGACCCAGGTACCGCATCGCAGGGGCGGTCTTGACCAGTTGCAGCACCGGTTCGCGCACCGTCACCTGGTGTGTCGCCTGGGCCGTCGCCCCTTCGGCGCTGGTCGCCTGCACCGTGTTCACGAACGCCCCCCGATGCGACGCCTTCACCCGGTAGGTCGCCTGTTTCGCCTCGCCCGGCTGAAGCGCCCCGGCGTTGAACGACTGCACCGCCCGCCCGTCCTCCGGCACCAGGCCCTCCGGCAGCGGATCGCTCACGCGGACGTCCGTCGCCGGACCGTCGCCGACGTTCCGCACCACCACCGTGTACGTGATCGGCTCGCAGAGGAGCACCTCCGCCGGGCCCGTCTTGGTCAGCTCCAGCTTCGGCTGCACCGCCCGGATCGCCGCACACGCCTGCGGCAGCCGGCATGTCGCGTACGCGCACGGACGCATCACCCCCAGCCCCGTCGCCGACCCGGTCACGGTAATCGTCCGCGACTGTCCCGGCTCCAACGACCCGATCTTCCACGAGAGCGTGTCGCCCGCCACGGCCGCCGCCGGGTCGGTCCCCTTCAGCGAGAACCCCTCCGGCGTCTTCTCGAACACTTCCACGTCCGCCAGCGCCTGGTTCGTCACGTTCGTCACGATCAGCTTGTAGGTGAACTCCCGCCCGACAAGCACCTGCTCCGGGGCCACCCACGTCACCACCGCACCCGACGAGGTCTGCGCCGACGCCGGCATAGCCGACGCCAGACCGGCCACGACGGCCACCGCCGCCGCCACAGAAAGCACACGAGGACTCATGGGGAAACTCCTTTCGTTGGGGGGCCTCGTGCCGCAAGCCCGGCCCGTCCGTACGGCACACGCCCCGACAATGGCATCAGCGGCTCTTCAGGATCGCCGCACCACAAGAGCACACGGGGCGCCCGACCGAATGTCGAGCGCCCCGCGTTGGACATCCGCTTTACAGCGGCTACTTGTACTGGTGCGTGCTCTCGGTCTCGTTCACCGGGCTGGTCATCTGATCGCTGACCATCTCCACGGCAAACCGCACGTCACCCGCCGCGTTGGACTTCGCCGTCACGCGGTACACCGCCTGCGCCTTCGGCCCCAGGATCGACAGCGGCGCGAACGTCACCGTCTTGCCCGCCGCCGTCGCCTGCGTCGGGCCCTGGCCGGACACGTAGTCCTGCTCGGCCGGCAGCGTGCACGTCACGCGGATGTTCGTGCCCACGGCCGAACCCTGGTTCGTCACCGTGATCACGTACACCTCGTTCTGGCCCACCTCGATCGGGTCCTCCACGTCCACCACTTCCAGCAGGATGGCCGGAATGCCCTCGATCGTCGTCGTGACCTCCGCCTGCGCGTCGGTGCACGTGGCCGTAGCCGTCACCGTGTTCCGCTGCGCGCCCATGGCCGTCGCCCGGACCGTCACCGACAACGTCTTCGATGCGCCGGCCGCCAGCGTGCCGACGTTCCACACCACCTTGCCGCCCGTCATCTGGCCGCCCTCGGTCGCGCTGACAAACGCCAGACCCGCCGGAAGCGTGTCCGTCACCACCGTGTTGCGTGCCTCGCCGTCACCCTTGTTGCTGACGGTGATCTCGTAGGTGGCCTCGCGGTTGATGTACCGCGTGTCCGGGCCGCTCTTGGTCAGCGACAGCACCGGCTGACGGACCGTCACCTTATGCATCGCCTCGGCCTTGGCCCCTTCGGCGCTGGCCGCCACCGCCGTGTTGCTGAACGTCCCGGGACGCGACGCCTTCACCGTGTACGTCGCCTGTTTGGCCTCGCCCGGCTGCAACGTCCCGGCGTCGAACGCCGCCGACTTCCGCCCGTCGCTCGTCGTCAGGCCGTCCGGCAGTTCGTCCGTCACGCGGACGTTCGTCGCCGGGCCGTCGCCCGTGTTGCGCACCACGATCCGATACGTGATCGGTTCGCAGATCAGCACTTCCGCCGGACCGGTCTTCTCGACCGCCAGCTTCGGCGCCGTTACCACCGTGCTCGCGCAATCCCGAGCCGTCAGCCCGTGATCGCCCGTCACTTCGGCGCAGTTCTGGAACGTCCCCGTCCGCGTCGTCTTGGCCACCACCGACAGCGTCTGGCTGCCGCCGGCCGCCAGCGTGCCCAGGTTCCACGTCAGCGTCTGGCCCGACACCGTCGCCTCGGGCCGCGAGCTCACGTACTGAATCCCCTCGGGCATCGTGTCCACCACGCGCACGTTCGTCGCGTCGGCCTGCCCGGGGTTCGTCACGACGATGCCGTACTGGATCTGGTCGCCGACGCCGGCCGCCGCCGGGGCCGTCTTGTCGATCCCGATCCGCGGGCCGACCCACGTCTTGACCATCTTGCCGGTCGCGATGCGCGCCGCCGGCTTGCAGCCGCACGTGTTGTCCTCCGGCCGCACGATCTCCATCTCGATCGTGTTGGCCCCTTCCACCGGCCGGACCTGCTTCAGCTGCACACGCGCCACGCCGTCGTCCCCGGTCTTCACCGACACCGTCGGCTGGTCGCCGGGGGCGAACACCGCATCCGGCCCGTCGGCCACCTTGAACGTCACGATCCAGCCCTTGTGCGGCGAGCCGTCCGACGCCTTCATCACCTTCACCGCCATCGTGTGCGGCGTCCCGATCGGGTTCACCGCGTCCGGCGGAAACTCCCACTGCGCGTCGTTCCAGTGCTTGACCACGAACACCTTGTGCTTGTTCCAGTCGTGAATCGCCGGCGCGTACGCCACGACGTGCGTGTCGCCCTCGACCGGCGACGTGATCACGCACCACGTCTGCCCCTTGCCGATCTCGATGTCGTCCGACGGATCGTCGTTGCCGCGGGTCAGAACGTGCGTGCCCCGGTTGGTGTGGCTCACGGCGTACTTGTTATCCACCTTGTAGCCGCGCTGCTTGTACCACCCGCTCTCGTCCACCTCGACGATGTCGCCGACCGACCCTTCCGCAATGATCCACTCCACGCGGCGGCACTCCAGCGGCTTGCCGTTGGCGTCCTTCACCGTCGCGATCAGAATATGCTGCGTCTTGACCGGGTTGGTGTCCTCAACCGGCGTCACCTCCAGGGTGTCCGCCTTCGGGTCGAAGTCCATGTAGTAGCCGCCTTCCATGGGCTTGCCGTGTTCCCGCGCGATCTTCCCGCCCGGAATAATCGGGAATTTCGTCGGGTACGAACTACACCCGCCCGCTACGATCATGCCGAGCAGCAGCACGACCGCAGCACCTGCTAATTGCCGTCGGTGTTTCATGGTCTTCTCTCCTTTTCGCTCATGACCGAGAAATGGTGTCCGGACCTGATACCCTGGCAATCAGGTTGTCTGCACAGGCGACGCTCGCCGCGACATGTCACTTGGTTGAAAACGACCGCCTGGCCGCAAGAAAGTAAGGAGGACAGCGCCCCCGGCGACGCCTCACTACAACCAATCCTAATTCATACACGGAACAGGGGCAATACACCATACTCACGAAATTTTAACAAAATTGTGTACGTAGGATGTGTGCTGTTCAGCCGCGCCGAGCCCCCTGCCCGCGCAGCCGCTCCCGTGCTCCAGCCCCTGCGACCGTCGCCCGTAACCTGTATTGAACATCCTGCTTATGGTGATTTGCGCCCCGCGCGATCAGTAGTGCAGCACCACGTCGCCGCCCAGGCCGAACGGCACCAGGTTGTAGTCTTCCCGGTAATCGGGATTGTCCACCAAGTGGCCGCGATGGAATCGCTTGCGGCCGATGAATTGATTCGGACCCGCCATGTACAGTTCCCCGCCGCGATGGTGGTGCGGCCCCATCGCGTTACGCAGGCTTCCGGTCAGACGGATGGCAATCTCGTTCTTGCCCTTGACCAGGTGCGGGCCCACCTCCACCCGGAACGGCCGCTGCCACAGCGGCTCGCACTCCCGACCGTTCACGATCACCTGGACCACGATCGCATCCGGCGGCGACATCTCCAGATACGCCCCCGTCCCCGGCTGCGACGTCAGCACCAGCGTCTGCGACAGCTCCACCGTGCCCGCGTAGAACGGCAACCCCCCACGGATCAGGTCCTGACCCGCGCCGGTCTCCGCCTCCGCCGTCAACGTCGGCCGGCCGCTCACCCACACACTCCGCCCAGGAGGCAACCGATCCCACGGTTTCACGTCGCGACCGCTGAACGCCGTGCCCCCCGACAGGTAGCTCCCGCTAAACTCCACCGCGAAGTCCCCCACCAGGTACACCGGCTCCAGCTCCACCTGCGGATAGATCCAGTTGTTGAACGTCTGGTTGCCCGCCGGGTCCGTCAGTCCGATCAGCCGACGCCGATGGTCGTCCCGCTGGTAAAACGGCCGACGCACCGTCAGCACGTTCTCCCCGCGGTTCACCAGCCGCGAAATGTCCAGCAGCCGCAACGACGGATCGATCCACCACCCCTCGTCGCGCAGCGGCACGCGAAGACCGTTCAGGTGGATCTCGAACTCCTGCGGCCGCTCGATCGCCAACTGGAGCCGGCGACTCCGCTTCGTGTCCAGTTTGCTCGCAAACCCGAACGTCATCTGCACCACCGTGTCCCGTCCGTCGGCCATCAGCAGCCTCTGAATATCCGACACGGGCATGAGCTCGCCGGGGGGCTGCTCGCCGAACGCCGGCCGCGCCATATCCAGCAGCAGCACGTTCGGATCCAAACGCCTGCACTGCCACCGCCGCGCCAGCACCTTCTTGTGTCGCACACGCGCCGCCGGAGCCGTCGCAGCCTTGGCCGGCTTGCGCCCCTTATGCACCACCAGGATCGTCGAGCCCATCTCCGCCAACTGGAGCCGCACGCTCTGCTTGCCGCGCACCGTCCGCGACGCCACCGGCGTCACTCGGCCCGTCGCCGCGTCCAGTTGCTCCACCAGCCCCTGCACCGGAAGCGCCACCGACACCTCGTGCGACTTGGCCGGATCCAGGTTCACCAAAAACAGCATGTGCTTCTGCCCGTCCTGACGCCACATCGCCGCCACATCCCGCGCGTCGGCCGTGCCGCGCGCCGCCGTGATCTCCAGCGCCGGCTTCAGCAGCTTCTTCAGCCCCGCCACCCCTTTCGACGTCCCCGCGTCCACCCGCTTCTGCCGCGCCACGAACTGTTCCAGCGCCTTCGACGGCTGGCCGTCCACCAGACTCGGCAACCGCCCCGCAAACACCAGCGGAATCCGACGACGCGCCACTCGCTTCAGCAGCTCGAACGTCCCCGACTTCAAATTCACGCACGACGGCACGATCACGCGGCCGTACTTGCGCTTCCCGACGACCACGCGATTCCCCACCACACGCCCGTGACGCTCCAGAATCGTCTCGTCGCCGAACTCGAAGTCGCAATGCATCCCCGCCAATTCCGTCGTCAGACGCGCCAGATCGTCGTCGATCCGCTCCAGCTCCTCACGCGCCGACGGGTCTCCGTACAGCACCCACGCCGACGTCGCCGGATGAATCACCAGGCAGTCCGCCACCAGCTCCCCCGTCGCCACCACCGCCGCCGTCCGCGCGAGCGTGTCGCTCAGACGCTTGAAATGCGGCCAATACGGCTGCTGGAAGAACAGGTTCGGCGGATAGTCGCGCTTGCGGCACCCGCGCATCGAGTACAAGGACAAATGCGGGCACAGGAAGTTCACCCCGAACGCCATCTGCCAGTCGGCGATCCACCGCAACTGCTCGAACGACACGTTGTGACCGCTGGCGCCCCAGATTTCGCTCAGCACGCGGCTCCGTCCGAACTGGTTCGCCACGCTCGAGGCCTGCTTCGGACCCACCGGCGACGTGATCCATCGACGCAAGTGGTCCACTCCCGGCATGTGCATGTACTCGTAATGCGGCATCACCGCCGCCGCATACTGCACCTGCGACAGGCACGAGTCCTCACCCATCAGGTGCCCCGTCAGGATCAGCTTGTTCCGACCGCACCACTGGTACACCGGCAGCGTGAACGCCAGCAAAAACAAACGCAGCAATGCCTGATGATAGTCGAACCGCACCTTCTGGCCGCCCGGCACCGAGAAAAACAACGCCGGCAGGTGGTCCAGCAGATCGTACCCGGCGCTGCGACGGAAAAACTCCGGCAGCTCCAGCGACCACGCCGCCCCCGGCCGCGCGTTCAGCACCTGCGGCTCGTCCGTGAAGATCCCCGGCACCGTCGTCCCGAAGAACCGGCCCGCCGCACGACGGTACTCCTCGTGCGTCGATTCAATAAACTGCCCCGTCGCCGCCCGGTTCAGCACGTCCACGTACTCGTGCGTCCGGTACGCGAAGTGGACCATCGCCTCGCCGCCCTTCAGCCGCAGCGACCGCGCTTCGCTGACGTCCGTGATGCGCTGAAAACCCACGAGCGGCCCGTCGCCCGACTTCTGACCGATGAACAACGCCACCGTCTGCGGATCCGGCCGAAAATTCGCCGGACGCACGATCTCGTAGTACAGAATCTTCGCCTGGTAGTCCGGACGGCCCGCCGTGATCCGTCGGCCGCAGTGGCCGCTCGGCCAGCAATCCTCGTCGTACAGCCACGGCTGAACGTTCGTGTCGCGGGCCTCCATGCACGCCGCGATCACGCACTCCATCCACTCCGTCCCAAGGTACGGCGACACCAGACCGATCCGAGAATGCATGAAATGTCCGCCGAAGCCCCCGCGCGCCATCTCCCGGATCTGCCGACGCACCTCATCGACATTCAGCTCGTCGTTCCACGACCAGAACGGGGCGGGACGAAACACCCGGCCGCTGTTGCCCGCCTTCTCGAATCGCTGCACGAAACTCATCGCCTCTTCCTTCCGGTTCCTCCGGCATCGCCGGAAAGTCCCTGCGCAGTCGCTCCAGGCAACCCCTACGGGCTTTGCGGCGGTCCCGCCTGACCCGCCGGCGGCCGACGACGCGACTCCTGACGCACGATCAGCCCCGCCGCCACGACAACCGCCGCCAGCCCTGCTAGTACCACCCCGACACAGAGCAACGGCAGCAGCGACATCAGAACCTGCCAGGGATCAACAACCGGAGTATAGAGCAACCCAAGGCCGTACTGATGCCCTCCATCCGCGTCACCTCGCCCGCCGGACGCCATGCCTGCCACGGCGGGTCTTGCCCGCCGGGCCGCTCACGCCCGAACCCCGGCCCCGCGCAGCGCCAGGACGTACTCGGCGAACCGGTCCCCGCGCTGCTCGTAGTTCTCGAACTGGCCCCACGACGCGTGCCCCGGACTCAGCAGCACCACGTCGCCAGGCCGAGCCAACTCCGCCGCCCGCGCCACCGCCCGGTCCAGCGTGCCGACCACCTCGGCGCAGCCGTACTGCCGTTCCGCCAGCAGCTCGGCCAGCATCGGCGCCGTCTGCCCGATCAGCAGCACCGCACGCGCCCGCCGCACCAGCGCATCGGCCAGCGGCCCAAGGTCGATCTTCTTGTCGTAGCCCCCGGCGATGGCAATCACCGGACGGTCGAACGCCGCCAGGGCCACCGCCGCCGCCGCCGGCGTCGTCGCCTTCGAATCGTTCCAGTACCCCACGCCCCCCACCTCCGCGACCAGCGCCAGCCTGTGCGGCAGTCCCGTAAACTCCGCCGCCGCACGCGCCGACTCCGCCAGAGGAACCCCCTCGCACCGCGCCGCCAGGGCCGCCGCCAGGAAGTTCGCCGCATTGTGCCGCCCCGGAAGCCGCAACGCCGACGACAGCGGCACACGCTCCGTCACCCCGTCCAGCCGCAGCACGCACTCCCCGCCTTCCAGCCACGCCCCTTCATCCAATGCCTGCCTGACGCTGAACCGCACGGTCCGCGCCTGCGTCCGCCGGTCCCAGCTCGCCACCAGCCGGTCCCACTCGCTCGACTCATCGCCCGCCGCCGGCAACACCGCCCAGTCCCTTGCCGTCTGAAACCGCACGATGCCGAACTTCGCCTCGGCGTAGGCTTCCATCGTTCCGTGATGGTCCAGATGATTCGGCGCCAGATTCGTCACCACCGCCACGTGCGGGCTCCACCCCAGCGCCGCCGTGTCCTCCAACTGAAAACTCGAGAGCTCCAGACAGACGCGGTCCTCCGCCCGCAGCCCCGGCTCGCCGTCCAGCAGGTCCAGCAGGCTGCGGCCGATGTTGCCGCCCAGGTGCGTCGTGTACCGCGTCGCCAGCGCCCGAGCCAGCAAGCTCACGGTCGTGCTCTTGCCGGCCGACCCCGTCACCGCCACCACCGGCGCCCGGCACTCGCTCACAAACAAATTGATTTCCGTCGTCAGCGGCACGCCCGCCCG
>CAZCOA010000040.1:5539-11507 GCA_964500225.1 uncultured Anaerolineaceae bacterium | reverse complement strand
GGCCACGCGCTTGGCCAGCGCCTCGGCCAGATCAAATTTCATGCTGAGAATGGCGGCCTCGACAGCCTCTTCCCACGTGTCTTCGCTGTACGCCTCGTACCCGGGACGCGTCCACGCATAGATGATGCCGCGGCTGGAATTGACCACCGCGCCCCATCCGTCGTCGTGGAACGCCGCCACGGAATCCTCCCCCGTGGCCCCCTGCGCGCCGTAGCCAGGCACGAGGAACAGACTGTTGGGCATGACCTGACGAAGCATCCGAGCCTCGTCAGGATACGTGGCCCCGACCACCGCGCCGACCAGACTGTAACCGCTGTCGCCCACGCAGCCGGGGAAATTCGCCCACTCATTCACCTTCATCGCCACGTGCTGGAACACGCGACGGCCCTCGGCGTCCGCCAGATCCTGGATCTCGCGCGCCGACGGATTGCTCGAACGCACCACCACGAACACGCCCTGACCGTTGTCCCGGGCCTTGTCGATGAACGGCTTCACCCCGTCCGTCCCGAAATACGGGTTCACCGTGATCGCGTCCACGCTCACCGCCCGCTCGCCGCCCGACCCGTCCGGAATGTACACCTCGTCCAGGTACGCCGACGCCAACGCCTCGCTCGTCGAACCGATGTCCGCCCGCTTGATGTCGCCGATGACGATCAGCCCCTGGTTCTTCGCGTAATCCACCACCCGATGATACGCTTCCACACCCGCCGGTCCGCACAGCTCGAAATACGCCATCTGGAGCTTCACCGCGGGAACGTGCGGCGCTACGATGTCGATCACCACCTGGCAGAATTCGTTCACCGCCGCCGCATGTTCCGGCAGGCCGCTCTTGCTGTGGGCCGCGATCTCGCGTATCTGCTTCGGCAGCGACGTGTAAACGGGGTCCAGACCGACCATGGCCGGCGTCTGTTTTTCCTCGATTGCCCCGAGCAGCCGTTCAGCGAAGTGCTTTGCCAATTGCGTTCCTCTCCCCTGGAATCAGTAAACCGTGCGAAAATCACGACGGCGAAGACCGCGACGCTACCGCCGCCAGCCTTCCACACGATCGATGCCCTTGGTGGACAGCCGAACATCCAGCACGGCTGGCCATCCCCGTAACCTCGCACGAGTCTATCAGAAGAGTGCCCCGATTCAAGCAATTTCCGGGCCAACACCATTTGTCAAGAAAAAGACCCGCAGAACCCAAAACCACTTGACAAACAGGCCCGCCAACCCAACACACCTGGTAATTACCCACCCCCGACCACCCCCCCACCTACAAAACACTACTGCGCAACTTTCCACATCCCGGGAATCCTCCCAGGAACGCCTCTTCTCCCGCTGTCGCCCTAGCATAATGTACACAGCCCACAGGCCGGGGCCGCAGAACCGATGCCCCACAACGTCATGCTCTTGGATTTCGCCCCCAAGGTGCTATCATGGTCTGCTTGCCGCCGGCCTGTCCGGCGGCGGGAGGGAGACGGAGCAAATGGACGAAACGCTGGCTTCGGGAATTCGCGACTGGTTCCTGGCCTACGTGGACCGGTTCCGGTCCGGCGGCGACCTGGCCCCCATGCAGCAACTGAAGCTGGATCACAGCCTCCGCGTGGCCGAGGCCGCCGAGACCCTGGCCCGACACCAGGGTTGGTCTGCCCCCGAGGTGCGCCTGGCCCATGCCACGGGCCTCCTGCACGACGTGGGCCGGTTCCCCCAGTTCGCCCGCTACGGCACCTTCGCCGACCGACACAGCGTGGACCACGCCCGACTGGGCTACGAGGTGCTCCAGGCCGAAAACGCCCTGGCCCCCCTCGATCCGGCCGCCGCCGGCACCCTGGCCGACGCCGTCCGGTACCACAACTGTCTGGCGATTCCGACCGACCTGCCGCCGCAGTCCCTGCCGCTGGTCCGACTGACACGCGACGCCGACAAACTCGACATCTACCGCGTCGTTCTCGATGCGATCACCTCGGGCGCCGTGCGCCGGCACCCCGAAATCCTCGTCGGCGTGGACCTCGACGGCCCCCCCGGACCCGCCGTCCTGGCCGCCGTAGCCGCCGGACGCATGGCCTCCCACCACGACGTCCACTCCATGGCCGACTACCTCCTCCTGATGGCCGGATGGGTGTACGACATCAACTACCCCGCCACCCTGCACGAACTGCGCCGACGCCGCGTCCTGGAAACCATGGCCGAACTCCTGCCCGACCAGCCCGAGGTCCGAGCCGCCCTGGCCCGCGTCCTTGCCGAACGAGACCGCCGAACCGCCTAGCGCACGCCCCCCCGCGGGCCGCTCCCGTCCGGGCCGCCCTTCGACGGCGCCCTTCGACAGCCCTCGGCGACCGCGCCGCACGCGAACCCGGCCCTGCCGCCGGGTCCTCTCTCTTGGCAAGTCACCTCCGACGGCCGCCGACCCAAAATCGCGGGGCGGACCCGACGGCCCGCCCCGGTGCCTGTCGTCCCATCGCCCTTGCGTGCGCGGCCCATCAGTCGATTAGCGGCTTCACGGGGTTGCGGCTATCCTGGCAGTTGCCCACGGCCAGCGTATGCTCCAGGTCGCCGTTGGACACCGCGTACTCGACCACCTGCCGGAACGTCACCACGTAGGTGTCGGGGTACTTGTCCTTGTTGCGCACCAGAACGTCCAGCAGGAACTC
The DNA here is from genome assembly GCA_964500225.1 of uncultured Anaerolineaceae bacterium. Taxonomy (GTDB): domain Bacteria; phylum Planctomycetota; class Phycisphaerae; order FEN-1346; family JAACEH01; genus JAAYDY01. The sequence continues at coordinate 8,874 of CAZCOA010000040.1, read as the reverse complement.
CTTGAGAATCGCCGCCTGGTTCCGATGCGTCCACTTGCACGTGCTGTCGTCGGCCGATTTAAACCCCCAGTCGTGAAACGCATTGACCGCGAAAATGGGACGCCGCGGGTGGTTGTAGTGATAGTCCAGATTCGCCTTCATCATGGCCACGCCGTCGGCCACCGAGTAATCGAACATTCCGGGATAGTCGCTCGTAATCGGCCGCGTGATCTTCGCATGCACCGGCGGCGCGTTGCCGTCGATAGAGCCCGTCGGAACCTGCCACATGCCGTCCACGAAGGTCGGCCACTGTTGCTCGTCCGGATGGCTTCCTCGGGCGAACCCCCGATACAGGAACCGCTGTTTGGCCATGAGCTGGCGGCTGAACTCCAGGTCCACGGGCTCGCCCCGGCCGCCGCCGCCGCCCTTGTGCGAAAACGGCCGCGTGAAACCCACGATGTTCTCGCGGTACCACTGCGTGCACCCGTCGATCTGCTTGATCTGGTCTTCCTTCGGCAACGAGGTCCAGAACCGGCCGCCCGGATTGTGGTTCAGCGTGTGGTGGGCCACTTCGCTGCCCAGGTCGAACAGACGCTGGTAGATGAGCTTCTGCTTCACGGTGTCGCGGTTCTGCCAGTCCCCGGCGCACGGGGCCACCCACATCGTGTAGCAGACCTTCACCCCATGACCGCCCAGCGTCTCGACGATGTCGAGCATCAACTCGATGCCCTCGATGTTGGCACAATCGTCCACGCCCAGGACGATGAACTGCGGCGGTCGCTTGTTGCCCGGGGTCTTCAGGTCCGCCTCGGCGATCTGGGGAATTACCGCCGCCGGCGCGCTGAGGTCAACCACACGCTGCTTGCCGTCGATCTTGGCCAGTGCCTCCGCCGCGTCTCGGCGAACGCCCACGTCCTCGTGCGCGAGCATCTTCTCCAGGGGCTCCACCGCCGCCGGATCTCCGATGGTCCCGAGGGCCTGGATCGCGTACCGCTTGTTGTTCACCCACTGGCTCTCGAGCATCTTGACGAGGCCAGGCACTGCCGCACGCGACTTGATCGCCGCGGCCGCGAAGGCCGACGTCTGCTGCATGTGGTCGTCCCCGGCCAGCCCCTGGATGAGAAACTGTTCGCCGGAGGCGTCGTGGTACCTCATCGCCAGGATTTCCGCCGCGCGGTTGGTGATCAGCAGGCTGTAGAGGTCCTTGCGGAACTGGGCCGCCTCGGCCCACTGCGGGTGGTCCCACGAGCCGTAGGTCAGCAGCCACTTCAAAACGTCCACGGCCTCCGGATCGGTCATGAACGGGCGATCCAGCACCCCGACAATGGAGACCTGGTCCCAGACTTCCAGTTCCTTGTAGAGCCGCGGATCGCGCATGGCCGCCAGGATCGCCTTCCGCGACGCCGGATCGCCGATACGCCCCAGGGCCACGAAGGCCTCGTACCGCAGATGCACGTCGTCGTGCCCGAGGACCGCCACCAGCGCAGGCGCCGACCGTCGCGAGCGCAACTTGCCCAGCGCCGTGGCCGCCGTCCGGCAGACCCATGGATCCGGGTCGCCCAGCAGCGGCTCGATGGCCTCCGCGTGCTTCTCCTGGCCGATGCGCTCCAGCCCGTAAACGGCCAGTCGCCGCACGATCGGATCCTCGTCGGCCAGCGCCGCTCGCAACGCGCCGGCCGAGGCCGGATCCTTCGCCAGAACCATTTGCGTCACAGACGCCTGCCGCGACGCCGCGTCGCCCTCCAGCAGGGTCGTCCTCGAAGAAGCCGGCAGGCCACCGGCCGACGCGGTCAGTATCGCTGCACTCAGCCCGACCGCCACCACGGTAAAAAGGATGGATGTCATGAGCGGATCTCCTTGCTTGGGGACATTGAACGGCTCCTTCATTGTAACTGCCATCGCCAAGAACGGTGACGGGATTTGCCCGGCAATTTCCGCTCATCGTAGGAAAGTGCATGTGCCCCGACGCTTGACCTGGCCGCGGCCGTCGATTATGCTGCCTCCCCATGAATACACCACGACCGACCTGGGACCAGTATTTCATGCGCATCACCGGCGAGGTGGCCCAACGGTCCACCTGCCTGCGGCGGCACGTCGGCGCCATTCTCGTACTCGACAAGTACATCCTGGCCACCGGCTACAACGGCCCTCCGGCCGGCATTCCTCACTGTGACGAGGTCGGTTGCCTGCGCGAGCAGATGAAGGTGCCCTCGGGCGAGCGGCACGAGCTCTGCCGCGGCCTGCACGCCGAGCAGAACGCCATCCTCCAGGCCGCCCGCCACGGCACCCGCATCGACGGCGCCACCCTCTACGCCACCTGCCATCCCTGCTCCTTGTGCGCCAAAATGCTCATCAACGCCGGCATCTGCCGCGTCGTCATCCGCGACGACTACCCCGACCAGCTCGGCAAAGAAATGCTCCGCGCCGCCGGCATCCCGATCGACCTCGTCACCCTGTAGCGCCCACAGCTCCTCATCCGCGGCCGTCGCATCCCGCCAACGATTTTTCGCTTGTTCCGGGCCGCTTATGGTACAATACCCGCTTTTCCGACACGCGCTGCGGCCGGCAAGCCGGGCCGCACTGCGCCGGGGGAAACCCAAACAAAGGAGTGGTATCTCATGAACAGGCTGTTACGGGGTGTCGTGGTGGCTGCCGCTTGCGTCGCGATGGCAGCGATGGCGGCCGCAGCGGAAAAGTCCGACAACACCGCCAAAGAAAACGACCAGACCGAGGCCAAGCCCTGCTGCAAGGCCCTCTGCCGTGCGACCATCAACAAGCTCGATCAGGCGTCGCGCGGCATCGACAAGGCCGCCGCCGAGCAGACCAAAAAGGCCGCCGACGCCGACCTCCAGCTCGCCGCCAGGAGCATCGAAAAACTGAGCGAAGAACTCGAGGCCAAAACCAAACCGCCGCGACGCACCGACAAGGACGACCCCCGGCCGCACGGCCCCCAAACGCCGCCCTGCTGTCAGAAGATCTGCAAGCGGTGCGTCTCCGCGCTGAGCCAGATCAACCGCGCGATCGCGGCCGCCACCAAGGCCGAGTCGCTCGACGACGCCAAGCCCCAGATCGACAAGGCCGCCAAGGCCCTGGCCGCGCTGAAGACGGAGCTGTCGAACATCGTCCAGCCCCCGGCCGAAGATCAGGCGAAGGACAAGGCCGATCCCAACCAGGGCAAGGATGAGAGCAAGAACGAAGCCAAGCCCAAGGCAAAGGACAAGGCCAAAGACAAGGGCGAGGCTAAAGACAAGGACAAGAGCCAGCAGTAAGGCGGGCACACGCCCCCCTCGACCCCCATCCAGCGAGGACGACGCGACGCTCCAACGGCGCAACCCGTCCGAACCCGTTATGCCCCT
>CAZCOA010000040.1:0-5439 GCA_964500225.1 uncultured Anaerolineaceae bacterium | reverse complement strand
CCAACGGCATGTCTTGATGCCCCGTGACGAGGCGCGTTACAATCGGCATCGACGATGCGTTGCCCCCCCGACCGCATGAAAGGATCGGCGATGCCCGAGTACCCCTTCTGGAACGAACCCTGGTTCACCTACGGCGTGCTGCCGGTGGCGATCTTCCTGGCCCGCATCATGGACGTCAGCGTCGGCACCATGCGCATCATCTTCGTCGCTCGCGGCCACAAGCTGCTCGCCCCCATCATGGGCTTCTTCGAAGTCACCATCTGGGTCCTGGCCGTCGGCCAGGTGTTCAAGAACATCACGAATCCCGTCTGCCTGATGGCCTACGGCCTCGGCTTCGCCACGGGCAACTACGTCGGCATGGTCATCGAAGAGCGACTGGCCACGGGGCTCGTCGCGTTGCGCGTCATCACGCAACAAAAAGCCGAATCGTTGTCCGATCTGCTCCGCGAGCAGGGCTTCGGTGTGACAACCATCCACGCCGAGGGCAAGACCGGCCCCGTCACCGTGCTCTACGTCGTCCTGCCGCGCAAGCTGCTCCGGAACGTCATCGGCACGATTGAGCAATGCCACCCCAAGGCCTTCTACTCCGTCGAACAGATTCGGCGCGTCTCCGGCGGCACCTACCCAGTGCCTGCCGGCGGCGACCTGTGGCTCAGGCAACTGTTCCGCCCGGCACGCAAGGGCAAGTGATCCGCCGACGCCCGTCACGACACATGTCCGGGACGCGCCGGCGTTCTTCGGATAGCGCCCCCTTGTGACCTCGGGGCAGCGCCTCTATAATGTCCTGCTGTAGCGTATCCAGGCCCGTAGGTCGTTCAGTCGCGGAGGCGGCGTGGTCGGAATCATCGTCCGATTCGTCTATTTTCGCATCGTCGCGCCGCTGCGCCGCGCGCTGTGGCAGACCATCCTGTCGTCCGCCGGAGGCCGCCTCGACCGCGGCGCCATGCTCTACGAAGGCATCCGCATCGTCCAGGGACACCCTGGCTCCATCCGCATCGGCAAACGCCTGCGAATGCTCCGCAATGCCACGATCAACACCTTGCCCCCCTCGGGGCAGATCCTCATTGGCAACAACGTCCACATCGGCGAAGGCACCATGATCACCGCCCACAGCCGCGTCGAAATCGAAGACGATGTCGTCATCGGCCCCTATAACGTCATCGTGGACGTGGACCACGTGTGCAAGGACCGCAGCCGACCCATCGCCCAACAGGGACTCGACAGCCGTCCCATCCGCATCGGTCGCGGCGCCTGGATCAGCAGCCACTGTGTCATCCTCAAGGGCGTGACCATCGGCCGCGGGGCCGTCCTCGGCGCCGGCACCATCGTCACCCGCGACGTGCCCGACTACGCCATTTCCGTCGGCGCGCCGGCACGCACCGTGCGCATCTGGGGCGACGATGCCGCCGCAACGACGTCGCCGCAGACAACCCCCGGCGACAACACGCCGCCCGCGCCGACCCGCGCCGACCCGTGATAAGGACCGATCCGTAGCCCATGAAACTCCTTCTGGCAGAATCCGTTGACGAAACACGCGAGCTCGACCTGCGACAGCCGTCGCTCGGGCTGGCCTACCTGACGGCGATGATCCGCCGCGAACTGCCCGGACAGGTCGAGGTCCGCGCCGCCGCCACCGGCGTCGCACAAACCATCCGACAGTGGAGGCCCGACGTCGTCGGCATCAGCTCCACCAGCGTCCGATACGGCATCGCACGCCAGAACGCACGCGTCGCCCGCGAGCTCGGCATCCCCGTCATCATCGGCGGCATCCACATCACCGCACTGCCCGAGTCGCTCTATCCCGAAATGGACGTCGGCGTCCTCGGCGAAGGCGAAATGGCCATCGTCGATCTCATGAAACTCTTCCTGGAAACCGGAGGCCTGCCTCCCCAACGGCTGCGCCACATCCCGGGCCTGGTCTTCCGCGACCGCGGCGAACTCGTCCGAACGCCCCCGCGACCCCACATCGCACGGCTCGACGACATTCCCCCGCCCGACCGCACCATCGCCGTCCCGCAGCCGCACAGCTACCTGTTCAGCTCCCGCGGCTGCCCCTATAGCTGCGTCTTCTGCGCCTCCACCCGATTCTGGCCCGGCAAGGTCCGCTTCTTCTCCGCCGAACGCGTCGTGGACGAAGTCGAGCAGCTCGTCCGCGACTACCACGTCAAGGTCATCAGCTTCTACGACGACCTCTTCGTGGCCAACCTCGAACGGCTCGAACGCATCCGCGACCTCCTGATCCAGCGCGGCCTCGTCGGCAAGGTCCGCTTCACCTGCAACGCCCGCGCCAACATCGTCACCGATCGCATGTGCGAGCTCCTCAAGGACATCGGCGTCGCCTCGGTCAACATGGGCCTGGAGTCCGGATGCCAACGCACCCTCACGTACCTCAAGGGCGGCAACGTCACCGTCGAACAAAACCGCAACGCCATCATGACCGTCCGACGCCACGGCATGCTCGCCCAGGGATCCTTCATCATCGGCGCCCCAGACGAAACTCGCGAGGAAATCGAGGAAACCTACCAGTTCATCCGGAAAATGCCGTTGTCCATCCTCGACGTGTACATCCTGCGGCCGTACCCCGGCACCCCCATCTGGGACTACGCCGTCCAGCGCGGCCTCGCCTCCAACGACATGCACTGGGGAAGCATCACGCACCGCGACCGCATCGACCCCGACCGCCTCATCAACCTGTCCAACCACATCTCCAGCGAAGAGATGGCTCGCATCTACGCCCGGTTCATGAGGCTGCGCTACTGGAAGATCCTCAAGGGCCTGGTCCACCACCCCTACCGCATGGAGATCATCAGCGCGGGCCTCAGGGCCGCCCACGCGATGGTCGCCGGCTGGTTCCGCCCGAAGGACGGCTGATCGCCATGGCTCGAATCCTCCTCGTCAGTTCCGCCGGCGGCCACCTCGCACAGATCCTCTCCGTCGCACGCGAGATCGCCGACCAGCACGAGTGCATCCTCTGCGTCACCCGGTTTCCCGCCGTCCGCGACGCCACCATCGACGACGTCGCTCGCGTGTACTACGCCCCGATGCTCCTCGGCTACCAGCAACCCTTCGGCGTCGCGCTGAGCATGATCGCCGCCCTCTGGACCTTCCTGCGGATCTTCCTCAAGGAACGACCCGACGTCCTCATCAGCACCGGCGCCGAAATCGCCGTGCCAGCGTTCCTCGTAAACCGCCTCCTCTTTCGCCGCCCCTCGCTCTACCTGGAATCCGTCACGCGCGTCAGCGCCCCATCGCTCACCGGACGCCTCGTGTCGCGCCTGGCCACGCGGCTGTTCGTCCAGTGGCCGCAGTTGACCGACGCCTACGGCCCAGGCCGCGCCGAGTACCACGGGAGGGTCCTCTGACATGATCTTCGTCACCGTCGGCACCGCCGCCAAAGGCATCGAGTTCAACCGCCTCATCGAGGCCATGGACCGCATCGCCGCCGACCTCGGCGCGGACGTCCTCATCCAGCGCGGCCTGTCCGACTACCAGCCGCAGCACGCACGACACGTCCGCTTCGTCAAATACGACGAGGCCCTCGACCTGTTCCGCACCTGCGACTTCGTCGTCGGCCATTGCGGATCGGGCACCGTCCTCAACGCCCTCCGCTTCGCCAAACCGATGATCCTCGTCCCGCGACGCGTCGAGCAAGGCGAACTCGACGTCGACGATCACCAAATGCAACTGGCCCGACAGATCGAATCGATGCCCGGCGTGACCCTCATCTACGACATGGCCGACCTCGCCCCCGCCGTGCGACGCTACATCGAGCACCCGCCCCCGGCCTCCTCGCCGACGCCCGCCCGCGCGTCGCTCATCGCCGCCATTCGCCGCTTCATCGCCGCCGCCGCCCGCGCCTGCCCCCGCCGCGCCCGGGCCCATCCGCCCAAAAACCGCGCACGCCCCCGGCCCGCCGCCCCCGCCGACCGCCCGTCCTGCCCGATCGCGCCCCGCCGCGACCCTCACGGGGCGTACTGGATCTCCAGACGGCTGACGGGCCCCTCCACGCCCAACACATTACGCACACGCATCCGCAGCCGGTTGAGGCCCTCATGCAGACGCCACCGCAAGGTCGCCCCGCTCGGCCACCACCCCGCGTCGTCGATGTTCACCAGAAACGTCTCGAACCCAGGCGTCACCGTGCCCATCCGCACCGTCACCGCCCTCGCCTCCTCCTCGCACGTCGCGTCGAACCGCACCTGGTTCAGCGTCCAGTCCCAGTCCGCACGCCGCCCCGTGATGTAACGATACCGATAGGCGTACGAGGCCGGCGTCCGCGCGTCTTCCCACACCCAATAGTCCGACCAGTCCCAGTGGAACCCCTGCGTCTTCGGCAGCGGACGCTCCTGCGAGTAAAAATTGTTGCGCGGCATCATCCGGAGGATCCCCCATTTGGCGTACCGCGGCCACGCGGGTTTCTGCCACGTCGTCGGGTCGTCGTAGTCGGCCTCCGTCTGCATCTTGCGGCACGTCGTCAGCGTCGGCACGCCGCGCACGCTCGTCGGCCGGTTCGCCCACAGCATCGGCTTGTCGCCATAGTACGCCGCCACCATCCGATCGTGAATCTCCAGCATCCCCAGCGGCTCGTCGGTCGCCGCGTCCCCGTGATGCAGGTTCGCGTTCGCGTCCATCAGAATCCACCGGCTGAACTCGTTCGACCACACCTCCGTCACCTCGTGGCCCGTGTCCATCACCCCCGGATGGTACCCGAAGACGAACCGCGCGTTGTACCCCAGGCTCAGGCAGCACTGCATGTACACGATCGCGTACTGCACGCAGAACCCCTTCTTCTGCGTCAGTATCTCGTCGGCGTCCCACGCCGGGTATCCGTCCGTCGCCGGCTTGTACTTCCACTGCGCCGACACCCAGTTGCGCAGCAACAACAGCCTCTCGAACTCCGTCTTGCCCGGAGCCGCCACCTCGTCCAACTTGTATTTCGCTCGCAACTCGGCCAGCTTCGGATGACGGAAATCCTCGTAAGCAAACGGCATCGACGTGTAACGAATCTCCGGATTCTCCGCCGCCACGATCCGCGCCCGTCCCGCCCACGACGGCTGCTCCAACGATACCTCCGCCGCCACCTTCACCGCGCGCAGCGTCGGCGTCACGCACGCCTGCGACGACCGCAGCGTCGCCTGCCACTGAACGTACCGATGCCCGGGCGGCCCCGCCTCGTCCGCCCGACGCCACGGCGACCACTGCGCCGCGTCGTACACCGGGCACGGGCCGCTACGCACCTGGAGCCCCACGGCCGTCCCCTCCGGCGTCTCCGCCTCCGCATCGAGCCTCACCGACCGAAGCACCACCGCCCCCGGAAGCGCCATGGCCGACCCCTCCGCCCCCGACGCCAGATCGATCACCGGCGACCTCAGCCGCCCCTCGGACCGGTACGGGCTCCCAGGCAACCGCCCCAGCCCCGCCCCCCCCCGCCGGTGCCAC